>JAZJYT010000005.1:114739-123845 GCA_040390235.1 Pseudomonadota bacterium | reverse complement strand
GGTATCACCACACGGTACTTTGCCGGAAGCTGCCTGCATCCCGGGCGGTCCGCGCGCATCCTTGCGGGCAAGACACCACACCGCCTCCCCCACGCAAGGCCCGACCATGAACCCCCGCACCATTCCCGCCCCCTCCCCCCGCCTGCTGCTGGCCACCGCCGCCCTCGGCCTGCCGCTGGCCCTGCTGTTCTGCCAGGCCCTGCAACAAGGCCGCGGCCTGCTGGCCTCCGGGTGGATGGAGATGCTGGTCCACTGCGCCTTCATGCGGTGAGCACGCCGGAGCTGCCAGAGTTGTAAGTGGCGCTCACACGGCCCGCGTGTGCCACGCCTAGCATCGTCCGCATTCACCAACACGTTGAGGAGATACGGATGCTCAAAAACCCACGGCTGCTGATGGTGGCAGGAATACTGGCACTGCTGATCGGCGCGGTTCTGAGTGTTGCCGGCGGCCCGCCGAAGGCCGACGCGGCCATGGCCGCGCAGTGCCGCACCCGTTTCGACGGCCAGGCCGATATGCAGAAACGCTGCGACGAAGCCGCCTTCGCCACCGCCATGACCGCCACCGACGCCGCTGCCGCCGCCAAGGCCATCAGCGCGGCCAACACCAGCGAGGTCGGCGGCAACTCGCTGGCGATGTTCATCATCGGCCTGGGCGTGGCCCTGCTGCTGGCGGGTGTGCTGCAGATGCGCAAGGCCCGGGCCCTGGGCACGGGTGCGCCGCCGGCACCGCGGCTCTAGAGAAAAGCTCCGGTCGAGCCCCGGGCCGGCCCCGGGCGCGGCTTCGGCTGCAAGCCGTGTCATGCCCATGCCCGGGCGTAACGGTATATTCCGGCGCAGGGCGCGGCACCGGGCCGCGCCTACGCTGCCGCGCCGGAATCGCCATGGAACAGAAACTTTTCGGGCTGAGCCTCGACACCGAGTCGTGCGAAATCGTGCTGCGCGACAACCAGTACTTCGTGCACTACGACGCCGACCCGCCGCGCAACGCCTGGCGCGAGGACGAGCTGAGCGAAGACGACGCCTATTCCTTCGGTGGCAGCAAACTCGGCGCCTACCAGGTGCTGGCCGGCCTGCGCCAGCGCCTGGGCGCGCAGGCCCCACTCTCCAACTGGACACCACCGGTGGGGGACGAGGACGAGAGCGAGTAGGCGCCTGCGGAAAGCGGTTGACAAAATAAGGCACAACCATACACTGGCAACGCCGGTACGCGTAAACGCACAGAACCGACGCTCCCTGCGGAGGGATCGTGTTGCCGCCCCCCCCAAGCCGCCCCTCCCGGGCGGCTTTTTGTTTTCCATCGTTCTCGAACGACGCAGCAGGCCACCCACCCGGGTGGCTTTTTTATTTCCCTTTTCTCCACGCCGCGATCCGCGGCGGGTATTCCCCTGCCCGCGAGGGCAAAGAAAGGCAACCATGGGCAGCATCCCCGGCACCACCCGCGACGACGACACGGCATCCGCGGGCGAGCCCAGCATCGAGGAGATGAAACAGCAGACGCTGGAGATGCTCCGCCAGCACCGGGCCACCCAGCGCGCTGCCGGCGGAACCGACGAGGGCAATGACAGCAACGGGGCCGGCATGGCCCCGGCGCCCGCAGCCGAGGCGCCCTGGTCGCCGCCACCCGGCATGCCCTGGCCGCCGGTCGGCTCCGTCTCCGAAGCCGCCCTGCTGCCGCCCAACCCGCCGTCAGGCTTCAACCGCGATGGCACCTACTCGCTGCGCGGCGACCGCAAGACCATCCGCGACCAGCTCGACAAGGCCGGCATCACCATGTTCCTGCCTATCCAGGGTGGGCTGATGATCGGCACCAGCCAGGCGCAGAGGGCACATGAGATGGTGTTGGCCGAGAAGGCACGAACAGAGTCTGAAAATGGAAATGGCGACAGTTCGGCCCCACAGGCAATGCGCAACGTGCCGCAGACGGGAGAAACCGACGGGGCCGCACCGTACGCCTATGCGCCCTATACAAGCCAGCGCAAAACCGATCCCGAATCCCCGCTCGCCAAGGAGATCGTGGGGCATGACGGCCCCATGGAAGAGCGCAAGGATCTACGCAACTACGAGAGGTACCTCGACATCCAGAACCGCGTCAACAACGGCCTGGATGGATCGCTGAAAAACCTGCAGGCTCGCCGGCAAGAACTGGTCGACTGGGACAAGTCGAAGGACGACACACCCAAGATCCAGTTCTACCACGCGTTTGGCACGACCGATGCGGAGGTTCGGGCCAAAGTGCTGCAGCGCATCGACGACGTGATTGAAAAGAACAAGGCCATGTCCGTCAAGAATTTCAGGCTCGGGGATAGCCGAATATTCGGTGATCCAAAAGACTACGAGGAAACGGGCGCATATGTTCTCAACCCGGATTCGGCGCCCAACATCTATCTCGGCCCAGCATTCGATATCGTCGACTCCATGCCGCAGCTATTCACCCATGAAATGTCCCACATGGAAGGTTCCGGCCCAGCCATCCCCTACTCCGCTCCGCCGCTGACAGGCACGATCGACGGCCGGATTGATAAAAAAACCGGCAAGCCTACGGGCAGAGAATACGGTAGCGGCAACCTCCTTGCGCCCGAAGACGCGCCTTACCACGCCGATACCTTTGGCTTTTACATAACCGGCACCACCCACACCAAGCGAGAACCCAGCTACTATGACTACCTTGACTCCCTTCCCCACAAGAAATGACAACCACTCACATCGGCCAACGGGCTGCCGCGACTGTCTTTCTGGCTTTGCTGCTGTGCAGCGGCGCTGCCCGCGCGGGTGAGCCCTGCGACCTTGTTCCCGGCGAAACCCGGCCGATGGACTCCCTGGTGTGCGATGCCCTGCAGACCACCATGGATGTGCGGATCGAGGGCGCAAAAGTCTTCACCAATGTCCGGATAAAGAACATTTCCCCCAGGACCCTACGGGTGGAAATGGTATTTAACGATAAATTCTCCGTCCAGCAAGTCGGCGGTGATTATCTTCAAAAATTTGGCCCCATTGTAGGCCGCGGACCCTTTACGCGGGAAAGTTTCCGCCCGTTGGAGCCCGGAGAAACAAGAGAGTATCGCGATATGTTTCTGGGCCCTCGGACGATATCGACCGGCCAGGAGTACTACGACTATGCGTTCCTGCCAGGAACACACCAGTACCGCATAACCCCGCTCATCGAAGTATGGAATGACGAGCGCAACGGCCGGCGCGAATTCCACGGAGAAACCATTTCCTTCACGCTGACGCTACCGGAGAAGCAGTAGCGCCAGCGGCACCGCCCAGGCACGGTCAGCTGTACATCACCGCCGTATGCTTGGGTGGAGGTGAATAACGGAAGGTGCCGGCCTTGAGGATGGCCTCGCGCCCGCCCACCGCCTCGATCTTCGCGGCCTGGTCGGCCAGGCACTGGGCGTTGACGGCCTCGGGGTCCACCACGCTGCGCAGGGCGGCTTCGCAGTCGCGCAGCGTGGCCGCGTGGGCCGGGTCGTTGCCCAGGTCGTGCCGCTCCTCCGGGTCGGCCTCCAGGTCGAACAGCATGGGCGGCAGGCCGACGTAATACACGTACTTGAAGCGGCCGTGGCGAATCATGAAACTGCCGGTGATGGCGGCGGCGGCGTGGTACTCCGACAGGATGGTGCGCGGCCGTGCCTGGCCGGCGGCGATGTCGAACAGCGACTGGCCCGGCAGGTCGGCATCGGCCGGATTCGGCTTGGCGCCGGTGCCCTGCACGATGGTGGGAAACACATCGACCAGCGACACCGGCACGTCGCACACCGCGCCGGCCGGCACACCCTCGCCCGCGATGATGAGCGGGATGCCGGCCGATTCCTCGTACATGGTCGACTTGCCCCACAGCCCGCGGGCGCCCAGGTTGTCGCCGTGGTCCGAGCTGTAGACCACGCGGGTGCTGTCTTCCAGACCGGCTTCCTTCAGCGCATCGAGGATCTGGCCCACGTTGTCGTCCATGAAACTCACCAGCCCGAAGTACGCGGCGATGGCACGTCGGACCATGTCGGGCCCGGTAAACCCCTGGTCGTAGATCTGGCTGGCACGCATGCTCTGGATGAAAGGGTGCGTGGGCCGCTCCTCCTGCGCGTACTGCGAGGGCATGGGCATGTCGGCCGCGGGGTACATGTCGAAGAACTTCTGCGGTGTGATCAGAGGGAAGTGCGGCGACACAAAACCCACGTACAGCGCCCAGGGCTTGTCGCCCTGCCGGTGCGCCTGCTGCTTCAGCCACTGCACCGTGGCGTCGCGGATGGAGCGGTCGTAGCCCGCGTATTCCGACTCGCCCGGGCCGGCCTCGGGGCCGAGCAGCGCGGCGCCCTTGCGCACCGGCAGTTCCTGGCGGATCAGGCCCAGCAGGTCGCCGGTGCCGTTGACGATGTGCAGCGGCAGTATCTCTTCGTCGAAGCCGTTGGTCTGCGGGTCGGAGCGGGTGTAGTGCAGCTTGCCGATGGACACCGCGTGGTGGCCCTGCGCCATCAGCCGGTGGCCCCAGCTCGGCGGCTGGCCTTCGTAGGCGATGGCGTTGTCCCAGCAGCCGGTCTGGTGCACGTAGCGGCCGGTGGCCAGCGCGGCGCGTGCCGGCACGCAGATGGGGCAGTTGGTATAGGCCGAGGTGAAGCGCGTGCCGCGTGCCGCGAGGCGGTCGAGGTGGGGTGTCTTGACGATGGGATGGCCGTAGCTGCCCAGGGCCTTCTTGTTGTGTTCGTCGGAGAGGATGAAAAGCAGGTTCTGGGGTTTCATGGTCGGGTTTCCTGGGGTTGGGTCCGGGGGGTCAGTCAGTCTTCCTGTTCGATGGCGGCGCGTTTGACCAGGTCCTGGTAGCGCCGGCGTTCGGCCGCCAGGAACTCGGCGAACTCGGCCTGCGTGGAGGTGCGCGGCGATACGCCCTGGGCGATGAACTGCGCCTTCACCTTGGGGTCGCCCAGCGCCTCGACCAGCGCCGCGTGGATACGCGCCACGATGGGGGCCGGCGTGCCGCTGCGCAGCACCATGCCCCACCACTGCACGATCTGGTAGCCCGGCACGGTGTCGGCCAGCAGCGGCAGCTTGGGCAGCTGCGGGTCGGGCTGCAGGCCGGTGGTGGCCAGCGCGGTGACACGCCCGGCCTGCATGAAGACCTTGGCCGCCAGCGGCGAGGTGAGCATGAAGTCCACCTGCCCGCCCGCCACGTCGTTCATGGCCTGGCCGGCGCCCTTGTAGGGCACGTGCACCATGGGCACGCCGATGGAGGTGGCCAGCAGCTCACCCGCCAGGTGCGCGGCCGTGCCCAGCCCGGCCGAGGCAAAACTCACCTGGCCCGGGTGCGCCTTGATGTGGGCCACCAGCTCGGCGGTGGTCTTCACCTTCAGCCGCGGGCCCACCACCAGCACGTTGGCCGACTGGCCCATGAGGCTGACGGGCACGAAGTCCTTCTCCGCGTCGTAGGGCAGCCGGCGTTTGATGTAGGGCGCCACGGTGAGGGCGGTGGGGGTGGCCAGCAGCCAGGTGTAGCCGTCGGCCGGCGCCTTGGCCACGGTGTCGGCGCCGATGATGCCGCCGCCGCTGGGCTTCAGGTCCACCACAACCGGCTGGCCCAGGATCTCCGCCACCCGCTGGCCGACGATACGCGTCAGGATGTCGGGCGCGCCGCCCGCGCTCTGGCCCACCACGATGCGGATGGGGCGCTGCGGCCAGTCCTCGGCCGCCTGCGCCGCGCCGCCCGCGGCCAGCAGCACGAGCATGGCCGTGGCCACCGCGGCCGCCGTGGCGGCCCGCTTGAAAATCTTTCGCCTGGAATCGAACATACGCTTGTCTCCTGCTGTGCGGCCATTATTCGGCGGATGAGCCATCGGGAATAGTGAATTATTCGGATCGATTCATCGGTTATCGCTATACCATGCCGGGCCATGGACAAGCCCTCCCCTCCCCCCACCGGCCTGGCGGCGCAGGCGCTGCGCCGGCTGCGCCTGCGCCACCTGGAACTGCTGCACATCCTGGGCGGCGTAGCCACCGTGCGGCAGGCGGCCGAACAGCTGAGCCTGTCGCAACCGGCGGTCAGCAAGATGCTGCAGGAGGTGGAGGCGGTGTGCGGCACCGCGCTGTTCACCCGCGGCCGGCGCGGCATCGAGGCCAATGCGCAGGGCCGGCTGCTGATCCGCCACGCGGGTTTCATCATCCAGCAGCTGCAGGCCGCGGGCCAGCAGATCGGCGCCATGGAGGCGGGGGCCTCGGGGCTGCTGCGCATCGGCTCGTTTTCCACCGTCTCGCTGCTGCCGCAGGCCATCGTGCTGCTGTGCCGCAAGCTGCCCGAGCTGCTGGTGCGGGTGGTCGACAACCCGCCGCGCCAGCTGGTGGCGCAGCTGATCGACGGCGAGATCGACTGCGCGCTCACCGCCCTGCCGCCCGATGCCCTGCCCCAGCCCGAGGTGCGTATGCTGCACCTCGAACGTATCGCCGCCGACCGGCTGTGTGTGGTGGCCTCGCCCCGGCACCGGCTGGCGCAGGCCCGGCGGCTGGAGTGGCGCGACGTGGTGGGCGAACCCTGGGTGCTGTCGCCGCCCGATGCGCTGACGCGCCAGATGCTGACGGCCGCCTGCCTGGCGCGCGGGCTGGTGCCGCCGCAGCCGGTGGCGGAATGCCTGGCGTCCAGCACGGTGCGCTGGCTGGTGCGTTTCGACCCCACCCTGCTGGGCCTGATGCGCCACCACCAGGCGCGCGAAGAGGCGGCCACCGGCCAGGTGGCGATCCTGCCGGTGGGCCCCGCGGTAGCCCTGCCCGACATTGCACTGATCACCCGCCGCGACAGCGCGGCCGACCCCGCGGCGCTGGCCGCGCTGGCGGCAGCGCTGCGGCAGGCACGGCGGCTGGGCGCGCGCTGAAACCACGGCCGAGCGGGGCCGTGCGCCGGCCCCGGGTAAGCCCTGATATTCTTGTTGATCGAATGATCACAATAATGAAGCACCGTCGCCCCCAGAGCGATGCCAACGGAGACCACAGATGACCATTGACCGGCGCACGGTTTTGCAGGGCGCGGCAGTATCCGGACTGGGTATCGCCACCGCCTCCCTGGGCACCCTCGCCCATGCCCAGGCCAGTTCCGCGCCGGTGCGCGTGGGGCTGCTCACCGTCAAGACCGGGCCGCTGGCCTCGGGCGGCATCGACATGGAACGCGGCCTGGCCCTGTACCTGTCCGAGCGCAAGGGCATGCTGGCCGGGCGCAAGGTCGAGATGGTCGTGGCCGACACCGGCGGCGTGCCCGCCACCGCGCGCACCAAGACGCAGGAGCTGGTCGAGCGCGACAAGGTCGACGTGCTGACCGGCCCGCTGGCCGCCTTCGAGGCGCTGGCCATCGACGACTACATCCGCGAACGCAAGATCCCCATCCTGTCGATCGCCGCCGCCGAGGACATGACACAGCGCAAGCAGAACCCCTGGTTCGTGCGCGCCACCTCCACCTCGGCGCAGTGCGCCCACGTGCTGGCCGACTACTGCTACAAGACACTCAAGTACCGCCGCATGGTCCTGGTGGCCGACGACATCGCCTACGGCCAGGAAATGAACGCCGGCTTCCAGCGGGTGTTCGAGGACGCGGGCGGCAAGATCATCCAGAAGGTGTTCCCGCCGCTCACCGCGCCGGACTACGGCAGTTTCATCGCGGGCCTGAAGACCGATGCCGACGCCATCTTCCTGGGTTTTGCCGGCTCCAACGGCTTCCGTTTCATCCGCCAGCTCAACGAGTACGGCATCAAGACCCCGGTGGTCGGCGGCATGACCACCCTCGACGAGTCGGTCATGCGCAACATGGGCGACGAGGCGCTGGGCATCATCACCACCTGCTGGTACTCGGCCGAGCTGGGCAACCCGGTCAACGCCAAATTCGCCCCGGCCTTCCGCAAGCAGTTCAGCTACGACCCGGGCTACTATGCCGCCGGCTCCTACGTCAACGGCGCGGTGCTGGAGGCCGCCATGGAGGCGGTGCACGGCGACGTGTCGAAGAAGGACGCGCTGATGAAGGCGCTGCGTGCCACCAACACCATGACGGCGCGCGGCCCGGTGACCTTCGACGCCTACGGCAACGTGGTCGGCAGCGTGTACATCCGCCGGGTGGAGCGCAAGGACGGCCGGCTGGTCAACTCGGTGATCCAGACCTACCCCAACGTGAGCCAGTTCTGGACCTACGACCCCAAGGCCTTCCTGGCCAACCCGGTCTACTCGAACGACTTCCCGCCCGCCAAGAACCTGACCTGATCCAAGCAAAGGCAGGCCGGACGCAATGCAGTTCTGGGTCATCCAAACACTCAACAGCTTTTCGCTCGGCGGCCTGCTGTTCCTGCTGTCGGCCGGCTTCGCGCTGATTTTCGGGCTGATGCGCATCGCCAACCTGATGCACGGCTCGCTCTTCATGCTGGGGGCCTATATCGCCGCCACGGCCATGCGGCAGGGCTGGGGCCTGCTGCTGGCGGCGGTGGCCGCGGCGGTGGTCGTGGCCGTCTTCGGCGGCATCGTCGAACGGCTGGTGCTGCGCCGGCTGGGGGGCAAACCGCAGGCGCAGGTGCTGGCCACGCTGGGCCTGTCCTTCATCATCGCCGACCTGTGCCTGGTGCTGTGGGGCGGCGACCCGATTCCGATCCAGACGCCGGCCTTCCTGCGCAGCTCCATCCGCGCCTTCGGCCTGGCCTTTCCGGCCTACCGGCTGGCGGTGGTGGTGGTGGCGGTGGTGGTGTTCGTGCTGCTGTACTGGCTGCTGGAGCGCACCCGCCTGGGCGCCACCATCCGCGCCAGCGTGGACGACATGCAGATGGCGCGCGCCTCGGGCATCCGCGCCTCGGCGCTGTTCACCGTGGTGTTCTGCCTGGGCGCGCTGCTGGCGGGTTTCGGCGGTGCCATCGGCGGGCCGATCTTCTCGGCCTATCCGGGACTGGACGCCGACATGCTGCCGCTGGCGCTGATCGTGGTCATCCTGGGCGGTGTCGGCAGCCTGGCGGGCACCTTCGTGGCGAGTTTCATGGTGGGTTTCACCTACACCTTCGGCACCGCGCTGCTGCCCGACCTGGCCTACGTCATCCTCTTCCTGCCGATGGTGGTGGTCATCGCCTTCCGGCCCGCCGGCCTGTTCGGCACCATCCGCATATGA
>JAZJYT010000005.1:0-114639 GCA_040390235.1 Pseudomonadota bacterium | reverse complement strand
GGTGGTGGTCATCGCCTTCCGGCCCGCCGGCCTGTTCGGCACCATCCGCATATGAAGCCTGGCCCGACCCTGGACATCAAGCGTTTCTGGCCCCTGGCCCTGCTGGCTGCCCTGGCGGCGCTGCCGCTGCTGGTGGGCGAGTACTACGTCAACCTGGGCAGCCAGGTGCTGATCGCCGCGGTCTTCGCCGCCGGCCTCAACCTGCTGGTGGGTTATGCCGGGCTGACCTCGCTCGGCCATGCGACCTACCTGGGCCTGTCGGGCTACATCTCAGCCCTGCTGGCGCTGCGCCTGGGACTGGGCCATGCGGTGACGGCGCCCGCGGCCTTGATCCTCACCACGCTGGTGGGGGCGGGTTTCGGCTGGATCGCGCTGCGTGCCTCGGGCCTGGGTTTTCTCATGCTCACGCTGGCACTGTCGCAGGTGGTGTGGGGCCTGGGCTACCACTGGGTGGCGCTGTCGAACGGCGACAACGGCCTGTCGGGGCTGACCCGGCCGGCCCCCTTCGGCCTGAACCTGGACGGCAGCAACGCCTACTACTGGTTCGTGCTGACCGTGACCGCAGCCGCGCTGTACGCCATTGCACGGCTGGTGCATTCGCCCTTCGGCGCGGCGCTGCGCGGCACGCGCGACCAGCCGCGGCGCATGGCTTCGCTCGGCTTCAACGTGTGGCTGGTGCGCTGGGTGGCCTTCGTGGCGGCCAGTTTCATCGGTGCGGTGGCGGGGCTGCTGTACGTGTACTTCCACAAGTTCCTGCACCCCAGCGTGATGTCGATCACCGTCTCGGCCGAAGCGCTGCTGGGGGTCATCGCCGGCGGTGCCGGCACGCTGGCCGGGCCGGTGGTGGGCGCGGCGCTGGTGCTGGTGCTGAAGAACTACGCCTCGGCCTACATCGAGCGCTGGAACATGCTGCTGGGCATCGTGTTCGTGCTCATCGTCATCTTCCTGCCCGCGGGCATCGTGCCGGGCCTGCGTGCGCTGTGGCAGCGCCGCCGGGGAGGCAAGCCATGACGGCGGCGCTGGAGGTACGCAAGCTCTGCCGCTCCTTCGGTGGCATCGGCGTGACACGCGACGTGTCGCTGACCGTGCAGCCCGGCGAGCGGCGGTTGATCATCGGGCCCAACGGCGCCGGCAAGACCACCCTGTTCAGCCAGATCCAGGGCGAGATCACACCCGACAGCGGCAGCATCCACCTGTTCGGCGAGGACGTGACGCGGCTGCGCATACCGGCCCGCGCGCGCGCCGGCATGGCACGCACCTACCAGGTCATCAACCTGTTCCCGCAGGACACGCTGGCGCACAACATCGTGCTGGCGCTGCTGGGCCTGATGCCGCTGAAGAACAACCCCTTCGCCGCCCTGCGCAAACGCACCGACCTGTACCAGCGCGCCGCCGAGGTGCTGGAGAGCGTGGGCCTGGGCCACCGCGCCGAACGGCTGGTCAGCGAGATTTCCTACGGCGAGCAGCGCCGCGTGGAAATCGCCCTGGCGCTGGCGCAGAAACCCCGGCTGCTGCTGCTGGACGAGCCGCTGGCCGGCCTGTCGCAGGACGAGCGGGTGATCGTGAAGAACCTTATCGCCGCCATCCCACGCGACACCGCCATCGTGATGATCGAACACGACATGGACATGGCGCTGGAATTCGCCGAGCAGATCACCGTGCTGCACTACGGGCAGGTCATCGTCGAGGGCGACCGCCAGACCGTGGTCAACGACGAACGCACGCGGGAGATCTACCTTGGCCACTGACGCCTTCGTGCTCGACGCGGTGCATGCCCACTACGGCAGCAGCCACGTGCTGCACGGCGTGTCGCTGGCCCTGCGCGAGGGCTGCCTGCTGGCCCTGCTGGGGCGCAACGGCGCGGGCAAGTCGACCACCATGCTGGCATCGGCCGGCCTGCTGCCGCCCAGCGGCGGGGCCATCCGCCTGTTCGGCCGTCCCATCGAGAAACTCAGCCCCGAAGCCATCGCCCGCGAGGGTGTGCGCCTGGTGCCGCAGGGCCGCCGCATCTTTCCCAGCCTGACGGTGCGCGAGAACCTGCTGGTGGCCGAGCAGAAACGCGCCGGCCCCCACGAATGGTCGTTCGAGCGCGTGTACACCCTGTTCCCGCGCCTGCAGGAGCGCCAGCGCCAGACGGCAGGCACCCTGTCGGGCGGCGAGCAGCAGATGCTGGCCATCGGCCGCGCGCTGATGGGCAACCCCAAGGTGCTGCTGATGGACGAACCCTCCGAGGGCCTGGCGCCGCTGATCGTGGCCGAGGTCGGCCGCGCCATCCGTTTCCTGAAGGACGAGGGCCTGTCCATCATCCTGGTGGAGCAGAACTTCCAGCTGGCGCTCGACCTGGCCGACGACCTGGTGGTGGTCAACACCGGCAGCGTGGCCTATGCGGGCAGCGCCGCGGCGGTGCGGGCCCAGCCCGGGCTGGCCACACGGCACCTGGGTGTGTTCTAGCGCGCCCCTCTTTTTCCGCTTCCCGCTTCCCGCTTCCCTCTTCCTCTTTCCTTTCTCTTCCAACCTCCCGGGCATCCCATGCTTTACACCTGCACCCCCGACTGCGTAGACCCCAGCCACCGCCATGCCGGCGCACGGCGCAACGCGCTGCCCGCTCTGGCGGCCGCCTCGCGCGCCACGGCCACCAAGGCGGTGAAAAAACCCGCCCCGGCCGCTCCCACCGCAGCCGCCAAGCGCCCCATCGTGCGCGACAGCCGCGGCAAGGCCCTGGTGGTGGACATCCACTGCCACTACCTCAACCCCGACATCCTGGCCAAGACGGCGCACCTCAACGCCGCCGCCTACGACCCGACCACCATCTTCGCCAACGACCTCACGCGCGCGGTCAACACCCAGCAGATGAAGGAGCGCGGCTACAAACTCACCGGCATCGAGCAGCGTGTGAAGGACATGGACGCCATGGGCGTGGACGTGCAGGCCGTGTGCCCGGCGCCCTACCAGTTCTTCTACTTCACCGAGCCCGACCTGGGCGCCGAACTCTCGCGCGGCGTCAACGACGGCCTGGCCAAGCTGGTGGCGACGCACCCGGACCGCTTCGTCGGCCTGGGCACCGTGCCCCTGCAGAACCCCGAGCTGGCGGTGCGCGAGCTGGTCTACCTGACCAAGGAGCTGGGCTTCCGCGGCATCGAGATCAACACCAACGTCAACGGCCTGAACCTGAGCGACCCGAAACTCGGCCTGGAAAAGTTCTGGGCCAAGGCCAACGAGCTGGGCACGGTGATCTTCATGCACCCGCTGGGCTATACCCAGGCCGAGCGCCTGACCAACCACTACTTCAACAACGTCATCGGCAACCCGCTCGACACCACGGTGGCGGTGAGCCACCTGATCTTCGACGGCGTGGTGGCGCGGCACCCCAAGATCAAGTTCATCACCGCCCACGGCGGCGGCTACATCGCCCACTACTGGGCGCGTATGGACCACGCCTGGCGTGCCCGGGCCGACTGCCGCACCCACATCAAGCGGCCGCCGTCGAGCTACCTGGAAAAGTTCTACTTCGACACCATCACCTTCGACCCGCAGATGCTCAAGCACCTGATCGACCGCTTCGGTGCCGACCATGTGATGCTGGGCACCGACTACCCCTACGACATGGGCGAGGAAGACCCGCTGGGCCTGATCAAGCAGGTCAAGCGCCTGTCGAAGGCCGACCGGGAGCTGATCGGCGGCATGAACGCGGTGAAGCTGCTCAAGATCAAGACCCCCAAGGCCAAGGGACGCTGACATGCATATCGGCATCATCGGCACCGGCCGCATGGGCGCGGCCATCGGCCAGCGCCTGCTGGACTGCGGCCACACCCTGCAGGTATGGAACCGCTCGGTCGACAAGACCGCCCCGCTGCGTGAGCGCGGGGCCACCGTCGCGGCCACGCCGGCCGCGCTGGTCCAGGCCAGCGAGCTGGTCATTTCCATCCTCACTGACGCGGCGGCCATCGAGGCGGCCTTCGGCGGTGCCGACGGCGTGCTGAGCGTGCCGCTGGACGGCAAACTCTTCGTCGAGATGAGCACCGTGCGCCCGCATACCGAGGTCGAGCTGGCGGCCCGGGTGGCGGCGCGCGGCGGCGCCATGGTCGAATGCCCGGTCGGCGGCACCGTGGGCCCGGCGCGCGAGGGCAAGCTGCTGGGCATGGTCGGCGGGGCCGATGCCGACGTGGCCCGCGCCCGGCCGGTGCTGGAGCAGATGTGCCGGCGCGTCGAACACGTGGGCCCCAACGGCGCGGGTGCCAGCCTGAAGCTGGCCATCAACCTGCCGCTGCTGGTGTTCTGGCAGTCCTTCGGCGAGGCGCTGGCGCTGGCTGCACCATTGAAGCTCGACCCGGCCCGCCTGCTCGACATCTTCGGCGAGACCTCCGGCGCACCCAACGCCCTGCGCCTGCGCACCCCGGTGCTGGCCGAGGTGCTGGCCGGCAAGCCGCCGGGCGGCACCCAGTTCAACGTGGACGCCATCCGCAAGGACTTGCGCACCATGATCGAAGAGGCCCAGGGCCTGGGCTACGGCACCCTGCCGGTGACGGCCGCCGCGCTGGGCTGCTTCGACCGCGCCTCGCAGTCGGGCGGCCTGGGCGATGCCGACAGCACGCAGCTGCCGTCGTGGTGGGTGGAGAACGGCAAGGGCTGAGCGGCAAGGTCTGAGCGGCAAGGTGTAAGCGGCAAGGCATGGCCGGCAAGGACTGACAACGGGTCGGCCAGCCGTGCGCGGCGGGCCGCGGGCGGGGTACGCTCGGGGGCCATGGACCTTCGCCATCTCCGCTACTTCGCCACCGTCGCCGAGGAGCTCAGTTTCACCCGCGCGGCCGAGCGGCTGCACATCTCGCAGCCGCCGCTGAGCCTGCAGATCCGCAAGCTGGAGGAAGAACTCCAGGTGGAACTGTTCCAGCGCGGCAAACACGGCGTGGCGCTGACCGAACCCGGCCGCGCACTGCTGGTCTATGCCCACAAGGTGCTGGGCCTGCTGGACGACGCGGCGCAGCACGTGGCCGGCGTGGCGCGCGGCGAGGCGGGCACGCTGGCGGTGGGTTTTGTGGGCAGCACCGGCCGCGCCATCGTGCCGCGCCTGGTACGCGCCTGGCGGGCGCGGCGGCCGGGTGTGCGCCTGGCGCTGACGGACATGAGTTCGATCGCCCTGTATGCCGCGCTGGACGACGGCAGCATCCAGGTGGCGCTGGTGCGCGAGCCGCAGCACCGGCTCAGCACCAGCTCCGTGCTGCTGCAGCGCGAGCCCATGTGCCTGGTGCTGCCGCACGGCCACCCGCTGGCCACGCTGCCGCGCATCACCGCCGCCGCCCTGCAGGCCGAGCCGATGCTGATGTGCTCCCCCAAGACCGCACCCGCGGTGCACGACAAGGTGCAGGCCATCTGCGCCGAGGCCGGGTTTGTGCCCGACGTGCTGTGCTACATCAACGCCATCCATGCACTGGCCGACATGGTGGCCGCGGGGCTGGGGTTTGCCATCCTGCCGCAGGGCATGCAGGGGCAACAAGGGTCGGGGGACGGCGGTGCGCTGGTGTTCCGTCCCATCCAGGGCGCACGCCTGTCGGAGGTGTGCGCCATGGCGCGGGCCGATGCCACCTCGGTGCTGGTGCGCGATTTCCTGGCGGTGGCGCGGGAGGAATTCGGCAGTACCGGCGAGGATGCCTGCGGGCCGCCGCAGGGCGATCCGGCGGTGGAAATCGTCCGCGGCTGAGACCGGCGGCGCCTGCGGTGCCTGCGGCGCGGCACGGGGCAGCGCAGGGCGGCGCGCCCAGCCCCGCGCGGGCCTGTCACACCTGTTTTCCCACTCCGGCGTAGCATGCGCCCCCAGATCCCCCCACAACCAGGAATCCGCATGCCTTCCAACCTGCCCCGGCACCTCCGCACGATTTCCGCCCTTGGCGCCACGGCGGTTTACTGCGCCGCCCTGCTCGGCCTGCTGGCCGCGCCGGCCCATGCCGAACTGCTGGTGCGCCACGACCTGCCGACCGCCACCGCGGTGCTGCTGGCGCAGACGGCCATCGACTTCTGCAAGGCCGAGGGTTATGCGGTGTCGGCCGTGGTGGTCGACCGCGCCGGCAATACCCAGGTGTCGATCCGCGGCGACAACGCCGCCGGCCACACCCAGGAAAACGCCCGCCGCAAGGCCTACACCGCCCTGGTGTTCAAGATCCCCACCACCGAGTACACCAAGCGCTACACCGACAACAACCCGCTGGTGCGCCAGCAGCTCACCCTGCCCAACGTCATCGCCATTCCCGGCGGCATTCCCATCAAGGCCGGCAACGAGGTGATCGGCGGCATCGGCGTGTCGGGCTCGCCCGGCGTGGACGACGGCTGCGTGCAGGCCGGGCTGGACAAGGTGGCCGACCAGCTGAAGTAGGCACAGCCGGCATGGCAGCGACTCAGGCCGACAGGCTCTAGCCGCGCGTCAGCTGGCGGCCGCTCTTGCGGGTGAGGTAGCCCCAGGCGGCCAGCAATACCACGGCACCCACGATGGCCGCGACGAAGCCGCCCAGCTGGTTGGGCGGGTACAGGTCCATGGCCCGGCCTGCGCGGTTGGCGAGGAAGGCCCCCGCCATGCCGGCGATGATGGGCACGATATAGCCCAGCAGGCCGGATTGTTTACCACCCGGCCGCAACGCTTGTGCCAGCAGGCCGGCCACGAAGCCAAAAAAAATCGCCCAGAAAAGTCCCATGCTCAAGCTCCTGATGTCGGGTCCCTGGCCGGAATGGCGTGGACCCAGGCACGCAAGGCTATGCGCCGGTCCGGCGCATCCGCCGAGGGTTTACCTGCGATTTTTCAACTATTAGGTCACAGCATGACTAAACCATGTAATGATATATTTCAGGAAATCGATTGCGGGCGGCTATTGCCGGCACCCGCGGCTTTGCTGTTGACCCTCGCCGCCCTGCTGCTGGCCGGCGCCGCGCACGCCGCCCCCGACGAAGATGCGCTGGGCAAGGCCGACGGCTACCCGGCCGGCCGCACCCTGGCCCAGGCCTACCAGGAGCGTTACCTGGTCGGCTCCTTCAGCGCCATGGACCGCATCGCCCCGGCCTGCGCCCTGCCCCCGGCGGCGCAGCCGCTGCCCCTGCCGAAAGCCGACCCCGAAACCGCCTTCCACTACCGCTTCCGCGGCCAGGCTTATACGCTGGACGACTACCTGCAGCACCAGCGCGCCACCGCGGTGCTGGTGCTGAAGGACGGCGTAGTGGTCGCCGAGCGCTACAGCTACGGCCGCACGCCGGCCATGCGTTTCCTGGCCAACTCCATGACCAAGACCATCACCGCGCTGGCGCTGGTGAAGGCGCAGGAGGAAGGCTTCATCCACTCCTTCGACGACACCGCCGCCATCTACGTGCCGGCACTCAAAGGCAGCCTGTACGGCGAGACGCGCCTGGTGAACCTGCTGCGTATGGCCTCGGGTGCGCGCTACGTGGAAGACTACTCGCCCCAGGACGACCGCGCGCGTTTCAACGCCGTGGCGCGGCGCGCCGGCATCGTGCAGGCCGCGCGCAGCGTGAGCGAGCGTGCGGCCGAGGAAGGCCAGGTGTTCAACTACGCCGGCGCCCAGACCGAGGTGCTGGGCCTGGTGCTGCGCGCGGCCACCGGCCGCAGCCTGTGCGATTACCTGGCGCAGAAGATCTGGCAGCCCCTGGGCGCCGAGGCGTCGGCCGCCCTGCTGCTCAACCCGGTGGACGGGGTGGAACTGGCGCAGGGCGGTTTCAACGCCACGGTACGCGACTACGCCCGCCTGGGCACGATGATGGCCAACGACGGGCGGGTGGACGGCCCGGCCGGCGCCACCCAGGTGGTGTCGCGCGAGCACCTGCTCGACATGACCGACGCCACCCGCCAGCCCGAGGCCTTCCGCCCCGGCCGCATGCCCTACCACGGCAGCAGCTACGCCGGCTACGGCTGGCAGACCTGGCTGATGCCCGGCAGCCAGCGCCACTTCGCCCTGCTGGGTGTCTACGGCCAGGCCATCCTGGTGGACCCGGCGCTGCACCTGGTGGTGGTGCACACCGCCGTGGGCAAGGACGCCTCCGGCGACGCCAGCGGCAATCACCTCGGCGCGGAGCGCGACGCGCTGTTCAGGGGGATCGTGGCGGAGTACGGGAAGTGGTGACCCTGCGGCGCCAGCGCATCAACTGGCGTTGACCTCGCCGAACAGCCGGCTCCAGTAGAAGGCGGCGATGCCGGCGCTGTCGCTCCACACCTTGCGCGCGCCCCAGTAGCAGTGGTGCATTTCCCGCTCGCCGTTCTTGTCGCTGCGGTACTTGCCCTCGTCGGAATGCACGATCACCACATCGCCCGGGTCAACGATGAGTTCAGGGAAAAAATAGCAGTGCCGGGCGTGCTCGGACCGCACGCCGTTGGCGTAGGCATGCTCGGCCACCAGCAGGCCCTTGAGGTTGCCCGCACCGGTGATGTCGAGGCGTACCCACTCCTCGCGTTTGCTGACCTTGGCGGTGAAGGTGGCGCGCTGGCGGGCCTTGAAGGGGTCTGGGGCGAGGGAGGTCATGGCGGTCCTTGTCTCGGTGGTGTATTCACGGCGGCATCGTATTTTTGTGCGGGAATCATGCCACGCATGTCACCGGCGCATATCACCACCATACCCATTCGGTATGCGTAGCCGCGGCACGACACCCTACCATTCCGGTGTCGTGCGCAGACGCGGCATTTCCACAAGAGAGAAAGAGACACACCCATGGCCCCCTCGCAGTTCCCCCGGCTCAGCCGGCGCGGCTTCAGCGCACTCGCGCCCGCCGCGGCGCTGGCATCCCTGCTCCCCACCGACCTGCTGGCCCAGGCCGCCGGCGGCTGGCTGCCGTCGCACCCGATCCGTTTCGTGATCTCAGGCGGGCCGGGCTCGGGCAGCGACATGACCGGGCGGCTGGTGGCCAACCAGCTCACCGCCACGCTGCGCCAGCCCTTCATCCTGGAGAACCAGGCCGGCGCCGGCGGCACCATGGCCACCGACGTGTCGGCCAAGTCGGCGCCCGACGGCATGACCTGGACGCTGCTGTCCAGCGCCGCCGCCACGCAGGCGGCCATCATGAAGCAGCTGCCCTTCGACACACTGAAGGACCTGGCCTTCGTCTCCACCCTGTCGGTCTACCCCATCGTGCTGTCGGTGGCGATGGATTCGCCGATCAAGGACTTTGCCGACTTCATCCGCCGCGCCAAGGCCGAGCCGGGCAAGATGACCTACAGCAGCGTGGGCATCGGCTCGGCCTACCACTTCGTGGGCGAGCTGGTGGCGGGCGAGTCGGGCACCGACATCCTGCACGTGCCCTTCCGCAGCGGTGCCGGGCCGCTGGTGGAGGTGCTGTCGGGCCGGGTCGACGTGATGATCGACAGCGCCGCCGCCACCTCGGTGCAGGTCAAGGGCGGCAAGATGCGCGCCCTGGCCGTCACCTCGCCGGCGCGCAGCGACCAGTTCCCGGGCGTGCCCACGCTCGGTGAGTTCTACCCCGGCCTGCAGTACGAGTCGTGGCTGGCCATCGCCTGCGCGGCGAAGACGCCGCCGGAGATCGTCACCCGCATCAACCAGGAAGTGAAGCTGGTGCTGGAAGACCCGAAGATCGCCGGGCGCATGCAGGAGCAGGGCCAGCGCGCCACCTGGTCCAGCCCCGAAGACACCCGCGCCCGCATGGAGCGCGACATCGCCAAGTTCCGCGGCATCGTGGCCAGCCGCCATATCGAGCGCCAGTGAACGCCCATGTGAACGCCCATGATGACTGCCGCCCTGCCCCCCAATACCTCGCCCACCCGCGCGCTGCGCCTGTCCATCAGCCACATCGGCCTCTTTGTGACCGACATCGCGCTGATGGAGGACTTCTATGCGCGGGTGATGGGCTTCACCATCAACGACCGCGGCAGCATGGGCCCGGCCGGCTCGCCGGTGGACCTGGTGTTCCTCAGCCGCGACCCGACCGAGCACCACCAGCTGGTGCTGGCCAAGGGCCGGCCGGCCGACCTGGGTTTCAACATCGTCAACCAGATCTCGTTCAAGGTGCCCGACCTGGGCACGCTGCGCCTGTTCCACGCCGCCCTGCAGGGCGAGAAGGTGTCGCAGGTGTCGCCGGTGACACACGGCAACGCCATCTCGGTGTATTTCCGCGACCCCGAGGGCAACCGCATCGAGGTCTTCATCGACACCCCCTGGTACTGCAGCCAGCCCTGCCGCGAGCGTATCGACCTGGCGCAGAGCGACGAGGCCCTGATGGCCTGGACCGAGCAGCTGGTGCGCAGCCTGCCGGGCTTCCGCCCGCGTGAGGACTGGGTGGCGGAAACCCGCCAGCGCATGGAAATGCCGGGCTGACGAAATGCCGGACCGGCGGGCCGGTTTCCGCGTAGGATGCGCGGGCAAATAAACCTTGCAATAACAAGACCTCAACCCTGCACACAACAACCTGCAACCGGGACATGCAATGAAACTCCTGAGCTTCGTAGTCAACGGCGAACCCACCTGGGGCGTCGCCACCGACAGCGGCGTGGTCGACGCCGGCACCCATTTCGGCGCCAAGTACCCCACCCTGCGCCACGTGCTGGACGCCGACGCGGTGGAAGAGGTGCGCGCCTTCGCCGCCACCGCCACCGGCGGCGTGCCGATCGGCTCGCTGCACCTGCTGCCGGTGATTCCGCAGCCCGACAAGATCTTCTGCGTGGGCCTGAACTACCACGCCCACCGCCTGGAAGCCGGCCGCGAAGAAACGGCGCAGCCGCCCATCTTCATCCGTGTGCCCACTTCGCAGGTCGGCCATGGCCAGGCGCTGTGGCGCCCGGCGCAGGAATCGACCGACTTCGACTACGAGGGCGAGATCGCCATCGTCATCGGCAAGGAAGGCCGCCGCATCTCGCAGGCCGACTCGTGGAGCTACATCGCCGGCTACGCGCCCTACAACGACGGCTCCGTGCGCGACTGGCAGCGCCACACCGGCCAGTGGACGCCGGGCAAGAACTTCGACTGCACCGGCGGCTTCGGCCCCTGGATGGTGACGCGCGACGAGATCGCCGACGGCGAGGTGCTGACCATGGTCACCCGCCTGAACGGCGAGGAGTTGCAGCGCACCACCACCGACCTGCTGATCTTCAGCATTCCGGAAATCATCGAGTACCTGTCGAAGTTCTGCACCCTGCTGCCCGGCGACGTGATCGTCACCGGCACCCCCGGCGGCGTGGGCTTCAAGCGCACCCCGCCCATCTTCATGAAGCCGGGCGACGTGTGCGAGATCGAGGTGAGCAAGGTCGGCATCCTGTCGAACTTCGTCAAGGACGCGTAGGGACGCGTGTCCCCGCGTGCCGGAGAAGGCCGTAAGCCGCACGAGACACCATGG
Organism: Pseudomonadota bacterium; assembly: GCA_040390235.1. Taxonomy (GTDB): domain Bacteria; phylum Pseudomonadota; class Gammaproteobacteria; order Burkholderiales; family Burkholderiaceae_C; genus Xylophilus. The sequence goes on along the minus strand of JAZJYT010000005.1, from coordinate 103,311 downwards.
TCGCCGCTCCAACCAGGCGGGCTGGTCTTCCACATCGTAGCTTGCGCAAAGACGCGTAGAGCTACATGCTGAGACTTGCGTCGTCAGCAACAAAGAGATCGAACCATGGTCAGCTTGCCTTTAGCTCGGGAGTTGAATTATTCAAGGCGGCCGACTTATTTTTCCGCCTAGCCGCAGTTACCCATTGATGAAATTGATTTTCTTATTTCGCACGCACGGCATATCAGAAGATTGTATATAATTCCGACGAAGTCTTTAGCCCCTTAAGAAAAGGTCATATGGTTACGAAGTCAGTAAGGTCCGTAGATCGAGCGATCGACATTATTTTAGCCTTCATTGACTCGCCTGTGATGGGTATAGGGGAACTACAGCAACGCCTTGAATTGCCGCGGCCGACACTGTATAGAATGCTTGCTGCTTTAGAGCAGAAGGGACTTATTGAATGGTTTGGCGACCCCAGACGATATCGACTTGGCCCCAAGGTTCTTGCACTTTCAAGTGCCTGGCAGAATTCATTTAACATTGTGGAAATTGCTCTGCCCGCCATAGAGCAATTGCACAAGGTGTGCGACGAAACAATCATGCTTTTCGTCGCCCACGGGCGGGACAACCGCATGCTGGTCCATCAGTTGAAAAGTACAAAACCGCTGTCTTATAACAGGGAAATTGGATACCTCGCGCCGCTTACCGTGGGTGCCGCCGGAAAAGTGATGCTTGCCTTTGGCGGTGAGGCGCAGATTCAAAATGCCGTGGCGTCCACTCCCGAGGTAGAAAGACGTAAACTTTTGAGTGACATTAAGCTTATTCGGAACGAGCGGTACTTTGCTGCCACGGGTGAGGTGTTAACTGGGGCACTGTCTCTCGCGGCACCCATATTTGGTTATCAGGCTGAAGTCATTGGTGCAATATCCATCGTCGGCCCCGAGATGCGAATGAACGCTTCTGTTAGAGCTAAGTTAATACCGGAACTGATCAGTGCAACTCTACAAGTTTCACGGTCCGCTGGTTACGCAGGAGCGTAACCGCCCTTCTTCAGAAAAAGCCGAGGCGGCACGAATTCCCTCTACAGATCGAGCACAAGGACTGGAGATTTCGATCTTGAGACGCAGGTAATAATGCAGCGCCCCTCGGCTATCTCTTCTGGCAGAAGATAGCTATCGCGGTGGTCTGGGTTACCTTCTAGCAAGCCTACCATGCAGGTGCCACATGCGCCCTGCCTGCAGGAGGTCTCGATCGGTATACCCACCCTCTCAAGCACCTGGACGATACTGTGACCAGACGCAACATGGTGTTCTTGGCCGGAACGGGCAAGGCGGATCGTAAAACCTGCATCAGCGGCCACATCGCCGGTAGCAGCACCAAAAAATTCTCGATGGATTGTGCTGGGCAACCAGTTTTTACTTGCGGCAGCCTCGACGAGGCCCATGAACGGCGCAGGGCCGCACACATAGAGGTGTGCATCATTGCGCGGTGGGGCAGAAACCAACTCGCCGACAGCTCGCCTAGTTTGGTCAACGTCGAGACCGAGGTGGAACCGGACTTTGTCCTTGAAATCGGACGCTTGAAGGACAGCGGCATATGCCGCATGTTCAATGGAGCGGGCGAAATACTCCAACTGGAAGTCCCCGCCCTCAGCGGAGAGGTGCTGGGCCATGCTAAGCATGGGCGTGATGCCGATGCCACCGGCAATCAGGCAGTGAAAACCCGCCTCTTTTGCGGGCGAAAAATTGTTGCGCACTTCGCCTATCTCGATGATGTCCCCGATACGCACTTGCTCATGGACCCACTTTGACCCGCCGCGGGATGCCGCCTCCAGTTTGACGCCGATCCGATAGAGGTCAGTCTCGGCGGGCGACTGACAGAGGCTGTACTGCCGCACCATGGGCTGCACCTTCCCGGACGCACTCCCCTGGATCAGCACATCTACGTGAGAGCCTGGGCCGGCCGGAGGAAGCATCTCCCCGTTGACAGGCCGCAGGTCGAGGGAGACTATGTCAGGCGTCTCTTTCCTGACCGCGGAGACTTTTACCTTTTGCATGTTTCGCCCCTAAAGCATCGCACGGCCACCGCTAACACCGAGGTGCTGGCCGGTAATGAAGGACGCTTCCGGAGAAGCAAGGAACGCCACCGCCGCGGCGATCTCACTCGGGTGGGCGGAGCGCGGGATACCGTACGCCCGGGCCGCAGCAATGCGGGCGAGCTCGGCAACTACCGCAGGAGGATTCCACACGTGATTCGGGGCGCTCGGTGTCGCGCCTTGATCCGAAGCGATCACCTGGATGGCGCTTGGGGAGACACAGTTCGCAGTGATGCCATGTTCAGCCAACTCGCCCGCGAGGGTGGCCGTCAAGCCGATCATCGACCCTTTGCCCACACCACCGAGCAATGTATGGAAAGGGGTGCCCGTGCGCCAGGCCTCTCCACCGACGTTGACGATGCGCCCGTATTTTTGACCCTGCATCGATGGGATGACGGCCTTGGAACAGCGCAAGGTGGTCCAGACATTTCCATCCACCGCCTGCTGCAGCAAATCCTCTGTGAAGTCCACCAGCGGCATGCGAATGAGGGCCGCGGCATTGTTGACAAGCACGTCGATGCGGCTGAAAGCGCGGATCGTGTGTTCCACCATGCGTTCAGCCACGCCTGGGGCGCTGAGATCGCCGGCGAACGCGATCACCTTTTGCCCGGTTTCCGCGCTTAGTTTTTTCGCGCTGTATTCGGCACCTTCCTCGGAGATGTCGGCAACCAAGACGTGGGCACCCTCCTGGGCAAAGCGCCTTGCGAGCGCGATACCAACCCCTTTGGCGGCGCCTGTAACGATCACGGCCTGGCCATCGAAGCGCCGTGACGCTACCTTGACCTCTCCTGGAGCAGATTCATGCACAGCTACAGTCACAGTACACCTACCTTTCCGAAATTCGAGGTCGGTTCCGACCCCCACGCGTCACTCCACTCCGGTACTCTGGGCAACAGGCGCGGTGCTCGCGACCCTTCCTCCGGAAACGTCTCCATGCCATAGCTGTATTCCAGCGTCATTTCATCTGGATCGAGGAAATAGAGAAATACGCTGGTGGAAATCGGATGCCTACCCGGGCCGTAGACGATAGGCACGTTGGCTTTTTTCAGGCGCGTGTTCAAGCGCCCGACATCGTCGATGTCCTGAACCATGAAGTTCAGGTGATGAAAATGCGGTGTGTCCGCCTTGGCAACCCCTATGCCGTGATGGAACGGGTTAGGAAAACTGCGCATAAAGGTGATGGAGTTTTCCACGGCATCAGATCGCGCGAAGTTGAGAACCCTTTCGAAGTACGCAACGCTCTGTTCGTACTTCGGCGTGGCAAACACAACGTGTCCGAGCTGAAGAATGTTTGCTGACGTGGAGGTGAACTGGTAGTCGGTACCGGCATCCAGCGTGAAGAATTCGAGTACGGCACCGTTCAACGGGTCCTTGGCCCGGATGCCTCGCTTGATGCGAAGCACCGCGCACTCTGAAGACTGGATCTCTTCAAAGGACGTATTCGAATGTTCCAGTGCTGCCTCGAGGGGGGCGAACTGAGAGTCATCTTCCAGCTCCCATGCTGCCGCGCAGAGGCCGGCCTTCGGCGCCGGCAGCAGTCGCACTGACACGAAATCGTTGCTGCAGCGAAACGAAGCCGTGTTCGCGTCTCCGGTATCCACCGGCTGGAGACCGACGATGTCCCGGTAAAACGCAGCGGACTTCGGCAGATTGGTGACGTAAAGGTCTACCCGGCTGATTTTTTTGAAGCGGATCATGGTTCTACAGAATGAAGCTGATACGGCCGTGTGGGCGAAGGGCTTCTAGGTCGAGCACGGCCTTCCGCTCAACCAGCTGCAGTTCTCCATCGGCCACGTTGAACCGATACTCGTACCGTCCGACATACACGTCCGTGTTGTCGAACTGGAAACGCCACACTGCAAAATTTGCGAATCCTGAAACTTCCCCCGTCGCACTGACCCCGGCCCTTACGTTCGTAACCAGCCTGCGGGTTCGGGAGCGGGGAGTTTCAGCCCAGGCGGTCTTGCCCATCAGTTGGCGAACCCGCGATTCAAGACGCTGCCGGTCATCATCGATAAGGTACAGCGCCTCGCCGGGCGCGGCATCCGGCAGGTCGAGCGGCGGAATTCGATAACGGACGTCCGCAGCGAGCATCCTGACCCAGTCGTCAAGCTTCCATTCGTCCAGTAAAGCGGCTTCCTCGTAGAAGAACTGGGCAACCTTTCTGTCCCAGGCTTCGGTGCTCGAAGAGCGGTTTTGTGCGATGTTCAATTCGTTCAATGTCTCAACCATGGCAACCTCCTTCGCTGGATGCCGCATCACATTGATGCTCCGACTGAGCCACGTCGCCGTACGAAGTCGACGGCCCACCTCCATCGAGCATCTGCTGCCACCGCCGCCAAAACGCCCGCATCTGCAACTCGTCCGCAGCCACCGGGGTGCGGTGCATGCCGCGCGAGATGTCTGACCACATCGTGTCGGTGCCCTCGAAAAACCCGCGCTGGCAGCTTTCCAAGCCGGAGACATCGTCTGGCGTGCCGAAACCTGCCGGGCCGAGGAACGAGATGAAGTTATCCATTCGGAGCTTTTTCAGTTCCGTACTTTCATTTCGTGGGAGGAAGGCCCAGGCGTCCACCTCCATATATCCGGGCTCGACCGGGTAGATGGTTCGGATGGTGCGCCACGTGGAGATGAAGAGCAGATTCGGAAAAATCAAAAGATTTCGGCCAAAGTCTGCGATGCGCGCGGCGCGTTCTTCGCCAAACTTTTCGACCAGGCGCTGACGCACCTCGGCGAGTTCCGTGGCGGCCGTTTTCATCAGCGGGCCGGAACGCACCATCGTCTCTGCAACCGAGTGGCCGTTGTCGAGCGCAATCGCTGTCCCAGGTGCTTGATCGCTCACGTTCAACCACGTCTTGGCCGGCAGGCCCATATCGGGGAGAAACTTGTTGAAGTACCGGTTATGGGTGCTGTGGGCGTGGTACACGTCGATGCTGTTTTCGACCAGCAGCTTCCAGTTGGACCGGATCGAATACCGCTGCTGCCCGGGGGCGAGGTCCACATCATCACCGCCAAAGTCGAGCATCAGATCGATGTACTCTTTTGCGTTGCCCAAGTAGTCGGACAGCGAACACGCAGTCACGTCATAGTTGATAAATACCAGCCCGCGGTAGGTCTCCATGCGGGGGACAGCCCGCAGGCCCTTTCCGGATAGATCACTACCGTCGGCGTAGCCGGGGGAGTCGGGCAGAGCGATCAGCTTCCCCTGCAGGTCGAAAGTCCAGCCGTGATAGAAGCAGCTGAAGTTCCGCGCCGTCCCCGACTTTTCCCGGCACACCGTCATACCGCGATGCGGGCACGCGTTGAAAAACCCTCCAATCGCTCCAGCCCGGTCTCGAACGAACAGCAAGGGCTTGCCGCCCACCTTCCTCGCCAGGAAGTCGCCTGGCTTTGCCAGCTCAGATTCGTGCATCGCATAAAGCCAGCACTTGTCAAAAATTGCGGCGCGCTCGGCTGCCAGCACGTCGGACCCCACAAACACCCCGCGATGGACGCGGAACGAGCCGGCATCGGCGTCGTCCTCGACCATGCGGGGAGCCTTATCGGGTCGGTGAAAAACAAGCTCTGGCATTAGTATCTCCTGGTGGACCATGTGTCCGAACTGTAGTTTTATGATTTGAACTAGTCAAGCACTTGGCAGCTCTTGACCCTATGTGCAAGTTGGACTTGCACCTTACCAACTATGGTATTATCATGTGGACAACTAGTACGCTATACGAAACATAGGAGCCAACCGTGCGATTGCTGCCTTGCCTCACCGCCTCACTTTTGTTGCTTGGAGGCCTGCTCTCAGCCGCTCGAGCCCAGGACTTCCCCACAAAAGTGGTCACTCTTATCGTCCCTGCCGCACCTGGCGGGGCGGTCGACACCAACGCACGAACGGTCGGGGAGGCCTTACAGGAGCTGTGGGGGCGCCCGGTCATCGTTGAGTACAAGCCAGGGGCCAACACGCTGATAGGTACTCGGTTTGTCGCCAAGGCGCCGGCAGATGGCTATACCTTGTTGATGACGTCAGCCTCCTTTACGGTGCTGCCGAACTTGATAGCGCGCATGCCCTATGAGGACAGCGAGCTTGTGCCCGTATCCCTTGTCTCGCAGACGCCGGCGGCGATTTTTGTAAATCCTGGTTTGCCCATCAAGAACATCGACGACCTGGTGTCCTACAGCAATTCCAACCCTGGGGGCGTCTCGTTCGGTGCACCGGATGCAACCGGTGCTTTCGTTGGGTATCTCTTCAACCAACTGGCCGGAACCAAGATGACCTACGTGCCGTACAAGGGCTTCGGCCCGATGGCAACGGACGTCATGGGAGGGCATCTGCAGGTCGGCATCAGCGGCGCCAGCACCATCCGCCCGCTCGCCCTCACAGGTAAGGTAAAAGTACTCGGAGTCGCTTCGAAAGGCGCTTTCTCCGGGTTGCCAGACGCGCCGCCCATCGGCAAGGATCTGCGCACCTTCGAGGCAAGCGTCTGGTTCGGCCTTTTTGCACCCCGCGGCACCCCGCCTGCATTACTTTCGAAACTCCACGGAGACGTTGCAAAGGTGTTGGCCAACCCCGCCGTTCGGCGGCGCCTGACGGACACCGGAGCCGAAGTGGGAGCCTTGAGTCAGGCTGAATTCGCCACCTTGGTCCGCACGGAGTTCACCAAATGGAAGAGCACAGCGGTCGCCGCCGGTGTGAAGCCCGAATAACGTAACCGGGGAAGAAAGATGAAGATCGCTAGATTTCGCACGTGTGAAGGCACCGTGCATGTTGGGAAGATCGAAGTCGTCAGCGTGAACGTCGAGCGGATCGGAACGTTGACGAACACAGTCCGTAAGAACTTTTGTGCCAGCACCGCATGAGCGATCATCCCGTTTTGTTGAGCCGGCCCGAGGCGGAGATCGAGGTCAGGAAAGCCGCCCGGGGCCTCGCTCGGGCCGGCTTGGTGGGCGCATATGGCCACTGCTCAGTGCGTCTGAGCGATGCCGAACTGCTCGTGTGCGCATCAAAGGCGATGGGGACAATCCTGCCAGGAGAACCCGGCGTTCTGGTGCCCATCAATGGTGATCTCCCCGCGGGGGTGTTGGGCGAAGTACGGCTCCACCAGCACATTTACCGGACGCGGCCGGATGTCGGGGCGGTTTGTCGCGTTTTCCCTCGAGACGTGCTCACCATGTCCGTTCTTGGACAGCCCCCGAAGCTTCGGCATGGTTTGAGCGCGTTCTTTTATCCAGCACCGGCCTTCTGGAACGACGTAAAGCTAATTCGAACGGAAGAGTTGGCGGCAGAAGCTGTGGCAACCCTTGGCTCGAACGCAGGAATCATTCTTCGGGGAAACGGCGCAGTTGTGGTTGCGGCCAACATGGCACGGGCGGTGTCGCTCGCCGTTTATCTGGAGGATATGTGCCGGATCGAGCTTGCCGCGCTAGCTTCAGGTTTGGAGGCCCAAGCGCCACAATTAACCGCCGAGGAAGCATCCAGACGCGCAGACTGGAATGGGCGCGTTGAGCAACGCATGTGGGCGCACCTGACGTTTGGCGATCCTGAGTAGCCGCGTGGGCTTCACGGTGAAGGCCCTGAATCCGCCAATTTGGGCTTTGTCTGTGAATCCAGAAGATATCCCCCTCCATCACGGGGAACATCCACTGGCGATCACTCTCAGCCCTGCAACTGCGCCAGGTAAGCCTCCAGCTTGGTGAAGGTGCCGCCGAAACCCATCTCCATGCCGGGGCGCGCGCTGTCGAAGGTGGCGTTGCCGGCCTCGTCGGACGCGTAGGGCTGCCAGCTGACGCTCAGCTTGGTCTTGCCGTCGCCGGCGTCCTCGAAGGTGGTGGTGGCCAGCATCTCCAGCGGCCAGGTGGCGGCCATGGGGTGGCGCGTCAGGCCGCCGTCCTTGTCGGAGAAGGACTGGATGTACACGATCTTCTCCAGCGGCACGATCTCGCGGAAGGTCTGCTTGCCCCACATCTGCATGCCGCCCGGCCCTTCGAGCCCGTAGTGGTAGGTGCCGCCCACCCGGAAGTCCATGGCCGCATGGACGCTGCGGAAACCCTCGGGGCTGAGCCACTGGGCCAAGTGGGCCGGCTCGGTCTGCACCTGCCAGAGCAGGGCGCGCGGCGCAGCGAAGGTGCGTGTGATGGTGAAGGGGGTGGCTTGGGGCATGGTCAGCTTCCTTTCGGTGGGGAGGATGTGCGGGCAGGGGTACGGCTTGTCTTGCGGACGGCTTTGGCGGTGGTTTTCCTGGCGGCGGCCGAGGCCGGCGCAGGTTCTGGCGGCGGAGCCTGCAACTGCTGCAGGTAGGCCTCCAGCCGGTCGAAGCGCTGCTCGGTCATGGCCCGCACCTCGTCGATCCAGGTGCAGGCGTCGTGCATGGGTTTGCGCTCCAGCCGGCAGGGCCGCCACTGTGCATTGCGGCCCCGGCTGATGAGGCCGCCGCGCTCCAGCACCTTGAGGTGCTTGGTGATGGCCGGCGCACTCATGCCCAGCGGGCGCGAGAGTTCCTGCACCGATGCATCGCCCCGCCCCAGCCGGGCCAGCATGGCGCGCCGGGCCGGGTGGGCCAGGGCCATGAAGACAAGGCTGAGGGGATCGGGGTTCACGCGTATTTTACCTGCTGGTTAATTAACTGGATTGGATAATACGAACACGGCCGGCCGGCGTCAAGCGGGCCGGCCGGCGGCGCGCCGGGCGGGACTGGCGGATGCCCCGGGCCCCTGCGCGGGCAGCACAATGCGCCATGCCCGCTCCCCTTGCCCTTCGCCCCGCGGCCCTCCTGCTGTCGGCCACGCTGCTGTTTCCCCCGGCGCAGGCCCAGACACCGGAGGGCGATCCATCGGCGCTCGTTGCCCCCTCCCTCCCCGCTTTGCCACTCTCCTCGGCCTCGCCCGTCGACCGTATCCTCGGCCGCACGCCCCCCGCCTGCACCGAAGCTGCCTTCGAACTGCTGGTGCGGCAGATGCGTGCGGATGCGCCGCGGGTGGTGCTGGAGGGCATCGGCCGCGCCCGCCACATGGGCGCGGAATGGGCGCCCGGCAACCCGGGCTACGACCGGGTGCGGGCTATCGTGGCCGGCGCCTTCGACGGCTACGAAAAGGCCAGCGGCCCGCTGGTACCCTTCGACTACCGGCACCGGCTGGAGCAGGCCTTCGGCGCGCTGCGCCCGGACGACCGGGCCTTCCTTGCCGACTTCTTCGACCGCCCGGCCGGCCGGCTGTACTGGGACCAGGTGCTGGGCGGCGCGGAATGCACGGGTACGCTGCAGGCGGTGGCGGCCGACCGGCTGTCGTTTTCCGACCGCACGGCCTACAACCACCTGCAACAGCAGGCCGAGGCGGCCCATGGGTTGTTCCTGAGCGGCATGACCGCTCTGTCCACCACCGAACGCCAGGACTTCGCGGACGGCTTCGCCCGCATGGGCAAGGGTGTCGTCGGCGGCGGCACACAGGCCATGGAGCAGATCGGCAAGGCCATCGAAACCAACGCCCGCCTGGCGCTGCAGCCGCGGCAGGCGGACATCCGCGCGGCCTTGGACGCCTATGCCGCGGCGGGCAAGGCCCCCTGACCCTTTCTCAAAACGGATACGCCATCCGGCGCATCCCTTTTTCATACCCATTGCCTACACTGCGCGTGCATGCTCAGCAAAATCCTTTCCCTGTTCGGCGCGGGCAAGTCCGGCACATCCGGAAAACCCGCCCGGGGACCGGCCGTGTCCGGGCCGCCCTACGCCCCCTATGGGCGCGAGGCACCGGACCGGCTCTACAACCTGCTGTTCTGCGACGATCCCACCGCCTTCGCTCCCCGCAGCAACGAAACCCCCACCTACTGGCAGAGTGTGCTGTTCGAGGAGCCGGTGGACCCGCAGGCGGTGATGAAGCTGGCGCGCGACCCTTCGGCCGAAGGCCGCGTGCGGGCCCTGGCCTGCCTGGGGCTGCGCCGCAACGGCCTGCCCGTAGTGCCGCCCAAACAGCTGATGGGGGTCATCGTCGAAGCGGCCCTGGCCGGCGGCCTGGACGTGCTGGCCGCTTACAGCGACGGCGCCGTGCGCTACATCGACCCGGCGGGCAAGCCCGCGGTGTTCGAGCACATGGAGGGCCTGCAGCCCGCCGTGGGCCGGCTGCTGATGGCCTCGCACACCATCACCGACCGCATCGGCCCCTGGGGCCGCAGCCGGCGCCCGCCGCCCGCACAAGGCCATGTGCGCCTGAGTTTCCTCATGTCCGACGGCCTGTACCTGGGCGAAGGCCCGCTGGCCACCATGCACCGCGACCCGGTGGCCGGCCCCACCTTCCAGCGCGCCACCGAACTGATGCAGCTGGTCCGGGGCCTCGCCACCGCCTGAGGCAAGCCGTTACAGTTCGCCCATGAAGCGAAACCGATGGACAAGCGGCCGGCAGGCCCTGCCAGCCCTGTTGACCCTGGCGGCAGCCGTGGCCTGCCTGCACACCACACACGCCCTGGCGGCCGACGCGCCGCCCCGCGAAGAGCTGCTGCCGGACACCCGCAAGGCCGATACGGACACCTCCGGCGGCGCGGACAGCAAGGCCGCCGCCCGGGACGACGTGCGCAAACGCGCCCTCGCCGCGCAGCTGACCGAGCTGATGCAGGCCCGCCGCATCGCCACCGACTTCCTGGAGCAGTGCAGCAAGCTCGACGGTTCGCACCTCGACCCGCGCCGCACCTTCACCACCGACAAGAACGCCTTCGGCGGCATCACCCCCTGGTCGCAGTACTGGGCCGACATCGTGGTCCTGTACGCCCGCTACCAGGCCCGCACCTGCGCCAGCGTCTCGGCCGAGAAATATGCCGCCTTCGTCACCGACCAGTACGCCTCCAAGCTCTCCAGCAAGGACCTGGCGGCCGCGGTGAAGTTCTACACCTCGCCGGCCGGCCGGCGTTTCAACGACGCCTCGGTGGACACCAACGCCTCGTTCCAGATCTTCCTGTTCGCACAGACCAACGCGGCCATTCCGGATGCCACCAAGGACCTGCGGCGCGACGTGGCCGCGGTGGTGGAGCGGTACAAGGCCGACCCCAAGTAGCCCCGCGCCCGGGCCCCGGGTAACTCCGCTGCGAACTGTCATGAAGCGCGTGCAGACTCTTCGCGAAAATCGGAGGAATCCATGCCCGCTTCCCTGCAAACCCGCCCCCTGCTGTCCCTGCTGCTCGGCGCCTGCGCCCTCGCCGCTTCTTTCACTGCGGCCGGCGGCACACTCACCCAGGCCGCCGAGTTCACCGTCCCCGAGGCCAACCAGGCGGTGGCGGTGGACGCCAAATACTTCTACGCAGTCGACAACCAGGCCATCGGCAAGTACGACAAGAAGACGGGCGAGCTCGTCAAACGCTGGCAGGGCGACAAGCAAGGCCCCATCCTGCACCTCGACAGCGCCATGGTGAAGAACGGCAAGATCTACGCCGCCCACTCCAACTACCCGCAGTGGCCCATGACCAGTTCGCTGGAAGTCTTCGACACGGCCACCCTCCAGCACCTGTCCAGCCACAGCTTCGGCATCAACTGGGGCTCGCTCACCTGGGTGGACTGGCACGACGGCTTCTGGTGGATGGGCTTTGCCAACTACGACCGCCCTTTCGGCCCCAACAAGACACCCTACGGCTACAAGATCGCCACGCAGATGGTCAAGCTCACCAGCGACTTCCGGCCGGTGGAGTTCTGGGTGCTGCCCAAGTCCATCCTCGACCGTTTCGAGGACATGACCAACTCCGGCGGCAGCTGGGGCCCGGACGGTTTCCTGTACCTGTCGGGCCACGATCCGGCCGAGGTCTACAAGATGCGCCTGCCGAAGATGGGCTCGGTGCTGGAACTGGTGGAGGTGCTGCCTATGAACATCCGCGGCCAGGGCATCGCCTGGGACCGCAGCAAGGGCACCGGCGCCGGCAAGGGCCGGCACAACACCCTCTGGGGCGTGATCCGCGCCACGGCCAAGGAAAAGGAAGCCGGTGGCGAACACAGGGTGATGGCCTTCGACTGGAACGACTGATCCGGGGAATTTCACCCTATTTCACCCTGATACCGGGCGTTTACCGCCATGGCGTAGCATGGGCGCATGCAGAAAAAACTGATCGTCCCGCTAGCCTTGGCGCTGCTTGCGCCCCTGGCCGCCTTTTCCGAAACCTGGAAACCCGTGACCGGCACACCCACGGTGCAGATCGACGTGGATTCGCGCGCCCAGTCCGATGTGACGGACCTGGTCAACAAGAACTATTTCAGCGCCAACGTCCGGGCCGACCTGCCAGACGACAAACGCATGCTCATCACCGTGGTCTACGACTGCGCCGCCAAGGCGCCCACGCTGGTGGGCCAGCGCATCACCGCACAGGCCCTGGTGGATGGCAAGATGGCCGATACCGAAACCCAGGTGGCCAAGGTCACCCAGCCGGTGGCGCCGAACGACCTTGCCGGCAAGATGGCCTACCAGGTCGCCTGCCAGAAGAAGTAGCAGGGGCGCTCCTCGTCAGGTGCCGCTGCCACCCGTGGCGCGGCCGCGGGCCACACCCGTGCCGAAACCGATGCCGATGGCGCCGGTGCTCGGCCCCATGCCCGCCCCCTCGCCGTTGATGGCCATCGAGGCCGGTGGTTGTGCCGTCTGCTGCGGCACGCTGCTGGCCACCGGCACGGTGTTGAAGCCCGCACCGGCACAGCTGGCGAGCAGCAGCAGCGCCGCCGCACCCGCAGCGACCACCGTGATTGCGGCAACCCGCCTGCTTGCATGGCGTGGTGTGTTCATGCCGTTCTCCTTACTCGGGCTTCCTGCGGCCGCGGCTCTTGGCCCCGGCGCTGCGGGCTTCCTCGGAATCGAACTGGTGGGCGTTGCCGCTGCGGTGTGCGGCCCGCCCCCCCAGGCTGGCGATGCGGCGCACCGCCTCCGGGTCCATCGACGCAAAACCACGCTTGCTGCGGGGCTTCGGCGCGGGTGTGCCAGAGTCGCCATTCGTAGCTGGTGTAACCGGCGCGGCCGGTGTGTCCGCGGCCGTAGTGGTAGTGGTGGAGCCAGGCGTGTTCGCCACGCCGGTGTAGTTGTCGGTTGCCATGGGCCGTTCCCTTCTTGTCATGAAAAGCCGGCGGCTCCATGAGCCCGCCGTGAATCCATGGTGGCAAAGCCAGAGCAGCGCTGCCGTCGGTCAAATCTCCTTCCGGCCGTAGGCCAAAGCTCCACCTTGCCGAACGCATGGATGCCGGGGCAAAGGCAGGAAACAGGGGCCGGCCGTCCATCATCGACTTCCACGTGGGTACGACTCAACGCGGGCGGCAATGCCAACAACGGCACCACGCTGAGCGCGGCCGACTTCTCCGGCTCGGCTGGTGCCGACGTCGCCGTCATCGGCATCATCACCATGACTGTGGGCGACTACGCCAACTTCGGCGCCACCAACCTGGCGGCGGTGTTCTAGGCTGTCCTGGGCCGCCCCTGCGCCCCGCCCGGCGCCGCCGCCAACCGGGCCGACAGCGCCTGCTTCTGCCGCGGCGTGAGGCCCGAGGCCGTTATCAGCGCCGGCCACAGCCGGTGCGCGGCCGCGGCCGTGCGCCGCACCACCGTGGCTGCGGGTGTGACCGGCAGGCGCAGCAGGTCGCAGAAACGCCGCACCGTGGCCGGCCGCAGGATGGACTGCGGCTGGGGCACGCCACCGGCCGCCGCCTCGGGCAGGATACGCAGCGCATGCCCGCCGCTGCCCGCGCCCAGCCAGGCCGCATGCGCCACGATGTCGTAGGCCGGCGACAGCTCGGGGTCGATGCCGTTGCGGTAGATGAGGCCCCAGTTGGCCAGGTGCGCATCGAAGTTGCCCAGCAGCTCGTTCACCGCCAGGCGCCGCAGCAGTTCGTGCACCGCCGCCTCGCCGCACAGCGGCAGGCGCAGCAGCAGCGCGGCGACCTCCAGGTAGCTGCGGGTGTACTTGAAGGCCGGCGGCACGTCGAACACCTGCGCCATGGTCTCGACGTGGATGCGCCCGGCCGGCGACCGGTCGAAGCGCTCCACCGCCAGGAAGTGCGGCTGCGCCTCGTCGCCCAGGTCGTAGTCGTGCACCGCCAGCAGGCGGTCGAGCGGCTCCAGCGCGTGGGCGCAGGTGGCCACGCCGGCCACCTGGGCCAGCGTCAGCGACAGGTGTTCGACCTGGGGCATACGTGCATGGTCGGCCGCGGGTAGCTTGGCGATCACATGCGTATCTTGAAGCTTGGTCCTTCCCACATACCGGTCCCCCTCCCGCACCACCGCCAGCTTGGGCTGCACACCCGAGAGCGATATGGCGTCCTGCACCGGGTCGGCGGTGACGTTCATCTCCAGCGCATCCTGGTCCTGCGTGACCAGGCGCTGCAGGCCGGCGTGTTCGACCGTCTCCCATACGGCAGATACCTTGCCCGGCAGGTCCTTGCCGCAGGCCGCCAGCATGCGGAAATGGTCGTCCGGCGCGCAGCCGGCCGCCCGCGCCACGAAGTCGCGGAACACGCCTTCGGGCAGCAGGCCCTGGAACCAGGCGGGCAACTGCCAATCGGCACCGCCGCCGGGCCGGGGCACGCGCCGCGCATTGAAGTGCGGCGCCTGGATGTCGCGCCACACCGCACGCTGCGTGTCGGCATCGGCCGCCCGCATGCCGATGGACAGTACCTGCGCCTGCGCCAGCGGCAGGCGCTCGAAAGCCTCGTCGGCGACAAAACGGAGGATGGGCTCGGCCGTCTCCGGCTGGAAACGGAACAGCTGGCCGACCCGCTGGTCGCCCAGGGCGATGCGCAGGACGTCGATGTTCATGGGGCCTTGCGCCCAGCCTTGGGCTCGGGCAGGTCGAGCCAGGCCATAGCCTCGCCCACGAGGGTACGGGCATCACCGCCGCCCGCGGCAGAATCCTGCACGGGGTAGCGGTAGGCGGCGCCGGAAGAAGAGGCTTGTGGCCCTGCCGCCGCAGCAGCCGCAGCCGTGGCCGTGGCCGTGGCGGCAGGACCGGCCTGGATGGCATGGGCCAGGCTGCGCGGCACCAGCGCCACCTCCAGGCCCAGGCGCTCGGCGATCGACAGCAGGGTCGACACACGGTAATCGTGCCCGGCGAGCACCTTGCCCATGGTCACGGCGGAAACGCCCGCCTGGGCAGCCAGCCAGGCCTGCGTCTGACCGGTGGCGGCCAGCCGTGCCTTCAGGCCGGCGGCGATGTCGGAAAGTACTGCGGCCACCAACTATCCTTTACGATTGCGGTGACTACAAGTTTACTTGCATGAACCCAAAACATCAACAAACTATAGTTTGTTTTTTCATTTTAATAAACTATAGTTTATTAAATACAGTAGCATGTCCCCTGGTCAGGCCTTCAGCTTGAGCATGTAGATCAGCGCCCGTGTGGTGTAGTCGTCCAGCTGGATGAAGTCCGCCAGGTCCTTGCCGGTGCTGAAGGCCGGCTCCCACCGGTTGCTGCCGACGGCGTGCTGCCACACCTCGGACTGCGTCGCCCGCTCGATGGCGGCCACCCACTGCAGCGCCCGGGCATCGGGCACCGGCAGGCCAGTGAATACGCCGCGCCAGTTGGCCAGGTCGGCATCCACCCCCTGTTCGCGCAGGGACGGTATGCCACGCACCGGCCGCCTGGCACCGATGCCGATGGCACGCATGCGCCCCGCACCGATGGCCTGGGCGAACTCGCTGTAGCCGCTGATGCCGACCCGGGCCTTGCCCGCGGTGACCGCATCCACCACCTCACGCCCGCTGGCAAAGGGCTGGTACACCAGTTGGCTGGGGCTGGCCTTGGCGGCCCGCAGCAACAGGGCCGCGAACAGATGGTCGATGCCGCCGGCCGAACCGCCGGCCACCGGCACCGCCGATGCGTCGGCCCGGATGGCGGCCACCAGGTCGGCCGCGGTGCGCAGCGGCGAATCCTGCGCGACCACCACCACCGGGTAGTCGCTGGTCAGCCGGGCCAGCGGCCGGACATCGGCCAGGCGCACCGCCGGATGCTGCAGCGCCACCGCGCCCACCATCACAAAGCCGCCGATCAACAGCGCGTCCGGGTCGGATGCATACGAGGCGGTGTAGCGCTCCAGCCCGGTGATGCCGCCCTTGCCGCCGATGTTTTCGTATTGCACCCGGCCCACCGCACCGCTGGCCACCAGGGCCGCGCCCAGGGTCCGGCCGGTCTGGTCCCAGCCGCCGCCCTCGTTGGCGGGGATCACCATGTTCAGCGTGCCTGCCACGCGGCCGGGCGCATCGGGCACGGCCGGGGTCCTGGCGGCGGCAGCAGAAGCCGCCGCCGTCCAGGCCAGTCCGGTGGCCGCCGTGGCCAGGGCGCACCGCCGGTTCAACAATATGCCCAAGGGAAAGTCGACAGGTTGCATGGGGGTGCCCGGCAAAGCTAGGACCCCGATGATGAAAGCCGAGCCTGTCAATCACCTGTCCACCCTCCTGGGGAATACCCGCCAGGGCGGCGTCTCGAACAACGCGACCAGGAAATCGATGAACACCCGCAGCCGCGGCGCAATACGCTTGCGCTGCTGGAACACGACCGAGATGTCGTAGGCATGGGTCTTGTAGCCGGCAAGCACCTCGGCCAGGCTGCCGGCCTGGAGGGCCGGCTGGGCGTAGTACTCCGCGACCTGGACCAGGCCCAGCCCGGCGCCCGCCGCCGCGATCTGGGCCTCGCCGCTGTTCAGGACCATGGCGCTGGCCGCGTCCGGCACCGAGGCCGAGACGCCGGTGGAAAAACGCCACTGCCGGATCTGCCCGTTGCGGGGCCGGCGGTAGCCCAGGCAGGCATGGTGGGCCAGGTCGGCCGGGGTCTGGGGTGTGCCGTG
The DNA here is from genome assembly GCA_040390235.1 of Pseudomonadota bacterium. Classification (GTDB taxonomy): domain Bacteria; phylum Pseudomonadota; class Gammaproteobacteria; order Burkholderiales; family Burkholderiaceae_C; genus Xylophilus. The sequence goes on along the minus strand of JAZJYT010000005.1, from coordinate 86,469 downwards.
CTCGGCCAGGTAGTGCGGCGCAGCGCAGACGACGTAGTCGACCGAGGCCAGCTTGCGCACGACCTGGCGCGACGAAGGCAGTTCGCCGACCTGGATCGCCGCGTCCAGGCCCTCGCGGCTCGACGGCGCCAGGAAGTCGCCGGCCACGATCTCCAGCGCCACCGCCGGGTAGGCCCGGGTGAATTCCGGCAGGCGCGGGATCACCCACATGCGCGCCAGCGCCGTGGGCACACTGATGCGCAGCCGGCCGCTGGGCAGTTCGGCCGAGCGGCTGAGGCTGATTTCGGCCTGGTCCAGGTCGGCGATGGCCTGCTTGCAACGCTCGTAGTACTCCAGGCCTTCGAGGGTGGGCAGCACCCGGCGGGTGGTGCGGTTCAGCAGGCGCACGGCCAACCGCTGCTCCAGCCGCTGCACGCTGGCGCTGACCGCCGAAGTGGTCACGCCGAGCGAGCGCGCGGTCTCGCTGAAATTGCGCGTCTCCACCACGCTCAGGAAAACGGAAATGCCGTGCAGCCGGTCGATGGTGCGCTCCTGCGGGGGGATATTGTCAATGCTGGCATTGAAACTCAATGTACCGCTGCCACTCTACCCCAAGGCGCGCAGCTCCACTAGAGTGCACAGGCCTTACAAGAATGCGTGCGGCACATGCGCGCCGAGCAGGAGACAAACCATGCCTTTCGGTATCCGATCCCTGGCCGCCACCGGCCTGGCCGCGGCGAGCCTGGCCGCCGTGCTGGGGCTCGCGCCCCAGGCCACCCATGCCGCGGACTACCCGAGCCGCCCGATCACGCTGGTCGTTCCCTCGACACCCGGCGGCGGCACCGACACCCAGGCGCGCATCCTGGCCAGCAAGATGGGCGAGCTCCTGGGCCAGCCGGTGATCATCGACAACAAGGGCGGCGCCAGCGGCAACATCGGCGCGCAGTTCGTGGCCAAGGCACCGGCCGATGGCTACACGCTGCTGGCCATGATCTCGTCGCACACCATCAACCCCTATGTGCTGAAGAGCGTGCCCTACGACATCGACCGCGACTTCACCCTGATCACCCGCACGGTGACGGCGCCCGGGGTACTGGTCGGCCACCCGTCCGTGCCGGCCAGGACCTTGCCGGAACTGATCGCCTACGCCAAGGCCAACCCCGGCAAGGTGACCTTTTCCTCGGCCGGCAGCGGCAGCCTGTCGCACCTGGCGATGGAGCTGTTCTCGCAGGCCGCCGGCATCAAGCTGCAGCATGTGCCCTACCGCGCCACCGCGCAGGCGCTGACGGACGTGATCGCCGACCACGTCAACCTCATGATGTCCGACCTGGGTGCCGCGCAGGGCTACATCCGCAACGGCGGCCTGCGCTCCTTCGGCGTGAGCAGCGCCGCACGCTCGCCGGAGGCACCAGACCTGCCGACGCTGGCCGAATCCGGCCTGCCCGGCTTCGAGGCGGTGCAGTGGTTCGGCCTGGCCGCGCCGGCCGGCACGCCGCCGGACATTGTCCAGAAACTGTTCGCCGCGGCCTCCCAGGCGCTGAACGACCCGGCGACCAAAGAGAAGTACAACGCCGCCGCCATGACCCCCGCGCCCAGCGCATCGCCGGAAGACTACGCGAAGTTCGTGCGCGCAGAAGGCCAGCGCTGGCGCAAGGTGGTGCAGGACGCCAGGATCGTCGCCGAGTGATTCCCCGGCGCTCCGCAAGACCATTTCCAAACCCCCAAGGATCCACCGTATGACCCTCGTGCTCAAGGGCGTGATGCAAAGCCCGGTCACTCCGCTGAAGGACGACTTCAGCCCCGACCTGGCGACATTCGAAAAGCTGGTCGACTTCCATGTGCGCACCGGCGCCACCGCGATTTCGTGGCCGCACCACAAGGCCGAATCGCACAACCTGACCATGCCCGAGCGCAAGGCGCTGGCCGAGGTCGCGATAAAGACCGTCAACAAGCGTGTGCCGGTGTCGATCCACGTCAGCGCGCTGGCGCTGGAAGACACCTTCGACCTGGCGCGCCATGCGCAGCAGGCCGGCGCCGACGCGATCATCGCGATCACACCCTACTTCTGGAAGTACCCGCTGGAGGCGATCTACCACCACTTCATGCGGCTGGGCACGGCCATCGACCTGCCGCTGATCGCCTACAACTCGCCCAGCTACCTCGACGGGGTCGAGTTCACCGGCGAGCTGACGGCGCGGCTGATCGAGAAGCTGCCGAACTTCATCGGCATCAAGGATGCCAGCTTCAACAGCGAAAAGGGCTTCGAGATCATCCGTGCGGCACTGCCGCTGCGGCCGGACTTCGCTTATATCGCCGGCGTCGAATACCTCACGCCCTCGGTGGCGCTGGGCGGCGCGGGCTCCTACTCTTCTGCCGGGGCCATCTGCCCCAACCTCTGCACCGCGCTGTACGCGGCCTGCGCCAGCGGCGACTGGCCGAAGGCGCGTGAACTGCAGGGCAAGCTGTCGGTGCTGTGGGGGCTGTTCCGCGACCAGTACCCGTCCTCGCTCAAGGGCGGCATGGTCATCATGGGGCGCCCGGTGGGGCCCACCCGCACGCCGCTGCCGACCGCGTCGCCCGAGCGCATCAAGTTCATCGAAAAACGTCTGGAGGAACTCGGCATTCCGCAGACCGAGCCGCATGGCTGGTAATTCAAAGGGCAACTTCATGTCTGGTTTCACATTCGGTCTGGTGCATGCGCCACTCACGCCCTTCAACGCAGGCGGTATCGACTACGCCGCCTACGGCAGGCTGCTCGACTTCCATCTGAACCACGGTGCGGAGGGGCTGGCGCTGCCGACGCATGCCGGCGAATCCGTCAGCCTGACGGTCGAGGAGCGCAAGGCGCTGCTCGAATTCGCCATCGGGCACGTGGCGGGCCGCGCTTATGTGGTCGCCAACGTCAGCGAAGCAGGCACGGCCATCGCCTCCGACCTGGCCGTGCACGCAAAACGCACCGGCGCGGCCGCGGTGATCGCCTCGGTGCCTTATTACTGGACACCGCCGCAGCCCATGCTGGTCGAACACTTCGCCGCCATCGGCGAAGCGGGCGGCCTGCCGCTGTTCGTCTTCAACGCCCCGGCCGAGATGAACAATGTGGAGTTCAAGGGCCATTCGGTCGTGGAGCTGATCGGCCGCTCGCCGAATTTTGCCGGGCTCATCGATGCCAGCCTGGACTGGCAGTACATGATCGAGGTGTTCAGCTCCGGCCGTGCGCTGCGGCCGGACTTCCAGTTCGTGTCCGGCACCGAGTACATGGTTTCGGCCGGCGCCACCGGTGCCACCGGCATGCTGTCGGCGCTCGCCACCGTGGCACCCAAACTGGTGCGCAAGCTCTACGACCTGTGCCGCGCCGAGAACTACCAGGACGCCCGCGGCCCGCAGGAGGATGCGGCGATCCTGTTCCGCGCGTTCCAGGCTACCGGCGTTGCGGGCCTCAAGGCGGCGGCGACACTCGCGGGCCGCGATTGCGGAACCCCGCGCCCGCCGCTGCCGGCGCTGGACGGCGCCGACACACAGGCGCTGGCCGCCGCCATGGCATCGGTGAAAAGCACGCAGGCCGAACCGCGCGGCTGGGCATAACAACATGCCGGGCCTCACCCTCCCCGTGGCCCTGGTCACCGGCGCCTCCTACGGTGTCGGTGCCGCCACGGCCACGGCCCTGGCGCATGACGGCTTCGACCTCGCGCTGACGGCCACGCGCCTGGAGAACCTGGCGGGCACGCTGGCGGCAGTGGCGGCGCTGGGCCGGCGGGCCATCGGCATCGAACTGGACCTGCGCTCGCAGGCCAGCATCGAGGCGGCTGCCGCCGCGGCCCTGGCGGGCCTGGGGCGCATCGACGTACTGGTCAACAACGCCGGCGCCAACCTGCGCAGCAAGGCGCTGGAGACCACCCGCGGCGAGTGGGATGCGCTGATGGGCGCCAATGTCACCGGCACTTTTTTCCTGACCCAGCAGGTCGGCCGCCACATGGTCGCCCGCCCCGGGGGGGGCCGCATCGTCACCATCGCCTCCGTGCACGGCCTGGTCGGTGCGGCCGAACGCTCGGCCTATGGCATGGGCAAGGCGGCGCTGCTGCAGATGACCCGTATGCTGGCCATCGAATGGGCCGGACACGGCATCACGGTCAACGCCGTGGCGCCGGGGCGGCTGGACACGGCCTCGCCGTCGCGCGCCGGCACCGGCAACAGCGAGGCCTATATGGCGGCCATGCTCCAGCGCATTCCGCTGCACCGCCTGGCCACGGCCGAGGAGGTGGCGGGCGCGGTGGCCTTCCTGGCCGGCCCGGCCGCGGTGTCGATCACCGGCCAGACCATCGTCATCGATGGCGGCATGACGGCCGCCTGACTACACTGGCGCGGATGCGCCCTCCCCCTCCATCGCACACACCGCACCCACCGCATTCCGCGGAGGACCTGCTGGTTTCCTGTTTCTGGAGCGGCGATGCCCTTCGCAGCCGCAGCGTGGGGCACACCGTGCTGACGGGCACGGTCGATGTGCCCGCCCCTCCGGCCAGGCTGGTGGCCGATTGGGAGCGGGACATCGCATCGCGCCCGGACATGGAACCCGGCGACGTAGAGCAACTGCCCCTGGCGCGGGCGCGTATGCGCTGGCCGGACTACCGGCAGTGTGTGCAGGCGGCGGCCGGCTGGACACACGCGCTCGGCCTGGGCGAGCTGCTGGCCTCCAGCGACGTGGCCCTGATGGCCTGCCGCGGTGCGCGTTACCACCATGACGGCGCGCAGTATGGCGGTGCGGCCTTCTGCAACCTGTTCCTGAGCGACGACAAGGGGCTGGACCTGCACTTCCCCGCCACCGGCCAGCGCTTCCCCCTGGTCCGGGGTACGGTCGTGGTATTCGATACCTGCCAGCCCCACGCCGTCATCGTGCGCGGCAGCGGCGGCTTCGACGCGGCCGGCTTCGCGCCCGGGCGCGACTGCAGCCTGGTGTTCCTGACCTGGGAGCTGCCCATCGAGAACGCCAACGTCGCAGGCGCCCTGGAGATCGCCTTCGACACCGACCCGATGACTGCCGCGCGGCTGGAGGAAGAGCAGCTGTGGCGCAACGGCGCGGCGGCCCGGGTGTACCCGGATTCGGGGCGCTGGTGCGCGGGCTGAGCCTCACGCCGCCCGCACGCCACCCTCATTCAGTCCGCACGCCCGCCTTCTTCGCCACCGCCGCCGCCCACTGCCACCGTCTCGGCGTCGCCGCAGTCGCCGCACGCCTGGGCCGGCATGCCCAGCATCTTGAATTCCGTCAACTGGAATTTCAGGATTGCCGTTTTTCAGGTCCTGGCCGACCATTGCCGCACCCCACTGAGGTGGCCGGACAACACACAGAAAACCACCAGGAGACTCCATGGGCCCCCTTTCCATGACCCGCCGGCAAGCCGCGCTGGCGGCCCTTGCTGCACTGGCCACTCCCTGGGCAACGGCACAGGCCGCCTACCCGCAGCGGCCGGTCCGCGTGGTCGTGCCCTTTCCTGCCGGCGGCACGCTCGACGGGCCGGCACGCACCCTCGCCGCCGCCATGTCGCGCCTGGGCGGACAACCATTCCTCATCGACAACCGCTCGGGCGCAGGCGGCACCGTGGGCGCAGGCGAGGTAGCCCGCGCGGTGCCCGATGGCTACACCCTGCTGGTGTCCTCCAGCTCGGTGCCGATTTCGGCGGTGCTCTACCGCAACCCGCCCTTCGACACCCTCAAGAGCTACCGCCACGTCGGCATGTTCGCGGCCTTTCCCACGGTGTTCGCCATCAACCCGGCCAAACACGACTTCCGCACGCTGGACGACCTGCTCGCCTTCGCCCGGGCCCACCCGGGCAAGCTCAGCTACGCCTCGCCCGGCGTCGGCACCGCCTCGCACTTCGCCGCCGAAATGCTGAAGAGCCATACGCATGCCGACCTGCTGCACGTCCCCTACCGCGGTGCGGCACCGGCGCTGACGGATGTGCTGGGCGGCCAGGTCGACATGATCTCGGCCGGGCTGTCCACCGTGACCCAGCAGATCCAGCAGGGCAAGCTGCGTGCCCTGGCCGTCAGCACCGCCCGGCGCTCGCCCCTGCTGCCCGATGTGCCGGCGGTGGCCGAGACGGCGCCCGGCTACGAGTTCCTGTCGTGGCTGGGCATCTCCGCTCCGGCCGCCACGCCGCCCGCCGTGGTGGCCCGGCTGGCCGAGTTGATGAAGGCCGCGCTGGCCGAAGCCGACACCCGCCGGCAACTCCTCGAAGGCGGCATCGAACCCGTCTTCATCGAGGAAAAGGCTTTCACCGCGCGTATGGCCCGCGAGCAGGAAGCCTTCGCCGCGGTGGTCCGGCAGACCAACATGCAGCCCGAATGATGCACACCCCCTCGACACACCAGGACACGACGACATGAACAACACCACCCCGACTCCCCCGCGCCCGGTCGCCCTCGGCACCATGGCCATGACCGGCTGCTACGGCGCCGTGCAGCGCGCCGATGCCATCGCCACCATCCAGGCCTTCCTCGATGCCGGCCAGCAGCATGTGGACACCGCCGACCTGTACGCCGACGGCGAGAACGAACGGCTGGTGGGCGAAGCCCTGCGCGGCCGCCGCGACCGGGTCACGGTGTGCACCAAGTTCGGCTTCACCTTCGGCATCAGCTCCGACGCCCGCGGCCTCGACGCCCGGCCCGAACGGGTCGAAGCCGCGTGCGACGGCAGCCTCAAACGCCTGGGTGTAGACACCATCGACCTGTACTACCTGCACCGCATCGACCCCCACGTGCCGGTGGAGGACACCGTGGGCGCCATGGCGCGCCTGGTGGCAAAGGGCAAGATCCGGGAACTGGGCCTGTGCGAGGTGAGCCGCGCCTCGCTGCGCAAGGCCATGGCGGTGCATCCCATCGGCGCGGTGCAGAGCGAATACTCGCTGTGGAGCCGCGACCCGGAGGCCGACACCTTCGCCGCCTGCACCGAATACGGCATCCGCTTCTTCGGCTATGCGCCACTGGGCCGGGGCTTCCTGACGGGCCAGATCAGGACCCCCGAGGACATTCCGGTGGGCGACCAGCGGCGCGAATACCCACGCTTCATGGGCGAGAACTTCGCCCGCAACCTGGCATTGGTCGAAGAGGTGAGACAGCAGGCCCGCGCGCTGGGCGTGACCGCGCCGCAACTCGCGGTGGCCTGGATCCTGCGCACCGGCCAGGCCATCCCCATCGTGGGTGCCACCACGCCCGCCCAGATCACCGAGAACCTCGGCGGTGCCAGCCTGGCGCTGTCTGCCGAACAGATCGCCCGGCTGGACAGCATCGTGCCGGCCGGCGACCGCTACCCGGCATCGGCCATGAAACGGCTGGACCCGTCCCTGGGGCAGGTGCCGGCCGCCGCCTGAGCCCCCTGCCGCGCCGTGGCGCCGTGCCGGACCACGCCGATGCGGCTAAGCTTGCCGCATGGGCAGACCCCTCCGCACCCCCGCCGGCGAGTCCCCCGCCGCCCGCCAGCCGCAGAACAACCGCTCGCTGGCGCGCGGGCTGGAACTGCTGTCGGCCTTCGGCCCCGGCGTCACCGCGCTGGGCAATGCCGAACTGGCCGAGCGCGTCGGCCTGCCGCGCTCCACGGTGAGCCGGCTGACCCAGACCCTGGTGGAGAACGGTTTCCTCGACCACGATACCGCGACCGGCAACTATCGCCCGGCGCCCCGCCTGCTGAGCCTGGGGCTGGCCATGCAGCAGGGCTCGGACGTGTTCCGGCTGGCGCTGCCGCAGATGCGGCGCGTTGCCGAAGGCCGCAGCATCAACGTGGGGCTGGCGGTGCACGACGGCACCGACATGGTCTACCTGACCTCGGTACGCAAGAGCCGCAGCGAACTGTTCCGCCACGTCACCGCCGGCTCGCGCATTCCGGTCGCGCTGACCGCGCTGGGCCGTGCCTGGCTGGCCACGCTGGCGCCGGGCGAACTCCGCACCGTGCTGGCGCGGCTGAAGCTGCGGCATCCGGCCGGCTGGGACCTGCGCCGGCGCGAAATCGATGCCGCCCTCGCCAGCTGCCACGAGCAGGGCTACTGCACCGCCACCTGGCAGACCGGCATCGTGTCCGTGGCCATGGCCCTGCCCGCGCAGGACCGCCGGCAGCATGTGTTCAATGCCAGCGTGCTGCTGGCCGGCCGCCCGCAGGAAGACTGGGTGCGGGAACTGCTGCCGCCCCTGCGCGAACTGGTCACCAACGTGGGTAGTGCACTGGCGCAGCAAAATTCCATTTGACGGAATTCAGGCCTTACCGCCAGGCCACCTTCTTCCTACCATGCCCTGGCCTGCACACACCGTGCGGACTTGCCCCCTGCCAGGAAACACATCGCCATGAACACGCCCGCAGCGTCCGTCCACGTCCAGCCCTTTCTCATCGGCTCGGAGTGGACCACCGGGGAAGGCCAGCCCTTCGAATCGATCAACCCCGCCAACGGCGCCAGCAACGGCTGGATCGCCTCGGCCAGCAAGGCCGACGTGGACCGTGCGGTACGGACCGCCAAGGCGGCACAGGCCGACCCTGCCTGGCGCGCCATGTTGCCGCACACCCGCGCGGCCATCCTGCGGCGCATCGGCGACCTGATCGAAGCCAACGCCGAACAACTGGCCCGCCAGCAGATGCGCGAGAACGGCAAGCTGTGGACGGAATGCGTCGAGCAGGCCGCCGGTGCCGCCTCCGCGTACCGCTATTTCGCGTCCATCTGCGAGACCATGCCCTCGGAAGTGGCGCCGGCACGCGGCCCCTACCTGTCGGTTGTGGTGTATGAACCCTTCGGCGTGGTCGCGGCGATCACGCCCTGGAACTCGCCGCTCACCCTGGAGTCGCAGAAGGTCGCCGCCGCGCTGGCCGCCGGCAATGCGGTGGTACTCAAGCCATCGGAGTTCACGCCCACCATCGGCCTGACCGTGGCCGGCCTGGCGCTGGAAGCCGGCCTGCCGCCAGGCCTCTTCAACGTCGTCACCGGACTGGGCACCGAGACCGGCCCGGCGCTGGTGGCCCACCCGGACGTGCGGCTGATCTCCTTTACCGGCGGCACCGCCACCGGCAAGGCCATCGCCCGCGAAGCCGCCGGCCGCATGGCGGCGGTGGCGCTGGAGCTGGGCGGCAAGTCGCCGCACATCGTGTTCGCCGACGCCGACCTCGACAAGGCGGTGGACGGTGTGCTGCACGGCATCTTCTCGTCGAGCGGGCAGTCGTGCATCGCCGGCACGCGGCTCTTCGTGCAACGCTCCATCCACACGGCCTTCATGGAGCGCCTGGTGGCCGCCACGCAGTCGCTGCGCGTCGGTCCGCCGGAGGATCCGCGCTCGCAGGTGGCGCCGCTGTCGTCCTTCATCCACCGCGACAAGGTGGAGGCCATGGTGAACATGGCGCGCGAGGACGGCGGCCAGGTCCTGGCCGGCGGCAGCCGCCCGGCCGACCCGGCGCTGGCCCATGGCGCCTACTACCTGCCCACCATCATCGGCGGCGTGGCCAACAGCGCCCGCATCTGCCAGCAGGAGGTGTTCGGCCCGGTGCTGTGCGCCATGGCCTTCGACGACGAGGCCGATCTGGTCGCCCAGGCCAACGACACCGCCTTCGGCCTGGCCTGCGGCGTGTGGACGCAGGACTTCCCCAAGGCCTGGCGCCTGGCCCGCGCCATCGAGGCCGGCACGGTGTGGATCAACACCTACAAGCGCCTGAGTGTGTCGGTGCCGTTCGGCGGTTTCAAGGAAAGCGGTTCGGGCCGCGAGAAGGGCTTCTACGGTATCCGCACCTACCAGGAGCCGAAGACCGTCATGGTGGGTTTCTGAGATGGCCGCGACGACCCTGGGCTTCATCGGCCTGGGTGTAATGGGCGAGCCCATGTGCGCCAACCTTGCGCGCAAGAGCGGCCTGGCCGTGCTCTGCCACGACCTCGACGCCGCGCCGGTGCAGCGGCTGGCCGCGCACGGCGCGGTGCCGGCGGCATCGCTGGACGCGCTGGCCGAACAGGCCGATGCGGTCTTCCTGTGCCTGGCCAGCGCGGCGGCCACCGAGCAGGTGGTGGATCGCCTGCTCGGCTGCTGGGCGCACCGCCCCGGGCGCATGGTGATCGACACCGGCACCACCTCGCTGGCCGCCACCCGCCGCATCGCCGCACGGCTGCAGGCGCAGGGCCACCGCTTCCTCGACGCGCCCATTGCCCGCATGCCCGCGGCGGCCATCGCCGGCACGCTCAGCATCATGGTCGGCGGCAGCGCGCAAGACCTGACCAGCGCCCTGCCCTGGCTGCGCTGCATGGGCAGCGACGTGACGCACTGCGGCGCCACCGGCAGCGGCCAGACCGTGAAGATCCTGCACAACACCGTGCTGATCGAAACCGTCCACGCCCTGGCCGAGGCGATGGCGCTGGCGCGGCGCCTGGGGGTCGATGGCGCGGTACTGCTCGACGCCATCGAACTCGGCTCGGCGGACTGCAAGGCATCGCGCGTGCAGGGCCGCCAGGCACTGCTGCCGCGCGACTACCCGCAGGGCCGCTTCGGCACCCGCTATGCACTGAAGGACGTGGGGCTGGCCCTGGAACTGGCGCAACTCGCCGGCGGCAGCGCGCGCCTGGCGGCCGAGACCGCCGCCGTGCTGCAGCAGACCGTGGACGCTGGCTGGGGCGACCGCTACTACCCCGCGCTATACGAAACCATCGCCGCCGACGGCCGCACGCCACCCTGACCGGCCGCGTTCCGCCCCTGCGTCCACTCTCCGCCTTCCATTTCCGTAGACGACATGACACTGCACACACGAATCCTCACCCTCCAGGCCGCCGCACTGGCCATGGCCATAGGCTTGGCACTCGGCGCCCCACCCGCACGGGCCGCCTTTCCCGAGAGGCCGATCACGCTGATCGTGCCCTTTCCTGCGGGTGGCTCCACCGACGCCATGGCGCGCTTCACCGCGGATCGCCTGGGCCGCGAACTGGGCCAGCCGGTGGTCGTGGACAACCGCGGCGGTGCCGGCGGCAGCATCGCCGCCGAAGCCGTGCTGGCCGCTCCGCACGACGGCTACACCCTCTTCTTCACCACCACCGGCACGATGGCGATCAATCCGCACATCTACAAGAAGCTGCGCTACGACCCATTGAAGGATTTCCGCGGGGTCGGCAACGTGGCCGCCGCCTCCAACGTGCTGGTCGTGCATCCGTCGGTGCAGGCCCACAGCGTGGGCGAGTTGGTCGCGCTGGCCCGGGCCAACCCGGGAAAACTCACCTATGCGTCGGCCGGCATCGGCGCATCGAGCCACCTGTCGGGCGCCCTTTTTGCCAGCATGACCAGAACCGACCTGCTGCATGTCCCCTACAAGGGGTCCGGCCCGGCCATGGTCGACTTCCTGTCCGGCCGGGTCGACATGATGTTCGACACCGCCTCCACCCACGCGGCCAATGTCCGGGCCGGCAAGGTGCGCGCGCTGGCAGTGACCAGCCAGCAGAAATCGTCGGCGTTTCCGGGGCTGGCGTCGGTGGCCGAGGCGGGCGTGCCGGGCTACGACGTGACCGTTTGGTTCGGCGTGGCCGCGCCCGCCGGCGTGCCGCAACCGGTGGCGCAGCGGCTGGCGGCGGCCCTGGCCACCGCCATGCGCGCACCCGATGTCAAGACCGTGCTGGCCGCCGCCGGCGCGGACCCGCTGTACCTGGGGCCCGCCGAGTACGACCGGTTCATCGCGTCCGAGTGGAAGAAATGGGCCGGCACCGTGCGCCTGGCGGGTGCCGAGGGCAGCGAGTAGCCCGGCGTCCTGGCCCGCCCCCCCTGGCCCTATTCCGCCCGCACGCCCGCCTTCTTCACCACCGCCGCCCACTTCACCGTCTCGGCATCGATGAAGTCGCCAAACGCCTTCGCGCTCATGCCCATGGGTTCGGCGCCGGATTCGAGCATCTTCTTCTTGAACTCCGGGTCGGCCAGGATGGCGTTGATCTGGGTGTTGAGCAGGGCCACCACCTTGTCGGGCGTGCCGGCCGGCGCCACCACGCCGTACCAGGTGTAGGCCTGCATGCCGGGCACACCCTGCTCGGCGATGGTGGGAATGTCCTCGGCCACGGCGGAACGGGCCACACCGGTCATGCCCAGCACCTTGACCTTGCCGCTGCGGGCGGTCTTCAGGCCGGTGACCATGGAATCCATCATCAGCGGAATCTGCCCGCCCATCAGGTCGGCCGTGGCCGGCGCGCCGCCGCGGTAGGGGATGTGCACGATGTCGATGCCGGCCATCTGCTTGAAGAGCTCCATCGACAGATGCGTGGCGGTGCCCACGCCAGCGCTGCCGTAGCTGTACTTGCCGGGATCTTTCCTGGCGGCGGCCAGCAGCTCGGCGATGTTGTTGGGTGCAAAACCCGGGCTGGCCAGCAGGATGGTGGGCGCCCGCACCAGCAGGGTGATGGGCGCGAAGCTCTTGCGCGCGTCGAAGCCGGGTTTGTCGTACATCGCCATGTTGGCGCTGTGCGCGGCGGCGTTCATCAGCAGGGTATAGCCGTCGGGCGGCATACGCGCCACATACTGCGCGCCCAGGTTGCCGCCGGCCCCGCCCTTGTTGTCGATGAGGAAGGTCTGCCTGAGGTTGCGGCCCAGCTGCTCGGCCAGCAGGCGCGCCACGAAGTCGGTCGGCCCGCCGGCCGCATAGGGCACGACGATGGTGACGGGTTTCTCAGGGTAGTCGGCCCGGGCGGGGCCGGCGGCGAAAGCGCCTGCACCCACCACGAGGGCGGCCAGGCCCGTGGCCATCCACTGCTTTGTCTTCTGCATGTCTTGTCTCCTGTGGCCGGCCGGCTTTTCTGGGTGCCGTGTCCGGAGGTTTGCCGATGCTGTCCCTCTATTCGTAGCGGGTACCCCGTACCCGTGCCCTGCCGGTTTCCTTGGCCTGGTAGAGCTGTTCGTCGGCGGCCTTGACCAGGGCCTTGGCCGACACCGCGTCGCCTTCGCCAGCGCCGCCATCGAAGTGGGCCGCGGCCACGCCGATGCTGGCGGTGACATGGCCGGCCGCGCTGGAGCGCGCATGGGGAATGGCCAGGCCGGCTATCGCATCGAGGATCTGCTGGGCGATGCCCACCGCGCCGGCCAGGTCGGTCTCGGGCAGGATACAGGCGAATTCCTCGCCGCCATAGCGCGCGGCCAGGTCGAAGGGGCGCGCCAGGCAGGCCTTCATGGTCTGGGCCACGCGGCGCAGGCAGTCGTCGCCCTCCAGGTGGCCGTAGGTGTCGTTGAACAGCTTGAAGTGGTCCACGTCGAGCAGCAGCAGGCCGATGCTGCCTTCGGTGCGCGACAGGCGGCGCAGCTCGGCGTCGAGCGCCGCGTCGAACTGGCGGCGGTTGGCCAGCCCGGTCAGGCCATCGACCATGGCCATGGCGGTGAGCCGGTCGCGGGCGCGCTTCAATTCCACGTGGTTGCGCACCCGGGCGCGCACCAGCGAGGGGGTGAAGGGTTTGCTCAGGTAGTCGACCGCCCCCAGCTCCAGCCCGCGCGTCTCGGACGCCAGGTCGGACTGCGCGGTGAGGAAGATGATGGGAATATGGCTGGTGGCGCTGTTGGCCTTGAGCCGGGCGCAGACCTGGTAGCCGTCCAGGCCCGGCATCAGCACGTCGAGCAGCACCAGGTCGGGCCGGTGCGAGGCGACCAGCGCCAGCGCCTCTTCGCCGCTCCCGGCGCAGAGGATGTCGAACTCGTCCTGCAGGCAGTTCTCCATGACCATGGTGCAGATCGGGTCGTCGTCCACGGTCAGCACCAGGCCGGCCTTGCCGTCCCGGGGCGGGAGCAGTTGGTGCATGGGCATCAGGGGTGGGTCCTTGGGGCGCTGGCGGTGGGAGGGTCGGTGCGCTGGGCGAGTCCGGCGGCGGCCGCGAGGGCCGGTAGCAGATTGTGTTCCAGCGTGTCGGCCAGCGCCGCCAGGCCGGCGGGTTCATCCCCGTCGTGCAGGGCCTTTTCGAGCGCGGCGGCGGCCTCGGCCACGGCCCGGGCACCCAGCGTTGCCGAGCCGCCGCGCAGGCGGTGCGCCAGGAACTCGGCCTTGTCGTACTTCTGCGCGGCCACCAGGGTCCGCAGTTCGGCCACCACGCCACCGTTCTGCCCATGGTACTGGGCCAGCAGCTTGCGCAGCAGGGGCCAGTTGTGGTCGACGTGGGCCATGGCCTCGTCCACGTCGATGGCGGGAACCGGCGGCACGGATACGGCACCCTCTTCTGGTGCATCGAGGTGGGCCGTCCAGCGCGCCACGGCGGCTACCAGCACGGCCGGCGGCACCGGTTTGCTCAGGTGGTCGTCCATGCCGGCGTCAAGGCAGCGCTGGCGCTCGTCGGCCATGGCGTGGGCCGTGAGCGCGACGATGGGCAGCGGCGCGCCGGCCAGGCCGGTGCGGATGTGGCGGGTGGCCTCGCGCCCATCCATGCCGGGCATCTGCACGTCCATCAGCACCAGGTGGTAGCGGCCGGGAGCGCCCAGCACCTTGTCGACCGCCTGGCGGCCGTCCTCGGCCACATCCACCTCGGCGCCGGCCTCGGTGAGCTGTTCGATGCCGATGATGCGGTTGATCTCGTTGTCCTCCACCAGCAGCAGGCGCCGGCCGCGCAGCGGGTACCCGGCGCCGGAGGCCAGCAGGGCCTTGGTGGCGGCAGCCGGGGCGCGTGCGCCCACGCTGACGCCGGCGATGGTCTCGAACAGCACATTCGGGTCCACCGGCTTGACCAGCAGCGCATCGATGCCGGCCTTGTCGGCCTGGGCGATGACGTCGGCGCGGCCGTAGGCGGTGATCATGACGATCTTGGGCGGCGTGCGCGGGTCCATGCGGATGGCGGCAGCCGTTTCCATGCCGTCCATGCCGGGCATCTTCCAGTCGAGCAGCACCAGGTCGAAGGGTTCCTTGCGTTCGTGCGCGGCGCGCACCGCCTCGACCGCCTGCGGACCGGAAGAAGCCTCGGCGAAGAAACGCACCTTGCCCTCCAGGTGGGCGCGCAGCACGGTGCGCGAGGCCGGGTTGTCGTCGGCCACCAGCACCCGCAGCGGCGCCAGCGCGGGCAGCACGTCGATGACGGCCGCCTCCACCCCGCCCTGCTGCACCCCGAGCCACACGGTGAAGAGGAAGGTGCTGCCGCGGCCGGGCAAACTCTCCACCCGGATGCTGCCGCCCATGTGTTCGGTCAGCGTCTTGCAGATGGCCAGGCCCAGGCCGCTGCCGCCGAAGCGCCGGGCGGTGGAGGTGTCGGCCTGCGAGAACGACTGGAACAGCCGTGCCTGCTGCTCGGGCGTCATGCCGATGCCGGTATCGCGCACCGCGCCGACCAGCTGCACCCGGCCCTCTTCCCGCGACACCACGTTGATGGACAGGGCGATCTCGCCCTTCTCGGTGAACTTGATGGCGTTGGTGACCAGGTTCAGCAGCACCTGGCCCAGCCGCAGCGAGTCGCCGACCAGGCGCGTCGGCACGTCGGGGCCCAGGGCCACACTCAGGTCCAGCGCCTTCTCGGCGGCGCGTACGCCGCACAGGGTGGTCACCGTCTCGATCACGCCGCCCAGGTCGAAGGGCTGGTTTTCGATCTCCAGCCGGCCGGCCTCGATCTTGGAGAAGTCCAGGATGTCGTTCAGCACGCCCAGCAGCGAGGTGGCCGAGGTTTCGAGCTTCAGCAGGAAATCGCGCTGGCGTGCGTCGAGTTCGGTCTTGCCCAGCAGGTTGGCCAGGCCGATGACGCCGTTGAGCGGGGTGCGGATCTCGTGGCTCATGTTGGCCAGGAATTCGCTCTTGGTGCGGGTGGCGGTCTCGGCCAGGTCGCGTGCCTCGCGCAGTTCCTCGGTGCGCTGCTCGACGATGGACTCGACGTTGCGCATCATGCCCGCGAGGTTCTCGGCCAGGGTGTTGAAGCCGTCGGCCACCACCCGCAGCTCGTCCTGGCTTTCCACGCTGACACGACGCTCCAGGTCGCCGCCGGAAAACGCCGAGGCCGCCGCCGCCAGCCGGCGGATGGTGTCGACGATGCCGATCCACGCGCCCGCCAGCAGGTAGGCCAGCAGCAGCGCGAAGCCGGCGGTGATGGCCAGGTTGCGCCACATGCCGGTGCGGCCGGCGGTTATGCGGTTTTCGATGGAGGCCTGCAGCGCGGCCAGCGTCTGCCCGTAGAGCTGGTGGCCCAGGGCGATGGAAATCCAGGTGGAGCGGGTGAAGGCCGGGTAGTCGGCCAGTGCCACCGGCGGGCCGCCGGGCACGGCCGCGGCATCGCGTCCCGCGGCGGCCGCGGGAATGGCGGCCAGCTCCAGGATGGTGTTGTTGAGGGTGTCGGCCTGGCCCGCCAGGCTGGCCGTGGCCGGGTTGAAGGCCTGCACCTTGGCCAGGTTGCGCCGCACGCCTTCGGACAGCGTGTGCAGCGCCGCCACCTGCAGGCGCATGGCCTCGGCCACACCGGCCACCGGGGCCTGCTGCGCCAGGCCGCGGCCGTTCATGGCGTCGACCAAGGCCAGCCCGTGCACGATGACCGGCAGCTTGGTGCTGAGCGTGTCCATCAGGTAGTAGCTGTCGAGCTGCGGGTCGAGCGTCAGGTTGGAGTTGTCGGCCATGGTGACGATGAGCGTCAGCAGTGTCTCCAGCGCATCGCCGTAGCGCCCGCCGCCGCCCGACACGTCGGCCGGCGTCAGCCCGGCCAGCTGGGCACGCGCGTCGGCCCAGGGTTTTTCCAGCGCCAGGGCGTGCAGGTCGGCCGCGTCGGCCGCGTCGAGCGAGGCCGCCACCGCACGGATCTTCTCGGGCGTGGACGCCCCGGGCGAGGCCCGCAGCAGCTGTGCCTGCTGCAGGGCGGCGCTGGCCGGCCGCAGCAGGCGCACCCCCACCAGCTCACGCTCGCCAAAGGCGATGTCCACCCGCGCCGCATCGATGAGCTGGTAGGCCAGGATGCTCAGCGCAATACCGATCAAGAGCCCGATCAGGCTGAACTTGACCGGGTAGTTGAGCGAATTCATCAGCCGGGTGGCTGGGCGGAACAACAGGCGCATGGGAGCGATCCTCGTCAGGAGACGCGGGAGTCTAGCAACCCCTGGGCCCGGCACGCCGCGCAAGCAGAGGGCGTCCGACGAAACGGCCCCGCCAGGCGCTAGACGAAGGTATGGCCCGCCGTATTCGCCAGGTTGGCAATGCCGAAATTGCCGTAATCGGTGGCCGTCATGTTCAGCACGCCCAGCACCGCCACCGAGGTGTTGGTGAAATCGTCCGCGGCCAGCACCGTGTTGCCATCGGCGTTGCCACCGGTGGTGACCACGGCGACCACCGCCGCCTGGTGGGACGTGTCGTATGCCGACACCAGGTACTCGCCATTGGCGGCCAGGCCGGTGATGGAGGCAGACCCCATGGCCGAGGCGAACAGCCCTTTGACGTCGCTGGAGAAGGCGGCACCCGTCGCCAGCTTGAAGAACGACACATTGGAAACCGGTGTGGCCGCCGCCGCATTCTGCTGCACCGTCTGCAGCACCATGGTATCGCCCACGACAATGCCCGAAGGCAGGCTGGCCAGCGCCAGGCCCTGGGCCACGCTGCCTTTGGCCAGGCCGCTGACCGTCGTGCCGTTGGCCGTGGCCAGCACATAGCTGTTGTTGTCGTTGGAGAAGCCCAGCATGTCGGTTCCCAGCGCGGAAGATCCGACGGAAAAATCGGTGACCGACACGAACGCACCATAGCTGGTCGCGCTGCCCGTGCCCCCGGCACTGCCGGCAAAATAGACCTTATCGTTGCCGGCGCCCAGCGTGAGCACATCCGCGCCGGACGTGCTGTTCAGGCCGGCATAACCGAGCGTGATGGTGTCGTTCCCCGCGCCCGCGTCCACGGTGTCGGCAGCCGTGCCCAGCAGGAAATTGTCGTCGCCGCTGCCGCCCAGGATATGGGTGGAGGCCGCCGCCTGCCCCTGGATGCGCAGGTTGCCGGTGAAGGCGGACGCGTCGAAGGACGACGTGACGAGCGGCGAATCGATGCTGAGGTTGGTGTCGCCGGTCAGCACCTGCTTGGCGGTCACCAGGTCACTCACCAGGTAGTTGCCCTCGTAGGCGGTAGCCAGGAGCAGGTGGTCGGCGTTGTTGGACACCAGGTGCAGCGTTTCCAGCCCCGCCACGTCCGACAGCGTGCCGATGATTGCACCGCTGCCGGTAGTGAATTGGTGGAAGGTGAAACCCACGGTCAGCGTGTCGGCGCTGCCGCCGGGGGTTTTCAGCATTGCGTTCAAGGTGCCGACATTGCCGATGACCGTGACGCCGCTGTTGTTGGCCAGGTTGTTGAACGTTGCGCTGGCGACGCCATTGCCGGCCACGGCAAAGCTGTAGCCTGCCAATGACGCCAGGCCGGCGTCCTGGCCGATGTTCGCGCCGAAGGCTCCACTGATGCGGAGAACCTCGAAATTGGCCACATGAACCATCATGGCGTCGGTCACCGAGCCGGACACCCCGATGGTGTCGGTGCCGGCGCCGCCGTTGGCCACGTCGCCGGCATCGAGGTTGGCACCGAAAAACACCGCGTCGTCGCCCGAGCCCAGCACCACGTTGTGGTTGGCCGCGCCCAGCGTCGCGCCGATCAGGTCGCCGCCGATGCTCACCCCGCCGGTGGACGAGGACGCGTCGATGGTGGTCGCGCTGGTGGTGATGTGGTCGTTGCCTGCCAGCCGCAGGTACAGCGCCGTGCCGCCGGTGATGCGCAGGGTGCCCAGGCTGGTCTGCACACTGTCGGTGGCCAGCACCACGTGGTTGAGGACGGAGCCGGTGGACACCACCGTCAGCGCCTCGTACTGGTTGCTGCTGCCCGGTCCGGTCAGCGTGATGACCGGGGGCGCCTGCGCCACGGTGAAGCTGCTGGGGACGAAACTCGGGTCGTGGGCGTTCGACAGCGTCAGCGTGACGTTGTCGCCCGCGCCGGTGAGCTTGTTGGCGTCGGCCTGGAAGGTGGTTGCCGCGCTGCTGTTCTGCACCGCCAGGTTGCGGTTGTTGGCGCCCAGGAAGAACAGCACCGACGCGGTACTGCCGTCGTTGATGATGTCGGTCAGGCCGGTGTTGCCCTGCGTGGTGACGATGCTGCCCTGCGAGGCGGTGACCGCGAGCCGCTGCACATTGGTGACGTTGGCGCCGACGTCGAAACTGCCGCTGGCCGCGATGGCCAGCGTGTTGACCCCGCCCCCGCCGTCGATCTGGTCGTCCGAGCCATAGGTGGAACTGCCGCCCACCGTGCCGCTGATGAGGTCGTCGCCGTCCGTGCCCTTGTAGACGTCGGACTGGGACGTCAGGGCATTGGTGGTCACGACCTTGGGCGGGTGGAGGGCCTTGTCGATCTGCGTGACCACCTGCGCCGCGGCCGTGACCAGCGAGGCCAGGCTGGAATCCACCGTGGCGAGGAACTTGCGCACCACCTCGGCCGAGGCGCTGCCCGCGTAGCCCGCCACCTTGTCGGCCGTATTCAGCGCGGCGGTGAAGGCCACCGCCACCTGCAGCTTGTTGTTGATGGCGGTCTGGTCGTCGTTGCCCGCGCTCTGCAGGATGGTCAGCGCCGCGGCGGCCGCCGAAATCTTGCCCGACTGCACCAGCTTGACCCAGTAGTTCGCCCCCGCCGTCTCCGCGTCCCGGTTGAACAGGTTGCGGTAGATGGCATTGATCTGGTCGGTGCCGAAAGTGCTGCCGTACAGCGCCTGCGACTCGGCCGAGGCGCTGAAGGTCGCCAGCACTGCGTTGACCGGGGCATTGGCGTAGAAGGCGATACCCCCCGGGTCCGCCGGGCGGCCGAAGTAGGACAGATAGAGCTGCTGGAGCTGGGTCGGGTTTGCCATGGCGATGGGGGTGGCGCCGGTGCTAGCCGAGTGCCAGTTGCAGGTTGGCGGCGGAGAACTGGCCGTAGGCCGTGGAGGTCATGTCGATCACACCGACCACCGCCACGCCGGTGTTGGTGAAGTCGCTGGCCGCCAGCGTGGTGTCGCCATCGCTGTTGCTGCCGACGTTGACCACGCCGACCACCATCTGGTTGTGTATGGTGTCGTAGGCCGACACCACGTAGTTGCCGTTGGCCGCCAGGCCGGTGACCGAGCCGCTGCCGATGGCGGCGGCGAACAGCGTCTTCACGTCGGTGGTGAAGTCCACACCGGTCGACAGCTTGAAGAAGGAGACATTGGCCGTCAGTGCCGCGGGTGCGGCGTTCTGCGCGATGCCCTGCAGCACCATGGTGTCGCCCAGCGATGGGGTGGCTGCCAGGCCCTTGGCGACCGCGCCCTTGGCCAGGCCGGTCATGGTGGTAGTGCCACCGGCGGAGGTGAGGCTGAAGTCGGCGTCGTTGGCGCTGAAGCCGATGAAGTCGGCCGAGAGCGAAGGCGGTACCGAAAAATCGGTGACCCGCGCAAAGGCGCTGTAGTCGGTCGCACTGCCGGTGCCCGCGCTGTTGTTGCCGGTGAAGAACAGGGAATCATTGCCCCCGCCCAGCGTGATCACATCCGCACCAGAGGTATTGTTGGTACCAGTGGCGCCCAGGATGACGCGGTCGTTACCCGCCCCGGCATCGACCGTATCGGCTCCGGTGCCCAGCGTGATGTTGTCGTTGTTGCTGCCGCCCTTGATGGTGGTACCCGCGGTCGCCCGGCCCGTGATGGTCAGCTGGCCGGTGAAGGCGGACGCATCGAACGACGGCGACACGATCGCATTGCTGATGAAGAAGTTGGTGTCACCTGTCAGTACCTGCGCGGCCGTGACCTGGTCAGAGACGATGCTGTTCGTGATGTACGACAAGGTGGAAACATGGCCCGGATTGCTGGACACCAGGTTGAGCGTCTCCAACCCTGCCACGTCCGCCAGCGTGACCAGCAGCGTGCTGCCACCAGTGGCTGTGAAGGAGTTGTAGTTCAGCGCCACCGTCAATGTGTCGGAAACGCCGCCGGGGGTCTTCAACACCTCGTTGAGGGTGTTGACGTAGCCGAGCACCGACGTGGTGGTGCCGACGGCCAGGTTGTTCAGCGTCAAGGCGTTGGTGGAGCCCGTGGGCGCCGCCACCGCGTAGCCGTAGCCGGCCAGCGCGGCGATGCCCGCGTCCTGCACGATGCTGCCGCCGCTCACGTCGAAACGCAGCACCTCCATATTGCTAACATGGGCCAGCTGGGCGTTCGTCACCGCGGCCGAAACACCCAGCGTATCCGTGCCCGCGCCGCCGTTGACCGTGTCGCCGCCGCTGAGGCTGAGGCTGGCGCCGAAATACACCGCGTCGTTGCCCGAGCCCAGCACCACGTTGTGGTCGTGGTCGCGCCCCGACAGGGGTGTGCCCGACAAATCGCTGCCGATGGATACACCGCCGCTCGTCCCCGAGGCATCGATGGTGGACAGGCTGTACTGGATGTTGTCGTTGCCCAGCGCCAGCGACAGGGCCGTGCTGCCGGTGACGACGAGGGTGGCCAGGCTGGTCTGCGCGGCGTCGGTGGACAGCACGATGCGGTTGGCCACCGACCCGATGGAATTGACGGTCACGCCCTCGTAGCTGTTGCTGGCCGCCGGGCTGCCCTGCAGCGATACCACCGGCGCCGCGCCGAGCGAACTGCTGATCGAGGGTGTGACGGCAGCCTCGTGCACGTTGTTGAGCGTCAGGTAGACGCTGTCGTCGGTGGCGGTGAGGCCCGCCGTGTCGCCCAGCAGGGTGGTGGCGGCGGTGGTGCCCTGCACCGTCAGGGTGGTGGCGTGGGGGCGTGCCACCGCGAAGCTGAGTTGGGCGGAGCTGCCGCTGTTGACCAGTTCGGTCACGCTGCTGCCGGCCGCCAGCGTGGCGATGCTGCCCGCGGCCGAGTTGGTGACCACCAGCCGCTCCACCCCGGTGACGTTGTCGGCCACGGTGAAGTTGCCGTCGGTGCTGATGGACAGGGTGTCGGTGCCCGCGCCGCCGCTGAGCACGTCGCCCAGCGAATAGGTGGCGCCGGTGCCGGCCACGCCGGAGAAGGTGTCGTTGCCCGCGGCCCCGGCGAAGATGTCGTTCTGCACCGTCAGCGTGAAGCTCTGCGCCGTGGTCGACAGGCCCGTGACCAGGCCCACCTGCACGTCGATCGACCCCGTGGCGCTGGTGACGGAGGCCGGCGTGGCATCCACCTTGGCCAGGAACTGGCGCGCCAGCAAGGCCGCGAGGTTGCCGGCATAACCCGCCTCCTTGGCCGAGGTATCCAGCGCGGCGGTGAAGGCCGCCGCCACCTGCAGCTTGTTGGTGATGGCGGTCTGGTCGTCATTGCCCGCGCTTTGCAGCATGGTCAGCGCGGCCTGGGCCGCCGTGATGGCGCCCGACTGCACCAGCTGGGTCCAGTAGGCCGAGCCGGCCGACTCGGCGTCGCGGTTGAACAGGTTGCGGTAGATCGCGTTGATCTGGTCGGTGCCGAAGGTGCTGCCGTACAGCGCCTGCGACTCGGCCGAAGCGCTGAAGGTCGCCAGCACCGAATCCACCGAGGCGAAGGCATAGAACAGCACACCACCCGGATCGGCCGGGCGGCCGAAATAGGACAGATAGAGTTGCTGCAGCTGGGCGGGAGTGGCCATGAAACGGGGGCTCCGGAAAAGGGAAGAACCGCCAGGACCAGCCCTGGCGGGGACACTTTACCGTTTGTAACACCCCAGTTACACCCTGTATGCAACCAAACAACAGGAGGAGATGTAAAACTGTCCGCCACTTTACCAACAAGGTACTTACCTGTCGGATCTGTCAGGAAAATCCAGGGTTTACCCCTGGGAAGCCTTGGGCTTTACCGCGGCTGACGCCTTGGCCCATCCGGATGCAAGCGTCCAAACCGCGCAATCATCCAGGGCCCGGCCATCGCCCCCGGCGCCACCGTGCTCCAGGCCGCAGCGCCGCCTTCGGCCGCACCCAGCTGACGGGGGCTGCCGATCCTGCTTTCCTCGGGCACCGGTGGGCGCGGTGACGACGACTACCAATGAGGTACGACAGCTTTGGCCGGTACCGCTGTGATGGCGAAGCGCTGGCCTTCGTCGCCACCGGCCTCGAAATTCAACAATTGGGTCAAATCGCGCAGGTGGGCACACCGGTCAATCTTCGCGAGCACGCTGCGCACAGCATGCATGCACTCCGCCGGGAGGATCCAGGCACTGCAGTCTTCGAACTTCGCGCGCCGGTCGGCTTCTTCGAAAGGCTGGCTGTTCGTGCCCTTGGGGTTCGCGCACTCATGGTGCAGCACACGCCCATCCTTCAACGTGATACGCAACTGATGTGGCCTGCGCACGTCAGGCCGATCCGGATAGGTAGCAGCGCCAAAGGTCGCCATGTGTGTAAGACCCATCAACGGTTGGAGTTCTGCACGCTGAACGGCACCGGGGATGAAATCGCGCAGGCCGACCGCGTTGTAGGCCAGCGCCACTGCGACCGAGTACTGCAGGGAAAAGCGGCCCTCCAATCCGTTCTTGGGCTGCGGGTACATCAAGTTCTGTACGTTGGAATCGGCCACCTGCGCGTCGACACGCGCAACATCGGCCGCGTCGAAGGGCTCCCTCTGACGAAGTTCAAGCAGCGCATCAAGGATGCGCGTGTTCGAGCCGCAACAGGGGTAGCGCTTGAGCATCAGCCCCGCGCCTTCGATGGCCAGGGGGCCTGGGGCAAGCACAGAGTCGAGACGTGACCAGTCGGGCGCCTGGTTTCGGTCTCCCATGAGCTCACCGAGGCCCAGGCGGCCTTCCAATGCCGCGGAATTACCGGTAAGTCCTGCGCGGGCCAGCAGCACGGCCTGCACCGCATGCTGGGCGGACAAGCCTGCCTGGAGCGGCTTGGCAGGGGTGCCAAACTGCACTTTCATGCCCCCTGCCATGCTGACGGCCAGGGACATCGCATGCTCGGTCGTATGAGCGTCGCAACCCAAGAGACGCGCGCAGGCGCCAGCCGTACCCACGCAACCGATGGTCGCGGTTGTATGCCAGCCGAGTAGGTAATGCATTGGCATCATCACGCGCGACAAGGCCACCTGCAACTGGACGCCGACGATGAAAGCGTCGACCACCTCTTGGCCGCTCCGGTCATATTCCTCGGCAAGTGCCAGCAGCGCGGCGGTCAGCACCGCACCGGCATGTGTGTTGCCCGCCACCAGCACGTCGTCGAAGTCAAGCGCATGCGCGGCGGTACCGTTGGCCAGCGCGGCATGCACGGCGTTCGAGCGGCCGCCACCGAATACGGTAGCGTTCCCTCCGCCGAGGTTGCGGATCGCGGACCGGACGCCAGCGGCCGCTAGATCTCCGGCACCGGCGATAGTGCAGGCCACGGCATCCTCGATGGCGTGGATGGCGATCTTTTGCGCGTGCGGCGAAGAGCCGCTGGCGAAACTGGTGGACCAAGCCGCGAGGCGGGCAAGGGCGGTGGGTGCGGTCATGATGGTGATCTCCTTTTACTGCGGTTTCAACCCGAAATTGGTGGCCAAGGTGCGGTAGTACGGAATCTCTTCCTGGATTCGCAAGGTCATCTCACCAGCGGAGGATGGAATGACCAGCAGCCCCATTTCGCTGAAGCGCTTGACCGTTTCTGGCTGTTTCAGCACCTTCATCATGGCGACGTTAAGTGAATCCACGACAGGTTGCGGTGTTCCCGCCGGCGCCAACAAACCATACCAACCCACCGTTCCGAAGCCCTTGACGGTGTCCCGGATAGATGGCACATCAGGCAGCAATGCCAGGCGCTGCTCGGACGTGACAGCCAGCGCACGCACTTTGCCCGTGCGAATGATGGAGAGAGCCGAAGGCGCGGAATCGAACATCACCGTAACGCGACCGGCAATAACATCGTTAGCGGCTTCGGATCCACCCTTGTAAGGAACATGCAGCAGGTTGATGGCAGCGAGCTTGTTGAGCATGGACCCATAGATGAACTGGATCGAGCCTGATCCGGCCGAGGCAAAGGTCATTCCGTTGCCAGGTCGCTTTGCCAAGTCGATCAACTCCTGCACGTTCTTCACTGGCACGTCGTTGTTGACCAAGAGCACCGCCGGGCCGTGTGCGATCATGGTGATGGGCGCGAAAGAACGTTCGGGATCGTAGGGTAATTTCGAATAGAGGTTCGGCGCCATAGATATCGCAGCGGAGGTCGCCATCAGGAGGGTATAGCCATCCTTTGGTGCGGCGGCAACGGCTGCAGAACCAATGGTCCCTCCGGCCCCGACCTTGTTGTCTGGAACCACCGCATAGCCAAGCTCGCGCGTCAGGCCATCGGCGACGATCCGGCCGATCTGGTCGGTGGATCCTCCCGCGGCGAATGGCACCACCAAGCGGATTGGCTTGGTAGGAAATTCGGCAGCGCTGCACGCAAGCGCAATGGAGAAACCAATAGTCACCACAATGCGAGGCAGAGACTTAAATCCAAAACGTAATGGAAGCATCGTTTGTCCCTATTTAAATATAATTTTCTTTGGCAAGTATGTGATCAATTAATAGCCAAACCTAATGTTCCAGAGTCTGAAACGGGCACTCGGTGTTGCCTGGCAAGTACCAAACTATTTCGCAATGTCCCCCAAACAGAGAAACTTGATCTCCACATAGTCATTGATGCCATAGTGCGATCCCCACGGCTCTGCCCCGGCCGTTGGCCTCGAAAAACGGCACATGCTCGGTGGCGATAATCCGCCGTTGGTACTCACCATGCCGCACTCAAGCGCCTCGGCTAACAAGCCGGGGGCGGGGTCGCTGGTGTCCAGCGACTATTCGCTCATCCGGAATGCCCTAAGCACTCCGCCGCGTATACAGGGAAGCCGACCTAGGCGCAGCGTGCAATTTCCAAGCTTCGCCTAAGTACGGGCTCCCTTGAACGTCAGGCCGCTACGGCGATTGGTTGTGCCATGCTGGTGTGTTTGACCGTTGCGGCGATACCCGCCGTAGTGCCGGCCAACTTTCCAAATACAGCACCAGACGTCAGCCCCGTGCCACCGGGGTAGTTGTGGTAGAAAAGTCCTCCCACCATCTCGCCGGCCGCATACAGGCCGGTGATGCCGCGACCGGCGGTATCTTCCACCTGCCCGTCGAGGCTGATTTTTACGCCCCCGAAGGTGAAGGTCACGCCGCAGGTCACGGCATAGGCCTCGAAAGGTCCGGTGTCGATGGTGTTGGCCCAGTGGGACTTGGGCACGGCCAGCCCGGTGGTGCCGCGGCCATCCTTCACCGCCGGGTTGAAGGGCACGTCAACCTTCACCGCGGCGTTGTAGTCGCGCACGGTACGCAGGAAGCCCTGCGGGTCCACGCCTTCGAGCTTTTCCGCCAGTTGCTCCAGCGTGTCGGCGCGCACCTTGGTCACCTGGCGGATGCGGTATTCGTCGCGCAGCTTGGGGATGGTCTTGGCGTCGTACACCTGCCAGGCAAACATGTCGGGCTGCTCCAGCACGGCACGGCCGTACTTGGCATAGGTGAAGTTGCGAAAGTCGGCACCCTCATCCACGAAACGCTCGCCGCGCGCGTTGACCATGATGCCCAGCGGGTAGCTGTGCTTCTGGTAGTTGTCGCCGACCACCAGGTCGCCAAAGGCCGGTGCATTTTGGTCCCAGCCGACGGAATGGCAGCCGGACCAGTGACCGAAAGGCAGTGCGCCCGCATCGAGCGCCATACGCAGGCCGGCGCCGGTGTTGTAGCGCGTGCCGCGCACCTTGGCCAGGTCCCAGTTGGGGCCGAGGTAGCGTGCGCGCATCTCTGCGCTGGACTCGAAGCCTCCGCAGGCCAGCACCACGGCCTTGCAGTGGATGTCGCGCACCTGGTCGCCGGAGCGTACCCGCACGCCCACCACCGCGCCCTGGTCTTGCAGCAGCTCCAGCGCGGAGGTTTCGTAGAAGATGGGAATCCCTTCGCGGGCACAGGCCTTGTGTTCCAGGTCGACCAGGCCCTCGCCGCCACCCCAGGTCTCGCAGGCGAGCCCCCCCCAGAAGCGGAAACGGCCGTTCTCGCGGAAGGCCTGGCGGCCGAAGCTGATCTGGAAGCGCACGCCCTTCTTGCGCATCCACTCCAGGGTGTCGAGGCTGTTGTTCACCAGGGTCTCGGCCAGGTCGGGGTCGGTGCGGTACTGCGTCAGGCGGCCCATGTCGTCAAGGAACTGCTCGGCGGTGTACGTACCGAAGTCCGAGCGCGCGATCTCGTCGGGCGTGAGATCGGGCACCAGGCGCAGCAGATCGTCCGCACCGTTGAACACCACACGCATCGCGCCCGCGGTGTAGCGGCTGTTGCCACCGCAGTCCTCCTGCGGCGCGGCCTCCAGCATGATGACACTTGCGCCCTGCTCACGCGCCGCCAGTGCCGCACATGCGGCGGCATTGCCCGCGCCGACAACGACTACGTCGGGTGTGCCGAATGAATGTTCCATGTCAAATCCTTGCTATGTCTGGAAAAACGGCGCCACACAGCCGTGCATGGCTCCGCCCTGTCAGGCCGCCCTGGCCCGGGCACCTGGCATCAAGCCTCTTGCAGCACCGGCACATCGTCCTTGGCGTGCAGCTTGCGGATGGTGTTTGCGACCGAGGTTTCGTTTTCGAGGTGCATCAGCGACTCGGCAAGCTCCTTGCCGAAGTCGGTCGAGGTACGGACCAGCTTCACCAAGCCGGTGAACTTGTCCGACAGCTCTTGCTCGGTCAGCGGATTGGTCGGCTCCCCCTTGGGTTCCGGCTGCTCGCGGCGAACCGTCTTGCCGTTCTTGAGCTTGAGTTCCACGGCGGCCTGGCGGCCGGTGACGCCATAGGCCGGCTCGTTGATGAGGTTGGTAATGGTCCCCGCGGCGGTATGCACGTCGGCCGCCTTGAAGCCATCCCAGTATTCACGCAGGCCGTTACGCCCACGCTCCAGGGCCAGCGCCACGCCGAACTGTGTGCTGCCCATGGCGGCGTTGAGGTTGGGCACCTGGGGCTTGGATGCCTGGCGGATGGACAGCTCGCACATGTTGACGTTGATCTCCGCCACATCTTCGAGGCGGATGCCGTCCTCGTGGAAGAATTGCTGCGCCAGATCGATCGGGCCGTGCGCGTAGCGGCAGGCGGCGTGCGGCTTGAAGCCCACTTCCATGATGGCGTAGCGCTCGCCCAGGCCATCGAACAGGTCGGACACCCGGATGCCTTCGCAGTAGGCGTTGAAGAAGCCCTCGTTGCATTCCAGCGCCTTTTTCGGCCCCTGGAAACCGCGCGCCACCATCAACGCGGCCATCGTGCCATTGAAGGCCGACTTGCCGGGGCTGAAGGGCTTGGCCATGCAGGGGTCGTCCAGGTACGACTGGATGCCGGCGGACTGCATCGCCGCAAGGCCGATGGCAGAGGCGATGGCTTCCGCATCGCAACCGAGCAGCTTGGCACCTGCTGCGGCAGCACCAATGCAAGACACGGTACCGGTGGTGTGGTAGCCGCGCTGGCGGTGGCCGGGGTTGATGGCCTTCGCGATGCGCACCGCCACTTCATAACCCGCGACCAGGGCCGTGATGACCTCGCGCCCGCTCTTGCCGCGGGTTTCGGCCAGCGCCATCAGCGACGGCACCAGAACCGAGCCGGCCTTGATCAGGCCCGAGCCGTGGGCGTCATCGAGCTCCACGCCGTGGCCCAGCATGGCATTGCACATGGCCGCCATCGGGGCAGGCACGCGGAAGCCGTAACCCACCACGGTGGCCTCCTCTTTGCCCCCCCACTCCCGCACCATGCTCACGACGTGGCGTGCCGGCTCGCTGATGGCCGAGGCAGCGATCTGGTTGCCCAGGCCGTCACGGATGATGAGCTTGGCCTTGTTGACAACCTCAGCGGGAAGCTGCTCGAACTTCATGTCGTACACGAGTTTCGCAAAGCGGCGTGTGAGGCCTTCTACGGCCTTGAAGGTTTCTGCATTCATAACCATGGTGAATCTCCTGAGGGTTGGGGGCGAGAGAAAGGGGGCGAGAGAATGGGGGTCGGAAAACTTGGTAGTTGTTTACTGTACTACTACTAAATTCCCGATGCAAGGTTTTTGCTGCGTTGCCAAACAAATGGGGCGCCAGGGCAGTGGATGCACCCTGGCGCCCCAGCAGGAAAAGGAGTCCGTCAGTCCGCAGCGCGGAACATGGAATAGTCGACCGCGCGGCCAATTCCCTGGCGCAGCCCCTCCAGCCGCAGCGCCTGGCCTGGCGCCACGTTGGCCAGGCTCACGTCCCGGCCGAAGTCGCGCATCAACTGCAGCGGGTGGCGCGGAAAGTCGAAGGTGTCGGCCTCGATCAGTACGTGCCCGAACCAGGGCTGCAGCGCCAGTTGCCGGATGACACCCGGGTCTTCACGCGCGGTCAGCGTGATTTCCGACTGCTCGATGATGATGTGGCCCACCCCAGCCGCCAGCACCCCTTCGATGAGGCGCCCCAGTTCGTCGAGGCGTATCGGCACGTCGGGGGTCTTGCGGCCGAATTCGTAGACCACCGTCAGCCCGGCCTTGCTGCACTGCTCGAAGTAGCGCAGGCGCTCGCCATCCTCCAGCGTGACGTAGTTCTCCGAAATCTCCAGCGCGGTGAAACCCAGGCGGCGCAGGTAGGCCAGCAGTGCCGGCACCTCGTTGCGGCGGTGCGCGTGCTCGAACAGAATGCCGCCGGAGTAGCAGTGCACGTCGGCGTCGCGGTACAGGCGGACGATCTGCTGCAGCGTGGCGGCCGGCAGCAGCAGCGCGTTCATCGCGTAGATCTTGGCGAAGTCGATGTAGGCAGCGGCACAGTCCAGCAGGTCGGCAATGCCGCGTGGGCCGGTCCACCCCATGTTGTCAGGACCGTAGTCGATGATGGAGGTCAGCCCGCGCTTGCGCGGTTTGGAATCGCGCGGCGGCAGGCGCAGGCTTTCGGGAAAAGGGATGCCGCCGTCCGGGCCTGCCGGGCTCACTCCGCCATCTCCACCGCACGGGCCGCCACCGGGGCGCCGGCGCTGCGGTCGCGCACCGTCTGCGCCAGCGCACGCAGGGTGCTGCCGCGCAGGTACAGGTAACCGTCCATCAGCAGGCGTGCCGTGCGCTCGATCTGCGCACTGGTCACCCGCAGCGCACCGCCGCTGCCTGCGGTCTTCGCCGCCACACGCAGCACGCCGCTGGGATGGCCCAGCCGAACCTGCGCCTTGCCGCTGCCAGCCAGTTCGGCCAGCACCGAGCCCGGTACAAAGCTCGCCACGGCCGCGCAGGCGGCGCCCGTCACCGCCAGTGCGCGGTGGGGGCGCTGCATGGCCAGTTGGCGCACGCATACGTCCACGTCCGTGCCGCGGATGGTGGCTCCCTCGGCCGTTCGGTAGTCGGCGGCTGGGGCCACCATCATCACGCGCGGCACGTTGGGTGTCGTTTCCTTCGCATCGGCTGCGTCGGCCACCAGCCCCAGTTGCACCGCCGCCCAGCCGCGCACCTGTTCCAGCCGGTGCATCAAAGCGCCGTTGGTGCGGATCTCGTCGGCCGTCTCGTAACCCGTGGCGCCCACGTCCGAGGCCCTGACGAACACAAAGGGCGTGGCGGCATCGATCAGCGACACCTCCATGGACCTCCCGTCGAGGGCGATGCAGTCACGCGCCCGGCCGGTGGGCAGCAATCGGCCGGACACGGCCCCGCTGCAGTCGCCGAAGTCGAGTTGGATGGCAGCGCCGGTACCCGGCACACCGGCGATGGAGCAGTCGCCGTCCCACACCGGCAGGCCCTCCTTCACCGGGATACGCGCCACCACCACCTGCCGGGTGTTGGTGGTGTAGATGCGCACCACGGTTTCGGGCTCGACCGCCTCGACCATGCCGCGCAGGATGGCGAAAGGGCCGACCCCCGAGAGCATATTGCCGCAGTTGCCGCCGGTGGAGACCTCGGGCCTGTCGATGCCCACCTGGTGGAAGGTGTACTCCACGTCGGCATCGTCGCGCGGCGAGATGCGCACCACGGCGGCCTTGCTGGTGAGCGGGTCGGCACCGCCTATGCCATCGATCTGGCGCAGGTCGGGAGAGCCGTAGCAGGCCAGCAGCGCGGCGGAGCGCTCCGCCGCGTCCCGCGGCAGGTCGGCATCGGCAAAAAAGGCACCCTTGCTGGAGCCTCCTCGCATCAGCGTGGCACGCAGCGCGATGAGGTCGGGCATGGCAATGGGGCGGACCACCTCCGTTCGGCTTTCACCCGGGCCCCTGGCGGGCCTATTTTCACTGTTCATAAGTGTTCCTGGATGGCGCAGCGGTGCGCAATTACTGGTCCGACATGCCGGCGGCGGCCACGACCTTCTTCAGGCGTTCACGCTCGTCCTTCATGGCCTGGATGAACACCGGACGCGTCTGGATCATGGTTTCGGTGCCACTGGCCGCATAGGCCTGCTTGACCTGCGGCATGGCAAGCACCTTGTTGATGGCGGCATTCATGCGGTTGAGGATCTCGACCGGGACGGCAGCGGGAGCCCAGATGCCGACGAAGTGGCCCATTTCCATGGCGTCCAGCCCCTGCTCCTTTGCGGTGGGCACCTGGGGCAGCAGGGGGGACCGGTGCGTGAGTGTGACCGCCAGGGCCTTGACGCGTCCGGCCTGGACCAGCGGCGCCACGACCGAGACCGACTCGGAAGCCAGCGGCACCTGCCCGCCCGCAACCGCCAGGATGGTCTCCTGCCCGCTCTTGTACTGGATCGGTTCGATGTCCACCCCAGACGCAATCTTGAACAGTCCGGCCACAAAATGCGGGGAACTGCCCACGCCGGCGGTGGCGAACGGCACCTTGGCGATATTCTTCGCCTTCGCGTCGTCCACAAACTCGCGCAGGGTTTTGAAAGGCGAATCGGGGCTGGTCACGGTCACCGAAGGCGCCACCGACAGCGGTGCCACGGGCGTCAGGTCCTCGTCCTTGAATGGCTGGTCGCTCCGCATGAGTGTGTTCGTGACCACGCCGTTGCCGCCAACGAGAAAGGTGTACCCGTCGGGTTTGGCCCGGGCCACCACGCTGGCGCCCAGCATGCCACCAGCGCCCGCCTTGTTGTCGATGATGACGGCTTGCTTGAGATCGGCGCCCAGTTCCTTGGCCACGATACGCGCGACCAGGTCGAAGTTGCCGCCTGCGGCAAAAGGCACGACCCAGGTGATGGGACGGCTCGGCCATTCCTGGGAAAGTGCCGAGGCGCTGGCCAGCGCCGTCGCCGCTACCGCCAGGAGATTTCGAATGAGTTTCCAGTGCATGACCGTATGTCTCCATAGTCGATTGAAGGAACACCTAACGCGGCCTGGCTCCCGGAATTCGCGTAGTGGTTGTTCATCCTACTACTACAGTAAGCGGGTGTGCAAGCGGGTTGACGATCCCCTCTTCGACAGGGCCGCCCGCACCTGGACTTTGGGGATGAACCTCGGAATCCGTCAGAATCCAGTGCTAGCCCCATTACGACGACACCATGGCCACGGACTCGAAAGACACCAGTTCACTTGCACGGGATTTACAGGAAGTCGGCTTCACGGACTACGAGGCCAGGGTCTACATCGCTCTCCTCCATGCGTCCCCTGCGACGGCCTACGAAATCAGCAAACTGAACGCCCTGCCACGGCCCAACGTGTACAGCTCGCTGGAAAGCCTGGAGAAGAAGGGCGCGGTGCAGCGGGTGAGCAGCGATCCCGTGCGCGTGGTCCCCATTGATCCGAAGGTACTGCTGGAGCGGATTTCACGCACCATGTCGGACCGTTGTTCGAGCCTGAAAGAGCGTCTTGAACAACTCAAGGGCGTCGAGGAAACCAACTACGTCTGGAACCTCTCCAGCCTGTCGGAAGCGCAGCACAAGATCGGGGAAATCATTGCAGGGGCGCGCCGCCATGTCTGGATCAAGGCGCACCATGCCGCCCTCGACGTCCATGTGGACGCGCTGCGGGCGGCGGCCGATCGCGGCGTGTCCGTGCTGCTGATCATGTTCGGCGAGGCCAACGAGATCGATTCCTTCCGAAGCCTGCACAAGGCTATCGTCTACGCCCACGAAGGAGACGGCACCGTCGTGGGGCTGGCCAGGCACCTGGTGACCCTGACCGTTGATTTCGAAGAGACACTCATCTTCAACATCCGCGAGGAATCCGGCGCCTATACCCGCAGCAGCCCGGTGGTCAACATGGCCGACAGCCTGATCCGGCATGAGATCTATCTGGCCGAGATCTTCAGCCGCCTGGGCCCGCAACTGGATGAGCACTTCGGGCCGGCGCTGCTGAACCTGCGCAAGAAGTACCTTCCCGCCGATCAGGCCAGGGCGCTTGAGCGGCGCTTGCAGCGCTCCGTGGCCTGACAGGCCCCCACACCCACCACACCCACCCGGCACTTTGCTGCACGCACTGCGTGCAGTGCCCGCGGGCTCACTCGGCCTTGATGTGGGCGGCGGTCACGACCGCCTTCCAATGGGCCACTTCCTTCTGCACCAGGGCCTTCAACTCTTCGGGTGTGCCGGTTTCGACTTCGGCACCCTGGGCCTGGATCTTCTGCGTCACCTCCGCGTTGTTGAGTACAGCGTTCATCTCCCGGTTCAGCCGTTCGACCACCGCGCGCGGTGTATGCGCCGGGGCAAACATGGCATACCACTGCGAAGCTTCCACGTTGGCGATGCCCTGCTCCGCCAGCGTCGGCACGCCCGGCAACACGCTGGCGCGCTTTTCACCCGCGATGCCCAATGCCCTGAGCTTGCCGCCCTTGATGTGCGGATAGGCGGTGAACAGGCTGGGGAACATGAACTGCGCATTGCCCGCCATGGTGTCCACCACCGCCGGTGCCGAGCCCTTGTAGGGCACGGCCACCACGTCCAGGCCGGCCGACAGACGGAACATCTCGCCCGCCATGCTGGGCACGGTGCCGGGGCCTCCGGTGGCGTAATTGAACGTGCCGGGACGCGCGCGGATGAGTTGCACCAGCTCCCTGGCACTGCCGGCCGCCACCGTGCCGCCGACCACGAGCACGGTAGGCGACGCGGCCACCATACCGATGGGCTCGAAGTCGGCTACCGGGTCATACCGCAGCTTCTGCAGGGCCGGGTTGATGCCGTGCGTTGCGATGTACCCGAACAGTATGGTGTTGCCATCAGGCGCTGCCCGCGCCACGTACTCGCTGGCGATGGCACCGTTGGCGCCGGCCCGGTCGTCCACCAGCACCGGGACACCCAGCCGGGCGCCCAGCCCCTGGGCAATGATGCGCGCCATACCGTCGTTGGCGCCACCGGCCGGTGTGGGTACCACGATGGTGATGGCTTTGTCCGGCCACGCGGCGCCCTGTGCCACGACCGGCAGTACGGCACATAACGCGCCCCACAATGCCAGCGGGTATGCGCCCGGCCGCCGGGTCGATCGAAGGAAGTTTCCCATGGCGTCTCCTGACGGTGCCGTCGACATTTATTAGGAGTTGCCAATAATACTACCTACAAACCCGAACACCTGCCGCACGCCCATGGCGCTACCCGGCAACCCGCCGAGCGGCGGCGGCTCCTGGCCTGGCTCCTACGGCGCGAATTCGAACCGGTCGCGCCCCATCGCCTTGGCGGTATACAGCGCCGCGTCGGCGCGGGCCAGCAGGTCGCCGGGGCTGGTGGCGGGTGCGCCTGCGGCCTGGCAGGCGATGCCGATGCTGGTGCTGACGCGGGTGGCCACCCCCTCCGCCATGAAGGGGGTGCCGGCGATCTTGTCGCGGATCTTTTCGGCCACGGCCTGCGCGGCGGCGCGGTCGGCAACGGATTCGAGCAGCACCACGAACTCGTCGCCGGCCAGCCGCGCCACGCTGTCGGTCAGCCGCACCGAGGCCTTGAGCCGCGCGGCGAATTCGGTGAGCACGGTGTCGCCGCCGGCATGGCCCAGGCTGTCGTTGATGGCCTTGAAGCGGTCGATGTCGAGGAACATGAGCGACAGCGCGTTGCGCTGGCGCACGCTGCGTGCCAGCGCCACCGGCAGGATTTCGCCGAAAGCCAGCCGGTTGGGCAGGCCGGTGAGCACGTCGGTG
Organism: Pseudomonadota bacterium; assembly: GCA_040390235.1. Taxonomy (GTDB): domain Bacteria; phylum Pseudomonadota; class Gammaproteobacteria; order Burkholderiales; family Burkholderiaceae_C; genus Xylophilus. The sequence continues at coordinate 51,651 of JAZJYT010000005.1, read as the reverse complement.
CGCGCCGCCGCGAACAGGCGCCGCTGGGTGTTCTTGAGTTCGGTCACGTCGAAGCTGAGCATGTACACCCCCAGCACGCCGCCGTCGGCCGCCACGTTGGGCACGTAGGTGGAATGCAGGGTGCGCCGCACATCCAGCGGCGCGTCGGCGGTGTGGGTATCGGCCTCGAAGCCGACCCGCTCGCCCGACAGCGCCCGGTCGAGGTAGACCTTGCGCGCGGCGTAGCGCTGGGGCGTCAGCAGTTCCTGCAGCGACCGGCCGATCAGCTCCGCCGGGTCGCGGCCGAACCAGCTCCGGTAGGTCTGGTTGGCGAAGGCGAAACGCTCCTCGCGGTCGATGTAGCCGATCAGCACCGGCAGGTTGTCGGCGATGCCGCGCAGCCGCCTTTCCTGCTCGGCGAGGCGGCTGCGCGCCTCGGCCAGCGCGGTCACCTCGAAACCCATGGTGTAGACGCCCGCCACCCGCCCCGCCGCGTCCGTGTCGGGCACCAGCTGCACCTGGTAGGTGCGGGCCGGCCCGGTGCCGCCGTAGCGCCGCGTGCGTTCGAAGGTCACCGCCTCGCCCCGCAGCGCCTGTTCGAAGTGCGGCGCAACCAGCGCATAGTCCTGCGGACCGCGCACCTCGGGCATGGACATCCCGGCCAGGTCGTCGCGGCCGTACAGGCGGCGCAGGCCGGCGTTGGCGTAGGTGTAGCGCAGGTCCTGGTCCACCCGGGAGATCAGCGCCGGGATGTTGTCGGCGATGGCGTTGAGCATGCGCTCGCGCGCCTGCAGCGCCAGGCGGCCGGCTTCGAGCTGGGCCGCCTCGGCCCGCGAATCGGTCACGTCGCGTGTGGTGACGGCCACGCCGTCGCCCACCGGCACCACCTGGTGGTGCAGCCAGCGCATCGCCTGGTCGGCCTGGCGGCGGGTGAGGAATTCGACCTCGGCCGACTGGCGCGACACGACGACCTCGCAGCACAGGTCGTAGAAACGCCGGTCGCCCACGCCGTGCATCACCTGGCTGCGCAGCCGCCCCAGCACCTCGGCCTTGGGCAGCCCCAGCATCTGCGCGGCCAGGTCGTTGCAGTGCAGGTAGCGGAAGTCCATGATGTCCCCGCGCCGGCTGCGCACCGCCTGCAGGATGCGGAAGGCATCCAGGCTGGCATCGAGCGCGGCCTCGAAATCGGCCTGCGCCCTGAGCGCCCGCTCCTGGCTGCCGCGCAGCCGCCGCAGCAGCAGCCACAGGCCGCCGAAGGCCAGCACGAAGCCCGCGGTGAGGCCGCCGAACACCCGGTACAGCCGGCGGCGGCGCTGCTCGAAACCGGCGAAGACCTCGGCCTCGTCCAGCGCGGTCACCACCATCAGCGGGTAGTCGGCCAGGCGCTGGTAGGCCACGTAGCGCGGCCGGCCTTCCAGTTTGGCGCCGTCGCTGCGCATGCTGCCCCGGCGCTGGGTCTTCACGCCCTGCAGGGCAAAGTCCGGGCCGGTGCCGGTATAGGTCACCACATCGCCGATGCGCCGGGTGCGCACCCGGCCGTCCTCCAGCCCGACCAGCTCGGCCACGCCGTGTTCACCGAAGGACGCCTTGTCGTAGAACCAGGTGAAGTACGCCGGATTGGCCGAGATCGACACCACACCGTCGAAGGAGCCATCCGCGGCGTTGACCCGGCGGCTCATCAGCATCATCGGCTGGCCGCTCATCCGCGACACCAGCACCTGGCCGGTGTACAGGGTTGCGCTATCGTGTTCCACGTGGGTGCGGAAGTAGTCGCGGTCGGCCATGCTGGCCTGCAGGTTCTTCAGGGTGGAGGCCACCACCCTGCCCTCGCGGTCGACCACCGACAGGGCCTTCAGGCCCGGGTCCAGCGCCAGCTGGGAGCGCACCAGCGCCTCCAGGCCGGCGTCGCTGCCGTAGCGCTGGCGGTTGTTCGCCACGAAGCGCGCCAGCTGGTCGATCTGGTCGAGCTTGCGTTCGGTGTACTCGGCATAGGCCCGCGCCAGCGAGCCCGCCCGCGCCAGGCCGTCTTCCCGCAGGCGCGCACGTTCGGCCGCGAGCATCTGCGACAGCACCAGCCACATGCCCAGCACCACGGCGGCGCCCAGCAGCGGCAGGCCCCAGGCCAGGGCGAGGCGGCTGCGTGTCGGCAGGAAACTGCGGGTGCGGAACATCATGGCGCCTTGTGGCACCGATGTTACCCGTGCGCTACCCCGGTGTTACGCGCGCGTTACCCGGCGCCCCTCCATTCCGACGGCTCCGCGCATTTCAGCGCTGACGCGGCCCGCCCAGGATCGCGATGAGCTCCCTCACCGGATCCGCCAGTGCACGTTCGCGGTGCCAGAAGGCGGAGATCTTTCTCAGGCTCCAGGGGTCGGACAGGGGCACGGTCCTCACATCGCAGAAGTTCGCCCCGCGCCTCGCCACGCCACCGAACACGATTCCAGCAGCCACGCCACGTGCGGCCATCAGGCAGATGGTTTCCGCATCATGCATGACCGCTCGCAGCCGCATGGGCTTTCCGAGCTGGTCGGCACGGTCCTGGAGGAACTGCTGCAGCGCCGACGAGGTCCCTGCCAACAGAAGATCATGGTCAAGCACTTCGCTGAAGGCAGCTGAGCTCATCCCCGCCAAGGGATGGTCCGCACTGACGACCGCGACGATGGTTTCATCCAGAAGCGCAAGCACATCCAGGTTGGTGAAACTGCCGCTCACCACGCCTACGCCCACATCGGCTTCGGCATTCAGGACTGCGGTCAGGGCGCGCTCCGTCGGCATCTCCTGAACCGCGACACTGACCTTGGGCCTGGCCAGCAGAAATTCGGTAAGCGGTTCGCCGAGCAGATGGCTTGCAGCGAACGAGTTGGCCGCAATCCGGATGCGCCCGCTCATCCCGCGCGCGATGTCCACGACTTCGCGGCGAAGTGCCTCGTGGTGTGACAGGATGGGCAGGGCATGCCGCAGGAAAGCCTCCCCCGCAAGCGTGGCAGCCACTCCGCGCGGCAACCGGTCGAACAAGGGCGTACCGAGTCCTTGTTCAAGAATCCGCAGGCGCTCGCTCGCCGAGCCCAGCGCCAGGTTGATCGCCGCGGCCCCGGCGGTGATGCTTCCCGTCCGCGCAATCACGGCCACGAGCTTGATGTCCTGGATGTCGATCTTCATAGCTGCAGTCAACCCACCGTTCCGGGCCCGGTCCTGGCACCACGCCGGTGCAGAAACGCCAACCGATGCACACGGATGAGCCGGCGCGCATACCCTCCGAAGGACTCCTTCGGAAATGCCAGATTGTGCGGTGGGGTGGTGGTTTGAACAATCGACTCATCCCATCAACACGAGCATATAGCAAGATGAAACGACGCACCCTGTTGACCGGGTTGGCTGCGACCACCACATCCTGGCAAACCCCACTGCATGCCCAAGGCTACCCGGGCAAGCTCATCCGGCTGGTGGTCCCCTTCCCGCCGGGCGGCGGTGCCGATGCGGTGTCCCGCCTGTACGGACAGCGCCTCTCGGAAGCACTCGGCGTGTCGGTGATGATCGACAACCGGCCCGGCGCCGGAGGCACGATAGGGTCGGAAATCGTCGCCAAGGCCCCGCCGGACGGCTACACACTGCTGATAGGTCCGGCAAGCCACGTCATCGCCCCCAACTTCTTCAAGGTATCTGCCGACCCCGTCGATGGTTTCGTTCCGGTGTCGCAACTCGTCAACGCCAGCATCGCGCTCGTCACCCCGGCGTCGCGCCCTGAAACCACCCTGAAGGAACTGCTGGCACATGCCAGGGCCGACCCACTGCTGGCTACCGTCGCAACGTCTGGCTCGGGAACAGTTTTCCACCTGAGCGCAGCGCGTCTTGGCAATGCCTCCGGTGTCAACCTGCAGCACGTGGCCTACAAGGGCGGCGGGCCCGCCGTCGTGGACCTGGTCGCCGGGCGGGTTTCCATGATGATCGACACCTACTTCACCTTCCAGAGCTTCCTCAAGTCGGGCCAGATACGGGCGCTTGCGACGCTCGGCGACAAGCGCTCTCCCATGCTTCCCGAGGTGCCCACCCTCACCGAGCTTGGCTACCGCGACATGGTGGCGACGAACTGGTATGGCCTCTTCGCCCCCCACGGCACGCCCGGCTCCGTGGTGGACACACTGTACGAGAAGACGCGCCAGGCGCTTGCGGGCGAGGACGTCGCGCAACGGTTCCGTGGATACGGTGCCGACGTGGTCGCCAGCGGCCCCCAGGCGTTCGCCGCATTTGCGAAAGCGGAACGGGACAAATGGGCGTCGGTAGTCAAGGCCAACAACATCAAGGCGGAATGACCCGTCGCACCAAAGGAACTGAAGACATGAAAACAGCCGAACTCGAAAAGAACGAACTCGTCGCCCGTGCGCTCTCGAAGATGGATACGGCGATGGCGCCTCCCACCCCCTGGACGGATCGCCAGAAGCTTGCGCTGCTGTGCAGCATCTGCGCCGACGAAGAACTGGACTCCGGCCTTGCCGGCCAGATCACCATCCGCGGCGAGCAGCCCGGAACCTTCTACACGCAGCCTTTCGGCTCCATGATGGACGATGTCTGCGCCAGCAACATCCTCCTGGTGGACAGCGACCTGAACATCCTCGAAGGCAGCGGCATGGCGAATGCCGCCACGCGCTTCCACATCTGGATCTACAACGAACGGCCGGACGTGCGCTGCATCGTCCACACCCACCCATTCCACGCCACCGCGCTGTCGATGCTGGAAGTACCGCTGGAAGTGTCGGTCATGGACTCCTGCGTCCTGTACGACAACTGCGCCTTTCTCAAGGAATGGCCCGGGATTCCGGTCGGAAACGAAGAAGGAATCATCATCTCCGGCGCCCTGGGCAACAAGAGTGCCATCCTGCTGGCCCACCACGGCATGCTGGTGGCAACCAAGACTCCCGAAGAGGCATACGTCCTCGCAAGCCAACTGGAGCGAACCGCCAGGCTACAGCTTGCCGCGATGGCCGCCGGGGCGATCAGGCCCATCGACCCGGCGCTGGGTCGCGAAGCGCGGGACTGGATTCTCACACCGAAGCGTTCGCAGCGCACCTTCCAGTCTGTCGCGCAACGCAGCCTCCTGAAACATCCGCACTGCCTGGAATAAGGAAGCATCCGCCTGGGCGGGATGGCGCAGGGTTCAGTCCACCACGCCATAGGCCCGCCGGGCCAGCGCCTGCGCCAGCACGGTGGTGGGGTCGATCAGGCGCACCTGGTCGCCCACACTCTGCTGCTGCAGCGCCAGCGGGATCTCGGTGCAGCCCATCACCACCGCGCCGCAGCCGGTGCGCTGGCACATGGCGCTGGCCACCGCGCCGAACTCCTGCGTGCCCATGGCGAAGTCGCCGGCCTTCACGCCCTGGTAGATGCCCTTCATCAGGCTGTCCTTCTCGGCATCGGCGGGGATGTGGCAGGTGATGCCCGCCTGCTCGAAGAAGGGCTGGTAGATGCCGTTGGCGTAGGTGCCCTTGGTGGCCAGCAGCACCACGCTTTTCACGCCCAGCTTCGCGGCGGCCTTGGCGGTTTCACCGGCGATGTGCACCAGCTCGATGGCCGGGTAGCGCGCCTGCAGCGCCGCATGCCAGGCGTGCGCGGTGTTGCAGGCGATGGCCACGGCCGACACCTGGAGCAGCCTAAAGCGGTCCAGCTCGGCGCACAGGGCGGCCATGACCGCCGTGCGCTGCTCCTCGGTCCCCAGCAGGGCCTGGGTGCGGTCGGGCACCGGCGCCTGCGCCAGGTAGTGGAAGGGGTAGTTCTGGTCCTTCACCTCGGTGCCGGAGGCGGCCATCAGGTCCGCGCAGGCCTGCACAAAACGCTGCAGCAGGTCGACGCCGGCCGCGGGGCCCATGCCGCCGAAGAGGCCTACGGAGGTGGTTGGCAACATTGCAGTGGTCCTTGGGGTGGAAGATGGTGGTTGCCGGCCATCATACAAAAGGATACAGAAGGCCGCTGGCCCACCACCCCGGGCCGCCTACTTCGCCGCGCCCCCCGCCTGCGCCAGGTAGGCGATCAGGTCGGCCACGCCCTTGGCGTCGGGCATGCCCGCGTAGGGCATGCGGTTGGCGGGCACCACCTTCTGCGGGTCGGCGATGAAGGCCGCCAGCGTGGCCTGGTCCCAGGTGATGCCGCTGCGCTTCATGGCCGGCGAGTAGCGGTAGCCGTCCACCGCCGCGGCCTTGCGGCCGATGACGCCGGCCAGCGACGGGCCGACGTTGTTGGCGCCCGGCTCGACCGTGTGGCAGGCGCGGCAGTCGGTGAACAGCTTCTCGCCGCGCCTGACGTCCTGCGCCGCCGCCTGCCCTGCGGCGAACAGCAGCAGCAGCAGCGGCGCGGCCAGCAGCCAGGGGGTTGCCGGTACAAGGCCCTTGCGGGTACGGGTGGCAGCCATGGTTTCTTTTCCAGTCATCGTGGGGCTTCTCTTGTGTCGAAGATCAAACCGACACCAGTGGGCCGGGGTTCTTCACGTAGCGGTTCTTGACCATGTCGGCCGTGCGGTAGGCCAGCGCGCCGACCAGGCCGGTGGGCTGGTAGGCGCCGTTGTGCGCGAAGGTGCTGGCCCCCATGATGAACAGGTTGTGCGCGTCCCAGCTTTGCAGCCAGGGGTTCACCGCGCTGTCGGCCGGGCTGGTGCCCATGGAGGTGCCGCCGCCGTTGTGGGTCGACAGGTAGGGCACCACCGACCAGGACTGCGCGGCGCCGCTGGCGGCATTCATGTGCGTGGCGTTGAGCGACTTGGCGATGGCGTTGACCGTCTGGGCCGCATGCGCGTTGATGCGGTGCTCGTTGTCCTTCAGGTCGAAGGTCATGCGCAGCATCGGCTGGCCGAATGCGTTCCGGTAGGTCGGGTCCAGGTCGAGGAAGTTGTAGCGCGTCGGCGCGGACCCGCCGCTAGAGCCGACGTTCATCGACGAGCCGTACCACTTGGACGTCGCCTCCTTCCAGCCCGTGCCCCAGGCCGGCGTCCCGCGCGGCACCGGGCGGTTGCCGATCGGCAGGTTGGTGTTGTGGCCGGCCGACACGATGTAGCCGCCAACGAAATTCAGCGGGCCGCGGTCGAAGTTCCAGTTGGCGTTGAAGTCGTCGATGACCACATTGGTGCCGCCGGCCGACATGAACGGGTTGAAGTGCTTGCCATCGAAGAACAGGTTCGCCCCGGTCCGCGTCTCGTAGCAATAGTTGCGGCCGATGACGCCGGTCTGCGTGGCCGGGTCGTAGGGCTGGCTGATGCCCGACAGCAGCATCAGGTGCGTGTTGTTGAGGGTGAACGAGCACAGGAACACCATCTGCGCCGGCTGCTCGATCTCCTCGCCGGTCAGCAGGTTGGTGTAGAGCACGCCGGTCACGCGTTTGGCCGACGGGTCCTTCAGGATTTTCGTCACCCACGCATGGGTGCGCATCTCGAAGTTGGGGCTCTTCAGCGCGGCGGGCACCACCGTGAGGTGCGGGCTGGCCTTGGCGTTGGCCTCGCAGCCGAAACGCTGGCAGAAGCCGCAGTACTGGCAGCCGCCGAAACTGACGCCGTCCGGGTTGGTGTAGGGCCGCGACGAATTGGCCGCCGGCCGCGGGAACGGGTGGTAGCCCATCTGCGCCGCGGCGTCCGAGAACATCTGCCCCGACAGCACCGCCGAGAGCGGCGGGTTGGGATAGTCACGCGCACGCGGCGCCTCGAACGGGTTGCCGCCGGCCTGCACCTTGCCGCGCAGGTTGCCGGCCCTGCCCGACACGGCGGCGGTGCGCTCGAAGCGGTCGTAGTACGGCTCCATCTCGGCATAGCTGATGCCCCAGTCGCGCACGTACATGTCGTCGGGTATGTGCTTGCGGCCATAACGCTGCTCGTACATGCTGCGGATCTTGAACTCCATGTCGCTCCAGCGCCAGGTGCCGCCGCTCCAGTGCAGGCCCGAGCCGCCCACCGCCTCGCCGGGCAGGAAGGCGCCCAGCCGGCGCACCGGCAGGGCCTCCTGCTTCTCGGTGTTGCGCATGGTGACCGTGTCGCGGGCGGCGTCCTGCATCATCTCCTGGCGCTGCACGTAGCGCAGTTCGTCGCGCACGAAAGGCACCTGGAAGTCGCCCTCGGTGGTGGTCATCTTGCCGCGCTCCAGCGCGACGACCTTGAGCCCTGCTTCAGACAACTCCTTGGCGAGGATGCCGCCGGTCCAGCCGAGGCCGACGATGACGGCGTCGACTTCCTTCATTTTCCTGATGGCCATGGTGCGGGGTCTCCGTTCAGCTCATGTCGGCGATGCCGAGCGGGTTGATGGGGAACTGCTTGCCCCGGTATTTCTCGACGTTCTGCTGGTGCACGGCGACCACGCCGCCGAAGCCGACCAGCTTCCAGCCGGCCTTGTCCTTGTTGCCGCCATAGATGGGGTCGGAGAACATGCCCTCCATCACGTTCTGGTAGAGCATGTTGAAGAAGGTGCGGGCCGGCGGCCCGTTCTCCAGCACGACCTTGCCGCCCTGCAGGGCCACCAGGAAGGCCTCCCGCTGTTCGGCCGTAACCTTGTCGAAGGTCTTGCCGTACTGCTTGACGCACTGCGCGTTGACCGCGGGGATGGCCGCCCGGTACAGCTCCGAGGGTGTCAGCGACAGCTGGTAGCCCTGGTTGCCGGTGCCCAGCTTCCAGGGGCCCTGGCGGTACAGCCGCTCGCCCTTGCCCCAGCCGCTGGACAGGGCCCGGTCGATGTAGATGTGCACCCCCAGGTCGGTGCCCTTGGGGGTGAACGGGTCGGCCGGGATCATGTGGTCGACCACCGCCTCGATGAAGGCACCTTCGTCGGGGGACAGGAAGGTATAGCCGGCCGGCAGGTCGGCGGCTGCAGCTGCCGCGGCCGGTGCCGCCGGCTGGGCCTGCGCCTGGGCCGCCTGCGGCACCACGGAGCCGACGGCCACCGTGCCGCCGGCGACCACGCCCTTGAGGAATATGCGGCGATCGCGCCCTTCGTTTTCCATCGTGCCTCCAGCCTGTCTTCTATAGGAATGGAGGTGAATCTGCGCCTGTTCTGGTCACCCGACCATGGGGAAAGCCCTCGGCGGCTCATGCCGATTGCGCTGCCCGATATCGCAAAGTGCTATGCCACCGAGCGACCGGCCGCTACCGACCGCTACCGGCTTCAGGCCGCCAGCCGGAACACCGCCACCGCGCCCACCAGGTGCTCGGCCTGCGTCCTGAGTCCCACCGCGGCGGCCGCGCTCTGCTCCACCAGCGCCGCGTTCTGCTGCGTGGCCCGGTCCATCTCCGCCACGGCTTCGCCCACCTGGGCCACGCCCTGGCTCTGCTCGTTGCTGGCGGCACTGATCTCGCCCATGATGTCGGTCACCCGGCCGATGGCGGCTACCACCTCCTGCATGGTGGCGCCGGCCTGGTCGACCAGGGCGCTGCCCTGCCCGGCCTGGGCGGTGCCGGCGGCGATCAGGCCGCGGATTTCGCGCGCGGCATCGGCGCTGCGCTGCGCCAGGCTGCGCACCTCGCTCGCCACCACCGCGAAACCCCGGCCCTGCTCACCCGCCCGGGCGGCTTCGACCGCCGCATTCAGCGCCAGGATGTTGGTCTGGAAGGCGATGCCGTCGATGGTGCCGAGGATGTCGGCGATGCGGCGGGCGCTGCCATCGATGTCCTTCATGGTGGCGACGACACGGGAGATGACTTCGCCGCCCCGCGCCGCCACGCCGCTTGCGCCCTGGGCCAGCTGGTCGGCCTGGCGTGCGTTGTCGGCGTTCTGGCGCACCGTGGTGCCGAGCTGCTCCATCGACGCCGCGGTCTGCTGCAGCGCCGAGGCCTGCCGCTCGGTGCGCTCCGACAGGTCCTGGTTGCCCTGGGCGATCTCGGCGCTGGCCGTGGCCACACCCTCGGCATTGCCGCGCACACCGCCCACCACCCGGTTGAGGTTGTGCTGCATGGCCGCCAGCGCGGCCAGCAGTTCGGCCACCTCGTCGCGGCCCGACACCACGAAGTCCTCGGTCAGGTCGCCGCGGGCGATGCGGTGCGCGGCGGCCGAGGCCCGGCGCAGCGGCACCGTCACCGAGCGCGAGAGCGCAAAGGCGAAGCCGCCGCCCAGCAGCAGCACCACCGCACCGCCGCCAAGCAGCAGGAGCCGGCCCTGTGCCGCATTGCGGCCGGCCTGCGCCAGCAGGGCGTCGTACTGGGCCTGCTGGCGGCGCTCCAGCGCGGCGATCGATCCGCTGTAGGCATCGGCCAGCGGCCGCAACTGGCTCTCCAGCGCCGCCGCGACATTTTCGCCCGCCATACGCCGCTTCATCAGCGCAGCGCGTGGCCCGCGGTAGGCCTCCCGGGCGGCGTCGATGTGGGCGATAGCGGCCTGGCCGCCCTCGTCGTCGCGCACCAGTTCCAGCAGCCGCGTGCGCGAGGCGGTGATGGCCTCGGAGGTCTTGTCCATGTCGACCTGCCAGGCCGCCATGCGGGCCGCGTTGCCATCGAGCACCGCAGCGCGGGTACGGGTCCAGTTCAATTCGATGGTGTGGCGCCACTGCCCGGCGGTGCGCAGCTTTTCCTCGCCGGAGGTGGCCAGCGTGCGCATGGCGTCGGCCAGCCCGTGCAGCCGCCAGATGCCCGCGCCGGACCCCAGTACCAGCACACACAGGATGGCGCCGAAGGCCAGGCGCAAGCGGGTCCCGATCTTCAGGTTGCGGATGCCGTTCATGGAGTCCCCCTTCTTTTGTTCTGTGCGGGCCGGATTCATTCTGTACCCGCGCCTGCACCGGGTGGCAACGGGTAAGCCCTAGCGGCTGCGGTGGGAGGGCTGCCGATAATCGCTTGTGATATCAGAGCCTGCCCACCCGGAGCCGGCCCCCACGGAGACAAAAAATGACCCTGCATGACCCCAAGACCCTGACCCGCCGGGCCGGCCTGGCACTCGCCGGCGCCGCATTGCTGGCGGCCGGCACCGGCGCCCGGGCGCAGAACGCCGCCAGCTTCCCCAACAAGCCGATCCGGGTCATCGTGCCCTCGGCGCCCGGCGGCGTGGCCGACATCCTGACGCGGCTGATCGCGCCCAGGATGACCGAGAAGCTCGGCCAGCCCATCGTGGTCGACTACCGCGCCGGCGCGGCCGGCACCATCGGCCTGAACGCCACCGCACGCGCCACGCCCGACGGCTACACCCTGGTGTTCGTGTCGGAGACCCACGCCGCCGGCGAAACGCTCTACCCCAAGCGCGGCTACAGCATGCAGAAGGACCTGGTGCCGGTGGCGCCCATCGGCAACTTCCCGCAGATCCTGGTGGTCAACAAGAACCTGCCGGTGAACTCGCTGGCCGAACTCCTGGCCTACGCCAAGGCCCACCCCAACAAGCTTTCCTACGGCTCGGGCGGCATCGGCAACACCTACCACATGGGCATGGAGCTGATGGACCAGATGGCCGGCATCCAGATGCAGCACGTGCCCTACAGCGCGGCCGGCACCGCCCGCACCGACCTCATCGCCGGGCAGATCCAGCTGATGTTCGATACCGTCGGCAGCATGGAGCCGCACATCAACTCCGGTGCGGTGCGGGCCATAGGCATCAGCTCGTCGCAGCGGTTTTCGCGGGTGCCCACCGTGCCGACGATTTCCGAGGCGGGTGTGCCCGGCTACGTGTTCGAGTCCTGGTCGGGCTTCATGACCGCCGCCGGCACCCCGGCCGACGTCATCGCCAAACTCAACGACGCCGTGGCCTACGCGGTCCAGGACAAGGCCATCGCCGCGCAGTTCGAGGCCAACGGGGTGATCCCGCGCACCGGCACACCGCAGGCCTTCGGCGGGCTGATCAAGGCGTCGATCGACAAGCTGGCGGAAGTGATCCGCAAGGGCGACATCAAGGTCGAATAACATAGCCGGGATGCCTATCCGCAGAATCGACATCGCCCGCAAGATTGCCGCCAGCCACGGCTTCGACCTCGACGACGCGGTGCGCGTCGGCGGCAACTACGTGCCGGTGACCGAGCACCGCGGCACCGCCTGGATCAGCGGCCAGGTGCCGCGCATCGGCAGCACCGTGGTCGCCACCGGCCACGTCGGCCAGGACCTGCCGCTGGAGGCCGCGCAGCAGGCGGCTGCCGTGTGCGCGCTGCGCGCCATCGCCATCCTGGAACAGGTCTACGGCCTGGACCGGGTGGAACGCGTGCTCAAGCTCGGCGTGTTCGTGCAGGCCGCCCCGGGTTTCACGCTGCTGAGCGAGGTGGCCGACGGCGCGTCCGACCTGCTGGCCGCGGTGTTCGGCGCCCAGGGCACCCATGCGCGTACCTCGGTCGGTGTGCTGCAACTGCCCAAGAACGCCGCGGTGGAACTGGACCTGACGGTGGCGCTGGCCGAGGGCTGAGCCCATCCAAGGCCCGCACGGCCTGCCGCGGCCGGGCTCCGCGGGGTGTGAAAAACTCACGCCGGGGCCAGTAATTGTCGCCATGCGGGGCGGCCGCCAAACCTAGACTCTGGTGGATAAAAACCACCACACCAGAGACAGACATGGCCTACCCTGCCCGCATCGACTTGGCCCGCGTCGATTTCGCCCGGACACTCGTCGCCACTGCTTTGCTGGCCCTGGCCGCCACCACCGCCCGCGCCGAGCTGTTCGTCTCGGTGCAGGACGGCAAGCAGATGCTGGTGGCCGGTGCCACGAAAATCGTGGCGGGCACCGACATGCTGTCGCTGCTCGAACTCAAGAACGGCCGGCTTGCCGTGGTGGCGGAGGTGCCGGTGCCGGCCTCGGTCATCGGCCCGCCGACCTCGCTGGCCATCACGCCCGGCGGCGCGCTGGCGCTGGTGGCGGCGGGTTTCAAACGCGACCCGGCCGACGCCGGCAAGGTGGTGGCCGACGACACCCTCTCGGTGGTCGACCTGCAGAGCCGGCCGCCGCGGGTGGTCGACACGCTGCAGGTGGGCAAGGGCGCCGCGGGGGTGTCCATCAACCCCGCCGGCACACTGGCGCTGGTGGCCAACCACGAGGAGGGCACGGTATCGGTGCTGACCATCGCCGGCGGTACGGTGACGGTGGCCGGCAAGCTGGACCTGGGCGAGCCCAAGTCCGGCCCGATGCACGTGGCCATCACCCCCGACGGCCAGCGCGCGCTGGTCAGCCGCGACGGCGACCACAAGGTGACGCTGCTGGACATCGGCGCCGACGGCGCGGTCACGCTGGCCCAACGCGACCTGTTCCCCGGCCAGCGGCCCGACTGCATCGACATCCGCGCCCAGGGCGACCTGGCGGTGGTAGCCAACATCGGCCGCGGCCAGGGCGACAGCGACACGGTGAGCCTGGTCGATCTGTCGGTGCAGCCACCCCGGGTGATCGACACCGTGAGTGTCGGCCAGACACCCGAGAGCGCCTTCTTCCTGCCCGGTGGCCGTTATGTGGGGGTGAACGTGATGGCCGGCAGCAACAAGCCCGCGGCCTCGCCCTTCCACCAGCCGGGCGGCCAGTTCGTGCTGCTGCGGGTGCAGGGCAAGCGCCTGGTGAAAGTGGCCTCCACCGCCATCGGCGTGTGGCCGCAGGGCATGGCGTTTTCGGCCGACGGCCGGCATGCGCTGGTGCAGAACACCGGCGACCGGAACATCCAGCTGCTCCGCATCCGGGGTGAGAAGCTGGCCGACACCGGCCAGCGCCTGGCCTTCCAGGGCGCGCTGGCCTCTCTGCAGCGCGTGCGCTGATGCCGGTGGCCGACCACTCTCTGCCGCACTCCCTGCCGCGTGTTCTGCTGCAGGTCTTGCGCGCCTGCCTGGCTGCCATCGCCGGCCTGCCGCTGGCCGCCGCCGCACAGGCGGACTACCCGGTACGGCCGCTGACCCTGGTGGTCGGCTTCGCGCCCGGCGGGCCGAACGACATCCAGGGCCGGCTCATCGCCCGCGCGCTGGCGGCACGGCTGGGCCAGCCGGTGGAGGTGGTGAACCGTGCCGGCGGCTCGGGCAACCCGGCCACGGAATCGGTGGCCCGTGCCGCACCCGACGGCTACACCCTGCTGCTGCTCGGCCCGGCGAACGCCATCAACGCCTCGCTGTTCGCCCACCTGCCCTTCGACTTCCGGCGCGACATCGTGCCGGTGGCCGGCATCACCCGCGAGGCACTGGTGCTGGTGGTGCATCCGTCGGTGCCGGCGCACGACGTGGCCGGCTTCATCGGCTATGCCCGCCAGGCACGCCCCACCATCGCCTCCACCGGCAACGGCAGCGCACCCCACGTGTCGGCCCTGCTGTTCAACCGCAGCACCGGGCTGGACCTGCCCATCGAACACTTCGCCGGCGGCGGCCCGGCCCTGCAGGATCTGGTGGCCGGCGGCAGGACGCAGCTGATGTTCGAGCCGATGTCGGCCTCGGTCGAACCGGTCAAGGCCGGCCGGCTGCGGGCGCTGGCCGTCACCAGCACCGGGCCTTCGGCCGCCCTGCCCGGCGTGCCGCCGCTGGCCGCCACCCTGCCCGGCTACGAGGCCAGCGCGGTCACCGGCATCGGTGTGCCGCGCGGCACACCGCAGGCCATCGTGGACCGGCTCAACCGCGAGGTCAACGCCGCCCTGGCCGACCCCGCCGTGCGCCCGCTGTTCACCGACAGCGGCGGCGAACCCCTGGCCGGCACACCCGCCGAATTCGCGCAGACCGTGCGCGGCGAAATCGACAAGTGGGCCGTGGTGGTGAAGGCCGCAGGCGCCCGGGCCGATTGATGCCGACGAATGCCCCTTGCCGCGTGACGGCTGCCGCTACCACCGACCCCACCTCCACAGGAGCCCCGCCGGCCATGCCTTCCCTTTCCTTATCCGCCACCTCCGTCACCCGCCGCAGCGGTTTCGCTGCCCTGGTCCCCACGGTGGTCACCGCGGTAGTTGCCGCAGCGCTGGCCGCCTGCGGTACCCAAGCCACCGGCCCCGCCTCTGCCTCCGCCACACCCGGCGCCTACCCCGTGAAGGAAGTCACGCTCATCGTGCCTTTCCCGGCGGGCGGCGTCACCGACATCAATTCGCGCATCCTGGCCCGGCACCTGAGCCGCCTGTGGGGCCAGCCGGTCAGCGTCGTCAACCTGCTGGGCGAAGGCGGCACCACCGGCACTCTGCACGTGCTGCGGGCGCCGAAGGACGGCTACACCATGATGATGAACGCCACCGGCCAGGCCACGCAGAACCCGGCCATCGACAGCCGGCTGCCCTACAAGTGGGACGAACCCACGCTGGTGGCGCGCACCAGCGTCAGCCCGCTGGTCTTCGTGGTGAAGGGCGATTCGCGCTGGAACTCACTGCAGCAGATGCTGGGCGACGTGCGCCGCGACCCCGCCGCCTACCGCTACGGCACCTCGGGGCCGGGCGGCGTGGGCAGCATCGCCATCTCGCTGCTGTTCGGCTCCAGCGGGGTGGACCCGAAACAGCTCGGCCGCGTCACCCTGCAGGGCGGCGCACCGCTGCTAGACGCCGTGGCCACCGGCACCACCGACTTCGCCGCGCAGTACCTGGCCGAGATGGGCCCGCAACTGGCCAGCGGCAGGCTCAAGCCCCTGGCGGTGAGCACCGCGCAGCGGGTGCGGCAGCTGCCCGGCACACCAACCTCGAAGGAAGCCGGCTCCGACAGCTTCACCCTGATCGGCTGGAGCGGCATCGCCGGGCCGGCCGGCCTGCCGCCGGCCATCGTCGCGCGCTGGGACCAGGCGGTGAAGACCCTCGCGGCCGACCCCGCCTTCGTGCGGGAGACCGAAGCCTCGGGCGCCGAGGTGGCCTACCTGGGCCCGGCCGATTTCAAGGAGGCGCTGCGCCGGGAGTACGACACGGCGGTGGTGCAGGTCGAAAAGCTGGGGCTGCGGCGCTGACGGGCCGCGGGAGGATGGGCCGGAAGGCGCCCGCGCACGCGGTAGCATCCCCCCCATGAATGAAGACTCCAACACCTCCGGCCAGGGCCACACCGCCACCGTGCCGGCGGAAATCGACCGCTGGAACTGGGGCGCCTTCCTGATGACCTGGATCTGGGGCATCGGCAACAACACCTTCCTGGCGCTGCTGGTATTCGTGCCCTTCGTCAACATCGTCATGCCCTTCATCCTGGGCGTCAAGGGCAGCGCCTGGGCCTGGCGCCACAAACGCTGGGCCAGCGTGGAAGAGTTCAGGCGCATCCAGCGCAACTGGGCGCGCTGGGGCCTGGCGCTGTGGCTGGCCTTCATCCTGCTCTGCGTCGGCCTGTTTTTCCTGGCCATGGGCTGGCTGAAGGACAGCGACGCGTTCCGCCTGTCGCTGGCGCAGCTGGAGGCCAGCCCCGAGGCGGTGGAGATGATAGGCACGCCGGTGAAGACCGGTTTCCCCTCCGGCAGCTTCGACGAGCAAGGCGCCGGCGGCAGCGCCAGCTTCTCCTACACCGTCACCGGCCCCCAGGGCAAAGGCACGGTCTACGTCGAGGCCAGCCGCGACATGGGCCAGTGGCAGATCGACCGCATGGCGCT
Source organism: Pseudomonadota bacterium (assembly GCA_040390235.1). Lineage (GTDB taxonomy): Bacteria > Pseudomonadota > Gammaproteobacteria > Burkholderiales > Burkholderiaceae_C > Xylophilus. The sequence continues at coordinate 35,260 of JAZJYT010000005.1, read as the reverse complement.
GGAAGAAGACGGCACCGGCCGCCGCATCGACCTCAGCCCGCAGGACGAGGAAGACGACAACGACAACGGCACCCCGGAAGAAAACCGGTCTCAGCCCGCCGCGCCCACCGAGGGCGACGGCAGGTCGATCAGGACCCCGTCGGCGCGTGCGTTCCGCACCTCGGCCACCGCGTTGTAGCCCATCATCCCCAGGCCGCGTTTCACCTCGTCCTGGAGCAGGCCGATGGCGTGTTTGACGCCCGGCTCGCCCGCCACGGAACAGGCGAAGTTGAAGGGCCGTCCGACGAACACGAAGTCCGCGCCCAGCGCCAGCGCCTTGAGCACGTCGTTGCCGCGGCGGAAACCGCTGTCGACCATCAGCGGGATCTTCGCGCCGGTGCGGGCCAGTTCGTCCAGGATCAGCGGCAGCATACGCACCGGCGACGGCCCGCCGTCCATCTGCCGGCCGCCGTGGTTGGACACGATGATGCCGTCGGCCCCCAGGTCGCGCGCCATGCGGCAGTCGCCCGGGTGCAGCAGGCCCTTGATGACCAGGCGGCCCTGCCAGTGCTTGCGGATCAGCGCCACCCGCTCCCAGTCCATGTGGTCCTTGGGCGCATGGTCGCGCGCGGCCTTGGCCGAGACGATGGGCGCGCCGCGCACCGCGAACGAATTCTCGAAGTGCGGCATGCCGTAGCGCAGCAGCGTGCGCAAGAATACGCTGCACAGCCAGCGCGGGCGCGCCAGGCCGTCCAGCGCCAGCCGCAGGCCGGGCCGCAGCGGCGTGGTGAAGCCGGCGCGCACCTGGTTCTCGCGGCTGGCGCCGAGGAAGGTGTCGACCGTCAGCACCAGGGTCTGGTAGCCGGCGGCCTTGACGCGGTCGAGCAGCGGGTAGGTACGCTCCAGGTCGCCCGGCACGTAGGCCTGGAACCAGGCGTCGGGGTTCTCCTGGATCGTCTCTTCCAAACGGATCATTGAGGTGCCGCTGACGATCATCGGGATGCCCGCCGCCTTGGCGGCGCGCGCCAGCATGATGTCGCCCCGGTAGCCCGACAAGGCGCTCAGGCCCATGGGCGCGATGCCGAAGGGCGCCGACCATTCCTTGCCGTAGAGCATGGTCTTCAGGCTGCGCTTGGCCACGTCGCGCATCATGCGGGTGACCAGGCCGTACTGGCGGAACACCTGGCGGTTGTCGTCCATCGTGGCGCGGTCCTCCGAGCCGTCGGCCACGTACACGTACACCGGCCGCGGCAGGAAACGGCAGGCCTCGCGCTGGAAGTCCTCCAGCGAAAAAACGCGGTCGAGAACGCGGCCCATCATGCCGCCCTCATGCCGCGGTCACGCCCGAGGCCTTGACGATGCCGCGCCAGCGTTCCCACTCGGGTTTGATGAAGGCGGCGAAGTCGGCCGGGCTGCCCTTGCCCTTGGGGTTGAGGCCCTGCTCCACGAACATGTCCTGCAGCTGCGGCGTGGACAGGATCTGGTTCACGTCGCGGTTGGCCTTGGCCACGATGGCCGCCGGTGTGCCCCGGGGCATGAAGAAGCCGTTCCACGACGAGGTACTGAAGCCCGGGAAACCCTGCTCGGCGATGGTCGGGATCTCGGGCAGCGAACGGGCGCGGTCCAGGCTGCTGACGGCCAGCGCGCGCAGCGAACCGGCCTTGATGTGCTGCATGAACGACGGAATGGTGCCGAACATGAAACCCACCCGCCCGCCCAGCAGGTCGTTGACGCCGATCATTCCCTTGTAGGGGATGTGGATGGCCTCGAAATGCGCCTGCTGCGCCAGCACGAAACCCGACAGGTGGGCCGAGGTGCCCACGCCGTTGGACGCGTAGGAGAGCTTGCCCTTCTCTGCCTTGGCGTAGGCGATGAGTTCGGCCAGCGTCTTCACCGGCAGCGAGGGGTGCACCACCAGCACGTTGGGCGCATCCGATATCTGCACCACCGGCACCAGGTCGGTCAGCGTGCTGAACTTCTGGTTGTAGAGGTGCGGGTTGATGGCGATGGTGGCCGAGGAGCCGATGCCCCAGGTGTAGCCGTCGGGTTTGGCGCGCGCCAGCTCCTCGGTGCCGATGCTGCCGCCCGCGCCGGCGCGGTTGTCGACGACGAAGGCTTGTTTCCAGCGCTCGGCCAGCGGCTGGCCGATGCCGCGCGCCACGAAGTCGGTGCTGCCGCCCGGCGTGAAGGGAATGATCACGCGGATCGGCTGCGTGGGAAAGGCGGTGTCGGCCGCATTCGCCGCACTGGCGCGCAGCGAGGCCATCAGCAGGCCAAGCGCGCCGCCCGCAGCGAGCACGTGGCCGAGCACCTGGCGGCGCTTGAAGTCGTGGAGCATGGAGCGTCGTCTCTTTTTTATCAGTTCTTGTAGGTGGAGTCCATGCGGTCGAGCTTGCGCAGCAGGCCGGCCCATTCCATCTGGCCGTAGGGCCGGCGGGTGCCCGGCTGGTACTGGTTCCAGGTGTCTTCCAGCACCGGCTGCGACACCTTGGACAGCGGGCTGTTGCACGACATCGCGCCGATCTGCGCGCGGCAGGCCAGCTCCAGGCGGTGCATCCAGTTGAAGGCTTCGCCCACGGTGCGGCCCACGGTCAGCGCGCCGTGGTTGCGCAGGATCAGCGCCTCGCCCTGCCCCAGGTCGGCCACCAGCGACTCCTGTTCGCTGGTGTCCAGCACCACCCCCTGGTAGTCGTGGTAGCCCACCTTCAGGAAACGCATGGCCGTCTGCGTCAGCGGCAGCAGGCCGCATTCGAGCGACGACACCGCCATCGAGGCCCAGCTGTGGGTGTGGATGACGCAGTCGACTTCCTTGCGGGCATGGTGCACCGCGCTGTGGATGACGAAGCCGGGAATGTTGATGCCGTAGTTCAGGTCGCCGAAGTCGGGCTTGGAGAGGACCTTGCCGTCGTGGTCGACCTTGACCAGGCTGGACGCGGTGATCTCCTCGTACATCATGCCGTAGGCATTGATGAGGAAGGCCTCTTCGCCCGGCACCCGCGCCGACACGTGGTTGGCCATCATGTCGGCCATGCCGTAGATGTCCACCAGGCGGTAGCAGGCGGCCAGGTCCACCCGGGCCTGCCACTCGGCTGGCGAGCACTTGTCTTTCATCGAGGGGATCTGGAGGACGCCGTTGGAAATGGTGGTCATGGGGTTCCTGTTCTTGCGGGAGAAAAGTGGAAAAGAAGGCACGCCGCGGCACGGGGCCGCGGCACGACAGTTACCAGTGTAGGGAGGGAAGAGGCGCCTTGCAGGCAGGGGCGGGCACGCCCCCATCACGAAAGCAGATGACCTATTGCGGGTAAACCCGGACAAACGCCCCCACGCCCGCTACCCGGCTTCGCTGGAATGGTGGGCCCGGGCGAATTCCACGAACGCCTGGTTGGCCTTGGAAAAATAGCGGTCCTTGCGCCAGCACAGCTCGAAGCTGAACTGCTGCACCGGCTCGAAAGACAGCGCGGCCAGGCCCGGATGCTGCCGGACCAGCGAGCGCAGCAGCGTGGCCCCGCCGTGCCCTTCCACGGCCGCCAGGATGGTCATCTGCACAAAATTGCACTCCATCACCTTGCGGTACTGCACGCGGTGTTCGTCGCAGAGCCTGTCGAACAATTGCCGCTGCAGGAAGTTGGGGGTCAGCACCACCATCGGCAGGCCGTCGAGTGCCTGCGCCGGCACCGTCTTGCGGCGCGCCAGCGGGTGGCCGGCCGCGATGCCCAGCACCATTTCGTCGCTGCCGACCAGCACCGAGTTCCAGCTCCGGTCGACGCGGCGCGATTCGAGCATGCCGATGTCGATGGCGTGGGCGTCGAGCCGCTCGCGGATGGCCGTGGCGCTGCCTTCCTCGGCGGAGATCTCGATGCCGGGGTAGCGCGTGCGGAAATCCATCAGCAGCTTGGGAAAGTAGTGCAGGCCGTACATCGGCGGAAAACCGACCCGTACGCTGCCGGTGCGCAGGTCGGAGGCGTCACGGATCTCGCGCCGCGCCGAATCCACCTCCTCGAATATGCGGGCCGCCCGCGCCAGCAGCAACACGCCCTCGGGCGTCGGTGTCACCCCGCGCGGAAAACGGAAGAACAGGGGAACACCCAGCTCGTCCTCCAGCTTGGCGATCGCCATGCTCAGCGCGGGCTGCGCGATGTGGATTTCTTCGGCAGCCCGGGTGAAGCTGCCCAGGCGGGCGATGGCCTCGCAGAAGCGCAGCACGCGCAAATCCATATATTCAATTTATGGAAAACATAATTACGATATATTTTACAGGATGGATGAGGCTTCCTACGATCGCGGTTTTCCTCCACCAGGATCCCTATGCCGCCCCCCATGTTGCCGCCTGACCGCAAGCCCCCCGAAGCCACCACGCGCGGCACCACGAACGACACCGCGCCGGGCCTGCGCCGCGGGCTGACGAACTACGGCGACCCGGGTTTCTCGATGTTCCTGCGCAAGGCCTTCATCAAGGGCGCGGGTTATACCGACAGTGCGCTGGAAAAGCCCGTCATCGGCATCGCCTCCACCGGGAGCGCCTACAACCCCTGCCACGGCAACATGCCCCAGCTGCTGGAAGCGCTCAAGCGCGGCATCCTGCTGGCGGGCGGCCTGCCGATGGAGTTCCCGACGATCTCCATCGGCGAAAGCTTCGCCGCGCCGACCAGCATGTACCTGCGCAACCTCATGTCGATGGACACCGAGGAAATGCTGCGCGCCCAGCCCATGGACGCGGTGGTGCTCATCGGCGGCTGCGACAAGACGGTGCCCGCGCAGCTGATGGGCGCAGCCTCGGCCGGCATGCCGGCGATCCAGCTCATCACCGGCTCCATGCTGACCGGCTCGCACCGCGGCGAGCGTGTCGGCGCCTGCACCGACTGCCGGCGCTACTGGGGCCGGTTCCGCGCCGGGGAAGTGAGCGGCGAGGAGATCGGCCAGGTCAACAACCGGCTGGTGGCCAGCGTGGGCACCTGCTCGGTCATGGGCACGGCCAGCACCATGGCCTGCATCGCCGAGGCACTGGGCATGACGGTCCCGGGCGGCGCATCGCCCCCTGCCGTCACCCCCGACCGGATGCGTGTGGCCGAGGAAACCGGCCGCTGCGCCGTGGCCATGGCGCGCAGCGACCTCACCATCGACCAGATCCTGACCCCCGCGGCCTTCGAAAACGCCATGCGGGTCCTGCTGGCCATCGGCGGCAGCACCAACGGCATCGTGCACCTGACGGCCATCGCCGGGCGCATGGGACTGGAGGTCGACCTGGCCGCACTGGACCGCATGAGCCGCGACACACCGGTGCTGGTGGACCTGAAGCCGGCCGGCACCCAGTACATGGAAGACTTCCACCATGCCGGCGGCATGGCGACCCTGCTGCGCGAACTGCGCCCGCTGCTCCATCTTGACGCCCTCACGGTCACCGGCCGCACCCTGGGCGAGGAGATCGACAGCGCCGGCCCGCCCTTCCCGCAGAACGTGGTGCGCCCGATGGCCGATCCGGTCTACCCCCAGGGCGGCATCGCCGTGCTGCGCGGCAACCTCGCGCCCGGTGGCGCCATCATCAAACCCTCGGCCGCCGACCCCCGGCTGATGGAGCATGAAGGCCGCGCCGTGGTGTTCGAGGACATGGCCGACCTGGCGCAGCGCATCGACCGCGACGACCTCGACGTGCACGCCGACGACGTGCTGGTGCTGAAGAACATCGGCCCCAAGGGTGGCCCCGGCATGCCGGAGGCCGGCTACATCCCGATCCCGCAGAAGCTGGCCCGCGCTGGCGTGAAGGACATAGTGCGGGTGTCCGACGGCCGCATGAGCGGCACCGCCTTCGGCACCATCGTGCTGCACGTGACACCGGAAGCCGCCGTGGGCGGCCCGCTGGCCCACGTGCGGAACGGGGACCGGATCCGGCTCAGCCTGGCCCGGCGCGAGATCAGCCTGCTGGTCTCCGCGGAAGAACTCGCCCGGCGTGCCGAGGCCGCCCCGGTGACGGTGCCTTCGGGCCAACGCGGCTACCGCAAGCTCTTCCTGCAGACGGTGACCCAGGCCGACCAGGGCGTGGACTTCGACTTCCTGCAGGCACCGGTGATCCGCGGCGCGGTACCGCGCAGCTGAACCCGCCGAAACACCCACCACCACCAACACCAGGACAAACAATGAGCACACAGATCGCATTTATCGGTTTGGGCCAGATGGGCCGGCCGATGGCCCTCAACCTTCTGCAGGCGGCACCGGGGCTCCTGGTGAACGCGGCCGACCCGGCCGCGTATGCGGAGCTGGAAACCCGCGGCGCGGTGGCGGCCCACGACCGCGGGCAGCTGGCCCGGGCCGACCTGGTCTTCCTCTCGCTGCCCGGAGGTGACGCCGTCGACAGCGTGCTGTTCGGCGCGGACGGCCTGGCCGCGGCCCTGCGCCCGGGCAGCCTGGTGGTGGACACCAGCACCATCGGCTACACCCGGACACTGGATATCGAGAAGCAGCTGGCGCAGCGCCAGATCCGTTTTATGGACGCACCGGTCTCCGGCATGGCGGCACGCGCGGCGGACGGCACACTCACGGCCATGTGCGGCGGCAGCCCGGAGGTGTTCGAGGCCGCCAGGCCCTACCTGGCCCGCATGGCGTCCACCATCCTCTACATGGGCGGCGCGGGCGCCGGCCAGCTGGCCAAGCTCGTCAACCAGCTGCTGTTCGACATCAACTGCGCGGCGCTGGCCGAGATCCTGCCCATGGCCGTGAAGCTGGGCCTCGATCCGGAAAAGATGGCGGCCATCGTCAACAGCGGCACCGGGCGCAGCTACGCATCGGAGTTCTTTGCACCCCGCATGCTGGACAACCACTTCGCCGACGGCTACCCGATGCAGCATGCCTACAAGGACCTGGTGAGCGGCGCCGAACTCAGCGCACGTATGGGTATACCGCTGCCGGTGCTGGCCGCCGCCACCACCACCTACCAGACCGCCCTGCTGCACGGCCATGGCGCCAGCGACAAGGGCGCCATGGTGAAGGTGTTCGAAAAACTGCTGGGTGTCCAATTCCGGAAAGCGGCCGCATGACACACGCACGGCCCCTACCGCCCACCTCCGCACATTTCGATGCCAGCGCCTGCGCCGCCGCGCTGCTCGGTATCTGGCGCGCCGGCGGGCAGTTGCCGGCCCTCCCACCCGAACTCCGGCCGGCCACGCTGGCCGAAGGCTACGCCGCGCAGGACCAGTTGATGGCCGCCGCGGGCGAGCCCCGTGCCGGCTGGAAGCTAGGCGTCGGCAGCCCGGCGCTGCTGCAGGCCAGCGGCCTGCAGCGCCCCCTCATCGGCCAGGTCTCGCAGCCGCGCCGGCACCCCGGCGGGGCCACCCTGCTGCTGCCCGGCGCCGCACCGGTCACCATCGAGTGCGAAATCGCCTTTGTCCTGGCCCGGGACATACCGCCCGATGGACCACGCCGTGTGGGGCCCGATACGGTCCGCCATGCCTGCGTCAGCTTCGAAGTGGTGCGCTCGCGTTTCGTGAGCCGCCGCACGGTGGGCTGGCCGAGCTTCGTTGCGGACAACGTCGGTTTCGAGGCGCTGGTCGTCGGCGATGCCCTGCCCCTGGACCTGCTGCGCGAGGTCAACCGAACCGTCGAAGTCCGGCTCGACGGCCTTCCCGCCGCCAGCGCCCTGTCGGGCGATGACGCCACCGATCCCCTGGCCTCGCTGCAATCCCTGCTGGACCATGCCGGCGAGCGTGGCGTCACCCTGCGCGCCGGCGAGATCGTGTCCACCGGCGCCATGTGCACCCCTTTCGACGTGCAGGGAGCAGGCCACCAGCTGAGGGCGACGTTTGCGGGGCGGCAACTGGCCTTCCAGCTCTGACCGAAACGGAACAAGGGACCTGTTGCCATCGTTGATGCGAAACTTGCGGGCATGCCACATGTGCCCCCTCCGCTCTCCCTGCCCTCCCCCTCCCTGCGCCAGCGCCTCGCCCGCTGGATGCCCGCCCTGGCCTGGCCGCGCCCCGACCGCGGCGTGCTGCGGGGCGAGGCCATCGCCGGCATCACCATCGCGCTGATGGTGATCCCGCAGGGCGTGGCCTATGCCGCGCTGGCCGGCATGCCCCTGGTCACCGGTGTCTACGCCGCGCTGTGGCCGGCGCTGGTGGCAGTGCTGTTCAGCTCGTCGCAGCGGCTCTCGGTCGGGCCCACGGCACTCACCAGCCTGCTGGTCGGCGCATCGCTGGCGCCGCTGGCCATCGCCGGCAGCGCCGAGTGGGTGGCCATGGCCGTGTGGCTGACGCTGATCTCGGGCGCCATCCAGATCATGATCGGCGCCGGGCGCATGGGCTGGATATTGCGCCTGGTCAACTCGCCGGTGCTCACCGGCTTCACCCAGGGCGCGGCCATCCTCATCGCCCTGTCGCAACTGCCGTCGCTGCTCGGCTTCACCGGCCGCAGCCTCGGCCAGTTGCTCCACGGCGGCGCGCCGCCCGACTGGACCGCCATGGGCTTCGGCCTGGGCAGCATGCTGGTGATGTGGGCCGGCAAACGCTGGCTGCCGCGGGTGCCCACCACCATGGCGCTGGTGGCAGGCGCCGCCGCGCTGAGTTATGCGCTGGGTTATGCCCTGCTGGGCGGCGCGGTGGTCGGCGCCCTGCCCTCGGGCCTGCCTTCGCTCTACTGGCCGGGCCTGCTGCCGCTGGAGAACATCGGCGCCCTGCTGCTGCCGGCGCTGACCATCACCCTGGTCAGCTTCCTGGAAACCGCGTCGAGCGCCAAGATCGACAACGCCCGCGCCGGCACGCTGTGGAACGAAAACCAGGACCTCATCGGCCAGGGCCTGGCCAAGGTGGCCTCGGGCCTGACGGGCGCCTTCCCGACCAGTTCCTCGTTCTCGCGTTCGGCCATCACGCTCTACGCGGGCGCCAAGACCGGCTGGGCCAGCGTGTTCAGTGTGGTGGTGGTCGCGGTCGCGCTGCTGTGGCTGATGCCGCTGCTCTACCACGTGCCGCAGGCAGTGCTGGCGGCGGTGGTGATGACGGCCATCATCGGCCTCATCAAACCGAAGAGTTTTGTGGCGCTGTGGCGCGTGTCGCGGGTGGAGGCGGGCATCGCCCTGGCCACCTTCGCGCTGACCATCGCCACCGCGCCCTCGATCTACTGGGGGGTGCTCGGCGGCCTGCTGGCGAGCCTGGCCCACTACATGTTCCGCCACCTGCACCCGCGCATCATCGAAGCCGGCCTGCACGGCGACGGCAGCATGCGCGACCGCCACCTGTGGAACCTGCCCCCGCTGGCGCCGCAGCTGTATGCGCTGCGCATGGACGCCGAACTCGACTTCGCCTCGGCCCGCACGCTGGAGCGCGCCATTGCCGAAGCCCTGGCGGCGCGCCCCGGCATCACCGGTGTGTGCCTGTTCGCGCAGCCGATCAACCGCGTCGACGTCACCGGCGCGGAAGCCTTCGGCGCCATCCGGCAACTGCTCGAAAGCAGGGGGGTGACGCTGCACCTGAGCGGGCTCAAGCTGCCGGCCCAGCAGGTGCTGGAGCGCGCCGGGCTGCTCAAGCCCGGGCCGCTGTTCGCCACCTACCGCACCGACGCCGACGCGCTGGCCGCCTTCGGTGCGGCGGCGGGCCCGGCCGACCCCCCCCCCACGGCAACCATGGCGACCACGGACCCCAGCCCGGCGGGCACCGCCGCAACCCGCTAGCGACGGGGGGAGATTTTTCTGGACCTGCTGCATACCCTGGCGCCGTACGCGCTGTTCATGGTCTGCGTCGCGCTGGCGACGTTTGCGCAAAACCTCACCGGCTTCGCCTTCGCCATGCTGTTGCTGGGCATCACGGCGGTGTTCAACGTGGCGTCCGTGGCCGACTCGGCCAACGCCTCGATGATGCTCACGCTGTTCAACACCTGGACCTTTTTCCGCGTGTACAAGGCACGCCCGCCCTGGCGGCTGATGCGCCCGGCCCTGATCGGCTGCGCCATCGGCGTGGTGCCGGGTGTTCTGCTGCTGGGCTGGCTCGGCGCCAGCACGGTGCAGGGCCTGCGCGCCCTGCTGGGTGTGAGCATCGTGGCCTGCGCCGCCACCCTGCTGCTGCAGGGCAAACCGCGCGCCACCCTGGCCGGTAGCGGTTCCTTCGCCGTGGTCGGCGGCATCACCGGCCTGCTGGGCGGCCTGTTCTCCAGCCCGGGCCCGCCCATCGTGTACCACCTGTACCGCCAGCCGCTGGACAAGGACGTCATCCGCCAGTGCCTGATGACCATGTTCGCCTTCGCCGCTGCGCTGCGCGGCGCGGTGGTGCTGGGCTCCGGACAGATTTCGTCCAAGGCGCTGGTGCTGGCCGCGTTGTCGATCCCCGTGGCCTATGCCACGACACGCCTGCATGCCCGCGCCAGGATCGACCTGTCGCCCCGGGTACTGAAGCTGCTGGTGGCCGGGCTGCTGCTGGTGGCGGGCCTCACGCTGGTGGTGTCGGCGGTGCGGGCGGGGGCGCTGCACTCTTTCGGCTGAGCGCCCTGCTCATCGGTCCTTGCCATGATTTATGCTCGACCGTGGAGTTGAAGAACCGCCAGGAGCCGCCATGCACAACGAAAACCCATCCCCCCTGCTGCAATCCCGCTGGGCCTACCACGCCAGTGTCGCCCTGCTCACCTTCATGTACTGGGGCAGCGGCTTCCAGAAGCTGTTCGACTTCAGCGGCACGCTGGGCGAGATGGCGCATTTCAATCTGGCACCACCAGCCTTCTTCGCGGTGGCGACCATCATCGTGCAGCTCGCCGGTTCGGCCCTGCTGATCGCCGGCGGCCGCTTCGCCTGGGTCGGTGCCGCGGCGCTGGCGGCCTTCACCGTGGCCACCATTCCGGTGGCCCACCGCTTCTGGGAACTGGAGGGCATGGCCGCCTTCCTGGAAAAGATGGTGGTGCTGGAACACATCACCGTGGTCGGCGGGCTTTTCGTGGCCGCGGTGGCCGCGAGCTACCACCGGCGGCGCAGCTAACGCAGGACTGCGGTCACGGCCGGCGCATAGTCCCGCGCGTACTGCCGGATCACCGACACAAAATCCACATCGGCCCGCAGCCCCAGCCGCAGCGCACGCTCGCTGTGGAAACGCGCCGGCCAGCCACCGACGATGCGGGCGATGGTGGCGTCGGGCGCCGGCCGCACCAGCGCTGCCACGCCCTCCCCGGCCACCGCGCGCAACGCATCGAGCATCTGCTGCACACTCACCGTCAGCGCCGGCAGGTTGAGCGCGGTGCGCCCGCCGAAGGCTTCTCGGTCGGCCTCGGCCACCGCCAGGATGCCGGCGATGGTGCTGGCCGGCGAGGCCAGTGCCACCAGGGTGGCCGGATCGACCGGGCAGTCCGACGGCAGGCCCGCCAGTGGCTCGCGCACCATGCCCGACAAAAACCCCGAGGCCGCGCCGTTGGGCCGGCCCGGCCGCACCGACACCGTCATCAGCCGCGCGGCGCGGCCGTCGATATGGCCCTGGCGGGTGTAGTCGGCGATGAGCTGCTCGCACACGAACTTGTGGATGCCGTAGCTGGACTGCGGCACCGGCAGCGTGTGGTCCTCGATCACCGCGGGCAGCGGCACTCCGGCATCGGCGCCAAACACCGCCACCGAGCTGGAAAAGAAAAACAGCGGCGGCCGGCCGGTTTTCGCCGCCTGGGCGCGGCAGCCGTCGAGCAGCCGGCGGGTGGTGTCGAGGTTGGAGCGCAGGCCCAGATCGAAGTCGGCCTCGCATTCGCCCGACACGGCCGAGGCCAGGTGGAACACCGCATCGAACGGCTCGGCCAGCAGCGTGCCGGCCTGGACCAGCAGGTCACCGGTGCGGGCGTGTACCCGCGCATCGGCCCGCAGCTCGGCGTCGGCCGGCGCCGCGATGTCGGCGAGCACGATACGGTCGATGGCGCGGCCGGCCAGTTGGCCGCGCGCCAGCAGGGCCTGGGCCAGGCGTGTACACAGGAAGCCAGCGCCGCCGGTGATGAGGATGTGCATGGCCGCAGTATCCGGCAAGCCCGGCCCGCGCGCCGGCCCGTTATCCGGCTACCTTCCGCTCACCGTCCGGTCACGCCGCTGACCGGTTCGTCCGCATCACCTGGTGGCGGTGCCAGTACTGGCCCACCGCCTCTTTCAGCACGGCCTTCTGCTTGCCGATGCCGCGCAGCTTCAGGGTGCTGGTCTTGGCGCCGAGCATGCCTTTTTCGTAGTGGGTGACCACCAGTGCGTCACCGAAGCTGTTGTCCTTGTAGGTCAGGCCCTTGACCGTGTCCCACGGCACTTCCACGCCATCGGACAGGCGCATGCCGGTGTAGTCGATGTCCAGCGTGCGGTCCTTGGCAAGCGCAAAACGCGCGCCGGGGAAATACTTCAGCACCACGGCCCGCTCTTCCTCGGTGGCGGGCTCGTACCGGTAGGCCAGGCTGCGCTCGTGGTTCTCGGCGAAGCGCTGTTCGTAGTCGGTCCACAGGCGCTGCTCGATGTCCTGCGCCGTCAAAATCTCGTCGGCCCAGCTGGCCTGCGGCACGGCGGTAACGATGGCGCCGTAAGCGCCCGCGGGCACCGCATGGCCGACGTTGCGCATACGCTCCTCCAGCGGCGGGTGGCTGTCGTAGGGGTGCGGCACGCCGGCCGTCTTCATGGCATCGACAAAGGCGGCCGAGGTCGCATAAGGGTGCAGCCCCTCGGCCACGAAGCCGGCGATGCCCAGGCTGCCGCTGTGGCGCCGGTCCCGCGAGAACAGCTCTTCTTCCACGTGGTTGCGGTAGCGCGCATAGGCCGCGATCTTCACCAGCGAGCGCACGATGCCCTGCGGAGACACCAGCTGCGCGGCGGTGCTGTCGGCGGCGAATTCGCGCTCGCGGCTGGCGCGCGACAGCGCGAACTGGAAGATCATGCGGTAGAGCCGCAGCAGGTAATGCGCCACCACGGTGAGGCCGCCGCGGCGCATCTGCGCGGTGTAGTGGTCGAACTGCAGCAGCTTCGGCCCCAGGGCCGCGCCGCTGCGGGTGTCGCCGCCGCCAAGGTGGGCCAGTTCGTGCGCCAGCACCGCATCGGCCTCGGACTGGTCCAGCACCCGCAGCAACGGGATGCTGACGAACAGGTTACGGCCACGCAGCACCTGCCCGCCGACGGTGTGCGGTGTCTCGGTGACGAAGAAGTTGGTGTCGATGCCGGCCACGATGTGGTCCGGCGGTGCGGTGCCGACCCGGCCGGCGAGCTGGCGCACCCGCTCCCACAGCCGCGGCGCGTCGGCCTCGGCCAGCGGTTCGCCCTCGATCCCGTTGTCCGCCGGGAAACGGCGGAACAGCATGGTGATGGCCAGAAACACCGCCACCGCCGCGCCGATGCCCGCCAGCGCCACCAGCTTGACGTAGTAGCTGTGCCAGAAATACGCGGTGACCCAGAACGACAGCCACACACACAGGGCGCCCTGCACCAGCACGGTGGCGGCGCTGGACCAGGTCATCAGCCGCCAGCCGGCGACGAAGCTGGCGTAGCGCAGCCCGCGGTTGGCGAAGGCCAGCGCGCCCAATGCCAGCGCCACGACCAGCAGGGCTGCGCCGCCCACCAGCGTCCAGAAGGCGGTGCGGTCGGCCAGGTGGAACTGCCACATCGTGGACAGCGGCGCGCACACCTTGTCGTGGAACTCCTGGTCGCGCGGGTCCAGGTCGGCGCAGGCGGCCGAGGGCGGATGGCCGTGGTAGTAGCTGCGGAGCTGCTGCCGCTCGTCGGCCGACATGCGGGTGGAGGCATCGATGCGGGCGTCGATCCGCTGCAGGAATGCGACATCGTCGCCGTGCTGCGCGTACTCGGTGAAGACCAGCGTCGTCGCCGGCACCAGGAACAGGGACAGCAGGCAGAGCAGGAAGACCTTCAGCAGATCGGTCCGGAGCGTAGTGGCAGCCATGGTGCGGAGCAGGGAGTGGATGCCGCCGCAGTATCCGAGGCCGGCCAGGCGCCGGCGTTACTAAACATAAGTATTACGAAACCTGGGCGTTACAAAGGGCCGTTACAAAAGCCGCGCGCCCACCCACTCGGAAGAATTGACCAGCGCCTGCACCATGTCCGACAGCGTGACCCGCACCGCCAGTGCCGCGGGCGAGAGTTCGTCGTCCGACAGGCTGCACAGCGAGGCCAGGCGCAGCGCGCCAGGGTCGGTGATCTCGGTCATGCGGAAGCGGCTGGTGGCGTCGCTGTAGCGGCATATGGCCGTCCACGGCTGGATGGAGGCGGCCAGGCCCGCATCGACCGCGGCCATGACCATGGAGAGCGAATCGACCTCCATGGCGATGCGCGGCGTGACACCGGCCTGCGCGAAGGCGGTGTCGAGTGTCTTGCGCAGGCCGTGCATGCCGGTGGGCAGGGCCAGGGGAATGTCGCCCAGCTGCGCCAGCGTCATGCCGGCCGCGCCGGCGGTACCGGAGGGGGGCGGCTTGCCGCTCAGCCGGGCCGATTCGACGAGGAAGAGTTTTTCTTCCAGCAGCGGCAGCGTGGCCAGCCGGCGCACCGGCTTGGCGTCGAACAGGATGGCCAGGTCGAGCTGGCGCACGGTGAGCATGCGCGCCAGGAAACCCGACAGCGTGACCACCAGGTGCAGGCGCACGTCGGGGTAGCGCTCCTGCATGGTCTTCATCAGGTGCACCCCCAGGATGGCCGCGGTGCTGGGCGCCAGCCCCACGCTGACGGTGCCCGACAGGCGCGACTGCCGGGCCGCCCGCGCCGCCTGGTCGGCATGCCGCAGCGACAGCTGCGCCTCGCGGAAGAAGGACAGCCCCGCCTCGGTGGGGGTGGTGCCCTTGCTGGTGCGCTGCAGCAGGCGGGTGGAGAGTTCGCCCTCCAGCCGGCTGATCTGCTGGCTCAGCGCCGACTGCACCACGTTCAGGTCGATGGCCGCACGCCCGATGGAGCCGAGTTCGACGATGCGGACGAAGTAACGAAGCTGGCGCAGTTCCATGGAAGCGCGACGATAACAGTTGCGGCGCGGTGCGGCTGGCGCCCCTGCGGGGCTGCGGACACCGAAGAAACAGGTAACAAAAAGTACGTTTCGCGTTGTGTGTGTGCCCCCGTCAGCTCCGGCCGGGGCCCAAAGGCAGGCCCCGCAAGGCTTTGCGCCGGGTAGAGGAAACCAAACCACAGTGGGCATTCATGCCCGAATGCACGCTGTTACAGAAAGGCTCCCGACGATACACTTGCGCGCCATGTCCCGCTCCATCCCGCCTGCAACTGCATACGGAATGCCCCCGGCGCGCACCCGCGCGGCGCGGGTGTTGGCCGCGCTGCTGGCCGGCCTGGCGCTGCTGTTCGGCCCCGCGGACCTGGTGCGGGCCCAGGCCGACCCGGCGCGCGACACCGCGGTGGCCGAAACCGTGCTGGGCATCCTGAGCTACGTACGCTGGCCGGCCGACCCGCCGGAAGTGCGGCTGTGCGTGGTGGGGCCGGCCGAACGCGCCGGCGCCCTGCTGCAGGCTGGCCGCATCGGCCCGGCCACCGGCGGCAAACGCACGGTGGTGGTCCGCAAGCAGGCGCCCGCGGGGGCCGAGGACAACTGCGATGCGCTGTACCTGGGCCCGCTGGACGACAGCACCCTCAGCGCCCTGTTCCAGCGCCTGTCGGGCAAGCCGGTGGTCACCATCAGCGAGCGGCGCGAACCCTGCACCGCAGGCGGCATGTTCTGCCTGGATGCCCGCACCGCCGACATCGGCTTCGAGGTCAACCTCGACTCCATCGCACGCAGCGGTGTAAGGGTGCACCCCAGCGTGCTGCAACTGGCCCGGCGCAAGCCGGCCGCCAAGCCATGAACGCCGGGCACACCACACCCGGCACGCCGGGCGCCGGCGCCCTGGCGCAGACACCCCTGGTCACCACGCCGCCCCCGGCGGCCGTGCCGGCGCCGCTGCGCCCGGCCCTGCACCACGTGCTGCGCCGCGCGCTGCTCATCCTGGTGGTGCTGGCGGTGACCGTGGCCGGCACGCTGCTCACTGGCATCAGCATGGTCGCGCTGCGTGCCAACGCCGCGGAGAACCTGCACCTGGTGGCCCGTTCCATCGGCTACACGGTGGAAGCCGCCGTGGTCTTCCGCGACAAGGGCGCCACCCTGGATGCGCTGTCGCTCATCGCCGAGGGCGAGGACGTGGCCGAGGCCGAGGTGTTCGACCACGACAAGAAACCCATGGCCACCTGGCAGCGCGAGGTGAGCTCGCCGTGGCAGCGGGTGGAGCGCTGGGCCGCGCGCGCCCTGCTACCGCCGCCGGTCACCACCACCATCCAGCACGACGGCCAGGACATCGGCCAGGTGCGGGTGCGGGGTGCCGGCCGCGGCCTGGTGCTCTTCCTCATGAGCGGCATCGGCGCCATCCTGGCCTGCCTGCTGCTGTCGGCGCTGGTGGCCCTGGGGCTGATGCAGCGGGTGCTGGCCAACATCCTGTCGCCGATCCAGGAGCTGGCCCAGGTGGCCCGCGCCGCGCAGCGCGAACGCAGCCTGGACCGGCGTGTGCCGCCGGCCGAGATCGCCGAGTTCCACGAACTGGGCGAGGACGTGAACGCACTGCTGACCGAGCTGGAGGCGCGCCAGGCCGAGATGACCCGCGAGAACGCGCACCTGGCGCACCGGGCCACGCACGACAGCCTCACCGGCCTGCCCAACCGCGCGTCGTTCGAGGCACGGCTGGCCCGCGCCATTCCCGCGGCGGCCACCAGCGGTGCGCACGTGGCCGTGCTGTTCCTCGATGGCGACCGCTTCAAGCAGATCAACGACACCCTGGGCCATGCCGCCGGCGACGCGGTGCTGGTGGCCATTGCCCAGCGTGTGAAGGCGCAGCTGCGCGACCGCGACCTGGTGGCGCGCCTGGGCGGCGACGAGTTCGCGGTGCTGCTCGACAGCCTGCACGACGCGGCCGATGCCGAGCGGGTGGCCAACGCCATCGAGGCCGCCATGGCCGAGCCCATCCTGCTGCCCGAAGGCGGCACGCTGACCACCTCGGTCAGCATCGGCCTGGCGGTGTACCCCGACCAGGCCGACGACGCCGAAACCCTGGTCGCCGCGGCCGATGCCGCCATGTACCGCACCAAGCGGCTGCGCCCGCAGGCGCCGCGCCACCCGGCATCCGACTCCGCCCCTTCCTCCACCCTCAGCACCTGAAAAAAGGCCGACGAACATGAGCACCGCCCCCCTCTCCTTCACCGCCCCCATTGTCCGTACCGCACGCGCGGCCCGTGGCATCGCCGCCCGGCCGGCCCGCATGCTGATGCTGGCCTGCGTGCTCGGCCTGGCCGCCTGCCAGACCCCGCCGCCACCGCCCGCCCCGGTGGCCAAGCCCACCGGCTTCGGCCCCGAGCAGGTGGCCGTGCTCAAGCAGCTGGGCTTCAAGGAAGGCCCGCAAAGCTGGGACATCGGCCTGGCCGACAAGATCCTGTTCGAGGTCGACCAGGACAAACTCAGCGCCGACGCCGTGAAGAAGGTCGAACAGATGGGCAAGACCCTGGCCTCCGTTTCCATCGTGACCATGCGTGTGGAAGGCCATACCGACGCCAGCGGCCGGGCCGAGTACAACAACACCCTGTCGCAGCGCCGCGCCGACGCCGTCGCCGCCTCGCTGGCCAACGCCGGCCTGCCGCGCAGCGGCATCACCGCCAAGGGCATGGGCAGCACCCACCCGGTGGCCGACAACACCACCGCCGCCGGCCGCGCCGAGAACCGCCGCGTGGCCATCGTGGTGCCGGTGCCGACGAACTGAAGGGCATGGCGGACGGCAGAGCCTCCTTCGGCAACCCTTTTCTCGAATCCCTCGGCGTGACGCTGGAGGCGTGGTCGCCCGGCCATGCCGAGTTCCGCCTGGTGCTGCGGCCCGAGCTGGGCAACCGCAGCGGGCGGGTACAGGGCGGCGTGCTGTGCACCCTGCTCGACGCCGCGGCCGGCTACGCCGGCCTGTATGCGCCCGACGGCGCACCCGAGCGGCACAGCGTGTCGCTCTCGCTCACCACCAACTTCCTGAACAGCGCCGACGGCAGCGTCCTGGTGGCGCGCGGACAGGTGCAGCGCGAAGGCCGGTCGGTGTACTTCTCGCAGGCGCAAGTGCTGCTGGACGGCACGCTGGTGCTGGCGACGGCGCTGGGCACCTTCAAGTACCTGCACCCCCGCTGACGCGCGGCAGCGCTGCGCCCGGGAGTCCGGGCGCCCTTCGTTGCCCAACGGGAAACCCCAGGTTGCAGGCAAGGGCATTCACAGCCGGCGGCGCAACGCCTATGGTGAGGGCCAGTACCTACCAGGAGTTTTCGACATGGACCTTCAACTGACCCGCAAGACCGCCATCGTGACCGGCTCCACCGCCGGCATCGGACTGGAAATCGCCCGCAGCCTGGCAGCCGAGGGCGCATCCGTGGTGGTGACGGGCCGCAGCCAGGCCAAGGTGGACCAGGCCGTGGCCGACATCCGCGCCTCCCATGCCAGCGCCACAGTGCGCGGCGTGGCGGCCGACGTGACCACCGCCGAGGGCGCCGCCGTGCTGCTGGGCGCCGTGCCCCAGGCCGACATCCTGGTGAACAACCTGGGCATCTACGGGATCAAGCCCTTCACCGCCATCTCCGACGAGGACTGGCGCCAGTACTTCGAGGTGAACGTGCTGAGCGGCGCGCGGCTGGCGCGTGACTATTTCCCCGGCATGCTGGAGCGCAACTGGGGCCGCGTCATCTTCGTCTCCAGCGAGTCGGGCCTGATGACCCCCGGCGACATGGTGCACTACGGCATGACCAAGACGGCGCAGCTGGCCATCTCGCGCGGCCTGGCCGATGCCACCCGTGGCACCGGCGTCACGGTCAACGCCGTGCTGCCCGGCCCGACGCGCTCCGAAGGCATCGTCGGGTTCCTGCAGGGCCTGGCCAGCGACCCGGCCGCCACACCGGCCCAGGCCGAGGCGGAGTTCTTCGCCAGACACCGCGCCACCTCGCTGCTGCAGCGGCTGATCGAGCCCCAGGAAATCGCCAGCCTGGTCGCCTACGTGGCCAGCCCGCTGTCGGCGGCCACCAACGGTGCGGCCCTGCGGGTCGATGGCGGGGTGACGCCGACCATCGGCTGAGCACCCCGCACCGCCGCCCCGGGGGCGGCCCCCCCCGGTTCAGGCCGCGGCCGCCTCTTCCGCCGGGAAGTTGGTCGAAGCGCTGACCGCCCGCCAGGCTTCGGTTTCGGCGGCCACCGCGGCCAGCCGTTCGCCGATGACCTGCAGCGTGTCGGTACCCAGCGGCAGGCGTTTCGGCGGCACCGGGGCGGCTACCAGCTGCAGCAGGGCCTGGGCCAGGCGTTCCGGGTCGCCGGGCTGGTTGTGGTTGATGTGTTTGGCCGCCTCGCGCACCTGGCCGGCGGTGCCGGCATAGTCGTCGAACACCGTCGGCGACACGCTGAGCGAGGCGCTGTCGAGGAAGTCGGTGCGGAAATAACCCGGCTGCACCGAGGTCACGTGGATGCCCAGCGGCGCCAGTTCGCCGTGCAGCGCTTCCGACAGACCCTCCACCGCGAACTTGGTGGAGCAGTACACCCCGAAGCCCGGGCCCGAGCGCACACCGCCCACCGACGACAGGTTGATGACGTGGCCGGCGCGGCGCTGGCGCATGCCGGGCAGCACCGCCCGGGTGACGTTGAGCAGGCCGAACACATTGGTCTCGTACAGGCGCCGCACCTCGTCGGCGCTGGCCTCCTCCACCGCGCCGAGCAGGCCGTAGCCGGCGTTGTTGACCAGCACGTCGATGCGGCCGAAACGGGCCAGCGCGGCCTGGGCCGCGGCGGCCGCCTGCGCCTCGTCGGTGACGTCGAGCGACAGCGCCAGCAGCGCCTGGTTGTCGGAGCCGAACTGCGTGTGCAGCACCTCGGCGTTGCGGGCGGTGGCCACCACCGCGTCGCCTTGGGCCAATGCAGCGCGGGCGATACGTGCGCCGAAACCGCGGGAGGCGCCGGTGATCATCCAGACGCGGGGATAGGTGTTGTTCGTCGAAGCCATGGTGTCAGTCCTTTTGTTGCGGGTGGGTCGCGGGCCCCGATGGCGCTGCGATGGGTGGACTTTAGGTTTCTTATTGGCATTCGACTAGCCCATAATTCTTGACTTCATAAGCAAGCCCTGCTTGCCAATCCATCTGCGCCATGGCCATCAACGAACTGCGCTCCATCGCCACCTTCACCCGGGCTGCCGAGCTCGGCAGCCTGCGCCAGGCCGCCGCGGCGCAGGGCATCACCCCGCAGGCCGCCAGCCAGGCGCTGGCGCAGCTGGAGCAGCACCTGGGGGTGCGCCTGTTCCACCGCACCACCCGCAGCCTGGCGCTGACCGACGAAGGGCGGCAGTTCCTGGAGGCGGCGCAGCCGGGGCTGGATGCCCTGCAGCGCGCGGTGCAGGGCGCGCGCCGCGGCCGGGAGGACATCGCCGGGCCGCTGCGCATCGCCGGGCCACGCTCCACCATGCAGCATGTGCTGTGGCCGGTGCTCGAAGCGTTCGGCAGCCGCCACCCGCTGGTGGAGCCCGACGTGCAGCTGGACGACCGCATCGGCAACTGGGTGGCCGACCGGGTCGACGTGGGTTTCCGCGCCGGCCCGCCGCCGGCCGAAGGGCTGGTCGCGCGGCGGCTGTTTCCGCTGCAGCTGATCGTCTGCGCGGCCCCCGCCTACATCGCCCGCCACGGCGCGCCCGACAGCATCGCGGCGCTGGCCGGCCACCGCTGCAGCGCCTTCCGCCAGGCCAATACCGGCAAGGTGGTGCCCTGGGAGCTGCGGGTAGGCCAGGACATCGTGGCGCACACGGTGACCCCCGCCCTGTGCACCAACGACATCGAGCTGGAGGCCCAGGCGGTGCTGGCCGGCCAGGTGGTCGGCCAGCTGCTCGGCGTCACCGCCGCGCCCCACATCCGCGCTGGCCGGCTGGTGCCGCTGCTGGCGGCCCACACCACCGACCACCTGGGCCTGTACCTGTACTACGGCAGCCGCAGCGCCCAGCCGGCGCGGGTGCGCGCCTTCATCGACCTGGCCACCGAGATGCTGGCCGGCAACACGGCCTATTTCCTGAGCGAGAAGGAACTGGGGACGGCGGAAACCAAGGGACGCAAGAGCAGCATGGCGGGCCGCCGCAGCCGCACAGCAGCAGCAGCAGCAGGGCTATGACTCCGACGCGGCGGCATGGCGCAGGTAGGCCAGCAGTTCGTCGAACTCCGTCGACTTGTCGAAAAGGGCATCCGCCCCGAGTTTCAGGCAGCGGCGGCGTATGTCCGCGGTGGCGTAGTTGGTCAGCACGACAACGCGGTGCAGCCCGAGTTCCTCGCGCCGCGCCAGCACACCGAGGCCGGAGCCGTCCTTGAGGAAGAGGTCCAGGATCACCAGGTCCGCCTCTTCCCCGTGCGCGCTGAGCCAGTCGAGCGCCTCCCGCTCCCCTTCGGCCATGGCCAGCACCTCCACGCCGCCCAGCTCGGCCAGGGTCGGCACCAGCACGTCGCGGATGGTGGCGCTGTCTTCGACGAGGTAGGCAGTGAGCATGGAGCAGTCGGTCGCAAGGCGTTTGCAACAAGGCTACCGGCAAGTGTGCCCAGGGGTGGTGGGCCTGCGCCCCCCGCCAGCGTGGTCCGGCGCCTACGTGGTGGCGTGGTGAGCGGTCTTCTTCACTCCCGTGGCACCAGGCGGTCGCGCAAACCTTCCACCAGGGTGTTGTCGACGTAGTGCGGCCCGTCGAACAGGTACACCGGCTGGCCGCCATAGGCCGCGAGCTGGGGCACCAGTTCGTCCAGCGTGGCGGAGCGGAAACCGCCGCCCACGGCGGGGCGGAATGCCTCGGCGATGAGGCGCACACGCCGCGCCCCCAGGTGTTGCTGCAGCACCCGCAGGTACTCCCGCGCTACCGGGGCGCTGCGCGCATGCACACCCACGCCGTCCTGGAAAAACACCCCGACGTCCTTCGGCAGCCAGCCGTCGAGCCACACCGCCAGCGCCTCGGGGCCGACGTTGGCGCGGTCGTAGACACTGATCCACAGCGGCCGGGGCAGGTCGGCCAGCAGGGCCGGCAGCTGGGTCGCCCCCTGCCAGCTCGCATCCACCTCCACCGGGAAGTACCAGCCCGTGACATGCAGCGGTGTGGCCAGCGTCGCCAGGCAGCGCGAACGCTGCACCAGCGCCGCCACGTCGCGGCGCGCCACGGCTTCGTCGCCCTGCCCGGCCAGCCCCAGGATCACGTCCTGCGCCCAGGGCTCGCGGGCGATGCGGCGCCAGTCGGGCAAGGGGCTGGTGGCCGGGCTGCCGCCGCAGCCTTCCACGAAGGACGACTCGCCCAGCGCCGTCCACTGCACCAGCAGGGTGTGCGCACCAGCCCGCTCCCAGATGCCTTGCGGGTGCGTGGTCTGCGCATCGGGCTGCCACACCGTGCCTTCGATACGCACCGCCGCAGCGTCGCCCGGCGCAGGGACTTCGCGGCACCCGGCAGCCAGCAGCGCCAGGGCCGCCAGGGCCAGCGCGGCCGGCCGCATGGACCACCGGCGGGTAGAAACAGGGGGGGATGCCGCCATATCAGTGGTTATAGGAAAGCCGCAGCACGATGCCGCCGGCACGGTCGTCGCCCGACAGGCGGTGCCGCAGCTGCAGCGACAGGTCGGCGTAGGAGCGCGGGCCGGACCGGCTGCCCTCGCGCAGCCAGGTACGCAGGTTGACGCCGATGCCGCCGCCCACCGCCCGCGGGTTGGCGAAACCCGAGTTGTAGTCGGCCGCCAGCACCAGGTGCGGTGTCAGCACGGCCGACGACAGGCCGGGCCAGTGGCCCTCGGGGTCGACCCGCCAGCTGCGGCCGAAACGGGCTTCGGACACAAAGTATTTTTCGCCGGCCCGCAGGTAGCGGCCGGTTTCGGCATAGACGTCGCCGGTCCACCACGGCCCGCGGTCCACCCGGGGCGCGGTGTTGAAGCCGTCCGAGTAGCCCAGGCGCAGCAGCCAGTCGTCGCGGCTGGCCGAACCCACCTTCACCAGCCGCTCGGCCGCGCCCACCAGGTTGACCTTGCCGAAGGGTTTGGCCCGCACCCCGAAGGCCGCCTGCGCGCTGGAGCCGCCATCGGCATACCCCGCGCCGCTGTACAGCGTGCCCAGCAGCCGACCGTACACATCCACGAAGGTGCCGCCCCCGGCGAAGCCCTTCAGCCCGGCCGGCCGCCAGTAGGCCTCCGTCACCGCCTGCAGGCTGCGGTCGTTGCGGCCGCCGTCCTGCGTCGCCAGTCCGGGCAGGGTGCCGCCGGCGCGGTAGAAGGCCGCGGCGCTGGCACCCCCGTTGCGCTCCTGGTCGGCCACCGCCACACGGGTGTCCTGCCGCTGCTGCGGGTCGAGATCGATCTGCCCATCGTCGGCCGCGTCGAGCGCGCGGCGAAAGTAACGCGCCGCCGCGGGTGCATCGCCGGCGTCGAGGCTGGCGAAAGCCGCGTCCTGCAGTTGCCGCGGCTCCAGCCGGCCCTGGCGGTCGGCCTCGGCGAAACCATCGGCGGCTTCGCGCGGGCGGCCCGCCTGCAGGGCGAGGTAGGCGCGTTCGGCCGGTGTGGGCGGCGCGGGCGGCGGCGCGGCAGGTGTTCCGCCGCGGTCGTCCGCGCGCGCCTGCAAGTCCTGGCCCGACGGGTAAGACGTACGCGCCGCCACCGCCCGCACCGAGGTGTCGGCCAGCGCCAGTGTCAGGCGCATCGGCATGTCGTCGCCCACCACCCGGTCCGCCGGCCCGTTGCCGGAGGATGGCGGTGCGGCCGCGGATGCAGATGAAGTGGCCAATGCACCGCGGCCATGCCGCGCGGCCACGCGGTTTGCCAGCCGGGTGGCCGGGGCCAGCCGTGCGGCAGGCAACGGTTCGCCCGCCGCACGGGTCTGGCGCTGCGCCGCCGCCAGCGATTCGGCCAGCAAGGTATGCAGGCGCTGCACATCGGGCCGCAGGCGCAAGGCCTCGCGTGCGCGCTGCGCGGCAGCGGCATAGTGGGCGCGTGCGAAGGCCTGGTAGGCCTGGTCGGCCAGGCGGTAGGCCGGGCCGGTCAGCGGCAATTCCACCGTCTCCACCGTCTCCACGGCCCACACCGGGGGCACGACCAGCGAGGCCGCGAACAGCACCACGGTGGCGCGCGCGGCGGCGGTGCGCAGCAGCCCTTGCCCGCCGCTGCGCGGCAGGTCGGGGGTCTTCCCCGGCGTCCGCCTCATGCGGGCACCAGCCCTTCCAGTCCCGGGCCGGGACCGGAGTCGATTTCCGGCGCATACACGGACAAACGCCGGCGCTGGGCTGCAACGCCGTGCTCCAGCGCGGCGCGCGACACCACGCCCCGCGTCACCAGGTAGTCGCCGATGCGGCCGTCGCGGTCGGGCCGATAACGTGCCAGCGCCACCTGGAAGGCGCGCCGCTCCACCAGGCCCAGTTCCACCAGCACGTCACCGAGCAGAGGGGCTCGGTTGGGCACCGGGTCGCCGCCGCGCATCAGCCGCAAGGCGCCGACCACCTCGCTCTCGCGGGCGATGGTCAACAGCACCGGCGCACCGGCGGCAGTGGCCAGTTCGGCCAGCGCGGCTTCGGGCAGCGGGCTGGCTGCGGCCACGCGCAGGGTGCCGTCGGGCGCGTCGTCGAGCGCCAGCACGCGCCAGTGCACACACAGGTCGGTCGGCATGCGGTGCAGGTTGCGCCGCACCTCGGCCACGCCCGGGTGGGAACGGGCCAGACCCGACTGGTAGGCCAGGGCTTCGGCCAGGGTTTCGTCGTCGAGCCAACCGTGCGCCAGCAGGATGCTGCCCAGCGGCTGGCCGCGTTCGCGCTGCTCGGCCAGCGCGGCTTCGAGTTGCCGGCCGCTGACCGCCTGCCAGCCGGCCAGCAGCTCGCCCAGCCGCTGGCGGGTGCGTGCCAACTGGGCGGTGCCGGGAAAGTCGTGCATGGTCTTGTCCCACACCAGGCGCCGCCCCAGCAGCAGGTGGCCCAGGAACATGCGCCAGGCGCGTGCCGTGGCGAGGAAGTTCAGCACATTGCCCACCACCATGCGCGGCACCGACATCAGCGCCTGTTCCCAGCCGTACAGCGCATGCACGAAGTAGACCCGCTGCACCAGCCGGATGACCAGCGAGCAGGCGTTGAACAGCACCACCGAGGCCAGCCAGCCGCCCTCGGCCAGCAGCGGCGGAAACCGCATCGTGGTGTAGCCCCAACGCTGCATGCCCCACAGCACCAGGAAGTCGGCCACCAGCAGGTAGGCCAGGATACTGACGAAGGAGGTGACGATGCCCTTGCGGTCGCGGAACAGCAGGTACTTGGTGGCCAGGCTGCCGCGCCAGCCGATCTGCTCCCAGCTCTGCAGGCCGATGCCCAGCACCCAGCGTGCTTTCTGCCGGTAGGCAGTGCGCAGCGTGCTGGGAAACAGCTCACGCACGCACAGCGGCATGGTGATGGTGATGTGCCGGTCCTCGCGCAGCCCGAACCAGCGTTTGCGCCGCACCGCGAACTGCACCGGGAAACGCGCGAAGATCGAGCGCATGCCGAGCTTGCCCAGGCGCGAACCGACGTCGTAGTCCTCCGTCAGGCTCTCGGTGTTGAAGGGCTGGTTGTGTGTATCGTCGAGCAGGGCCTGGATGGCGCGCCGCGAAAAACAGGTGCCGACCCCGGCCGAGGGCACCACACCGGTCACACCCTCGCGCACCACCAGGTCCTTGGCGTGCCATTCGGCGAACTCGTCCATGTAGGTGCCGGCCACCATCTCGTACCAGTTGCGCTCCAGCGATACCACCGGCAGCTGGATCATGTCCTTGCGCGGCAGCAGGTAGTTGAAGAACTTCAGCTCCAGCGGGTGCAGCACGTCTTCGCTGTCGTGCAGCACCATGCCGGCAAAAGCCTCGCCGCTGGCCTTCTCGTGCGCCACGATGGCCTGGATGATCCAGTTCAGGCAGTCGGCCTTGCAGGTCGGGCCGGCGTGCGGCACCTCCACCCGCACCAGCTGGCGGTAGCGCCCGCGCATGCGCTCGACTTCGGCGATGGTCTGCCTGTCGTTGGGGTAGGTGCCGACGAAGATCACGTAGTGGCGGTAGTCCAGCGTGCCGACCATGCTTTCCAGCATCTGCGCGATCACGTCGTATTCCAGCCAGGCCGGCACCATGATGGCCAGCGGCTGCTCGGGCCGCTCGTGCAGCTGCGCGGGCGTCAGCGGCTGGTAGTCGCTGCGCCGCAGGATGGAAAAGCGCCGCGACAGCCGGTTGAGCCAGTACCAGGCGTCGATGAACAGGTCGTCGATGCCCGACACCATGATCAGCACCGCCACGCAGGCGGCCAGCGTTTCCAGGTGCGCATAGTGCTGCGCGAACTCCACCTGCCAGAACGGGCTCATGGCGCCATCCCGGGCACCGCCGCGCGGCGCCGCTGCCGGCGGCGTACCTGCGCGATGCGGGCCACCAGCAGCAGCAAGGCCACCACCGCGGCCAGCACGATCCACCACACACGCCAGCGCTGCCAGACCGATTCGGGGTTGGCCTGGTCGGCCAGCTGCGCGCCGCGCGGGTCGTGGCTGTCGACCTCCAGCGTGACCCCGCCGCCGTCGAGCAGCGCCACGTCGCCGCGGCCCAGTTGCACCGGCTTGCCCGGCACCGGGCTGTCGGCCGAGACGGCCCGGTAGACGATGCCGTGCTGCCCACCGCTGTCGGCCACCTGCAGCACTGCCATGCGGCTCAGGCGGGAGGCGTCGATGAGGGTCGTCTTGCCGTTGGCCAGCACCAGCCGGCCCTGCCCGATGTCCACCTGGGCGGGTGATTTTTCCACCGGCAGGTCCAGCGCCAGGAAGGTGGTGGCGGGCCGCACCGCCTCCTGCGCCTTGTCGGCGGCGGCCACCACGAGTTGGGTGTTGGCCAGCGACACGCCGGCCGCGTCGGCATACCGGATGGTGCGCGGCAGGCTGGCCGGCGCATCGGCCAGCCAGGCGGCCGGCACGATGACCTCGCCGCCGTCGGCGAAGCGGCGCCGGATGCCGGCGAAGTTGTTGCCCGAGGCCACCTTGCCCAGCTCCACATGGCTGGTCGGCAGCACACTCACCGGGTAGGAGGTCTGCTGGTCGTGGCAGCGCGGCTTGCTCAGCTGGCGCAGGAAGGTCACCCGCACCACGTTGCGCGGCGCCAGCATGTAGTCGGGAATCGCCACCCGCATGCGGTGCGGCTTGCCGTCGGGCTGCAGCAGGTCGGCGCCCAGCAGGAAATCGTTGAAGTACACCGAGGCCACCGGCCCCGCGCCGATGCTGTCGGGCGTGGCCGACAGGTCGAACACCAGCGCCTGGGGCGCACGGCCGTTGTCGGCCACGTCCTCGATGCCGAAGGTGGCGGTCCAGTCGCTGCGGTTGCCCACGTCCAGCGAGCCCGGCTTGCCGCCGAGTTCCGACAGCAGGATACGTTCCTCCGGCCGCGGCCGCGACACCGTCGCCAGGCCGATGGCGCTGCCGCCGGCCACCGGTTTCCACAGGCTGTCGAACAGCAGCGCGGCCTGCGGCCCCGCATCGGCCGCCACCGCCACCAGCGGCGCGCCGCCGAGGGTGCGCAGGGCCACCTCGCCGCTGGCCAGCGGCCGCGCCGACAGACTAAAGGAGGCCGCGCGCCAGGCGCTGAAGGCCTCGGCGTCGGCACCACCCATCTGCGCGGCGAGTGCATCCAGCGCCGCGTTGACCTGCTGCGCCAGCGCGGCGTCGGCGATGGCGATGTCGGCGCGCAGCGGTCCACGGCTACCGAGTGCCAGCAGCGCGCCCACCTCCGCCACATTGGCGATGCGGTGGCGGCCCCCTTCCGCACCCAGGGCTGCAAAAGCGGCCACGCCGCGCAGATCGGCCGGCAGTGGCGTGGCCGCCATGTCCACCGTGTCGCCCACCGCTGGCAGCGCCCGCACCTGTACCCGCTTGCCGGCGCGCTCCAGCGCCACACCGATACGCCAGGCGGCGTCATAGGCCGGCAGCGACAGGGCTGCGCCGGCCACCAGCAGCACCGGGCGCGGCGGCAAGGTGCTCCATGCGGTCGCCAGGCTGCCGAGCTGCTTGCGGTCGATGCGGTAATGCAGGCGGGTGGTCGGCAGCAGGCGCAGCACATTGCCCGGCGCACTCTGGTCGGCGCACACCACGTCCGACACCACCGAAGTCCAGGCCGTACCCAGGCGCACAAAACCGCTGTCGCGCGGCGCGCCGTCCACGCCGATGGACAGGCCGGCATCGCCCCGGTCGTCGGCGAAGCGGCGCGAGGACACCGGGTAGCCGTCGATCGACAGCACGAAGGTGGAGCGCCCGCCGTCGCCGCGCAGGTAGTCGGCGTCGAGCTGCAGCGTGGCACCCTGCAGCGGCAGGCCCGCGGGCACCGGCAGGAAGAGTTCGCGCCGGGTGCCGTTGTCGCCGCCGCCACCTTGCAAGGCGATGGGTTTGTCGAAACCCAGGTCGGCCAGGCTCACCTGCCGGTCGATCCAGGGGTCGGCCGCCCACTGGCGGAACAGGTCGGCCGGCGCGGCCCATGCGGTGGTGCATGCCGAGGCGGCGAGCGCCACCAGCGCCAGGGAGCACACACCACGGGGGGACGGAAAACGGGGCAAGGGAAAAGGCAAGGGCATGGCGCAGCGGGCGGGCGCAGGGCCCGCGAGAGAGGTGAAAAAAGAAGGCGAAAAAGACAAACTCATGCGGCCAACCGCGCCTGCGGTGCCGCCACGGGATGCCCGGCCGTGAATTCCTGCACCGGGGCACCGGTGAGCGCCGCCACGATGCGTTCACACGCCCGCCCGTCGCCATAGGGGTTGCGCACCTGGGCGAAACGCGCGTGCAGCGTGTCGTCGTCCAGCAGTTCGTCCACGGCCGAGACGATGCGGGTGGCGCGGGTGCCCACCAGCCGCGCGGTGCCGGCGGCAATGGCCTCGGGCCGCTCGGTCACGTCGCGCAGCACCAGCACCGGCTTGCCCAGGGCGGGCGCCTCTTCCTGCACACCACCGGAGTCGGTCAGCACCAGGTGGGCGCGCTGCATCAGGCGCACGAAGGGCAGGTAGCCCTGCGGCTCGACCAGGTGGATGCGCGGCGCCTGCCCGAGCGCGGCACGTACCGGGCCGTCGACCTGCGGGTTGAGGTGCACCGGGTAGACGATGTCGACGTCCTCGCGGCGCGCGGCGATGGCCGCGAGCGCCTGGCAGACCTGGTCGAAACCGCCGCCGAAATTCTCGCGGCGGTGGCCGGTCACCAGCAGCAGGCGCCGCCGCGGGTCGAGGAAGGGGAATTCCGCGTCCAGCTGTGCGCGCAGGACCGCATCACCATCGATGCGGCCTGCCGTGGCCAGCAGCGCATCGATGACGGTGTTGCCGGTGACCCAGATACGGCCACCCGCGTGCTCGCGCAGCAGGTTGTCGCGCGCCGTCTCGGTGGGGGCGAACAGCAGGTCGGCCATGCTGTCGACCGCGCGGCGGTTCATTTCCTCGGGCCAGGGCTGGCCCAGGTTGCCGGTGCGCAGCCCGGCCTCCACGTGGCCGACCGGAATGTGCCGCTGGAAGGCTGCGATGGCGCCGGCCAGGGCGGTGGTGGTGTCGCCATGCACCAGCACCCGGTCGGGCTGCAGTTCGGCCAGCACCGGGTCGAGCTGGGCGAACAGCGCGGAGGCGAGTGCGTTGAGACTCTGGCCCGGCACCATCACGTCGAGCGCCCGGTCGCTGTGCACACCGAAGGTCGACATGACCTGCTCCAGCATGCTGCGGTGCTGGCCGGTGGTGCACACCAGGGAGGTGATGCCGGGCGCAGCACCCAGGGCGGCCACCAGCGGTGCCATCTTGATGGCTTCGGGGCGGGTGCCGAATAGGGAAAGGATTTTCAAGAAAAAGTGTCTGCTCAGGGCCCGGCGATCCACCGTGCCTGCAGCCTAGGGACCCGCCAGCGCCCCGGTGTAGGACGACGTGCCCGGTCCCACTCAGCGTATTTCCTCAACCGGAAAACCCACCGTGCGCAGCAATCGTCACCTGAATAAAACCTGAAGCCTTTTTGCGGCAACGGCCCGCACCTGCGCAGTCCATCGGGCACGGGAGGCTCGCGGCGTCTGCCTACAGGGAGGCCCGAAACGGATCGTGATACTTTTTTCATGACGACTTCTTTCATGACGGCTCCCGCACCCCGGCCCCTTGCGCTGCCCGCCACGCCACGCGGCACGGCGCTCCCCCTTGGCCTTCCGCTGCCCGAGGCGGTGGAAGAAACCAACCGCACCGTGCTGGTAATCGACGATGCGGCGGCCAGCCGCGAAGCGCTGGCGGAACTGCTCGGCGGCGACTACATGGTCATCCAGGCAGCCGGTGGCGCCGAAGGCCTGGAGAAGGCCCGGTGCTACCTGCCCGACCTGATCCTGCTGGACGTGCTGATGCCGGGCATGGGCGGCTACGACGTGCTGCGCCAACTCCAGGCCGATGCGCGCACCGCCGGCATTGCGGTCATCTTCATCACCGGCCTGGACCGGCCGGAGGACGAGGCCAAGGGCCTGCGCCTGGGCGGCTGCGACTACATCCCCAAGCCCCTGAACCCGCCGGTGGTGCAGGCACGGGTAGCCCTGCACCTGCGGGCCGCGCGCGACCGCCGGCGGCTGGAAGCGCTGGCCAGCGTCGACAGCCTGACCGGCGTCGCCAACCGCCGGCAGTTCGATGCCGTGCTGGCCGCCGAGTGCCGGCGCGCGCTGCGCACCGGCCAGCCGGTGGCCGTGGCGATGGTCGACGTCGACTACTTCAAACGCTACAACGACAGCTACGGCCATGCCCAAGGCGACCGGGCCCTGCGCGCGGTGGCCGACGTGCTGCGCAGCGGCATGCGCCGCACCGGCGACCTGGCGGCGCGCTACGGCGGCGAGGAGTTCGCGCTGGTCATGGTCGACACCAACGACGAACACGCGGCCGACCTGATGGCGTCGGTGTGTGCCGCCGTGCGGGCGCTGGCCATTCCCCACCGCGCGTCCTCCGCGGCGCCCTGCCTCACCATCAGCATCGGTGTCGCCAGCAGCGCCGAGGACGGCATGCTCGACCCCGCGGCCCTGCTGCAACGCGCCGACGACCGCCTGTACCACGCCAAGGCAACCGGCCGCAACCGGGCCGTGGCCGGCGGCCCAGGCCAGGTGCCGCCCGCGAATTGAAAGTGTGAGAGCGAGGGCGCCCCGGGGGATACCCCCTCCTCCCGGTGTACGGGACGCACTACATTGCGCTCAACCGAAAGGGCACCATGCAGCACTCCCCGTCTCTCCTACTCTCACGGTCTCTCCTACTCCCGCGGTCTCTCACACTGTCCCTGGCACTGGCCGTGGCCCTCGCCTGCGCCACGGCCACGGCGCAGACCGCGACACGCACCGTGCCGCGCATCCACGGGCCGAATGGCGACTCGACCCAGGCCGAGCAGCTGCGGGCCGAGGACATCGTCTACAGCAAGGGCTCCGCGCCGGGCATCAGTTCGTTCGCGGTGGTCGGCGCTTCCGGCGAGGCGGGTTTGTACCTGCAGCGCATCCGCATGGAGGCCGGCGCCGGCAACCCGGCGCACACCCACCCCGACGCCCGTATCACCACCGTGCTGTCGGGCACGGTGTACTACGGCATCGGCACCGTGGCCGACCGGGACAAGGCCACGGCCTACGGGCCGGGCAGCGTGTTTTTCACACCCGCCGGCACCCCGCATTTCGCCCTGGCGGGCGACGGGCCGGCGGTGTACGAGGAGGCGGGTTTCGGGCCGTCGAAGATCATTCCCGCGGCCAGGCCGTAGCCCTCCGGCCTAGGCGGTATACGGCTCCAGCCGCCCGCCGCGCCAGACGAAGAGTTCATCGGTCAGGCCATAGGCCGACTGCGCCAGGATCTCGGCGGCCATGCCGCGCAGGCCGGCCACCGTGCCGGTGTCGGCGCTGCCGCAGAGCAGCAGTTCGTCGCGCGCGGCCAGGGCAATGACCGGGTCGCCCTCCACCGCGATGCGCTGGCGCCAGCGGTCGAACAGCAGCACCATGCTGGTATCGTAGTTGTGGTCCAGCCGCGCGGCGTAGCGGCCACCGCCGCCCTGCACGTCGAGCTGCGGCAGCAGTGTCGATTCGAGGTTGTGCAGCGCCTGGCTGTGCAGGGCCGCGGCGTCCAGGCCCAGCGCCTGCATACGCGCGGGCGACACATAGTCCATCGCGTCGGCCGAGTCCTCCACATAGGCCAGCACCAGCGAGCCGGCCAGGGGCACCGAGAACGGGCGGCGCTCCGGCGGGACCTGCGCCGCATCGAGCTGCGCGGCCACGGTCTGCTGCCAGCCGGTGGTCTTGACTACCGGCAGCAACACGGCGGCCTGTGGCTGCGCGGCATCGCCGACGCGGTCCGCGCTCCGGGCCTGCACCTGGTGTGCATCGGCCAGCTGCTCGGCGAACAGTTCGGCGAGCAGGGCCCGCCCATTGCCGGGGGCCTGCGCGGATTGCCGGTAACGGCTGTAGCTGTTGCCCATGAACTGGCTCACCGCCAGCCCGCCGGGGAACTGCCAGAACACCCGTGTGCGGGCGGCGCTGTCACCATGCTCGACCTGCACCGGCATGCCCGGATGGGCGGCACGCACGCTGGCCGCATAGGCCTCGGCGTAGGCACGGGCGCCGAGTGGCGCCACCGTGGATTCCTCCGGCGCGGAGGCACTGCCGCCGAACAGTTTTTTCAGGAAGGACATGGGCCGCGCCCTGCTCAGGCGGGCTTCACCAGGGTGATCTTGCCGTCCTGCACGTATTCGTCGAACTGCATGCGCGGGATGGCGGTGACGCCGGTCACGCCCTTGGCCTGCTCCCAGCTCAGGGTTGCGCTGTCGGCCGACAGGTCGACCTCGACGCGGCCCTTGGGGATGTCCAGCGGCGTACCGTCGCCGGGCATGTAGGTGACGTGGCCGGTGACATTGGCGAATTGAGGCATGGCGGCTCCTTGGGTATCGAAGGATGCGCGTCCGGCGGGGAGCTGAAGGACGCGCGCTTTGCTCTTCTATTACACCCGCAGGCGGCAGATGCCGTGTATCAAAAAAGCCGCCCGCCGCGGTGGGATGCTTCCTGAATTCCGTGGAGATACCCCATTCCCATGGGGACATAAAAATGATACAAACGTGACAAAATGTACAAGATCGTTCAGCCTGTGTGCAAATAAAGGTGCTGCCATGAACCGAAAGAAAATCACACGCAACCTGGGTCTGGTGTTTGCCATGCTGCTGGGCGGTTGTACGACTATCCAGAACGGTGTCCAGCAAAATCTCCGACAGGCTCAGGATCTCGCGAACCGCTGCGACGAACTGAACCAGGACACCCCGCAGATCAATATACAAGCGCTCGTGGAGCGGATACAGACCAGACTGCGCCTGGAGTGCGAGGAGTCCGAGGCCGGATGTCCATTTGGAGTGAAAAGGCAGGTCAGAGAACTCTCCGCGTGGATCAAGGGTATTCCCCCAACCAATCTGTCCACCCTCAAGCAGGATTTTGACGCCTTCCAAACTGCGCTCCATGCCTTCCACGAGAAGGTGGCAAACCTCCAGACAACAGCCCAGGGAAAGATCGGCCAAATCGGCACGTCGTGGGAAGCCGCGAAGCTGGCATGCCGCACGATGGAGACCCAACTCGAATGCACGCCGAAACTCAATGCCGTATTGAGGCAACTGGACGACGTCCTGGGCAGCACCACGGACATCGCCGCCGACATGCAGGAGGTGCAAAAGGCGTGGAAGAAGGTGGAGGATGACATCAGGGCCTCCAACTACCCCTTCACGGCGGTCGGACAGCAGGCGTTCGCAGAAATAACGAACCTGCTCGGTGCCGCGCGCCAATCCATCGCAACCATTGCCTCGATCGGGGCAAGCGAATTCCGCCGTGATTTCTTCGACCACCTCCTGCCGAGCTACACCGCCGAGAAGGTGCTCGATTTCACCGAACGGCAACTGGAGGTCGTCGATCGCCTGGTGGACAAGGTCGACGACAAGGCCTATTTCCTGGGGTCCGCAATAGTTGAATTGAACAGGGGGGACATCCAGCAGTCGTTCGATACTTTTTACGTCACCTACGTCCGCAAGGTTTTTCCTTCGACCGAAAGCGCCAGGGCCTTCGCCCGGGCCGCTTGCGTCAAGCTGAGCAAACCAACCGCGACAGGCAGGGGCGTTTCCATCATCACCCCGTTTATTTACTCGTCGATGACGCATGTGGAAAAG
The DNA here is from genome assembly GCA_040390235.1 of Pseudomonadota bacterium. GTDB lineage: Bacteria > Pseudomonadota > Gammaproteobacteria > Burkholderiales > Burkholderiaceae_C > Xylophilus. The sequence goes on along the minus strand of JAZJYT010000005.1, from coordinate 1,185 downwards.
GAAAGCCGGTGGATGGAGCGATGCAACACCGAAAACGGCAACGATCCCAGGGCCATCCCGCTATGCGATGGACAACTGGCTGACGCACGGAAACAAATAATCGAGAAATACGAAGATCACCTTCCTGACAATGCCTTCGAGACCAGGGTGGAGCAGCAGCCGATCCCCATTTTTTTCCCGACTGCCAAAGAAGCAGTGCCGGCACCACCACCGAAATCGGTGGTTTCCACCATTCCGCAGGCAACCGTCTTCGATACCTGCCTGATGAGCGAGCGGGCGTTGCGCAAGAAAGCGGCGGTGTTCCAGCCGAACCAGACCAACCAGGCCGTTCGTGACAATACCCAGCAGATTTGTGGTGATGTACTGCTGGAGAAGCCACAAGCCCAACCCCATGATTTGGACGCGCTGCAGGCCAAACTCGATGCGCAAATCGCGAAGCATGACGTCCCCCCGGCTGCCGCGGGCCTTCCTCCTGCTGTTGCCCCCTTCGCTCCTGCGCCGCAGCCGCTGGTGGCGTTCTGCCCGAAATTGGCGGCCGCATTGCCGTCCGCCTCGTGCGTGGAAACACCGGAGGGTGCATGGATCGAACTGGCCGAGGCATTCAGCACCGGGAAATCTGTCGAACCCCGTCTGGTTCCCCCGTTGCGTCTGCTGGAACGCCTGATCGTCAATCTTGCACCGGCAGGTACCGGCGTGACTGTCAGGGGTGCCGCATCGTTCGCGCCCATGGCATGCCGCCAGTTGGGCCCGACGCTGCAGGTTGCGGGACAAGGCGCCTGCGCCCTGGCCAGTGCGAAAGCCGTCCCCACCTGCTCGGACAACGCGGGAAACTCGGGAGCCGAAGATGCCACCAGCGTCAATGCCAACAACCTGCTGGCGCTGCGGCGGGCCCACTGGGCGGCCAGCGTGATGGCATGCAGCCAGCCTAGGAAGCTGGCGGACGAAGCCCTGTTCTCCGCCAGCCTCCGGGACGAAAGGCCCGAGTTGGGTGACCAGGCTTTCGATCGCAAAATCCTGGTACAGCTTCGCTGGAGGCCCGCCCCATCGACCGCGCCGGCCAGCAAGACGCCCGGCCAGGTGGCGCAGGAAGATCAGGCGGCCAGGAGCCCCTGAGAAATACGGGCCCGGGGATCACGCCCCCGACAGCGAGGTGTGCGTGATGACCGCGCCATCGGTGTGGCTGGC
>JAZJYT010000004.1:0-164811 GCA_040390235.1 Pseudomonadota bacterium | reverse complement strand
CCATCCGCGAAGGCGGCAAGACGGTCGGTTCGGGCGTGGTCGCGAAGATCCTGTCGTAATTCCCGAAAAATACGAAAAGAAGGAATCACCATGTCCAAGCAAAAGATCCGCATCCGCCTGAAGGCATTCGATTACAAGCTGATCGACCAGTCCGCAGCCGAGATCGTCGACACCGCCAAGCGCACCGGCGCCATCGTCAAGGGCCCCGTGCCCCTGCCGACGCGCATGAAGCGCTTCGACATCCTGCGCTCGCCGCACGTCAACAAGACCAGCCGCGACCAGCTCGAAATCCGCACCCACCAGCGTCTGATGGACATCGTCGACCCGACCGACAAGACGGTTGACGCGCTGATGAAGCTCGACCTGCCCGCCGGCGTCGACGTGGAAATCAAGCTGCAGTAAGCGTTTGGCCGGTATTTCCGGCTTCTTGCTGAAAAAACCCGGTGCCGCGAGGCGGCCGGGTTTTTTTGTACCCCCGCGGGCCTTTGTTTTGCCGGGGACTTGCGGTTTATCCACGGGCGGGCTAGAATCGCCGGCTCTGCCCGAATTGCGTCAAGCCGTTCGGGTGGAAACTTTTATCAACCTTCTTTCGTGTGTTTCCGTCAGGGAGCGCAACGCCGGGGCCAATTGCAGTCCCGGCGGCGGAAGTTTTGGAGAAAACACAATGAGTCTGAGCAACTCCCTCGGGTTGCTGGGTCGCAAGGTGGGCATGATGCGCCTCTTCACCGACGAAGGCGACGCAGTGCCTGTCACGGTAGTGGACGTGTCCAACAACCGCGTGACCCAGGTCAAAACCCAAGAGAATGATGGCTACGTCGCCTTGCAGGTGACGTTCGGTGCACGCAAGGCCTCTCGCGTGACCAAGCCTGCCGCCGGGCACCTCGCCAAGGCGGGTGTCGAAGCGGGTGAAATCATCCGTGAATTCCGTCTTACGGCAGACGTCGCCGCCGGCTTTACCGCTGGTGCCGTGGTTGCCGCCGGTTCGGTGTTCGCGGTCGGCCAGAAGGTGGACGTGCAGGGCACGACCATCGGCAAGGGCTTCGCCGGCACCATCAAGCGCCACCACATGAAGTCGCAGCGCGCGTCGCACGGTAACAGCCGTTCGCACAACGTGCCCGGCTCCATCGGCATGGCACAGGATCCGGGCCGCGTGTTCCCGGGCAAGCGCATGACGGGACACCTGGGCGACGACACCGTCACCACCCAGAACCTCGACGTGATCCGTATCGACGAAGCGCGCCAGCTGCTGCTGATCCGCGGCGCCATTCCCGGCTCCAAGGGCGGTTTCGTCACCGTGCGCCCGGCCGTGAAGGCCAAGGCTGCCGACAAGGGAGCGAAGTAATGGAACTCGAACTCCTGAACGACCAGGGCCAGGCGTCCGCCAAGTACGACGCGCCGGAAACCGTTTTCGGCCGTGCCTACAACGAAGACCTGATCCACCAGATCGTCGTCGCCTACCAGGCCAACGCGCGCCAGGGCACCCGTGCCCAGAAGGACCGCGAACAGGTCCACCACTCGACCAAGAAGCCGTTCAAGCAAAAGGGCACCGGCCGCGCACGCGCCGGCATGACCTCCTCCCCGCTGTGGCGTGGGGGCGGCCGCATCTTCCCGAACATGCCGGACGAGAACTTCAGCCAGAAGATCAACAAGAAGATGTACCGCGCCGGCATGGCGTCCATCTTCTCGCAGCTGGCCCGTGAAGGCCGCCTTGCGGTGGTCGATTCGCTGACCGTGGATTCGCCCAAGACCAAGGCGCTGGCCGCCCGTCTGAAGGCGATGAACCTCGAATCGGTCCTGGTGATCGCCGAGGAAGTCGACGAAAACATGTACCTCGCCTCGCGCAACCTGGCGAACGTGCTGATTGTCGAACCCCGTTACGCCGACCCGGTGTCGCTGGTGCACTTCAAGAAGGTGCTCGTGACCAAGGGTGCGGTCGACAAGCTCAAGGAGATGTTCGCATGAGCGCCGCCACTTCGAAGTCTGCGAAGTTCGCCGAAGGTCGTCTGTACCAAGTGCTCGTTGCTCCCATCGTGTCCGAAAAGGCCACGATGGTCGGCGAGAAGTCCAATGCCGTCACCTTCAAGGTGCTGCAGGACGCCACCAAGCCCGAGATCAAGGCCGCAGTCGAACTGCTGTTCAAGGTCCAGGTCAAGGGCGTGTCCGTGCTCAACACCAAGGGCAAGGCAAAGCGTTTCGGCAAGTCCATGGGTCGCCGCGACAACGTCCGCAAGGCGTATGTCACGCTGCAGCCCGGTCAAGAGCTGAACCTGTCCGGGGAGGCCGCGTAATCATGGCTGTCATCAAGATGAAACCGACCTCGCCTGGCCGCCGTGCCATGGTGAAGGTCACGCGTGACCACCTGTACAAGGGTGCTCCGCACGCTGCGCTGCTGGAGCCCCAGTTCCAGCACGCCGGCCGCAACAACAACGGCCACATCACCACCCGCCACAAGGGCGGTGGTCACAAGCACCACTACCGCGTGGTGGATTTCGTCCGCAACAAGGACGGCATCCCCGCGAAGGTCGAGCGCATCGAGTACGACCCGAACCGTACGGCCCACATCGCCCTGGTGGTGTATGCCGACGGCGAGCGCCGCTACATCATCGCCCCGCGTGGTGTCGAGCCGGGTGCCACGCTGCTGTCCGGATCGGAAGCCCCGATCCGCGCCGGCAACACGCTGCCGATCCGCAACATCCCGGTGGGTTCGACCATCCACGCCATCGAAATGCAGCCCGGCAAGGGCGCGCAGATCGCGCGTTCGGCCGGCTCGTCGGCCACGCTGCTGGCGCGCGAAGGCACCTACGCCCAGGTCCGCCTGCGCTCCGGTGAAGTGCGCCGCATCCACGTTGAATGCCGCGCCACCATCGGCGAGGTTGCCAACGAAGAACACAGCCTGCGCCAACTCGGCAAGGCTGGCGTCAAACGCTGGATGGGCATCCGCCCGACGGTGCGCGGCGTGGTGATGAACCCGGTGGACCACCCCCACGGTGGTGGCGAGGGCAAGACCGGCGAAGGCCGCCATGCAGTCGATCCCTGGGGCAATCTGACCAAGGGTTACCGCACCCGCAACAACAAGCGCACGCAGGTCATGATCGTGTCGCGTCGCAAGAAGTAAGGGATAGCAAATGACTCGCTCTCTCAAAAAGGGTCCGTTTGTTGACCATCACCTTGTGGCCAAGGCCGACAAGGCGGTGACCACCAAGGACAAGAAGCCGATCAAGACCTGGTCGCGCCGCTCGATGATCCTGCCCGAATTCATCGGCCTGACCATCGCTGTGCACAACGGCAAGCAGCACGTGCCTGTCTACATCACCGACCAGATGGTCGGCCATAAGCTGGGTGAATTCGCGCTGACGCGTACGTTCAAGGGTCACCCCGCGGACAAAAAAGTCAAGAAGTAAGGAGCACCAGACATGTCTGAAACACGTGCAATCCTCCGCGGTGTCCGCCTCTCGGTCGACAAGGGCCGGCTCGTTGCCGACCTGATCCGCGGCAAGAAGGTCGACCAGGCCCTCGATATCCTGACCTTCACGCAAAAGAAGGCCGCCGGGATCGTCAAGAAGGTGCTCGAGTCGGCTATCGCCAACGCCGAGCACAACGACGGCGCCGACATCGACGAACTGAAGGTCAAGACCATCTACGTCGAACAGGGCACCACCCTGAAGCGCTTCACCGCGCGTGCCAAGGGCCGTGGCAACCGCATCAGCAAGCCCACGTGCCACGTGTACGTGACGGTTGGCAACTAACGAGGTCGGGAAGATATGGGACAAAAAATCCACCCTACCGGCTTCCGCCTGTCGGTCAGCCGTAACTGGTCCAGCCGCTGGTACGCCAGCAACCGCGACTTCGCCGGCATGCTGGCCGAAGACATCAAGGTGCGCGAGTTCCTCAAGGCCAAGCTGAAGAATGCCGCGGTTTCGCGCATCCTCATCGAACGCCCCGCCAAGAACGCCCGCATCACCATCTTCTCGGCACGTCCGGGCGTGGTGATCGGCAAGAAGGGCGAGGACATCGAGAACCTCAAGAAGGAACTCGCCGCCCGCCTGAAGGTGCCGGTCGCCGTCAACATCGAAGAAGTGCGCAAGCCCGAAATCGATGCCAAGCTGATCGCCGACTCGATCACCCAGCAGCTCGAAAAGCGCATCATGTTCCGCCGCGCCATGAAGCGCGCCATGCAGAACGCGATGCGCCTGGGCGCGCAGGGCATCAAGATCATGTCGTCGGGCCGCCTGAACGGCATCGAAATCGCACGTTGCGAGTGGTACCGCGAAGGTCGCGTGCCGCTTCACACCCTGCGCGCCGACATCGACTACGGCACCTCCGAAGCCAAGACCACCTATGGTGTGATCGGCGTCAAGGTGTGGGTCTACAAGGGCGACACGCTGGGCCGCAACGACCTGCCGGCCGTGGTCGAACCCCGCGACGACGAACGCCGTCCGCGTGGTCCGCGCCGCGATGCACGCCCGGGCGACCGTCCGGGTGGCGACCGCCGTCCCGCACCGCGCCGCGATGCCCGTCCGATCGGTGGCAACACCGCGCCGGCCGATGGCAGCGACAAGCCCGTCGAAGCCGGCGGTGCCGATCCGAAATTAGCCGTTAAGCGCGTCCGCAAGGTAGCCGCGCCCGCTGCAGCAGCGGACGGTCCCAAGGCCGAGTAATCGGCCATATAAGGAAAAATTACCATGCTGCAACCCGCTCGCCGCAAATACCGCAAGGAGCAGAAGGGCCGCAACACCGGCGTCGCCACCCGAGGCAACTCGGTGGCGTTCGGTGACTTCGGTCTGAAGTGCACCGACCGCGGTCGCCTGACGGCCCGCCAGCTCGAGGCCGCACGCCGTGCGATCTCCCGCCACGTGAAGCGTGGCGGCCGTATCTGGATCCGTGTGTTCCCCGACAAGCCGATCTCCACCAAGCCCGCAGAAGTGCGGATGGGTAACGGCAAGGGCAACCCCGAGTACTACGTGGCCGAAATCCAGCCCGGCAAGATCGTCTTCGAGATCGTCGGTGTTCCGGAAGAACTGGCCCGCGAAGCGTTCCGCCTGGCTGCCGCCAAGCTGCCGCTGCGCACCACTTTCGTTGCCCGCCAGCTCGGCGCCTGATCAGGAGTACATGGACATGACCAAAGCCACTGACCTGCGCCAAAAAGACGTTGCCGGCATCGAAACCGAAATCAAGGACCTGCAGAAGGCCCATTTCGGCCTGCGTATGCAGAAAGCCACGCAACAACTCACGAACACCGGCACGCTGCGCACCACGCGTCGCGACATCGCCCGTGCGAAGACCATTCTTGCTGAAAAGCAAGCCGCCAAGTAAGGAGCCGACATGACGGAAGCTAAAAAATCCCTCAAGCGCACCTTGGTTGGCAAGGTGGTCAGCGACAAGCGTACCAAGACCGTGACCGTGCTCGTCGAGCGCCGTGTGAAGCACGAGCTCTACGGCAAGATCGTTGCCAAGTCGAGCAAGTACCACGCCCATGACGAAAATGGCGAGTACCACCTCGGCGACGTGATCGAAATCACCGAAAGCCGCCCGATCTCGCGCACCAAGAACTGGGTCGCGACCAAGCTGGTGCAAAAGGCCGCGATCGTCTGAAGAGCACAACTCTTCGCGTTCGCGCACAATAGAACGGCTCACTTCGGTGGGCCGTTTTTTTTGGGCGTGCCGATGGTCGGCGCGCCGTATCCACACAGAGGAGTGCGACATGATCAAGGTAGGCGACAAGCTTCCGGCGGCAACGGTGCAGGAATATTCGGAAGTCGAAGGCGAAGGCTGCAGCATCGGCCCGAACCCGGTCGACGTGCAGAAGGCCGCGGCCGGCAAGACCGTCGCGATCTTCGCGCTGCCCGGCGCCTTCACCCCGACCTGCTCGGCCAAGCACGTGCCCGGCTACGTCGAGAACGCCGCTGCCCTGCAGGCCGCGGGCGTGGACGAGATCTGGTGCCTGAGCGTGAACGATGCTTTTGTCATGGGCGCCTGGGCGCGTGAGCAGAAGACGGCCGGCAAGGTGCGTATGCTGGGCGACGGCAGCGCCGTGTTCGCCACCGCGGTCGGCCTGACGCTCGACCTGCAGGCCCGCGGCATGGGTATCCGCAGCAACCGCTATTCCATGCTGGTCAAGGACGGTGTGGTGAAGACCCTCAACGTCGAAGCCCCCGGCAAGTTCGAGGTCAGCAACGCCGAGACGATGCTGGACCAGGCCAAGGCGGCCTGAAGCTCCGCGCGGCGGCCGACCGCCGGGCCGCCCCAAGGCGGCCGCGCCTCCCCTCGGGGGGAATGCTCGCTACGCGAGTGCAGCGAGTGAGCGCGCTTAGGGGGCCCTAAATTTCAGCTTTTAAGTAGTGAGCCCCGGCGATGGGGTTGTGGTAGTAGGGGGGAATCTCCTCGAAACCCAGGTCCGCGTACAGCACGCGGGCCGAGTCCATCGCATCCAGGGTATCGAGCAGCACGCTGGCATAGCCGGCACGCCGGGCCACGTCCAGCATGGCCTCGGCCAGTTGCCGGCCCAGGCCGAAGCCGCGGAAGGCGCGGCGTACGTAGAGCCGTTTCATTTCGCAGGCATTGGGATAGTCGGCCGCGTCGAGCGGGCGCAGTGCGCAGCAGCCCGCCAGCGCGCCATCCACCAGCGCCAGCAGCAGGCCGCCGCGCGGCTCGGTGTATTCGCCGGGCAGTCCGGCGAGTTCGGCCTCGAAGCCCATGAATGCCAGGTCGATGCCCAGGCTGTCGCCGTATTCGCGCAGGATCCCGCGCGCCGCGGCCCAGTCGTCCGCCCCCACGGGAGTGAGTAACTCGATCTGGGGAACCTGCGCGGGCATGCAAAAGGCGGAAAAGCTTCGGAAACGCCAGTGTAGCGGTCAGCCGCCCAGGGTGGATATCCACCAGACCAGCGCTATGCAGGCGGCAAAAACCACGGCCGCCGCCAGCCGGCTGGCCGCGCTGTCGCGCGACGCCGCCGTGCCGGGCGCCGCCACCCCGTCGCCATGCAGCATGGCGCCGACCAGCGCCTTGCGCCGCACCAGCGTGTAGTACAGCACCGCCAGCACATGCAGCAGCACCAGGCCGATCACCAGCCACTGCCCGTAGTCCTTGTGCCAGCCGCTGAGGGCAGAGACCTGCGTGTCGGACAGGAAACGCGACAGCGGGCCGGAGGATGCGATCTCGTCGTCGCTGAACAGCCCCGTGCCGGCCTGCACCAGAAGCACCAGCAGCATGGCGTAGACCGACAGGGCGCCCAGTGGGCTGTGGCCGGCGTGCGGCCGGTCGGCATCCCGCCCCCGCAGGTAGGCCCAGGCGCGTGCCGGCGACGGCAGGAAACGTGCGAAGCGCGACCAGTGGCCGCCGGCGATGCCCCACACCAGGCGGAACAGCAGCAGCGCCAGCACCCCATAACCGCAGCGGAAATGCCACACCATGGCGTTGCCGCCCGTGCGTCCGGTGAGCACCATGGCCACCACGCCCGCGGCCAGGCACCAGTGGAAAAGGCGGGTGGGCAGGTCCCAGATGCGGATGCGGGCGGGTGGCAGTGGTGGCATGGTGGACGTCTCCTGGGCCGCGGCAATGCGGCATGGGCGCATTGTCGTGCAGGCCGTGGCCGTCGCCACTACACTCCCGCCAGGATCGCCGCCCGACGGTCCGTCAAGCCCACCGAGGAACCACGATGCAATCGACAAGACTGGCCTGCCTGGCGTTCGCCGCCGCAGCGGCCTTCACGGCCCTGCCCGCCGCCGCGCAGTTCGCCAAACCCGGGGACGCGGTCAAGTACCGGCAAAGCGCGCTGACCCTCATGAGCGCGCATTTCGGGCGGATCGCCGCCATGGCCAATGGCAAGGTGCCCTTCGACGCCAAGGTGGCATCGGAGAACGCCGATCTCGTGGCCACCCTGTCGCACCTGCCCTGGGCCGGGTTCGGTCCCGGTACCGAGGGCGGCAAGGCCAAGCCCGAGGTCTGGCAAGAACAGGGCAAGTTCAAGGAAAATTCCGAAAAACTCATGGCCGAAACCGCCAAGCTCGCGGCCGCCGCCAAGACCGGCAACCTCGACAGCATCAAGGCGGCGGTCGGCAGCACCGGGGCCTCCTGCAAGGCCTGCCACGACACGTTCCGTTCGAGCTGAGCCTTGCGCGGTGTGCCGCGAGGCGCATCGCCCCAACAAGAAAGGCCTGCCTCCTCACGGAGACAGGCCTTTTTGGGTGGGCAACGGCCGCTGAACGGCCGCCGGCTCAGGCTTCCGCCAGCAGCTTCTCGATCAGCTTGTGCAGCTCGGCGAAGTCGGGTTCACCGACATAACGCTTGACGATGGCGCCGTGCTTGTTCACCACGTAGCTGGTGGGTGTCAGCTGCACGTCGCCCCAGGCCTTGGCCACCGCGCCGGTGTTGTCGATCGCCACCTTGAAGGGCAGCTTGCGGGTTTCGGCGTAGTTGACGACGTAGGCCGGCGGGTCGTAGCTCATGGCCACGGCCAGCGTGTCGAAGCCCTGCGCCTTGTACTTGTCGTAGGTGGCGATGACCTTGGGCATCTCGCCCACGCAGGTCACGCAGCTGGTGGCCCAGAAGTTCACCAGCGTGACCTTGCCCCGCAGGTCCTGCGTGGTCTGGCGCGAGCCGTCGAGCAGCACGAAGGTGGAGGCAGGTGCCGCGCTGGCGCCCATGCCCCAGAAGACGGCCGCACCCACGCCGAGCACGGCGGCCGCGGCGAGGGCGAAAAGAGAGCGTTTTTGCATGGTCGGGCACCAAAGGCGTCGAAAGGGGCGAAAAACCGCGAATCAGGGCCGCAGTGTAGGCCGATGCGGTCTTGTGTGCAGCAGGGGTCCGACCCGGCCGCAGGCCAAAGGTTCCCCGCCGGAGCGGCCGATAATCCCGGCATGCGACTTCGCCCCGCTTTTCCACTCCGCCGCCTGGCCCTGCTGGCGCTGGGCGCCGCGGCGGTGGCCGCCTGTACGCCGGCGCTGAACTGGCGCGAATTTTCCATGCCGCCATCCCGCTTGTTGGCCCTGATGCCCTGCAAACCCGATGAGGCGATGCGCAGCGTGCAGCTGGACGGCCGTGCGGTCGACATGCACCTGGCGGGCTGCGACGCGGGTGGGGCCACCTTTGTCGTTGGCTGGCTGGCGGTGGCGCCGCCCGGGCAGGTCGGCCCCCTGCTGGGGGCTTGGCAGGACGCCACGCTGACCCAGGCCGGCATCGCCGCGGGGCCGGATGCGCCGGCCGGCCGGGCCTTTGTGCCGCCGGGCGCCCTGGCCGTGCCGCAATCGGTGCGGCTGGCCGCCCAGGGGCGCCACCCCGACGGCAAACCCCTGGCGCTGCAGGCGGCCTGGTTCGCGGCGGGCGGCGGTACTACCCCCCAGGCCCTGTTTGCGGCGGTGTACGGCGACCTGCCCGCGGGCGGCGACGCGGCGGACACCTTTTTCGCGGGGTTGCGCCTGCAGTGACGGGGTCGGGATGCACCGCTTGTGGGCAGATTCGCAACGCTCCTGCTGCGTTACGGTGCAGCGCGCCCGCGCCCGCCATAATGTTGCGCTGCAACGCAAACCCATGAGCAACCGCATCTTCATCATCGCCCACGCCCCGCTGGCCCATGCGCTGCGGCAGTGTGCGCTGCATGTGTTTCCGGACTGCGGCAGCGGTGTTGCCGCGCTCGACGTGCAGCCCAACGTCTCGCCGGAGGAAACCCTGGCCTCGGCGCGCATCATCATGCGGGAGCAGCGCAGCGGCGGCACCCTGGTGCTGACCGACGTGTTCGGCGCCACGCCCTGCAACGTGGCGCAGCGGCTGGTCGATGGCGTCAACTCCAAACTCGTGACCGGCATCAATCTGCCGATGCTGCTGCGCACCGTCACCTACCGCCACGAAGCGCTCGAGGCACTGGTGTCGCGCGCCGTCGTCGGCGGCACCCAGGGCGTGATGCAGGTGGCGATTACCGCGCCGCAGAACCAGGCCCGAAAAAAGCATGATCCAGACCACTACGACCATCAGCAATAAGCTCGGCCTGCATGCACGCGCCTCGGCCAAGCTCACCAAGCTCGCCGGCAGTTTTCCGTGCGAGGTGTGGATCGCCCGCGGCGACCGGCGTGTCAACGCCAAGAGCATCATGGGCGTGATGATGCTGGCCGCCGGCATCGGCACCCAGGTGCAGCTGGAGACCAATGGTGCGGACGAGCAGGTGGCCATGGACGCACTGCTGGCCCTCATCGCCGACAAATTCGGCGAAGGCGAGTAATGGCTTCCCCCCAGGCTACGCGCTTCGCGTCTTCGCCTACCCCCCTGTCGGGGGGCGGCCGGCCGCTTGGGGCGGCCCGGCGCGGCGGCCCCCTGGATTTGTCCGGGCCTTTGCTGCGCCCGGCCCTCATTTCCCACTAGTTTTTCTGCCATGACCTTCTCCGTCCACGGTCTTCCTGTCGCGCGGGGGATCGCCATCGGGCGGGCGGTGCTGGTCGCGTCGAGCCGGGTCGACGTGGCCCATTACTTCGTCGCGGCCGAGCGGGTCGTGTCGGAGATCGGGCGGGTGCGCGATGCGCGCGACGCGGTGGTCGAGGAGATCCAGCGGCTGCAGCAAAGCGTGGCGCTGATGGGGCCGAAGGACGCACCGCAGGAGCTGTCGGCCATCCTCGACGTGCACCTGATGCTGCTGCAGGACGAGGCGCTGGAGGACGGCGTCAAGCACTGGATCACCGACCGGCTCTACAACGCCGAATGGGCGCTGACCACGCAGCTGGAGCTGATCGCACGCCAGTTCGACGAGATGGACGACCCCTACCTGCGCGAACGCAAGGCCGACCTGGAGCAGGTGGTCGAGCGCATCCTGCGCCACATGAAGGGCGTCGCCTCGCCGGTGGCGCCGCCGCCGGTGCGGCCGGCCGCGTCGCGCGAGCAGGACCTGCAGCTTGGCGACACCGCCGACGTGCCGCTGGTGCTGGTGGCGCACGATCTGTCGCCGGCCGATATGCTGCAGTTCAAGCAGAGCGTTTTTGCCGGCTTCGTCACCGACGTGGGCGGCAAGACCTCGCATACCGCCATCGTGGCGCGCAGCATGGACATCCCGGCGGTGGTCGGCGCGCGCAGCGCCAGCCAGCTGGTGCGGCAGGACGACTGGGTCATCATCGACGGCGATGCGGGGGTGGTCATCGTCGACCCTTCGCCCATCATCCTGGCCGAATACGGCTTCAAGCAGCGCCAGGGCGAGCTGGAGCGCCAGCGGCTCAGCCGGCTGCGCCATACACCGGCGGTGACGCTCGACGGTGAACGGGTGGAGCTGCTCGCCAACATCGAGATGCCCGAGGACGCCGCCGCCGCCGTCCGGGCCGGCGCCGTGGGCGTGGGCCTGTTCCGCAGCGAATTCCTGTTCATGGGCCGCCAGGGCAACCTGCCGGACGAGGAAGAGCAGTTCCGTGCCTACCACCGCGCGGTCGAGGGCATGGGCGGCCTGCCGGTCACCATCCGCACGGTGGACGTGGGCGCCGACAAGCCGCTGGACGAGGCGCGCCGCGACAACGCCCACCTGAACCCCGCGCTGGGCCTGCGCGCCATCCGCTGGAGCCTGGCCGACCCGGCCATGTTCCGCACCCAGCTGCGCGCCATCCTGCGGGCCTCGGCCTTCGGGCCGGTGCACCTGCTGATCCCCATGCTGGCCCACGGCAGCGAGATCCGCCACACGCTGGCGCTGATCGACCATGCACGCGCCGAGCTGGGCAATGCCGGCATCGCCTGCGGCAACCCCAAGCTGGGCGCCATGATCGAGATCCCGGCGGCGGCGCTCACGCTGCCGCTGTTCCTGAAGTACTTCGACTTCCTGTCCATCGGCACCAACGACCTGATCCAGTACACGCTGGCGATCGACCGGGCCGACGAGTCGGTGGCGCACCTGTACGACCCGCTGCACCCGGCCGTGCTGCGGCTGGTGGCCGATACCATCTCCGCCTGCCGCAAGCTGGGCAAGGAGGTGAGTGTGTGCGGCGAGATGGCCGGCGACATCGCCATGACCAAACTGCTGCTCGGCCTGGGCCTGCGCAGCTTTTCCATGCACCCGGCGCAGATCCTGGCGGTCAAGCAGGAGGTGCTGCGTGCCGATGCCGGCAAGCTGGCGCCGTGGGCGGAGCGGGTGCTGCAGGCGGAAGACCCGGCCGCCGCAATGGGCGGCTGAAGGTCGGTTCCGGGAGTACTAGTTGCGTGAGCGGGTGGCCACGAAAGCGCCACCCAGGATCAGCAGCGCGGCGGCAGCCAGGCTCCAGTGCCAGGCCTGCCCGGTGGTGGCCAGCAGCAGGGCGGTCGACGCCAGCGGCGTGAAGTAGCTCAGTACGCCGATCTGCCGCGGGTCGCCGCGCTTGAGTGCCGCGTCCCACAGGTAGAAAGCGGCCCCGAGCGGCCCCAGGCCCATGGCGGCGAGCAGCAGCAGGTCGCGGGTGCCGAGCGTGACGGCCGGTTCCAGCACCGCATGGCACAGCAGCGACAGCAGCCCCGACACCAGCGCGAACAGGCCGACCGCCGCCGTGGAGAACGGCGCCACGCGCCGCGTCAGCAGCGAATACAGGCCCCAGGCCAGCGCCGCACCGAAAGCCGGCAGGTAGCCCCAGGCCCAGCCGCCGTCCCCACCTGCCGCACCACCGGCCCCGCCGCCCAGGATGGCCAGCGCCGCTCCGGCAAAACCCGCCGCAGCCGCACCCAGGTGGCGCGGGCGCAGCGCCACCCCGGGCAGCACCAGCGGCGCCAGCACCACGATGAACAGCGGCCACAGGTAGTTGACCAGGTTGGCCTGCACCGCCGGCGCATGGCGCAACGCGATGAACAGCAGGAAGTGGTAGCCGAACAGCCCGCCCACCCCCATGGCCAGCGTGCCCGGCGGCACCTTCCACAGGGTGGGCTGCCGTAGAGCGGACAGGCAGCCCGGCAGGCTACCTATGAGCAGCGCGGCCCCGGTCAGCAGAAAAGGCGGCAGATGCGCCAAGGCTACGCTAAGCGCAGCGAGCGTAGCCCACAACGCAATGGCGCAAAGCGCCAAGCCGTTCGGGGGCACCGCGGAACCGGCTCCGCCGGGCCGCCAGTGCCGCCCCCGGAGGGGGGTTGGCGAAGACACGAAGTGCGTAGCCTGGGGGGAACTAAATCAACCCGTGCGCCTGCTGGTCGGCATGGTAGCTGGAGCGCACCATGGCGCCCACGGCGGCATGGCTGAAGCCCATCTTGTAGGCCTCGTCTTCGAACATCTTGAAGGTGTCGGGGTGCACGTAGCGCTTGACCGAGAGGTGCGCGTTCGACGGGGCCAGGTACTGGCCGAGGGTCAGCATGTCGATGTCGTGGGCCCGCATGTCGCGCATGACCTGCAGGATTTCCTCGTCGGTCTCGCCCAGGCCGACCATGATGCCGCTCTTGGTCGGCACACCCGGGTGCAGCGCCTTGAACTTCTTCAGCAGGTTCAGGCTGAACTGGTAGTCGCTGCCGGGGCGCACTTCCTTGTACAGGCGCGGCACGGTTTCCAGGTTGTGGTTCATCACGTCCGGCGGCGCGGCCTTCAGGATCTCCAGCGCGCGGTCGTCGCGGCCACGGAAGTCGGGCACCAGGATCTCGATCTGTGTAGCGGGCGACAGTGCGCGTGTCTGGCGGATGCACTCCACGAAGTGGCCGCTGCCGCCGTCGCGCAGGTCGTCGCGGTCCACGCTGGTGATCACCACGTACTTCAGCCGCAGCTGGGCGATGGTGCGCGCCAGGTTGCCGGGCTCGGCCTGGTCGAGCGGGTCGGGCCGGCCGTGGCCGACGTCGCAAAAGGGGCAGCGCCGGGTGCACTTGTCGCCCATGATCATGAAGGTGGCCGTGCCCTTGCCGAAACACTCGCCGATGTTGGGGCAGGAGGCTTCCTCGCACACCGTATGCAGCTTGTTCTCGCGCAGGATCTCCTTGATTTCGTAGAAGCGTGTGCTGGGGCTGCCGGCCTTGACGCGGATCCACTCCGGCTTCTTCAGCACCTCGCCCTGCTCCACCTTGATGGGGATGCGCGACAGCTTGGCCCCGGCCTTCTGCTTGGCCAGCGGGTTGTAGGTGGCGAGGCTCTGGGCTTCGCGGACGACTTCGGAGGTGCTCATGGTGTTGGTGCGCTGGGAGTGTCAGGGCGCGAGGTAGATACCGAGCTTGGCGGCCAGCACGGCCGCCGCGTCGTCCCAGGTGGCGCTGACCCCGATTGTAGAAAGGTCCACCGTTTGCAGTCCCACGTAGCCGCAGGGGTTGATGCGCGAGAAGGGTTCCAGGTCCATCGCGGCGTTCAGCGACACGCCGTGGTAGGTGCAGTGGCGGCTGACCTTGATGCCCAGTGCGGCGATCTTGCCCAGCCCGCGGAACGGGTCGCCCGCCGGCATCGGGCCGGTCAGCGCGGCGTGTGAGAAGGGGTCGTCCAGCCGCACGTAGATACCCGGCGCGCCGGGCACGCGGTGGCCGGTCACGCCGAAGAACGCCAGCGTGCGCAGCACCGATTCTTCGATGCGGTAGACATATTCCTTGACGAAGTAGCCGGCGCGCTTGAGGTCGAGCAGCGGGTAGGCCACCACCTGGCCGGGGCCATGGTAGGTGACCTGGCCGCCGCGGTTGGTGGCCACCACCGGAATGTCGCCCGGCAGCAGCACATGGCCGGCCTTGCCGGCGACGCCCTGGGTGAAGACGGGGGCGTGCTCGCAGATCCACAGCGCATCGTCCGTTTCCGGCGTGCGCTGCGCGGTGAACGCCTGCATGGCCGCGTAGGTCGCGGCGTAGTCCGCGCGGCCGAGGTTGATCGCCTGCAGGGCCATGGCTTCTACAAGACTACTTTGACCATGGGGTGGGCGGACAGGGCCCGGTACAGGTTGTCCAGCTGTTCGCGGCTGGTGGCCGTCACGGTGATGGTCACGCCCAGGTACTTGCCGGCCTTGCTGTCGCGCAGCTCGATGGTGCTGGCGTCGAAGGCGGGGTCGTGTTCCTTGGCGATAGCGGTGACGGCATGCACAAAACCCTCGGCGTTGGCGCCCATCACCTTGATGGGGAACTGCGACGGGTAGTCGATCAGCGACTCCTTGCGTGGATCGGGGACGGCATCGGAGGAAGGGGTGGCAGGGGTGGTGCTCATGGTGCGGAGGCGGAGGAGAAAGAAGGGGTACGGCGCTGCAGGCGGCGGGTTTCGCCGATGGCCATCACGGAAAAGTCGGCGTCGGCCAGGCCCGCCGCGCGGCGGGCCGCGGCCAGGGCGTAAGGCGGTTCGTCGAAAGGCTCATCGGTCAGGGCGAAGGTACCCCAGTGCACCCCGATGCTGCGTTTGGCCCGGATGTCCTGGTGGATTTGCACCGACTCGGAAGGCTCGACATGCTGCGGCCGCATGAACCAGCGCGGTGCGTAGGCGCCCACCGGCAGCAGGGCCAGGTCGAAGCCGCCGCCAGCGGCGGCTGTCTGCCGCGGCGCGAAATGCGCGCCGATGTCGGCAAAGTCGCGCGAGTAGCCGGTGTCGCCCGAGAAGAACCAGTGGAAGTCCGGCGCCAGCACGGCGAAGCCGCCCCACAGGGTGGCCATGCGGTCGCGCAGGCCGCGGCCGCTCCAGTGGTGGGCGGGGGTCAGGGTGATGTCAGCCGCGCCCACCGGGTGGCTGTCCCACCAGTCCAGTTCCACCGCGTTCGCCACGCCGTGCGAGGCCATCCAGCCGGCCAGGCCCAGGGGCACGATGAACAGCGGCGGGCCACCGGGCTGGGCCGCCAGAGCGCGTACCGAGTACTCGTCCAGGTGGTCGTAGTGGTTGTGGCTGACCAGCACCACGTCGACATGCGGCAGCTCGGCCAGCGCCAGGCCGGGCGGCTGCAGCCGCCGGGGGCCGATGAAGGAAAAGGGTGAGACACGCTCGGAGAACACCGGGTCGGTCAGCAGCGTCAGCCCTGCCGTGCCGGCGGGCATCTGCACCAGCGTCGTGGCGTGGCCGATGAAGGTGACGGCGGGCTGCATGGCGGCGCCGGCCGCCGCATTGCTGCGCAGGAAGGCCAGGTCGGGCGCGACGACCGGCGGCAGGGCGCGGGGAGGCCGCGGCAGGCCCGCGCGCCAGGCGGCCCAGCGCCAGCGGACCACGTCTGCGAGCGAGCGCGGCTGGAAATCGCCGTAGCGGTTCTGGAACCCATCGTGCCGGTGGTGCGGCCGGGCCGGGTCAAAATAGGGGTTCATGGCGTTCCGGAGCGTGGGGTGGCAACTACACATACCGGACACACATCTCCTATGACCTGCCGGGTCATGGCGGAGAGCCTGTGGTTTATACCTATAATCAATGGCTTTGCTGAATTTCGCAGACTGTAACGAAAACGGGCCAGGAACCACATGAGACCGTTTCCGACAGACTCTGCAGATAAGGCAGAAGACGCCGACTTCAAGCCGGTGACCGCCGCGCAAGCGCAAGAATTGCGCGAGCGGAACCCCCCGGCTTCGCCGTGGCGGGTCATCGCGGGGCAGGTGGTGGTGGGGGCGGTAGCCGCTGGGGCCGGGTGGCTGCTGACCGGCAGGCCCGCTGTAGGGTGGTCGATGGCCTGGGGCGCGCTGGCGGTGGTGATACCCGCCGCGGTGTTCGCGCGGGGCCTGACCGGACGGTTGTCCTCGCTGAATCCGGGCACTGCGATGTTCGGGTTCTTTTTGTGGGAAATGGTCAAGTTGGTCCTGACGGTGGCGATGCTGGTCGCCGCGCCGAGACTGGTGGTGGGCTTGAGCTGGCCGGCAATGCTGGTCGGCCTGGTAGTAACAATGAAAGCGTCATGGGGGGCAGTCATGCTGGCCCCCATGCGCAAACCGAGAGAAGAGTAACGGATGGCTGCCGAAAACGCTGCGGAACACGGTCAGACGGCTGGTGAATACATCGTTCACCACCTGACGCATCTTCAGAGCACCAAGCCGTCGGGCGTCGCCGACCTGACGGTGTTCAATTTCGACTCGCTGTTCTTCTCCATCCTGCTGGGTGTGATGGGCTGCTGGTTGCTGTGGCTGGGCGCCCGCAAGGCGACCTCCGGCGTGCCGGGCCGTTTCCAGGCGGCGGTCGAGATGCTGGTCGAAATGGTCGACCAGCAGGCCAAGGGCATCGTGCACAACGCCACCAGCCGCAAGTTCGTGGCTCCGCTGGCGCTGACCATCTTCGTGTGGATCTTCATGCTCAACGCCATGGATCTGTTTCCCGTTGACCTGTTTCCCTTCCTCTGGGGCCAGCTGTACGGGGCCATGGGCCATGATCCCCACCACGCCTACCTGCGGGTCGTGCCCACCGCCGATCTTTCGGTGAGCATGGGGCTGTCGGTTTCGGTGCTGCTGATCTGCCTGTACTACAACATCAAGATCAAGGGACTGGGCGGCTGGGTGCACGAACTGTTCACCGCGCCGTTCGGCAACCACTGGGCGCTCTACCCCTTCAATTTCGCCATGCAGCTGATCGAGTTCGTCGCCAAGACCGTCTCGCACGGCATGCGGCTGTTCGGCAACATGTACGCCGGCGAGCTCATCTTCCTGCTGATCGCCCTGATGGGCGGAGCCTGGTCGCTGTCCGCCACCGGCATCAGCCTGGCCATCGGCGGCATCATCGCCGGCACGGCCTGGGCCATCTTCCACATCCTGATCATCACGCTGCAAGCCTTCGTTTTCATGATGCTCGCGCTGGTGTATGTGGGCCAGGCACACGATCACCACTGATCGGTCCTTTTCATCCAATCGTTTTTCTCTCGTTAACTAAAGTCCCTTAGGAGTCACCATGGAAGTTATCAGCTTTGTCGCACTGGCCGCCGGCCTGATCATCGGTCTCGGCGCTGTCGGCGCATGTATCGGCATCGGCATCATGGGCAGCAAGTACCTCGAATCGGCTGCCCGCCAGCCCGAGCTGATGGGCGAACTGCAAACCAAGATGTTCCTGCTGGCCGGCCTGATCGACGCCGCCTTCATTATCGGCACCGGTATCGCGCTGTGGTTCGCCACTGCCAACCCGTTCCTGGCGCAAATCGCCAACCTGCCCAAGTAAGCAGGACTTCTCGTCGAGCCCGCGCCGCGCCCGTGTCGGGTGCGGCTGACGGTTCCATCTCAAAGAGAGGCTGAAAAGTGAGCATTACCGGTACCCTGATCGTCCAGATGATCGTGTTCCTGATCCTGGTCGGGTTCACGATGAAATTCGTCTGGCCGCCGATCGCCAAGGCGCTGGACGAGCGTGCGCAGAAGATCGCTGACGGCCTGTCGGCCGCAGACAAGGCCAAGGCCCAGTTGAGCGAAGCCAACAAGCGCGTGGAGGCCGAACTCGGCCAGGCGCGTACCCAGTCCGCACAGCGGCTGGCCGACGCCGAGCGCCGGGCCCAGGCCATCGTGGAAGAGGCCAAGACCCGTGCGACCGAAGAGGGCAACAAGATCGTTGCCGCCGCCCGTGCGGAAGCCGAGCAGCAGATCCTGAAAGCGCGGGAAACCCTGCGCGACCAGGTGGCGGTGCTGGCTGTCAAGGGTGCGGAACAAATCCTGCGCAAGGAAGTGAACCCGGCGGTCCACGCCGATTTGCTTGCCCGGCTGCAGACCGAACTCTAAGACGCCATGGCAGAAATCGCCACCATCGCCCGTCCTTACGCCGAAGCGCTGTTCCAGGCCTCCGTGTCGGACATCGCAGGCGCCAGCGCCTGGCTCGACAAGGCGGCCGCCATCGCGGCCAGCCCGGAACTGCAGCAGTTCGCCGACAACCCGAAGGCCACGCCCGAGCAGGTGCTCGGGGTGATCGCCGGTGCGTCCGGCACGGCGCTGCCGCCGCACGCCAACAACTTCCTGATGGCGCTGCTGGAGAACGGCCGTTTCACCGCGCTGCCCGAAATCGCCAGGCAGTTCCGTGCCCTGGCCAACGCCCGCAACGGTTCGTCCGACGCGGTGGTGTACAGCGCCTTCCCGATCGACGCGGCGGCGCTGTCCCAGGTATCCGCGGCGCTCGAAAAGCGTTTCGGCCGCAAGCTGCAGGTCACGGTCGAGCAAGCCCCCGAACTGATCGGCGGCGTGCGCGTAGTGGTGGGCGACGAGGTGCTCGACACCTCGGTCAAAGCACGCCTTGAGCAAATGAAAGTTGCGTTGGCGGCCTGACGGCCGACCAGCCCCTCTAACGAAAGAAGGAAAGAGTCATGCAACTCAATCCCGCAGAAATTTCCGAACTCATCAAGAGCCGTATCGAGGGTCTTGGCGTCAGTGCCGACATCCGCAACCAGGGTACCGTCGTATCGGTGACCGACGGTATCGTGCGTGTGCACGGCCTGTCGGACGCGATGCAGGGCGAAATGCTGGAGTTCCCGCCCACCGCGGACGGCACGCCGTCGTACGGCCTGGCGCTGAACCTCGAGCGCGACTCGGTCGGCTCGGTGATCCTGGGCGAATACGAGCACATCTCCGAAGGCGACGTGGTCAAGTGCACCGGCCGCATCCTGGAAGTGCCGGTCGGCCCCGAACTCATCGGCCGCGTGGTCAACGCGCTGGGCCAGCCGATCGACGGCAAGGGTCCCATCAACGCCAAGATGACCGACGTCATCGAAAA
Source organism: Pseudomonadota bacterium (assembly GCA_040390235.1). Taxonomy (GTDB): domain Bacteria; phylum Pseudomonadota; class Gammaproteobacteria; order Burkholderiales; family Burkholderiaceae_C; genus Xylophilus. The sequence goes on along the minus strand of JAZJYT010000004.1, from coordinate 145,316 downwards.
GGTCGCCCCGGGCGTGATCGCCCGTAAATCGGTCGACCAGCCGATGCAGACCGGCCTGAAGTCCATCGACTCCATGGTGCCTATCGGCCGCGGCCAGCGCGAACTGATCATCGGCGACCGCCAGACCGGCAAGTCGGCGGTGGCGATCGACGCCATCATCAACCAGAAGGGCCAGGGCGTCACCTGCATCTACGTCGCGATCGGCCAGAAGGCCTCGTCGATCAAGAACGTGGTGCGCTCGCTGGAACAAGCCGGCGCGATGGACTACACCATCGTCGTGGCCGCCTCGGCTTCCGAGTCCGCCGCCATGCAGTACGTGTCGGCCTACTCCGGCTGCACCATGGGCGAGTACTTCCGCGACCGCGGCGAAGACGCGCTGATCGTGTACGACGACCTGTCCAAGCAGGCCGTGGCCTACCGCCAGGTCTCGCTGCTGCTGCGCCGCCCGCCGGGCCGCGAAGCCTACCCTGGCGACGTGTTCTATCTCCACAGCCGCCTGCTGGAGCGTGCCGCGCGTGTCAACGCCGACTACGTCGAAGCCTTCACCAAGGGTGAAGTCAAGGGCAAGACTGGTTCGCTGACCGCGCTGCCGATCATCGAAACGCAGGCCGGCGACGTGTCCGCTTTCGTGCCGACCAACGTGATCTCGATCACCGACGGCCAGATCTTCCTGGAAACCAGCCTGTTCAACGCCGGCATCCGCCCCGCCATCAACGCCGGTATCTCGGTGTCGCGCGTCGGTTCGGCTGCGCAGACCAAGGTCATCAAGGGTGTGTCCGGCGGTATCCGGAACGACCTGGCCCAGTACCGCGAACTCGCGGCCTTCGCCCAGTTCGCCTCCGACCTCGACGAAGCCACCCGCAAGCAGCTCGACCGCGGTGCCCGCGTGACCGAACTGCTCAAGCAGGCGCAGTACAGCCCGCTGTCCATCTCGCTGATGGGTGCGTCGCTGTTCTCGGTGAACAAGGGTTTCATGGACGACATCGAAGTCAAGCAGGTGCTGCCCTTCGAACACGGCCTGCACCAGTTCCTGAAGTCCAGCCACGGCCCGCTGCTCGAGAAGATCGAGCAGGCCAAGGCCATGGACAAGGACACCGAGGCCGAGATGCTCGCCGCAGTGACGGCTTTCAAGAAGTCGTTCGCCTGACCGACCACGTTTAGGAGCCCCTATGGCAGCTGGCAAGGAAATCCGCGGCAAGATCAAATCGGTGGAGAACACCAAGAAGATCACCAAGGCCATGGAAATGGTGGCCGCGTCGAAGATGCGCAAGGCGCAGGAACGCATGCGTGCCGCCCGCCCCTACAGCGAAAAGATCCGCAACGTTGCGGCGCACCTGGGCGAGGCGAATCCGGAATACACACACGCCTTCATGAAGACCCACGAGGGTGCGAAGACGGCCGGGTTCATCGTCGTCACGACCGACAAGGGCCTGTGCGGTGGCATGAACACCAACGTGCTGCGCGCCGTCACCGCCAAGCTGCGCGAGCAGCAGGCGGCCGGCGGCACGGCCGAAGCGGTGGCCATCGGCAACAAGGGCCTCGGCTTCCTGAACCGCGTCGGCGCCAAGGTGGTGTCGCATGTCACCCAGCTGGGCGACACGCCGCACCTCGACAAGCTCGTCGGCCCGGTGAAGGTGCTGCTCGATGCGTACACGGAAGGCCGCCTGTCGGCCGTCTACCTCTGCTACACCAAGTTCATCAACACGATGAAGCAGGAGTCGGTGGTGGAACAGCTGCTGCCGCTGGCAGCCGGCTCGCTGCAGACCACGCCCGGTTCGCCGTCGTGGGACTACATCTACGAGCCCGATGCGCAGAGCGTGATCGACGAGCTGCTGGTGCGCTACGTGGAGTCCCTGGTCTACCAGGCGCTGGCGGAAAACATGGCGTCCGAGCAGTCGGCGCGCATGGTGGCGATGAAGTCGGCCACCGACAACGCCGGCAACGTCATCAGCGAACTCAAGCTGATCTACAACAAGACCCGGCAGGCAGGCATCACCAAAGAGCTGTCGGAAATCGTTTCGGGCGCCGCGGCGGCCGCGGGTGTCTGAGGCCTTTGCGCCCGGCACCCACCTGACTTAATTTATATCGGAGCATATGATGGCTCAAGCCAATGCGGTTCAAGGCAAGATCGTTCAATGTATCGGCGCGGTGGTCGACGTGGAATTTCCGCGTACCCACATGCCCAAGGTGTACGACGCGCTGAAGTTCGAAGGCAGCGCCCTGACGCTGGAAGTGCAGCAGCAGCTCGGCGACGGCGTGGTGCGTACCATTGCCCTGGGTTCGTCCGACGGCCTGCGCCGCGGCCTGATGGTCACCAACACCGGCGCCCCCATCACGGTGCCGGTCGGCAAGGCCACGCTCGGCCGCATCATGGACGTGCTGGGCACGCCCATCGACGAACGCGGCCCGGTCAGCCATGAAGTCACCGCCTCCATCCACCGCAAGGCCCCCGCGTACGACGAACTGTCGCCCTCGCAGGACCTGCTGGAAACCGGCATCAAGGTGATCGACCTGGTGTGCCCGTTCGCCAAGGGTGGCAAGGTCGGCCTGTTCGGTGGCGCCGGCGTCGGCAAGACCGTGAACATGATGGAACTCATCAACAACATTGCCAAGGCGCACAGCGGCCTGTCGGTGTTCGCCGGTGTGGGTGAACGTACCCGCGAAGGCAACGACTTTTACCATGAGATGGCCGATTCCGGCGTGGTGAACCTGGAGAACCTGCCCGAGTCCAAGGTGGCCATGGTCTACGGCCAGATGAACGAGCCCCCGGGCAACCGCCTGCGTGTGGCCCTGACCGGCCTGACCATCGCCGAGTCGTTCCGCGACGAAGGCCGCGACGTGCTGTTCTTCGTGGACAACATCTACCGCTACACGCTGGCCGGTACCGAAGTGTCCGCCCTGCTGGGCCGTATGCCTTCGGCCGTGGGTTACCAGCCGACGCTGGCCGAGGAAATGGGTCGCCTGCAAGAGCGCATTACCTCCACCAAGGTCGGCTCGATCACCTCCATCCAGGCCGTGTACGTGCCCGCGGATGACTTGACCGACCCGTCGCCCGCCACCACCTTCGCCCACTTGGATTCCACCGTGGTGCTGTCGCGCGACATCGCTTCGCTGGGCATCTACCCGGCCGTGGACCCGCTGGACTCAACCTCGCGCCAGCTCGACCCGAACGTGGTCGGCGAAGAGCACTACAACGTGGCCCGCGCCGTGCAGGGCACGCTGCAGCGCTACAAGGAACTGCGCGACATCATCGCCATCCTGGGCATGGACGAACTGGCACCCGACGACAAGCTCGCCGTGTCCCGCGCCCGGAAGATCCAGCGTTTCCTGTCGCAGCCCTTCCACGTCGCTGAAGTGTTTACCGGCTCCCCCGGCAAGTACGTGCCGCTGTCCGAAACCATCCGTGGTTTCAAGATGATCGTCAACGGCGAAGCCGACCACCTGCCGGAACAAGCCTTCTACATGGTCGGCACCATCGACGAAGCCTTCGAAAAGGCGAAGAAGATGGCCTAAGGCGGCTTTCGCCGGACCCCGTGCCGGCGATCCCGCTTTTCCCATCCACTTCACAGCAGGCAAACAACCATGGCAAATACCATTCATGTGGACGTCGTCAGCGCGGAGGAGTCGATCTTCTCCGGCGAAGCACGTTTCGTGGCACTGCCGGGCGAAGCCGGCGAACTCGGCATCTACCCGCGCCACACGCCGCTGATCACCCGTATCCGCCCGGGTACGGTGCGTATCGAGACGGCTGACGGCGGCGAGGAATTCGTCTTCGTCGCGGGCGGCATCCTCGAGGTCCAGCCCACCGGCGTGACGGTGCTCTCCGACACCGCCATCCGCGGCAAGGACCTCGACGAGGAAAAGGCCGCCACCGCGCGCGCCGCCGCCGAAGAGGCGCTGAAGAACGCCAAGACCGACATCGACCTGGCCCGCGCCCAATCCGAGCTGACCGTCATGGCCGCCCAGATCGCCGCGCTGCGCCGCTACCGCCAGAAGCGCTGAAAATCGCCCTGGCACCGCGAAAGCCACCTTCGGGTGGCTTTTTCTTTGGGCGGGTGATTTGTTGCAGATGCCGGTGCGGGCGCGGGTACGCTCATGTCCATGGATCTCATCGTCGCCCGGCCCGAGGGCCTGTACTGCCCGCCCGGCGATTTCTATATCGACCCGTGGCGGCCGGTGGCGCGTGCGGTCATCACCCATGCGCATTCGGACCACGCGCGGGTCGGGCATGGCCATTACCTGGCGCATACCGACAGCGCAGGCACCCTGCGTACCCGCCTGGGAGAGATCACGCTGCAGACGCTGCCCTATGGCGAGGTGGTCGAACACCACGGCGTACGTATCGCGCTGTTTCCCGCCGGCCATGTGCTGGGCTCGGCCCAGGTACGGGTGGAACACGGCGGCGAGGTGTGGGTGGCCTCGGGCGACTACAAGCTGGAGGATGACGGCACCTGCCCGCCTTTCGAGCCGGTGCGCTGCCATACCTTCATCACCGAATCCACCTTCGGCCTGCCCATCTACCGCTGGCCAGCGCAGCCGGTGCTGTTCGCCGACATCAATGCCTGGTGGCGGGCCAATGCGGCGGCCGGCCGCGCCTCGGTGCTGTTCTGTTATGCCTTCGGCAAGGCGCAACGCATCCTGCACGGGGTGGACGCCGGCATCGGGCCGATCGTGGTGCACGGTGCGGTCGAGCCGCTCAACGCCGTCTACCGCGCGGCGGGTGTGGCCCTGCCGCCGACGCTGCGGGTGACTGATCCCGGGGTGGATGCTGCATTGTTGAAGACGGCCTTGGTACTGGCCCCGCCCTCGGCCCAGGGCACGCCCTGGATGCGGCGTTTCGGCCACTACGCCGACGCCTTCGCCAGCGGCTGGATGCAGCTGCGCGGTACCCGCCGGCGGCGCGGGGTGGACCGCGGTTTTGTCATGTCCGACCATGCCGACTGGCCGGGCCTGCAACAGGCCATCGGCGGCACCGGGGCGGAGCGGGTTTTCGTCACCCATGGCAGCGTGGCGGTGCTGGTGCGCTGGCTCACCGAGAACGGGCTGGAAGCCCAGGGTTTCAAGACCGAATACGGCGACGAGGACGGTGCTGGGCAGGCCCCGGCGGGCCCGGCCGGAGAGCCTGCGCGGCCGTGAAAACCTTTGCTGCGCTGTACCGGGAACTGGATGCCAGCACCTCCAGCCTGGCCAAGCAGGCCGCGCTGCAGCAGTATTTGCAAGCCGCGCCGCCGGCCGACGCGGCTTGGGCGGTGTATTTCCTGGCAGGCGGCAAACCGCGGCAGCTGGTGCCCAACAAGATCCTGCGGGCGGTGGCGCGCGAGGCCGCCGGCCTGCCGGAATGGCTGTTCGCCGAAAGCTACGATGCGGTGGGCGACCTGGCCGAGACCATCTCCCTGCTGCTGCCGCCGCCCGACAACCAACACGACCTGGGCCTGGCGGCCTGGGTGGAGCAGCACCTGCTGCCGCTGCGCAAGACCGCGCCCGAGGCGTTGCCGGCCGTGCTGCGTGCCCAGTGGCAGCGCTTGGCGGTGGACGAACGGCTGGTGTATTTCAAGCTCATCACCGGCAGCTTCCGGGTGGGTGTGTCGCGGCTGCAGGTCACGCAGGCGCTGGCGGCCGTCGGCGGGGTGGACCCCAAACGCGTGGCACAGCGGCTGATGGGCTACACCCACATCAGCGGCCAGCCCGGTGCGGACGACTATGCCCGGCTGGTGGCGCCGGAGAGCGAAGGCGAACGCGACCAGCAGACCAGTGGCCACCCCTATCCCTTTTTCCTGGCGCACCCCTTCAACCTGCCGCTGGCGGCGTTCGACATGGCCATCGGCCCGCCGCAGCAGTGGCAGGTGGAATGGAAATGGGACGGCATCCGCGCCCAGTTGGTCAAACGGGCCGGCCAGGTCTGGCTCTGGTCGCGCGGCGAGGAACTGGTGACCGACCGTTTCCCGGAACTGCGCGACATGGCCGCGGTGCTGCCCGACGGCACCGTGCTCGACGGCGAAATCGTGGTCTGGCGCGGCGACCCCGCGACGCCCGAGGCCGCGGGCCGGGTGCAGCCCTTTGCCGACCTGCAGAAACGCATCGGCCGCAAGACCCTGGGGCCAAAACTGCTGCGCGAACTGCCGGTGCTGCTGCTGGCCTACGACCTGCTGGAGGAGGGCGGGCACGACCTGCGTGCGCTGCCGCAGCAGGAGCGGCGCGCGCGCATGGAGACGCTGCTGGCCGCAGCTCCCCACCCATCGCTGGTACCCAGTCCTCTGCTCACCGGCGACAGCTGGGCCGACCTGGCGACGCAGCGTGAACAGGCCCGTGCCCTGGGCGTGGAAGGCATGATGCTCAAGGCGCGCGATGCGCAGTACGGCGTGGGCCGCACCAAGGACGTCGGCACCTGGTGGAAGTGGAAGATCGACCCGCTCAGCATCGACGCGGTGCTCATCTATGCCCAGCGTGGCCACGGCCGCCGCGCCAGCCTGTACAGCGACTACACCTTCGCAGTGTGGGACGGCGCACCGGGTACCGAGGGCCGGACGCTGGTGCCTTTCGCCAAGGCCTATTCGGGCCTGACCGATGCCGAGATGGCGCGGGTGGATGCGGTGATACGCAAGACCACGGTGGAGACCTTCGGCCCGGTGCGCAGCGTGAAGCCCACCCTGGTGTTCGAACTGGGTTTCGAGGGCATTGCCCGCAGCACCCGGCACAAGAGCGGCATCGCGGTGCGGTTTCCGCGCATGCTGCGCTGGCGCGAGGACAAGCCGGTGGACGAGGCCGATACGCTGGATACCCTGGCCGCCCTGCTGCCGCATTCCGATCCATGAGCGCCACCTCTGCCCAAAAAGCCGTCGCGGCCTGGTTCACCGCGCGGGGCTGGAAGCCCTTCACCTTCCAGAAACAGGTGTGGAAGGCGCTGGCCGAGGGCCGCTCGGGCCTGCTGCATGCCACTACCGGCGCGGGCAAGACCTATGCGGTGTGGCTGGGGGCGCTGCAGGCGTTCGCGGATAAGGCGGTGGACGCGCCCGCGGCGCCGCCGCATCCCACGCGCCGCAAGGCGGCGCAGGCAGTACCGTTGACGGTGCTGTGGATCACCCCCATGCGCGCGCTGGCCGCCGACACCCTTCAGGCCCTGCGCGCACCGCTGGAGGCCATGGCGGCCGGCCACCCCGGCATCGCACGCTGGACCTCCGGTGCCCGCTCCGGCGATACCGACGGCGCCGAGCGCAGCGCCCAGTCGCGCCGGCTGCCCACGGTGCTGGTGACCACCCCCGAAAGCCTGACCCTGCTGCTGGCCCGCGCCGATGCACGCGAGGTGCTGGCCGGCGTGCAGCTGGTGGTCGCCGACGAGTGGCACGAACTGCTGGGCAACAAGCGCGGCGTGCAACTGCAATTGGCGCTGGCGCGCCTGTCGGGCTGGAACCCGGCCCTGCGTATCTGGGGCATGTCGGCCACGCTGGGCAATCTGGGCGAAGCCATGCACACCCTGCTGGGCCATGGTGGCGGGGTGCTGGTGCAGGGCCGCATCGACAAACGCCTGGTGGTCGACACCCTGCTGCCCGACCATCCGGAACGTTTCAGCTGGGCCGGCCACCTGGGGCTGCGCATGCTGCCGCAGGTGGTGCGCGAGCTGGAGAACACCCGCACCACCCTGGTCTTCGTCAACGTGCGCTCGCAGGCCGAGCTTTGGTACAAGGCCATCCTCGACGCGCGGCCCGACTGGGCCGGCACGCTGGCCATCCACCACGGATCACTCGACCGCGCGGTGCGCGAGTGGGTGGAGGCGGGCCTGAAGAACGGCAGCCTGCGCGCGGTGGTCTGCACCTCCAGCCTGGACCTCGGTGTGGACTTCCTGCCGGTGGAGCGGGTGCTGCAGATCGGCTCGGCCAAGGGCATCGCACGCCTGCTGCAGCGGGCCGGCCGTTCCGGCCACGCGCCGGGCCGGCCCTCGCGTATCACCCTGGTACCCACGCACAGCCTGGAGCTGGTGGAGGCCGCGGCGGCGCGCTCGGCGGTACAGGTGGGGCAGGTGGAGGTGCGGGTCAGCCCGCGCCAGCCGGTGGACGTGCTGGTGCAGCACCTGGTCACCGTGGCGCTGGGTGGTGGCTTCGAGCCCGATGCGCTGTATGCCGAGGTGCGGCGCACCGCCGCCTACGGTGGCCTGTCCGCAGAGGTGTGGGCCTGGTGCCTGGACTTCGTGCGGCGTGGTGGCCCATCGCTGCAGGCCTACCCCGACTACCACCGGGTGGTGCCGGACGCACAGGGCGTGTGGCGTATGCCCGATGCGCGGCTGGCACGGCGGCACCGCACGAACATCGGCACCATCGTCAGTGACGCCAGCATGGTGGTGCAGATCCAGCATGGCGCGCGCCTGGGCAGCATGGAAGAAAGTTTCCTCAGCCGGCTGTCGCCGGGCGACTGTTTCATCTTCGCCGGCCGGGTGCTGGAGATGGTCAAGATCGCAGACATGACGGCCTACGTCAAACGCGCCGGCCCCCAGCGGCCCACGGTGCCGCGCTGGGCCGGCTCGCGTATGCCGCTGTCGACTGTGCTGGCCTACTTCGTGGTGCAGCAGCTGGCGCTCGCCGCCGGGCAGCGCTTCAACTCGCCCGAACTGCGCAGCGTGCGGCCGCTGCTGGAGGTGCAGCAGCGCTGGTCGGCCCTGCCCACGCCGTTGACCCTGCTGGCCGAGACGTTGCGCACGCGCGAGGGCTGGCACCTGTTCCTCTACCCCTTCGCCGGCCGCCATGCCCACATGGGGCTGGCCAGCCTGCTGGCATGGCGTGCGTCGCAGCAGGTGGCGGGCACCTTTTCCATCGCCATCAACGACTACGGACTGGAGCTGCTGAGCGCCACCGAACGCGACTGGGCCGCGCTGCTGCCCGGGCTGCTGCGCACGACCGCTGCTCCGGTGGACGCGGCCCTTCCGTCCACCGGCCTGCGCGCCGACGATGCGCTGACCATCCGCAACACCGCCAATGCCGCGGCGCGCGATGCGGCGGGCATCGTGGCACCCACCGCGGAATCGGATACCGAGCGCCGGGCGCTGCTGCGCGAGGTGCTGGCCAGTCTCAACGCCACCGAGATGGCGCGCCGGCGTTTCCGCGAGATCGCGCGGGTGTCGGGCCTGATCTTCCAGAGCCACCCCCACGAACGCCGCAGCGCGCGGCAGTTGCAGGCCTCGTCGCAGCTGTTCTTCGAGGTGTTCCGCAAATACGACGCCGCCAATATGCTGCTGCGCCAGGCCGACGAGGAGGTGCTGAGCCAGGAACTGGATGTGGCCCAGCTGCTGGCCAGCCTGCGCCGCATGCAGGCGCAGCAACTGGCGGTGAAGGCGCTGGTGCGGCCCAGCCCGTTTGCGTTTCCGCTGATGGTCGAGCGTTTCCGCGAGAAACTTACCAACGAGAACCTGGCCGACCGCATCGCCCGTATGCTGGCGCAGCTGGAAAGCGCGGCGGATGCCGGCGACGTACCGGCAGAGGGCGGCGGCGCCGTGCCACCGCATCCCGCGTTGCAGGAGGCGGCACAAGAGGTGCGGCGCATGCTCGACTTCTCGCTGACGGCAGCAGCGGAGACGTCGCCACTATCGAAACCGCGCCGGGTGCGCAAACCTTCGCGGCCGTTGCCGCGCCTGTGACCGGCGTCCCCTCCTGGCGGCTGACACCATGGACAGTCCTGTTTTCCCCACCGGGGCCCACCAGCCGGATGACGCCGCCCTGTTCGGCGGCGAGGCCGTAGCGCTGCTGCCCGAACATGCCCTGTGGTGGCCTGCCGGCGACACCCTGTTCGTGGCCGACGTGCACCTGGGCAAGGCCGCCACTTTCCGTGCGCGCGGCCTGCCGGTGCCGGCGGGCACCACCCAGGACAACCTGGAGCGGTTGTCGCAGTTGCTGGCGCGGCATGGCCCGAAGCGGCTCGTCGTACTCGGTGACTTCCTGCATGCGGCCGAGGCGTCTACCCCGGCGGTGCTGGATGCGCTGCGGCGCTGGCGCGACCGCTGGACGGACCTCGGCATGGTGCTGGTGCGCGGCAACCACGACAGCCATGCGGGCGATCCACCGGCATCGCTCGGCATCCGGGTCGTGGACGAGCCGTTCCTGCTGGGGCCTTTTGCCTGCTGCCACCACCCGCAGCTGCATGCCACGCACCACGTGCTGGCCGGCCACGTGCATCCGGCCGTGCGCTTGCGCGGAGCCGCACGCGATGTCTTGCGCCTGCCCTGTTTCAGCGCCGAACCGGGCCTGGTCGTACTGCCCGCCTTCGGTGCCTTCACCGGCAGCCATACGCTGCCACCGGCACCGGGGCGCACGCGCTACGCCATCGGGGGTGGCCGCGTCTGGCCGGTGCCGCCGCGCTAGAACAGCTGGGGGTCGCCGCCGAGCACGGGGGCGTCCGGCAGTTCGTTGGTCCTTGGCTGGTCCTCGGTGCCGGGCGGTACCGGGAAGGTGTCGACCAGCAGCGCCGACACCTCTTCCAGCGCCTGGGTCAGTCCGTCCTCGTAGCGTCCGGCGCCGAAGGCGTCGCCCATGTGCGCCACCAGGTGCTGCCACTGGGCCGAGTCCACATGCAGGTTCAGGCCGCGGTCGGCCACGATCTCGATCGCATGGTCGGCCAGCAGCAGGTAGATGAGCACGCCGTTGTTGTGCTCGGTGTCCCATACCCGCAGCTTGCCGAACAGCGTCAGGGCGCGGTTGCGCGCGGTGGCGCCACGCCACAGGTAGCTGGTCGGCAGGCCGGCCTCCACGCAGATGCGGATCTCGCCGGTGTGGCGCCGTTCGCTGGCGGCCACCCGCTGCATCAGCCGCTCCACCAGGGCCGGTGGTATGGCGCGGTGGGTGTCGGATTCGTCGTACCAGCGATGGCGCACGATGCGGGCCAGGGAGCGGAAAAAGCCTGCCATCACCAGTCTCCCGACGCGCCGCCGCCGCCAAAGTCGCCGCCGCCGCCCGAGCGGAAGCCACCGCCGGAGCTCGAGGAGCTGAAGCCGCCGCTGCCGCTGCCGCCGCGCCATCCACCGCCGGCGTTGCCCAGGCCCTGCAGCAGGCTGCCGATCCAGCCAGCGCGCGACACCAGGCCGAACCCGACGGCGATGACCGCGGCGATGGCGGCCAGCACCGTGCTGAAGGTGAAGAAAAACGCCAGCGCGCCGACGATGCCGCCGCCGGCCAGCGCACCGAAGGCCCGGCCCAGTACACGCTGCAGCACGGCGTTGAGCACCGGCAGCAGCAGGAACAGGAACACCGCCAGGTCGAACCACTGGATGCCGCCGGGGCTGTGGGTGCGTTCCTCGCCGTCGATGGACGCCTGTGCCGCATCCGGCTGGACCGGCGCCGGCGAGGGCAGCGCCTCGGCGCGTACCCGTGTCTCGATCCGGTCGATGGCAGCCAGCAGGCCGCCGGCATAGTCATTCTTGCGGAAGGCCGGGGTGATGGCCTGGTCGATGATGTCCTTGGCCGCCAGGTCGGGCACCGCGCCTTCGAGTGCCTTGGCGACTTCGATGCGCACCTTGCGGTCGCGCTTGGCGACGATCAGCACCAGGCCGTCGCCGATGGCGCGGCGGCCGATCTTCCAGGTGTTGCCCACCCGGTTGGCATAGGCGGCGATATCTTCCGGCGCCGTGGTCTGCACCATCAGGATGGCGGCCTGCGAGCCAGTGGCCTGCTCGAAGTTCACCAGCCGCGCCTCGACCGCCTGCCGCTGCTCGGCGCTCAGGGTATTGGTGGTGTCGGTGACGTGCGCGGCCAGTGCTGGAATGGGCTGCAGCTTCTGCGCGAAGGCCGCGGGGGCGCACAGCCCCAGGACCAGCATGGCGAGCGCTGCCAGCCATTGCCGCATGGTCACGGCCGCGACCATGCCGCGCTGCGGGTGAGAGGGACGGGCCACGGGTGGGTTCCTACTTCTTCGGGGCGCCGAAGTCGATCGCCGGCGGCGTGGAGATCTGCGCCTCGTTCTGCACGGTGAAGTTGGGCTTGGGCGCGTAGCCGAACACCTTGGCCGTCAGGTTGGTCGGAAAGCTGCGGGCCTTGACGTTGTACTCCTGCACCGCCTGTATATAGCGGTTGCGTGCCACCGTAATGCGGTTCTCCGTGCCTTCGAGGGTCACCCGGAGGTCGCGGAAGGCCTGGTTGGCCTGCAGCGTGGGGTAGCTCTCCGACACTGCCAGCAGCCGCGACAGCGCGCCGCTCAGCTGCGCCTGGGCCTGCTGGAAACGCTCGAAGGCCTGTGGGTCGTTCAGCGTCTCGGGTGTGACCTGGATGGAGGTGGCCTTGGAGCGTGCCTCGATCACCTTGGTCAGCGTGTCCTGCTCGAAATTGGCCTGGCCCTTCACGGTGGCCACGATGTTCGGGATCAGGTCGGCACGGCGCTGGTACTGGTTGAGGACCTCGCTCCAGGCGGACTTGGTCTGCTCGTCCAGGCCCTGGAAATCGTTGTAGCCGCAACCGCTCAGGGAGACGACCAGCAGGAGCAGGGAAATCAGGCGTTTCATGGTGGTTATGGGGTAGGCGAAAACCCGGAGTCTGACACAGGCGCGCCGTCTGTTGCAGACACCGGCGCGTCATCCGCAGCCCCTACGATCCATGCAACCGTTTGTATCGCTTGCGTTTCTTACAAATACGGCGCCGTCTTGCAGGGGAGTGGGTACTCGCCCTCATTTCTGGAGCCGTGTGCATGGCGCGACGGTTGTGTAAAAGTTTGGCCTATCTCTTGTTTTTGTAAACGCGTTGGTATTAAAGGTAGCAATTTCTACAAAATGGCCTACACTTTTTAACGCAGTGTCCCTGTATCGCCTGCTGTAGCGCCCCTCGTGACGCTGCCGATAGGCCAAGGGAACATCGCCTGTATCGCCGTGTGGTGCGCTGCGCGGTCCCCCTTCAATCTGTTCACTGGGAAACCTATGTCTGATAGCTTGCAAAAATGGGTCGGGCGCAATCGTCCTCCGCGCGTCCAGATCACGTACGACGTCGAAATCGGCGATGCCGTCGAGAAAAAGGAGCTTCCGCTGGTGGTTGGCATCATGGCCGACCTCTCGGGCCAGCCGGCCGTGCCGCTGCCCAAGATGAAGGACCGTCGTTTCGTCGAAATCGACCGCGACAACTTCAACGACGTGATGGGCAAGATCTCCCCGCGCCTCGACATCTCCGTGACCGATACGGCCAAGGACGAAGGCAGCCTGAAGGTCGAGCTGAACTTCAAGGAGTTCTCGGACTTCCATCCCGAATCCATCGTGGCCCAGGTGCCCCGCCTGACCAAGCTGCTCGAAGCCCGCCAGCAACTGCGCGACCTGCTCGCCAAGCTCGACGGCAACGACGAACTCGACGGCCTGCTGGAAAGCATCCTGCAGAACACCGACGAGCTCAAGACGCTCAAGGAGCAGGCCGGTGCCGGTGCTGCCGAAGCGCCCGCTGCGTGATCAGTCCCGTGGCGCGCCCCTGAGCGTGCCGCCCCTTAATTGAATGGTGGAAAAGATGGCAACCCAATCCGAAGCCGGCGCCTCTGGCGCAACGACGACAAGCGACCTGAGCTTGCTGGACCGTATCGTCCAGGAAGGCAAGATGGTCTCCGAGCCCTCGCAGGGCGAATACGCCAAGAAGCTGCTCGGCCAACTGGCCTCGCAGATCCTGGACGAAGGCATGCGCACCAGCCCCGACAAGACCGTCGTGGCCTCGATCAACGAGCGTGTCGCCGAAATCGACCGCCTGCTGACCGACCAGGTCAACGCGATCATGCACCACCCCGACTACCAGAAGCTCGAAGGCTCCTGGCGTGGCCTGCGGGACATGGTCTACGGTTCCGAAACCGGTCCGCGCATGAAGCTGCGCCTGATGAACGTCAGCAAGAAGGACCTGCTCAAGGACCTGGAAACCGCTGTCGACTACGACACCAGCGTGCTCTTCAAGAAGATCTACGAAGAAGAATACGGCACCTTCGGCGGCAACCCGTTCTCGCTGCTGATCGGTGACTACTACTTCGGCCGCCACCCGCAAGATGTGGCCCTGCTGGAGCGTGTCTCCAAGGTCGCTGCCGCCGCCCATACCCCCTTCATCTCGGCCGCCGCTCCCGCGCTGTTCGACATGAAGTCGTTCACCGAACTGGGTGTACCGCGCGACCTGTCCAAGATCTTCGAAAGCGCCGAACTCGCCTCCTGGCGCGGTTTCCGCGAGTCGGAAGATTCGCGCTACGTGTCGCTGGTGCTGCCGAGCTACGCCGCCCGCCTGCCCTACGGCAACAAGACGATTCCGGTCGAAAGCTTCAACTTCGAAGAAGCCGTGGACGGCACCGACCACTCCAAGTACCTGTGGGCCAACTCGGCCTACCAGCTCGGCCTGCGCATCACCGATGCCTTCGCCAAGTACAGCTGGACCACCGCCATCCGTGGCGTGGAAGGCGGCGGCCGGGTCGATGGCCTGGTGGCGCACACCTTCAAGACCGACGAAGGCGACATCGCCCTGAAGACTCCGACCGAAGTGACCATCACCGACCGTCGCGAAAAGGAACTGAACGACCTCGGCTTCATCGCCATCGTGCATTCCAAGGGCTCCAACTTCGCCAGCTTCTTCGGCGGCCAGACGGTCAACAAGCCCAAGCTGTTCGACAAGGACGCGGCCAACGCCAATGCGGCACTGTCGGCCCGCCTGCCGTACGTCCTGGCAGCTTCGCGTTTCGCGCACTACATGAAGGTCATGGTCCGCGACAAGATCGGCAGCTTCCAGACGCGCGACGACATCGAGCGCTACCTGAACAACTGGGTGGCCAACTACGTCCTGCTGAACCCGTCGGCTCCGCAGGCCATGAAGGCCCAGTACCCGCTGAGCGCCGGCCGTGTCGACGTGAGCGAAATCGCCGGCCGTCCCGGTTCCTACCGCGCGGTATGTTTCCTGAAGCCGCATTTCCAGATGGAAGACCTGACCGCTTCCATTCGCCTCGTGGCAGACCTGCCCGCCGCGGCAGCCTGAGTTCTTCGGTCATTTCAACCCGTTAAGGAAAAAACATGAGCTTCATGACGCTTAAGATTCCTGGCATCGATGGCCAGTCGACCCTCAAGACCCACGAAAAGGAACTGGAAATCCTGTCCTTCTCGCATGGCATCTCCCTGCCGCTGTCGGCCGGTTCCGTGTCCAACTCGGACCGCCTGGCGGGCCGCGCCATCGTGCAGGACATGAGCATGAGCCGCTACGTCGACTCCGCGTCCCCCCTGCTGATGCAGCATTGCGCTGCCGGCCAGGCCATCGTGGGCGACCTGACCTTCTTCATCGGCCGTATCGAAGCCGGCGCTCCGCTGAACCTGATCACCTACACGCTGTCCGACGTGTTCGTGAGCAACTACAGCATCAGCGGCGGTGGCGACACCCCGGTCGAGAACTTCACGCTCAACTCCGCCATCATCAAGGCGGCTTACGACGTGGAAAAGGTCACCGGCGGCAAGGCCGGCCAAACGACCTTCTCCTGGGACTCCACCAAGGCCGCTGCCGCGACCTGACGCCCCATGGTCCCGCTTTCCTTTCCTGCGTAGGCCATGCCCGAACTTGCACGGGGCGTTGTTGCCCCGCTGTTCGACCGGCTTGCCGCGGAAGGTCCGACCTACGACCGAAACCTGCTGGTTTCGCCGCAGGCCGTGCGGGACTCGATAGCCCGAGAGCTCCACCGTCTGTTCAACACGCGCCGTCCGTCCGGCTCCGCCCTGGTGGCGGGGCTGCCGGCGACCGTGCTGGACTACGGTATTCCCGATTTTTCCGACCTGTACGTCGATGGGCTTCCCGATCGTGAGAAGCTGGCGTCGGGCATGGCGGATTCGATCCGTTGGTTCGAACCCCGTCTGGCCAATCCGGCCGTGCAGGTGCTGCCGCCGCGCACACCTGGCGGCCCCATGGTCGTGGCCGTTTCCGGTGACGTGGTCATCGGAACCCGTGTGCAACGTGTCGAATTCGACATGGACGTCTGACAACTTTCACTGAATTTTCTAGCGCACCCTTACGTTCCCGACAATGCCCGATCTGCAGCACAGCGACCTTCTGCACTATTACAAGCGCGAACTGTCCTATTTGCGAGGCGAGGGTGCGGACTTCGCCCGGCGCTATCCCAAGATCGCCTCCCGCATCGCGCTGCATGGAGCCGAGTCGCTCGATCCGCATACCGAACGCCTGATCGAGTCGGTCGCCTTCCTGGGCGCGCGGGTCCACCGCGACCTCGACCAGGAGTTTCCGCAGGTCGCCTCCTCGCTGCTCGACAACCTGTGTCCTTCGCTGGTGCAGCCGCTGCCGTCGATGACGGTGACCCAGTTCGTGCTCGACCCGACCCAGGGCAAGGTCACCTCCGGTTTCCTGGTGCCGCGCCACACCATGCTCTTCGCCAAGACCGCGCAGGGCGAACAATGCCGCTTCCGCACCGCCTGGGACAATGTGCTGTGGCCCTTGTCCGTGGCCGATGCCGCGATGGAGCGCGATGGGGTGCTGCGCCTGACGCTCGAATGTGTCGAGGGGGTCGATTTTTCCGAGCTCGAAGTCGACACGCTGCGCTTCCACCTGCGTGGCGACTGGATGACCACGATGCCGCTGTACGACGCGCTGGCGTCGAGCATCGCCAGTGTCGCCCTCAAGCCGGCGGGCGGGATGCCGCAGGTGCTGGCGCCCGGCGCCTGGCGCGAAGCCGGCTACGGCGAGAACGAGGAAGTGCTGCCCCTGCCCGACAACGGCCAGCCGGCCTATGGCCTGCTGCAGGAATACTTCGCCTTCCCGCGCAAGTTCCATTTCTTCGACCTCTGCGGACTGCGCGGGAACCTGGGGCGCGGCCGCCGCTGCGATGTGCTGATCCGCTTCGACCGGCCGGTGCGCGGCCTGACGCAGATCGACGCGGACAACTTCGCGCTCGGCTGCACCCCCGCCATCAACCTTTTTGCACGTATCGGCGAGCCGGTGGTGGTCGACCACCGCCACCACGAGTACCTGCTGGTGGCCGACCGCCAGCGCGAGGCCGATACGGAAATCCATTCCATCGTCGCGGTGACCGCCTCCGACCCGGATGCCGCTCAGTCGGTGGACGTGCCCAGCTTTGCCGCGCTGGGCCATATCGATGCGGATGAAAAAACCGTGTTCTGGTCGGCTCGCCGCACGCAGAGCCTGCGCAGCGACCTGCCGGGAACCGACATGTTCCTGACCTTCGTCGACCAAGCCAACATCCAGCAGCGGCCGTCGCAGCCGGTGGTGTACCCCCATCTGCTCTGCACCAACCGCCGGCTGGCCGAGCAGGTGCCCGCCGACGCCCGCATGATCGCCGAGGGGCCGGCCCAGCCCACGCTGGTGCGTTGCCTGTACGAACCGACACCGCAGCGCAGCCCGCCGCTGGGCAGCGAAACGCTATGGCGGCTGGTGTCGCTGCTGACACTCAACCACCAGTCTCTGGTGGATGGCAGTACCGGCAAGGAACAGCTGCGTGAAATGCTGCGCCTGTTCGCCTCGGACAGCCGGCGCGACCACGAGCAGATCCGGGGCATCGAAAGCCTGGAGGCGCGGGCCATCACCGCCCATGTCGGCAACGAAGGGTGGCGCGGTTTCTGCCGTGGCACCGAAGTGACGCTCGAGTTCGAGGAAGAGGCATTCGCCGGCGGGTCGTCCCTGCTGATGTCCGCGGTGCTCGCGCGCTTCTTCGCGCTCTATACCTCCGTCAATTCCTTCGTGCGGCTTGCCGTGCGGCAGGGCGACGAGATAAGGAAGCAATGGGAACCGATGACCGGCCGCCAAGTGGTCCTCTGATCCAGCGCCTGATCGGCCAGCCCCAGGGTTTCGACCTGTTCCAGGCCATCAGCCTGCTGGAGCGGGCCGCCCCGGAGGCCGGCGCGGTGGGCAATGGCGAAGGGCGGCGCGAAGCGGTACGCCTGAAGGCGCAGGTCACACTGGGGTTTCCTTCCAGCGATGTGGTGCAGGTGGAGGAAAACGGCGACGGCGCGCGCGCGCCCTTCACCCTGACCACGCCCGTCATGGCGCTGGCCGGCGCCAGCGGCCCGCTGCCCCTGGTGTTCACCGAGCAGCTGCTGGAGCGCCGTGCCGCGCGCGACCATGCCACGGCGGACTTCCTCGACATCTTCCAGCACCGCTTCCTGTCCTTCCTGTACGGCAGCCGCAAGAAGCACCGGATCGGGCTCGACTGGCGCTCGCCCAATGCATCCGCCCTGGCGGGGGTGCTGGATGCGGTGAGTGCACTCAACATCAAACGCGCCGGTGGCGAGGGGGCTTGGCTGCGCCACGCCGGCCTGCTCGGTGGCGCGCCCCGTTCCATGAGCGGCCTGCTGCAGTTCCTGCGCGACCGCCTGCGGCTGGAGGTGCGCGGCACCCAGCTGCGCGGCGGCTGGCACACGCTCGAAGCGGCGGCTATTCCCCGGCTGGGTGCCGGCGGTGCCGCCGCGCCGCGGCTCGGCCGCAACGCCGTGCTGGGCCGGCGGGTGTGGGACCAGGGGGCTGGCATTTCGCTGGCATTCGGCCCGCTGTCCTGGGACCGGCTCGAATCGCTGCTGCCCGGCGGCACCGACCACCAGCTGGCCGGGCGGCTGGTCCGCCGCTACGTGCAGCAGGACATCGACGTGCACATGACGGTGCAGCCGGCGTCCGGCCAGGCGCAAACGAGTGTGCTGGGAGGCCCGCGCCCGCTGCGGCTGGGCTGGACGGCCTGGCTGCGCACCGGTGGTGCGAGCCGGCCCATGTCCGCCTCCTTCCAGCTGGCGGGTCCGGCGGCCCCTGCCTCTTTCTGAACCGATCTTCCGATACGACGACCATCATGCAAATCGACATCCGAACGCTCCTGGGCCGTCTCGACACGGAATGCAAGTCCGCCATGGAAAAGGCGGCCGAACTGTGTGTGCAGCAGACGCACTACAACGTCGAGATCGAGCACATGCTCACCCGGCTGCTCGAAGCCGGCACCCAGGACTTCGCCGCGGTGCTCGACCGCTTCGACGTGTCCGCCGACGCCCTGCAGGGCCAACTGCAGAAGTCGCTGGACGGCTTCAAGCGCGGCAATGGCCGCACGCCCGCCCTGTCGCCCGAATTCGTGCCGCTGTTCCAGGAGGCCTGGCTGCTCAGTTCGATGCTGCTCGGCCAGCAGCAGATCCGCCCCGGCACCTTGCTGCTGGCCTTGCTGGAGGTCGACAGTTTGCGCGGCCGCCTGCTCGACGCTGCACCGGCGCTGCTCAAGATTCCGCGCGCCACGCTGCACGACGAACTGGCCGGCCTGCTGGCGGGGACCCCGGAGAGCGGTACCCCCGCGGCCCAGGTGGTGCCCGGCGTGCCCTCCATGGCAGACGGCGGCACCAAGCCGGCGGGCGCACCGGCAGGCCCCCAGATGCCCACCGGCCGCCGCGGCGGTTCCGCCACGCCCAACCTGGACCAGTTCACCGTCGATGTGACCGAGCTGGCCCGCCAGGGTGCCATCGACCCGATCCGCGGGCGCGACGGTGAAATCCGCCAGATCATCGACGTGCTGCTGCGCCGCCGGCAGAACAACCCCATCCTCACCGGCGAGGCCGGTGTCGGCAAGACCGCGGTGGTGGAAGGCTTCGCCCAGCGCATCGTGCAGGGCGATGTGCCGCCCGCGCTGCGCAAGGTGTCGGTGCGTTCCCTCGACCTGGCGCTGCTGCAGGCCGGTGCCGGCGTCAAGGGCGAGTTCGAGAACCGCCTCAAGTCGGTCATTTCCGAGGTCAAGGCCTCGCCCGTGCCCATCATCCTGTTCATCGACGAGGCGCACCAGCTGATCGGCGCCGGCGGCGCCGAGGGCCAGGGTGATGCCGCCAACCTGCTCAAGCCGGCGCTGGCGCGCGGCGAGCTGCGCACCATCGCCGCCACCACCTGGGCCGAGTACAAGAAGTACGTGGAGCGCGACCCGGCGCTGGCCCGGCGCTTCCAGGTAGTGAAGGTCGACGAGCCCTCCGAAGAGGTCGCCATCGACATGCTGCGCGGCATGGTGGCCACGCTCGAAAAGCACCACGGCGTCGAGATCCTGGACGACGCGGTGCGCGAGGCGGTCAAGCTGTCGCACCGCTACATCACCGGCCGGCAGCTGCCCGACAAGGCCATCAGTGTGCTCGACACCGCCTGCGCGCGGGTCGCTATCGCCCAGAGCGGCGTGCCGGAAGAACTGGAGTCCGTGGGCCGCGACATCGCCTCGGCCGAAAGCCAGATGCGGGTGCTGCGCCACGAGGCCGCCACCGGCAAGGACCAGGCGCAGGCCATCGAGGCGCTCACCACGCAGCTGGCCGCCAGCCGCGAGCGCCAGAAGCACCTGAGCGAAAAACTCACCGACGAAAAACGCGCCGTGGACGAGATCGTCGCGCTGCGCAAACGCATCACGGCCAGCCTCGACGCGCCGGCACCGGCCATGCCTTCGGTGCCGCAGGCATCCCCCGGGGTTGCCGCGGACGACGATGCCGGCGAGGAAAACCTCGCCGACCACCTGCGCCGCCTCGAAAAAGGCCTGGAAGCGGTGCAGAGCGACGAACCCATGGTGCCGGTCTGCGTCGACGCCAGTGCGGTGGCCGGTGTCATCTCCGGCTGGACCGGCATACCGGTCGGCCGCATGCTGGCCGACGAGCTGCACGTGGTGCTCAACCTGAAGGACAAGCTGGCCGAGCGGGTGGTCGGCCAGGACCAGGCGCTCGACACCATCGCCCGCCGGGTGCGCACCTTCCGCGCCGACCTGGACGACCCGGGCAAGCCGGTGGGCGTGTTCATGCTGGTCGGCCCCAGTGGCGTCGGCAAGACCGAGACGGCGTTTGCCCTGGCCGACATGCTGTACGGCGGCGAACGCAACATGGTCACCGTCAACATGTCCGAGTTCCAGGAGGCGCACACCGTCTCCGGGCTCAAGGGCGCGCCGCCCGGCTACGTCGGCTACGGCCGCGGCGGGGTGCTGACCGAAGCGGTGCGCCGCCGTCCCTACAGCGTGGTGCTGCTCGACGAAATGGAAAAGGCCCACCCCGACGTGCTGGAGCTGTTCTTCCAGGTGTTCGACAAGGGCACCATGGAAGACGGCGAGGGCGTGCAGATCGACTTCAAGAACACCCTGATCCTGCTCACCTCCAACGCCGCGCAGGACGTCATCACCGAAGCCTGCCGCGGCGGCAAGCGGCCCGACCCGGAAGAACTGGTCGAGAAGCTGCGCCCGGAACTGCTCAAGCAGTTCAGTCCGGCCTTCCTCGGCCGCCTGACACTGGTGCCCTACTACCACCTGGGCGACGGCCAGATCCGCTCCATCGTCGAACTCAAGCTCGGCAAGCTGGCCGGCCGCTTCGCCACCAATCACAAGGCCGACTTCACCTGGGACCCGCAGGTGGCCGATGCCATCACCGCCCGCTGCACCGAGGTGGACAGCGGTGCGCGCAACATCGACCACATCCTGGCCCATTCGGTGCTGCCCGACCTGTCGCGCCAGGTGCTGGAGCGCATCTCCATGGCCGAACCGTTCGATGCGGTGCGCATGGCGGTGGACGACGGCGGCGCCTTCGTATTCACCTTCCGGACGCCGCAACTGGCATGACACCATGGCACTGAGAACCGGCTACGTACAGGACAACGCGATCCTGTCGGTCACCACCCCGTTCGGGGCGGACGTGCTGCTGCTCGACAGCCTCCACGGCGAGGAGGGCATCTCGCGCCTGTTCCAGTTCTCGCTGTCCATGCGTTCGTCGTCCACCTCGCTGGCCATGGCGACCATCGTCGGCGCCTCGGCCACCGCCAAGGTCACCGTGCCGGGCGGCGATACGCGTTATGTCAACGGCATCGTCTCGCGGTTCGTGCACGTCGGCGGCAATGCCGACTTCACCCACTACGTGGCCGAGGTGGTGCCGCGCCTGTGGACACTCACGCTGGGCCGCGACCGGGTCATCTACCAGAACAAGTCGGCGACCGACATCATCAAGGCGGTGCTGGGCGACTTCAGCGTCACCTTCGATGACAAGACTACCGGCACCTACACCGCGCGTGAATACTGCGTGCGCTACGACGAGACGGCCTTCGACTTCATCTCGCGGCTGATGGAGGAAGAGGGCATCTTCTACTTCTTCACCTTCGCCGACGGCTCCCACACGATGGTGCTGGCCGACGCCACCTCGGCCCACACCGCCTGCGCCAGCACACCCGCACTCAAGGTGCGGGCCGATGCGCTCGAGGGCCGGGTGCCGGTCGACGAGGTGACCCGCTTCGAGCTCGACGGCCGGCTCGTCACCAAGGACCAGCTGATCGGCGACTACGACTTCGAGACGCCCAGCACCTCGCTGCAGACCACCTCGGTCGGCACGGCGGGCAAGGGTGCCGACTACGTCTTCCCCGGCGGCCACAAGGTCGTGGCCGACGGTACCGCGCGTGCCAAGATCTTCGTGGAGGCGCAGCAGGTCGAAAGCTCGCGCGGTTATGGCGAGGCGGTGTCGCCCTTCCTCACCGCCGGCGCCAAGATCACCCTGAGCCAGCACCTGCGCGACGCACTCAACACCGACCACGTGCTGCGCTCCGTGTCGCACCGGGCGCTCGGGGGCACCTACTCGAACAGCTTCGAGACCTTCGATGCCACGGTGCCGTTCCGCGCCCCCCGCGTCACGCCGCGGCCGGTGGCCATCGGCAGCCACACCGCCCTGGTGGTGGGCTCCAGCGGCGAGGAGATCTGGACCGACAAGTACGGCCGCATCAAGGTGCAGTTCTACTGGGACCGCGTCGGCAAGAAAGACCAGGACAGCTCCTGCTGGGTGCGCGTGACCCAGGGCTGGGCCGGCCAGGGCTGGGGCAACCTGTTCCTGCCGCGGGTGGGCCAGGAGGTCATCGTCGGTTACGTCGACGGCAATCCGGACCGCCCCATCGTCACCGGCAGTGTCTACAACGCCGAGCAGACCGTGCCCGTGACCCTGCCCGACAACCAGACCCAGAGCGTGATGCGTTCGCGCTCGTCGAAGACCGGCACGGCCGGCAACGAGATGCGCTTCGAGGACAAAAAGGACTCCGAACAGCTCTTCATGCATGCCCAGAAGGACATGAAGGTCGATATCGAGAACGACCTGGCCACCACCCTCATCAAGGGCTCGGAAACCCACACCATCACCGAGGGTGACCGCACCATCGCCGTGTCCAAGGGCAAGGAGACGCATACCGTCAAGGACACGCGCGCGGTGACCGTGACCGGCGACGAGACGCATACCAACGAGGCCAAGTTCACGCACGAGGTCACCGGCGACTACACCCTGACCATCAAGGGCAAGCTCACCATCAACGTGACCGGCGCGATTGCGATCAAGGGCAGCGCCGCAGTGGACGTGGAGGCCGGCACGGCGCTCACCAACAAGTCCGGCACGGCCCTGACCAACCAGGCCGGCACGGCGCTGACCAACAAGGCCGGCACCGACCTGACCAACCAGGCCGGCATGGGCCTGACCAACAAGGCCGGCACCACGCTGGAGAACAGCGGGCTGATGGTCAACAACAAGGCCTCGGCGACCCAGACGGTCGACGGTGGCGGCATGCTCACACTCAAGGGTGGTCTCGTCAAGATCAACTGAACGCCATGGCCCTTCCTGCTCCGCCCACCCCCACCCCCGCGGCACTCGCCGACGTGGCCGCCGGCACGCCCCGGGTGCACGAGGCCTTTGCCGACGGCGGCTGGCTGCTGAGCCGCACCTCCCTGCGCGGCGATACCCTGCACGGGCCGATGCAGGTGTTCAGCGCCGACGGCGTGCCGTCGCTCGAAGCCCAGCACGAGGCCGGCCTGCGCCAGGGTGTGCAACGGGTATACGACGCCAAGGGGCAATTGGTCCAGGAGGCGAATTACAAGGTCGACCTGCAGGACGGGGTGACCAAGATCTTTGCCGATGGCCGGCTTTTGTACGAACAGCGATTCGTCCTCGGCCTGTTGAATGGCGAAACCCTGGGCTATGCGGAGTCCGGCGACATGACCGCACGCCTGCAATTTGTGGCCGGTGTGCTGGAGGGAGAGTCTCTTTTCTACAACGAAACAGCCCTGGTTCGGCGTGCGTTTTACCGGAAAGGCAAGCTGGAAGGCGAATCCTTGGACTACGGCCGTGACGGGAAGCCCGTCCAGTCGGCACAATACCGCGCCAACGTGCTAAATGGTCCGCTGAAGCGGTTCTGGCCGGATGGCGCCGTAATGGAGGAAATCATCTACAAGAACGGCAAACCGCTGGGGCCGCCCAGGCGCTTCGACGCCAAGGGCGTCGAGGAGGGCGTGGCAAAGGGCACCGGTTTCATGAAGAACTTCGAAAAACTGGTGAGGGGCTGAACCATGGGCATGGAACTGACTGCCACCACGAACCTGCAGTGCACCTTCGGCGTCGCGCCCGCGCCGCTGATGGTGCTGCCCGCCAACCTGGTCATGGTCGGCATGCCGGCGGGCAACATCATGGACCACGTACCCATGATGAACATCATGCCGTTCGGCATGTGCAACTCCATGGCCAACCCGATGGTGATCGCCGCCACCGCCGCCGCGCTCGGTGTCATGACACCCATGCCCTGCATCCCGGTGACGGCCGCGCCCTGGATTCCCGGTTCGCCGACCGTGCTGATCGGCAACATGCCGGCACTGAGCGACAGTTGCATGTGCATGTGCAACTGGGGCGGTGTCATCAAGCCCGTTGCGCCGGCGCAATTCACCACGATGGTCGCCTGAGCCCATGCAATACGTTTTTTCCATGACTTCGCGGATGCTGGCCGTTGCGTGCGTTTGCGCCCTGGCCCTGTGTGTCCTGCTTTTCCTGCTGGGGGTCGAAATCGGCAAGACCATGACAGGCGTTCCGCTGGCGCCGGTGCAGCTGAACATACCCGGCGCGGGCACGGCGACACTCAGTGCGCCCGGCCCCGCCCCTGCCGCTTCACCTGCCGCAGCACCGACCTCTTCCTCCCATCCGTGATCCCGGGGATATGCTTATGTTGACTACCTTCCAAACCTTCTCCTCCAGTCCCCCGTTCGCGGAACGCCTTTGCGTTGGAATGCGTGCTTTCGGCAAGATCCTCCGCCGCGGGGGCCTGGCGCTCCTGGCCGGCGGTGCCATCGTCGCCCATGCCCAGACCGCCGCGCCTGCGGCAGCGGCTGCCGCGCCGGCGGCCGCCGCGGTTCCCGCTGCGCCTCCCCGGGTGCCGACCTTTTCCACCCTGACGGCCGTCCCCGATGGCCGCCTGCTGGCGCCCGACATCGCACGTATCGTCAACCGCGGTGAACTGGTGGTGGGCATGCTCGATGCCGAGACGCCGCCTTTCTTCTATACCAAGGATGGTGAATGGATCGGCATCGAAGTCGACCTGGCCCGCGCCATCGCGGCCGAACTGGGCGTGAAGGTCCGCTTCAACCGCAGCGCCAAGACCTTCAACGGCGTGGTGGACCTCCTGGCCTACAACCAGGTGGACCTGGTCATCAGCAAGGTCTCCCGCACGCTGGCGCGCTCGCAGTTCATCAGCTTCAGCGCTCCCTACCTGAGCCTGAAGCACGCCCTCATGCTGAACCGGGTGAAGTTTGCCCAGCTCACCAAGGACAAGGCAGTATCCGAGGTGGTGCGCCAGTTCTCGGGCAAGATCGGCGTGATCGCCAAGTCGTCCTATGCGTATTACGCCAAGCGCAATTTCCCGCGCGCCGAGATCGTCGAATACGCCTCCTGGGACGAGGTGCTCAAGGCGCTCTACAAGGGTGACGTCGTCGGTGCCTACCGCGATGAATTCGAGGTCAAGCGCATCCTGAAGATCGACCCGACCGCCTCGCTGCTGCTGCGCACCATCACCTTCAAGGATCTGGAGGACACCCTGGGCATCGGCGTCTCCATCAACGACCCGACCCTGCTGGCCTTCATCAACGAGTTCCTGGCGCAGCGCACCGACAAGCTCGACATCAACAAGGTACTGGCCGCGCTCGAGCGCTGACACCAAGGAAAAGACCATGGACACCAAAAAACTCTATTCCTTCGTCATCAATCCCTGGGTCGTCGTCGGCTGCCTAGTGGCGGGCGTCACGTTCGGCATGACCGCCCCCGGGGCCGCCATCTCGCTGGGCTTCGTGGGCGACATCTACGTCGACCTGCTGAAGATGGTCACGCTGCCCTTCATGATCTCGGCGGTCATCTTCAGCCTGCAGCGCCTGTTCCGCGACGGAGGCACCGCCAAGCTGCTGGGGCGTGTGGCGGTCGTCTTCCTCGCGTTCTCGGCCGCGGTGGCCATCCTCGGCGCCATCACGCTACTCATCATGCGGCCGGGTGAGAACCTGTCGCAGGCCACCATGGAGACCTTCGGCCAGATGGTCGGCGGCGACCTGACCTCGTCGGATACCGCCATGAGCCTGCACGGCGTGGACGAGGAAGTGAAAAGCACCGGTTTCGTCGACATGCTGCTGAGCCTGGTGCCGGCCAACATCTTCTCGGCGCTCGCCAACGGCGACACACTCAAGGCGCTGGTGTTCGCGCTGCTGTTCGGCCTGGCGGTCGGGCATGTTCCGGCGCGTATCTCCGAAGGGCTGACGCATTCACTGGAAACGGTCTACCAGGCCTGCCAGACGCTGACGCACTGGCTGAGCTTCCCGCTGCCCATCGTGCTGTTCTGCATGAGTGCGGCGCAACTGGGCAAGACCGGCATCGAGCCGCTGAAGGCCATGGCGCAGTTCGTGCTGGCCTTCGTCATCGTCTCGCTGCTGCTGACGGCCATCGCGGCGGCCATCATCTGGAAACGTTCCAACAACACCCTGCCGCAGACCCTCAACGCGCTGCGTGGTCCCTTTGCGCTGGCCCTGGCCACGCGCAGCAGCGCCACCTGCATGCCGATCATGATCGAAAGCCTGGTCGAGCGCCTGGGCTTCGCGCGCTCGCGTGTGGAGCTCCTGGTGCCGCTGTCGGTCTCGCTGCTGCGCATCGGCCCGGTGGTGTACTACGTGTGTGCCACCATGTTCATCGCGCAGCTCTACGGCCGCTCGCTGACCTTCGTCGAGGTGGTGATCGTGCTGGTCGCCTCCATCCTCGCGGGCTTCGCCTCCGCCGGCATGACCGGCCTGGTGACGGTGTCGCTGGTCGGCATGACCTGTTCATACCTGGGCCTGCCGTTCGAGGCCGCATTCGTGCTGTTCCTCGCGGTGGACCCGATCTGCGACATGCTGCGCACGCTGGTGCTGGTCATCGGCAACACCGCGGCGGTTTCCGTGGTCTGTCCCCGTCCCCTCAAGATTTAAGGAGCATCGCATGGCCGTGTATGCGTTCGAGCAGGGTCGCCACCAGCCCGTATGAGGTTGCTGGAGCGGCTGTCCCATAGTTCCTTCGCGCTGCTGCTGTGTCTGCTGGCGGGGGGAGCCGTCGGCGCCTTCCTGCCCGAGGTAGGCCGGCCGGCCACGCTGCTGGGCCAGCTCTACCTGGCGGTGGTGAGCATGGCGGCCATTCCCCTGCTGGTGGTGGCGACCTTCTTCGGCCTGCGCCAGACCATGCGGTTGCCGCATCCGGCGCGGCGTGTGTTCATGATGGCGTGTTTCGCCTTCCTGCTGGTGGCCGCCGCGGCGGCGGCCGGCACCGTTTTCGGCGTGGTCCTGTCTCCCGGTAACGGCCTGTCGGCCGATGCCCGGGCGCACCTCGGTGCCGTGGTGCAGAAAGCCGGCGGCGAAGGCGATGAGCTGGAAATGGACCTGTACGGCGTGGCGGCGGTGCAGCACAACGCCGACCATCCCCTGTCGGGCATGTTCCCCAACAATTTCTTCCACGAACTCGTGGAGGGCCATGCGCTCGGCATCTTGTCGTGCGCCATCATCTTCGGCATGGCGTTTGCCATGGCCCGCCCGCAGAACGGTTCGCTCGACAACCTGCTGGAGGGCATCTACCGTACGCTGGAACTCATCATTTCACGTGCCAACCTGATGCTGCCGGTCCTGGCGTTCAGTGTCGCCGCCCACCTCATGGCGGAAACCGACAAGAGCACGCTGCGGGCCATGGGCGGCTTCATCGGATGTTTCATCTTCCTAGTGGTGCTGCTGTCCTTCGGCGCCCTGGTGATCATCGGCCGGCGCAGCGGCCAGCCGCTGGCCGAGGTGGCGCGCAGCCTGAAGGCCCCGATGCTGGTGAGCCTGGCCTCGGCCAGTTCCACCGCCAGCATTCCGTTCACCATCGCCGCGCTGAGCGAGCGCCTGGGTTTCAGCCGGGGGGTGGTGGAACTCATCGTGCCGACCTCATCGGTGTTCCTGCGCGCGGGCACGGCGCTGTACACCGCGGTGCTGGTGATCTTCGTCGCCAACCTCTACGACCGTCCCGTCGGCCTGATGGGCATGGGCCTGGTCTGCCTCGGTTCGATCATCGCGGCCTTCGCTTCGGCCGGCTACAACAGCGTGGCCAGCGTGGGTTTCGCCGGCATGGTGCTCAACATGCTGCAGCTTCCGGTGGAAGCGGCGCTGACCTTGTTCATCGCCATCGACCTGCTGTGCGAAGGGCCGCGCAACCTGCTGACCCTGCTGGCCTCCTGCGTGCTGACCGCCATCGTGTCGGCAGGTCTGCCGTCGGAGCGTGTCGTGGCCGTGGCGGAGGTGGCCGAAGGCCCGCGTGAACCGCTGCGTTTCGCCTTCACGCGGCTGCAGCTGGGGCTGGTCCTGGGCTGCTGCACACTGGTTGCCGCACTGATCTTGTTGCTGGGTGTGGGGGTCGGCTCGAAGTCGCTGCGCCCCCACGGGGTTGTACAGCACGTGTCCGTATACGAATATGGGGCAATGGCTCCGGGAGGATTGCAATGAAATGTGCCGGTGCGCGGCGGGTAGCCGGGCTGCTCGGGGCCGCATGTATTGCGCTGCAACTGGCGGGCTGCTCCCTGCCCAAGCTGCCGAACGCCCTCGACTTCAGCAACAGCAAGGTCAGCTGGGACAAGGTCACCCTGACTGCGGCCAACAACGCCAACCGCAACAGCCCGGTGGCGGTCGACATCGTGTTCGTCACCGACAAGGCCGTGGTGGAAAAACTCATCGACCTGCCCGCGGCCAAGTGGTTTTCGTCGCGGGCCGACCTGGCCAAGACCTATCCCAAGGTGCTGACCTACAAGAGCTGGGAGCTGGTGCCCGGCCAGGTGCTGGACGTCGAAACCTCGACGCTGGAGGCGCCCCGGGTGGCGGCCGCGCTGATTTTTGCCGACTATGCCACCCCAGGCAGCCACCGCGTGCGGATCGAGGAGTTCAAGAACCGGCTCGTCGTGCGTATGGATGCCGACGATTTCACCGTTTCCACCGTGCCATGAAAAAGCGAGATCGGCTTCCATGAGTAACAACCTTTCCGTCGCCGAGCGTATCCAGTGGCATGAAGGCATGCTGCTGGCCCCCCAGCATTTCCAGGTGCTGTCGTCGCGGCTCGACGGCCTGGTGGCCTGGCAGACCCTGGCCGCGGCGCCCTTCAGCTGGGGTGTGCGGCGTTTTGTCATCGATACCGGCCTGCTACCGGCCGGCCTGCTGCGGGTGCTCGAACTCGATGCCATCTTCCCCGATGGCACGGCGGTGGCCCATGCCGCCGACAACACGCTGCACGCGCCGCTGGAGCTGTCGCTGGCACCATTCGCCGAACGCCTGGCTTCCGAGCCGGTCGACATCTTCGTGACGCTGCCAGTGGCCAGCACCTCGCCCAAGTCGGATACCCCGCGCTACCGTTCGGTGGCCGGCGCGCCGGTGGTCGACGAGGTGTCCGATGCCACGCCAGCCGACATCCCGCGGCTGCTGCCGCGGCTGGCCCTCCATGCGGGCGACATGCCCTCGGGCCTGTACGAAAAACTGCGCCTGGGAACGCTGTCCAAGGACAACGAGGTGATCAAGCTCGGCGACACGCTGCCGCCGCTGCTGGAAATCGCCCGCGACAACCCACTGTGGCTGGGTGTGTCGGCCCTGCTGGGCCAGCTGCGCGGCAAGGCGGCCTTCGTCGCCAAGCAGACGGCCGTGCCTTCGTCCAAGGTGGACGACCGGATCGCCCACCTCGAACTCAAGGACCGGCTGCGCAGCCTGCTGGCCGAGTTGCCATCGTCGGAGGCGGTGCTGCACACACCGCACCTGCATCCGCTGCCGCTGTACTGGACACTGTGCCGGCTGCTGGGCGCGCTCAGCCTGCTGCGTCCGGGCGGCCTGCCGCCGGTGCCGCCGGACTACGACCACGCCAACCCCTCGCGCCTGTTCGGCCCGCTGCTGCAGACGCTGCAGGAGGCGGTGTCCGACGTGAGCCAGGAATACCGCGAACACAAGTTCGAGTTCCGCAACAACGCCTTCGAAATCGAGCTGCGTCCGGAGTGGATGGCGGCCCGCCTGGTCGTCGGTGTGCGCGGCCAGCCGGACAAGGACCTGATGGCCTGGATGGCGGGCGCCATCATCGGCTCGCAGTCGGCCTACCCCTCGCTGCGTGAACGCCGGGTGCTCGGTGCACCCCGGGCGGTGGTCGAGCAGGCCGACGAGCTGGGCCTGCGCCCGGGTTCGGGTTACCTGCTGGAGGCCATCCAGGCCAGCCCGGCCCTGACGGTGGCCGGCGAGCGGCTGATCGTCAGCAATTCCAATGAAAGCGCCACTGCACAGCGTCCGCAGGAAATGGTGCTCTTCACCCGCGAATAGAAGAAGTTCAGGAGCAACCCACCATGGCCCGTTACACGCCCGAGACGGCGACAGACGACCACATGACGCAGCAGTTCCGTGCCTTCTACGACGAAGTCGTGAAGGCGCGTACGCGCGCCACCGAGAGCGGCGAGACGGACCCCGAGGCGGCCGCCCTGGCGCTCAGCCGGCACCTGGAAAACCTGATCGAGCTGCAGACGCTGGAGTCGCGCCGCGAAAGCACGCGCTTCGAACTCGAGAACGTGGCCGATGCGCGTTACCTCAAGGCGGCGCTGGCCGACGAGATCCTGCTCAACAGCCCCTGGATCGGCCGCGAACGCTGGACCGCGCACCTGCTCGAATCCTCGCTGTTCCGCACCAACATCGCCGGTGACCTGGTGTTCCGCCGCATCGAGCAGATGCTGTCCGAACGCGAGCCGTCGCGGCGCGACATGGCGCGCCTCTACCTGTTCGCCCTGGCCCTGGGTTTCCAGGGCATGTACCGCGGCTCCACCGACGTGGCACCGCTGCACGGCCTGCGCGAAGAGCTCTACCAGTTCGTCTACCAGCGGCAGGCCGACCTGTCGGGGCGCGACCGGGTGCTGTCGGACCGCGCCTATGCCAACACGCTCTCGCACATCGCACCGCGCAAGCTGCCCACGCTCAGCCGCTGGTCGGTGATCTTCCTGATCAGCCTGGCCGTACTGCTGGTGATTTCCGAAATGCTGTGGCTGTGGCAATCCTGGCCGGTGCGCCAGGTGCTGCAGCCCGGTTCGATGACCATGGGGACCACGCCATGAACCCGCTGTCTGTCCCTCTCCAGAAAGGGTCCTCATGCTGACGGACAACCTTTTCCTCATCTCCATCGCGGTACTGGCTCTGCTGGTGCTGTTCGTGCTGGGCCTGGTGCTCTACCTGGCTTCCAAACGCCCGGCCACCACCAAGACGGGCGCCGACCCCAAGGTCGCCAAGATCCGCTTCGACTCGCTGCGCAGTTCGTTCCGCCAGGCGGTCGACCTGATCGAGGGCAACATCGTCTCGCGCGCCGAGCGCTACAGCATCCCCTGGATCATGCTGCTCAACGAGGGCGACGACCACCGGCAGCTGCCGATCGCGCAGTCCGGCGTGGCCAGCGCGCTGAGCTCCGAAGCGGCGTCCGCCGCGGCCACGCAGGGCATCTCGTGGCACTTCTTCGACCGCGGCATCGTCATCGACATCAAGGGCGCCTACCTCGGCTCTCCCGACGAGGACGACGGGGCCGAAAAGCCCTGGGACGAGTTCCTGGGCATGTGCCGGGCCTACCGGCCGCAGCGGCCGTTCGATTCGGTGGTCATCACCGTGCCGGCCGACCTGCTGCTCAACGACAGCGCCGATTCGCGGCTCGAACTCGCCAAACGTGCCAAGCTGGCGCACCGCCGCCTGTGGCTGGCGCAGAACCGCTTCGCCATGCGTTTTGCGGTCTACGTGCTGGTGACGGGCTCGGAGCGGCTGGAAGGTTTTGGCGAATTCGCCCGTGCCCTGCCCGAACCGATGCGCGCCAGCATGCTCGGCTGGTCCTCGCCCTACGACCTGGCCACCACCTACCAGGACGGCTGGGTGGACGAGGCCGTCGGCAGCGTGGTGCGTACCGTGTCCGACACCTCGGCCGAACTCTTCGCCATCGACGATGCGATGCAGGGCCCCGGTGAACTGCTGCTGCTGCCCGCCCGCATCGAGGCGCTGCGCAGCCAGCTGCAGCTCTACGTCGACGAGATCATGCGGCCCAGTGCCTACCATGAGCCCTTCTTCCTGCGCGGCATCTACCTTACCGGCGACGCTGGCGAGCTGCCCAAGTCCATGGCCGACAGCGACGGCCTGCCCGACGACTTCTCGGCCGACGACGACGCGCGCAATGACCTCATCGCCCAGCTCACCCGCCAGCCGGTGTTCCTGCGCGACCTGTTCGAGAAGAAGATCTTCCTCGAATACGGCCTCACGCGGCCCTCGCGCAACCAGCACCTGGCACGGCCGGCGCTGCACCGCTTCACCCGCTGGACGGCGATCATCGTGCTGGGCGGCTGGAGCCTGGGCCTGCTCGTCGCCACGGTGGAACTGCACCGCCGCAACACCGGGCTGGTGACCGCGCTGGCGCAGCTGCGCAGCGATGCGCAGTACCGTGCCCGCGCCGCGCAGCGCGGCGAAACCATCCATCCGTCGTGGTACCGCGGCCGGGCCCTGGCCCTGCTGGCTATGAACGAACAGCTGCGTGCCCAGGTCCGGTCCTCGTTCTTCATGCCGGGTTCGTGGCATATGTTCGACGACCTGAACGACCGGGTGATCGACCGCATCGAGCACGAGTTCGGCGACATCGCCGTGGCCACTCTGCGGCGCGAGCTGCTGACGCGCGCCGGCCAGCTCACCGGTGCCGAGCAGGACGAGAACACCGGTGAATTCATCGTCGGTTCGGACTGCAAGGCCCCGGCCAGTTTTGCCGCACTGGCGGAGGGGCCGCGCCGCGAAACGCTGCTGGTCGACAACCTGCCGGAATTCGGCGCGCTGCAGCGCTACGTCGGCTCCGTCGAGCAGCTCGACCAGGCCGTGCAGGCGCTGGAACGCCTGCGGGGCCCCGGTTCGGGCGGCGAGGCCGACCTGCGCCTGGTCGTGCGTTATGCGCTCGGTGCCGAACTGCCGGCCGACGTG
The DNA here is from genome assembly GCA_040390235.1 of Pseudomonadota bacterium. Taxonomy (GTDB): domain Bacteria; phylum Pseudomonadota; class Gammaproteobacteria; order Burkholderiales; family Burkholderiaceae_C; genus Xylophilus. The sequence continues at coordinate 112,115 of JAZJYT010000004.1, read as the reverse complement.
GGTGGCAGCGTACGCTTTTTCCGGCAGGCGGCCGCCGAGGGCGGTACCGCGCTGGGCATCACCGTCGCCCCGCTGCAGGACGCGGTGCGCTGTTCGTTTGCCAAGGGGACCGGCCGGCTCGATGCGCGCCTGTTCGCCGGCAACGGGTTGCTGGTGACCGAAGCGGCGCTCACCCGCCAGCTGGCCACGGCCTCCACCGCCAGCGGCGACCGCCCCGGCTTCGCCAAGGCGCTGACGGACTACCGCGGCATCGTCTCTGCGATCAAGGACCAGGAGACGCTGGTGGCGTCGGGCAACGGCGGCTGGATGCGGCAATCCTCGCTGGACCTGGGCACCGCCTACGAGCGTGTGCTGACCCGCGTCGGCCAGATACGGCTGCTGGGGCCGGAAGCGGCCGAGCAGATGCGCGAGCGCGCGTCCTCGTCGTTCCAGCGTTTCCGCTCCGACTTCGCGCTGGCCTTCGGGAGTGCGCAGCCCGGCATCGTGTGGCTCGACAAGGACGGCCGCTTCGCGCTGTCGCCCGAACGCATCGCCCTGCGCGACGCGATCACGGCGCTGCTGGCGCAGCCTTTCGTCAATGCGCCGGCCGACCACGACCTGCCGACGATCCCGCCGCGTGCACTCGCCACCTGGGACCTGCCGCGGCTCGACCAGGCGCTGGCGGTCGGTGATGTACGCAAACGCTTCACCGGCGACGGCCTGGCGGCCTTCCCGGCCAACCTGCGCCCCGGCATCAACGCCGCGCTGGACGCCCAGTTCGCGCGCATCGTCGTCAGCCAGACCGCCGACGCCCTGGCGGTGGACTCCGCCGGCTCGGATGCAGGGGATGCCGCGGTGGTGGCCTTCACCGGCGCACGCGCGCGGCTCGGCAAGATCCAGTCGCTGCTGTCCGAGATGGGGGCCACGGGCCAGGCCGACGCGCTCGGCGCGCTGGTGTCGCGCGACGCCCTCGAGCGGCTGCGCAACCTGGACGACACCCTGGTCAAGTCCGAACTCTATGCCATGAGCGGGCGCGACTTCGCCACCTGGCGCGGCGACAAGGGGCCGGTGCTGCCGGCCTTCGGTGCGCCGGACGCAGCGTCGCTGGTGGCCTACCTGGGCCAGCAGTTCGGCCGCATCGAGGCGCTGGGCAAACAGGCCGACGTGTACCTGGCCGCGCTCGACCCGACCTCGGCGGCGACGCCGCTGGCGCAGCGCTGGCTGACCATCAGCCGCGAACTGGAACGCTACCGCCTGAAGAACCCGAACAGCAGCCTGCTGATGTTCGAGCAGTTCCTGGTCGGGCCGGGCACCGAGTCCGACCGCGCCAACTGCGCCGAGAAGCTGGCCGGCAAGGGGCCTGCCACGCGTCCCGGCGACTTCTTCTCGGAACGCTACGCGCAGATCTACAACAGCCTGTTTGCACGCTGTGTGGAGCTGCACTTCCGCGAGCAGCAGGAGCAGTGGACCCGCTTTTCAGCCACCTTCAACGTGGCCATGGCCGGCCGGCATCCGTTCGCCGCGGCACTCAACCGCGACACACCAGTGGCGGACCTGGGCGACGTGGGCCAGCTCCTGCGGTCCTTCGACCCGGTGTCCAAGGTGTTCAAGGAGGCCAAGGTCGACAGCACCAACGCGCGTTTCCAGGTGCCGGGGCAGGCTGCGCGCCGTTTCGTCGACCAGTTCGACAGGGTGTCGGCTTTCCTGGCGCCGCTGTTCCCGGGCAACGAGGAAGGGGCAACACCCGGCTACGACGTGGCCGTCGAGTTCCGGGCCAACCAGGCCAACGAGTCCGAGGGCAACCAGGTCATCGACTGGTCGTTCGACGTCGGCAGCCTGGGTGTGCGCTGGCGCGATGCGCCCAAGCCGGTGCACTGGGAATTCGGCATGCCGGTCAGCATCACGCTGCGGCTGGCCAAGGATTCGCCGCTGATCGCCGCCACCGACCCGCAGCAGCCGGCCATGACCACCGATGGCCAGACGGTGACCTACCGCTTCGCCGACGCCTGGGCCCTCATCACGCTGATCCAGCGCCAGCGCGAAGCCGAGCCAGCCATGCGCCCCGAAGGCCGCAGCCAGCTGCTGCGGCTGGAGTTCCCGCTGCGCGCGGCCGCCGTCGGTGATGTCGGCAAGGTCCCACGCGATGGCAAGGCCCGGGTCTACCTGCGGCTGATGCTCTCGCCTGCCGGCAAGAAGACACCGGTGCTGTGGCCCGGTACCTTCCCGACGCGGGCACCCGAGTGGGCACTGCCCTGATGAGCGAGCCGTTCGAGATCAACCTGGGCGCCTTCATCGCGCCGATTCCGGGCGACAACCCGGCCGGGCCCAGCCTGCGCTACGACCCGCTGTATGCCAAGATCCGCGAGGCGCGCGCGGCCGATGATCCGGACTTGCCGCTGGGCGAGTGGGAGCGCCCGCTCAAGCGCTCCAACTGGGGCGAGGTCGAGCGCCTGTGCACCCAGGCCCTGGAACAGCGCAGCAAGGATCTGCAAATCGCCTTCTGGCTGTGCGAGGCCTGGGTGCACCGCCACGGCGTGGCCGGCTTCACGGCGGGCGTCGACCTGGTGCTGGTGCTGGTGCGGCAGTTCTGGGACAGCGTGCACCCCGAGATCGACGATGGCGATGCGGATGCGCGCGTCAGCCCTTTCCAGTGGGCCAACGATGCCCTGCCGATGACGCTGCGCCTGCACCTGCCGCTGGTGCGTATGCCCGATTACGACCCGCCGGTAGGCACACTCGACCTGTGGGAGCGCACCCTGGTGCCGCCGCCGGAGCCGCCGAAACCCAAACGCGGCGATCCACCGCCCCAGGACGGACCCAAAAAGGCCGGCCGCCCCGACATGATCGCGCACGCCACGGGCGACCGGCTGCTGGAGCTGGCCGAGATGGCCGACGACCTGAAGGAAGTCACCCGCTCCTGGCAGTCGCTGTCGACCCTGCTCGACGAGAAGCTCGGCCCCGAAGCGCCGGGCCTGGGCAAGGTTACCGTGACACTGGAGCAACTGCACCGCGCGGTGCTGGGCGTGCTCGACGGCCGCGACCCGCGTGCCGCGCGCACCGATCCCGACAGCCAGGCCGCGCTGAACGAACCCGACCCGACGCCCCCGAGCGAGGATGCCATGACCGCAACCCCCCTACCTCCCGTGGCGGCCACGCCGGTCGTCGCCATCGGTCCGATCGCCAACCGCGACGATGCCTACCGCCTGCTGGAGATTGCCGCGAGCTACCTGGAACGGACGGAGCCCCACAGCCCGACGCCCTACCTGGTCAAGCGGGCGGTGACCTGGGGCCGCATGTCGCTGTCCGACCTGATGCAGGAGATCCTGCGCGAAGAGGGTGACCTGAACCGCTACTTCTCGCTGCTGGGCATCAACCCCGGCCGCGAATGACCGGCGCTGCATGAGCACCAAGGCACCGTTGCGCGCCGCCACCGTCGGCGGCACGGCCGACGATATCGAGGCCCAGTTCTACGAAGCCCTGCAGAAGGGCGACATCGCCCTGCTGATGGCCTGCTGGGCCGACGAGGACGATATCGTCTGCGTCCACCCCGGCGGCCCGCGGCTGGTGGGGGCCGCGCAGATCCGCGCGGCCTACGAGGCGCTGTTCGCCCGCGGCAGCCTGCGCCTGCGGATCGACACGCCCCGGCGCATCGAGGCGCTGGCCAGCAGCGTGCACACCCTGGTCGAACGGATCGAGCTGGTACTGCCCGACGGCACGCACGAGGCCGCCGTCATCGTCACCAACGTGTACCACAAGACGGCGCAGGGCTGGCGCCTCGTGGTCCACCACGCCAGCCCCGGAACCGCGCAGGAGGTGCCGCAGGCGGGGGAGCCGCCGCAGGTGCTGCATTGACGGCGGCGGCGGTGTCCGCCTGAGGCCGGCGCGCGGCATGGATTTCAACGCACCGTGGTGGCTGCCTGGCGGCAACCTGCAGACCATCTGGCCGGCCCTGTTCGCCCACCGCGCACCGGGCGGGCCGCCGCGCTACCGGCGCGAACGCTGGGACACCCCCGATGGGGATTTCATCGAGGTGGACCATGCGGTGCCGGCCGCCGGCGCGGCTGTGCTGCCGCCCCGGCCTCTGCCCATGCGGCGGCCGCTGCTGGTGCTGTTCCACGGGCTGGAGGGATCTTCGCGCAGCCACTATGCCGAAACCTTCGCCGGTGTGGCCGCGGCCCGCGGCTGGGACTTCGCCGTGCCGCATTTCCGGGGCTGCGGCGGCACGCTGAACGCCGCGCCCCGCGCCTACCACTCGGGCGACCACGAGGAGATCGGCTGGGTGCTGGCGCAGTGCGCGTCGCGCCATGCCGGCCCGCTGCTGGCCGTCGGCGTCTCACTGGGCGGCAATGCGCTGCTGCGCTGGGCTGAGGAGGGAGGCCGCGCTGCACCGGCCGCCTGCCGGGTCGCCGCCATCGCGGCGGTGTCGGCTCCGCTGGATCTGGCGGCGGGGGCACACGCCATCGGGCGCGGATTCAACCGCCTGGCCTACACCCGCATGTTTCTCGCCAGCATGAAACCCAAGGCCCTGGCCAAGCTGGCCCAGCACCCGGGCCTGTTCGACGGCGAGGCCTTGCGCGCCGCGCGCGACCTGCACGGTTTCGACGATGTGTTCACCGCCCCCCTGCATGGCTTCCGCGATGCCGAGGACTACTGGGCCCGTTGCTCGGCCGGCCCGCACCTGGCTGCCATCCGGGTGCCGGCACTGGTGCTCAACGCCGCCAACGACCCATTCGTGCCGGTCGTCTCCCTGCCGTCGGCGGCCCCGGGGTCGGCCGGCCCCCAGGTGACCCTGTGGCGGCCGGCCGAAGGCGGCCATGTGGGTTTTCCGCAGGGCCGCTGGCCGCCAGGCCACGCGCGGGCCATGCCCGGGGCCGTCGCCGGCTGGCTGGCTGGCCACCTGCCACCGGCAGCCTGACATCCCGTAGCAGCCGGGCCGGCGGTGCTGCCAGAATCGGAGCCATGGATGACATCGTCAAGCAGGCCATGGCCAAGTGGCCGAACGTACCCGACTGCTTCGGCTGGCTGGGCCTGGATGCACGCGGCGACTGGTACATGCGCGACGACGCGGCCCAGGCCGCCGGTGCGTTTCCGGCCAGCCGCGGTTCGGTGCTGCGCCACGCGCAACTGGTGGCCTTCATCGCACGCAACTATGCGGCGGACGACGCCGGGCGCTGGTTCTTCCAGAACGGTCCGCAGCGGGTCTATGTCGAGCTGGAGGTGGCGCCCTATGTGTGGCGCATCGCGCCGGATTTCGCCGTCACCGCCCATACCGGCACACCGGCGCAGGTCCGGGAATGCCTGCTCGACGGCGAGGGCCGTCTGTATCTCATGACCGACCTGGGCTGCGGCCTGGTGCACACGCTGGACATGCTGCACGCCGCCGACGCGGTGGAGCAGGGGGTGTGGTTGCCCCAGGACGTGGATGCCGCCGCGCTGCCCGCGCGCTGCCATTTCGTCCGGAATCCCGTGGCGGCATAAAAAAAGCCGGTCGAACACGACCGGCTTTCTTGTCGGGGGCACCCGGCCCACCGGTACGCCTATTTGGCGGCGTTGACCATGTACTCGACCGTGGCGCGCACGTCGGCGTCCGATGCGGAAGAGCCACCCTTGGGGGGCATGGCGCCCTTGCCGTGCAGCGCCACGTTGACCATGGTGTCCATGCCGGTGGCAATACGCGGCGCCCAGGCGGCCTTGTCGCCGAACTTCGGCGCGCCGGCCACACCGGCGGCGTGGCACATCTGGCAGGTTTGTTTGTACAGGGCTTCGCCCGCGCCGCTGGCGGCCGCGGCGGGGGCCGCCGCTGCAACGGGGGCCGGGGCCGCTGCGGCAGGTGCCGGGGCAGAGGCGGCCACGGGGGCTGCCTCTGCCGGCGCGGCGGGAGCGGCTGCTGCAACCGGTGCGGCGCCTGCCGCGTCGGCGGCTACGGGAGCCGCCGCGCGCTGCGGTTCGGGGAACTTGGCGCCGCCGGCATTGGCCATGTAGACCACGGCACGGCCTACTTCGACGTCGTCGAAGTCGCCGCCACCCTGGGCCGGCATGGCGCCCTTGCCGTGCAATGCAGATTGCAGCAGCCCGTCGTAGCCCTTGCCGATGCGTGGACCCCAGGCGGCGGCGTCGCCGAACTTGGGCGCACCGAGCGCACCGGCGGTGTGGCAGGTGGTGCACACCGCCTTGAAGACTTCCTCGCCCGACTTCAGCGGCCGGTTGGCATCGCGGATTTCCACCGTGCCGATGCGCTGGATACGTTCTTCGACCGCCTTCTGCATGTCGCCCGCGCCGGCCGCCGGCTTGTCGGCCGAGGTCACGTAGAGGACCAGGCCGATGATCACGAAAATCGGAATCACGAACGAGAAGAACACCGCCACCAGCAACTGCTTGGGATTCTTGATCGGTCCGGTGTGGGCTTCTTCGTGGATGTTGTCGCTCATGGCGTCCTCAGCATTTATCGGGGGGCATCTCAAATCAACCTTCAATTATAGCCATCGGGTCAGCAGGGTCCGTGTTGGAGGGCGCATGAAAAATGCCCCTACCGCTTTCGCGTGCAGGGGCGTGGCGCCGGAGGCACAGATGCGCCGCCCGGTCAGCGCTGCGCGGACGGGGGCGCTGCGCTGCCGGCCGCGGCCACCGGCTCGCTCCAGCCGCCGCCCAGCACCTTGTAGAGCGTGACCTGGTTCTGCATCTGGGCCAGCCGGGTCTGCACCACCTGCTGTTGTGCCAGGAACAGCGAGCGCTGGGCGTCGAGCTGGTCGAGGTAACTGGCCACGCCGTTGCGGTAGCGCAGGTCCGACAGCTTGAAGCGCACCGACTCGGCGTCGGCCTGGGCCTGCTGGGCGCGCAGCTGCTCGCCCAGGGTGGTCTGGCCGGCCAGCGCATCGGCCACTTCGCGGAAGGCGGTCTGGATGGTTTTTTCGTACTGCGCCACCGCGATGTCGCGGCCGACCTTGGCACTGTCGAGCCCGGCACGGTTGCGGCCCGCATCGAAAATCGGCAGCAGCAGCTGCGGCGCCAGGGAGAAGCCCCAGCTGCCGTCCTTGAACAGGCCCGAAAGCTCGTTGCTCGCGCTGCCGGCCTGCGCCGTCAGGCTGATGCGCGGAAAGAACGCCGCGCGCGCCGCGCCGATGTTGGCGTTGGCGCCGATCAGCAGCTGTTCGCTCTGCCGGATGTCGGGGCGGTTCACCAGCAGGTCCGAGGGCAGGCCGGCGGGCAGCACCGGCATTGCCGGCGTGTCGGCCAGGCGGGCGCCGGCGAGCGTCGAGCGGATGTCCTGCGGCACCGGCTGGCCGAGCAGCAGCACCAGGGCGTTTTCGTCCAGCGCGCGCTGGCGTATCTGCGCGGCCAGCGTGGCGCGGGCGGTTTCGGTCAGGGACACGGCCTGGCGGTAGTCGAGTTCGGACGATACGCCGTTGTCCAGCCGCAGCTTGGTCAGCTTGACCGAGTCCTCGCGGGTGACGAGGGTGCGGCGGGAGATGTCCAGCAGTTCCTCGTCGGCCAGCAGGTTCAGCCAGCCGTTGGCCACGGCCGCCACCAGGCTCATCTGCGCGGCCTTGCGGCCCTCCTCGGTGGCCAGGTACTGCGCCAGGGCCTGTTCCTTCAGGCTCTGGAGGCGCCCGAAGAAATCGAGTTCCCAGGAGGTGACCGCCAGGCCGGCCTGGAAGGTGTTGGCCTCCTTGCCGTTGATCAGGCTGGGCGCCCGCGTGGCGCTGGCCGCCACGCCTACCGAGGGGAACTGATCGGCGCGGCGGATCTGGTACTGGGCGCGTGCCTGCTCGATGTTGAGCACCGACACCCGCAGGTCGCGGTTGTTGTCCAGCGCGGCGGCGACCAGCCGGCGCAGCCGTTCGTCCACCAGGAAGTCCTGCCACGGCTGGCTGGCGGGCGCGGCCTGCCCGGCGGCCGGGGCGACGGGCTGGCCGGCCATGGTTTGCGGGAAGTCGGCCGCCACCGGCGCGGCGGGACGTTCGTAGGCCGGGATCAGGCTGCAGCCCGACAGCAGGGCCGCCAGGGCCGCGGCGGCGAGGGGGGAGAGCGCCGGACGCATATCAGGCACGCGGTTCATGGGATTCATGGGTTTCTTCCTCTCCTACTCCTGCGTGCCGCGCGTGCTCGGCGTACATCTGCTGCTGGCGCGCGCTGCCCTTGAACAGGCTGCGCACCACCACGAAGAAAATCGGCACGAAGAACACCGCCAGGACGGTGCCGGTGATCATGCCGCCGATCACCCCGGTGCCGATGGCGCGCTGGCTGGCCGAACCGGCCCCGTTGGCCAGGTAGAGCGGCAGCACGCCCAGCATGAAGGCCAGCGAGGTCATCACGATCGGGCGGAACCGCAGGTGCGCGGCGGCCAGCGCCGACTCGATCACGCTTTTGCCGGTGGCCTGCAGGTCCTTGGCGAACTCGATGATCAGGATGGCGTTTTTCGCCGACAGGCCGATGATGGTGATCAGCCCGACCTGGAAGTACACGTCGTTCGAATAGGACCGCAGCAGCGTGGCCGCCAGCACACCGAGCACGCCGAGCGGCACGACCATGATCACCGACAGCGGGATCGACCAGCTTTCGTACAGCGCGGCCAGGCACAGGAACACCGCCAGGATGGCGAAACCGTAGAGGAACATGGCCTGCGAGCCGGCGAGCTTTTCCTCGCGTGTCAGGCCGGTCCATTCGTAGCCGAAACCGGCCGGCAGCTGCTGGGCCAGGCGCTCCATTTCCTTCACCGCTTCGCCGCTGCTGTGGCCGGGCGAAGCCGAGCCATCGATACGCATGGCCGGGTAGCCGTTGTAGCGCACCGTCTGCATCGGGCCGGTGACCCAGCGGGTGGTGGTGAAGGCCGACAGCGGCACCGTGCGGCCCTGGGCGTTGATCGCATTGAGCTTCAGCAGGTCGTCGGGCTGCATGCGCGCCTGCGCATCGGCCTGCACGACCACCCGCTGCAGGCGGCCGGCATTCGGGAAGTCGTTGACGTAGCTCGATCCCAGTGCGGTCGACAGCGCGGCGTTGATGGCGTCGAAACCCACCCCCAGCGCCTGCGCCTTGTCGCGGTCGATGTCCAGCCGCAGCTGGGGTGCGTCTTCCAGGCCGTTCGGGCGTACCTGGGCGAGGATCGGGCTTTTGCTCGCCAGGCCCAGCATCTGGTTGCGCGCGGCGACCAGTGCGTCATGCCCGTTGCTGCCGCGGTCCTGCAGGCGGAACGTGAAGCCGCTGGCGGTGCCGAGTTCGGGAATGGGCGGCGGCGACAGCGGGTAGATGAAGGCGTCGCGGATGCCCGAGAGCGCACCGAAGGCGCGGCCCGCCAGCGTCTCGGCGCTGTGTTCCTTGCCCTCGCGTTCGTCCCAGTCCTTCAGCGTCACGAAGGCCAGTGCCGAATTCTGGCCCTGTCCGGAGAAGCTGAAGCCCAGCACGCCCACCATGCTCTTGACTTCCGGCTGCTTGAGCATGAAGGCCTCGACCTGCTCGATCACCGAGCGGGTGCGCTCCTGCGTGGCGCCCGGCGGCAGCTGGATGTTGACGATCACGTTGCCCTGGTCCTCGTTCGGCAGGAACGAGGTCGGTAGCCGCAGGTAGGCGAAGACCACCGCGGCGATGATGGCCGCGTAGATCACCAGGTAGCGTGCCGCCCGCCTGAGCAGGCGCGCCACCAGGCCTTCGTAGGCCTTGGCGGTGCGGGTGAACTGGCGGTTGAACGGATTGAACAGCCAGCCGAAGAGGCCCTTCTTGTGCTCGTGCTCACCGGCCTCCACCGGCTTGAGCAGCGTGGCGCACAGGGCCGGCGTGAGCGACAGTGCCATGAAGGCCGAGAAGCCGATGGACGCCACCATCACCGCCGAGAACTGGCGGTAGATGTTGCCCACCGAGCCGCTGAAGAAGGCCAGCGGCACGAACACCGAGATCAGCACCACCGTCACGCCGATGATGGCGCCGGAGATCTGGCCCATGGCCTTGCGTGTGGCTTCCAGCGGCGGCAGGCCCTCCTGGGTCATGATGCGCTCGACGTTCTCCACCACCACGATGGCGTCGTCCACCACGATGCCGATCACCAGCACCATGCCGAACATGGTCAGCACGTTGATGGAGAAGCCCAGCGCCAGCAGCGTGGCGAAGGTGCCCAGCAGCGCCACCGGCACCACGATGGTCGGGATGATGGTGTAGCGGATGTTCTGCAGGAACAGGAACATCACCAGGAACACCAGGACCACCGCCTCGATCAGCGTCTCGGCCACCTGCTTGATGGAGATGGTGACGAAGTTGGAGCTGTCGTAGGGGATGTCCCACTTCATGCCCTGTGGGAAGTAGGCCTGCAGTTCGCCCATGCGCTTGCGCACCGCCTTGGCCGTGGCCAGTGCGTTGCCGCTGGGTGCCAGCTGCACACCGATGCCGATGGCCTGCTGGCCGTTGAGGCGGGCCGAAGTCGCATAGGCTTGCCCGCCGAGCTCGATGCGCGCCACGTCCTTCAGCTTGACGGAGGAGCCGTCGGTGTTGGCGCGCAGCACGATGTTGCCGAACTGCTCCACGGTGGACAGCTGGCCGGTCACCACGACGGTGGCGGCAATGCCTTGGCCGGCTATGTTGGGCAGGTCGCCGATGCTGCCCGAGGACACTTGGGCGTTCTGCGCGCGGATGGCGTTGGTCACATCGGCGGCCGACAGGTTCAGCCCGGTCAGCTTGGCCGGGTCGATCCAGATGCGCATCGCCTTTTCGGTGCCGAACAGCTGGGCCTGGCCCACGCCCGGCAGGCGCTGGATTTCAGGCAGCACATTGCGCGAGGCGTAGTCGCCGATGGCGATCGGGTCGTAGTCTGGGTTGTCGGACGACAGGATGGTGAACAGCAGGAAGTTGTTGCGCGACTTGTCGACACGCACGCCCTGCTGCGTCACCGCCGCCGGCAGGCGCGGCGTGGCGCGCGACAGGCGGTTCTGCACGTCCACCTGGGCCAGGTCGGGATTGGTGCCCGGCTCGAACGAGATGGTGATGGTGCCGGTGCCGTCGGCCTGGCTGACCGACTCCATGTAGATCATGCCGGGCGAGCCGTTCATCTCGCGCTCGATGACGCTGATGACGCTGTCCTCCAGCGTCTGGGCCGAGGCGCCCGGGTAGGCGGTGGTGATGATGACCGAGGGCGGTGCCACCGGCGGGTACTGGGAGATGGGTAGCTGGGTGATCGCCACCGCGCCCATCACGATCACGAAGAGCGCGATGACCCAGGCGAAGATCGGCCGGTCGATGAAAAACTTTGCCATGCGGCGGGCTCCTTACTGCTTGGCCGGGGCTGCAGCGGGGGCTGCACCGGCCGCGGGGGCGGCGCCGGCAGCGGGCGCTGCCTGGGCGGGGGCCGGCGGGGTCCAGGGAACGGGCTTCACGGCTGTGCCGGGCGGCATCATCTGCAACTTCTGGAAACCGTCGACCATCACCTGCTCACCGGCCTTCAGGCCATCGAGCACCACCCACTGGTTGCCCTTGGAGCCGCCGACCTTGATCGGCCGCGGTGCCACCTTGCCGTCGGCACCCACCACCGAGACGGTGTCGCCCTGCGGCGTGCGGGTCACCGCCTGCTGCGGCAGCAGGATGGCGTTCTGGGCCTGCGCCTGCTCGATGCGCACCCGCACGTATAGGCCGGGCAGCAGCTGGCCGGAAGGGTTGGGCACCTCGGCGCGCAGCGTGATCTGGCCGGTGGTGGCATCCACCGTCAGGTCGGAGAACAGCAGCCGGCCCTCACGGCCGTATTCGCTGCCGTCTTCCATCAGGATACGCACGCTGGCGGCTTCGGCCCCGTCGGCACGCTTGATCTGGCCGGCCTGCATGGCCTTGCGCAGCTTCATCACGTCGGAGGCCGACTGGGTGAAGTTGACGTAGACCGAGTCGATCTGCTGCACCACGGCCAGTTGCGTGGCCTCGCCCTGGCCGACCAGGGCGCCCTCGGTCACCAGCGCGCGGCCGATGCGGCCGGAGATGGGCGAGGTCACCTGCGTGTAGTCGAGGTTGATCTTGGCGGTGGAGACGCCGGCCTTGCCCACGGCCACGTCGGCCTGGGCCTGCTTCTCGGTGGCCTGGGCGTTGACGAAGTCCTGCTTGCTGATGGCGTTGACCGCCACCAGCGGCTGGTAACGCTGCACCGTGGCGGAGGCCTGGCTCAGGTTGGCCTCGGCCCGCTGCAGCGAGGCCTGGGCGCTCTGGTAGGTCGCCTGGTAGGGGGCCGGGTCGATCAGGAACAGCAACTGGCCTGCCTTGACGTCACTGCCCTCGCGGAACACCCGCTTCTGCAGGATGCCGGCGGCGCGTGCCCGCACCTGGGCCACGCGGAAAGCCTCGACGCGGCCCGGCAGTTCGGTGTCCAGGCCCACGCTGCCCGGCTGTACCGTCACCACGCCGACCTGCGGAGGCGGTGGGCCACCGCCGCCAGCGCCACCCGCCGGTGCGGCATCCTTGTTGCCGCAGGCAGACAGCAGCAGGGCTGTCGCCAGGGCGGCCAGTACCAGCGGCGCGCGCCCGGCAAAGGAGGGCGCCGGGTGCGGCGCGGGGCGGAACGTGGGTTCGCACGAGACAGGCATGGAGGGATCCTTCCAAGGGGGAGCGGCGTCGGCAGGGGTGCGGCGCGGTCAGGGGGCTCCGGCAGTCGGCATGCACAAACCGCACCGGGGCGCTCGGGTAACCGGGCTATCACAAGCGTGCCAGTATACATACAATGGCGAATGTATAAACGTTTGCGGGCCAGGGACTTGGCCCGTACGTCACACCCGAGACACACACCATGGCCCGCCGCACGAAAGAAGACGCCCTGGCGACCCGCAGCCTGCTGCTGGATGCGGCCGAGCAGCTGTTCCATGCGCAGGGCGTGTGGCGCACCTCGCTCAACGACATTGCGGTGGCCGCCGGTACCACCCGTGGCGCCATCTACTGGCATTTCCGCGACAAGGCCGACCTGTTCAACGCCATGATGGAGCGGGTGACGCTGCCGCTGGAAGAGTCGGTGATGCTGGTGGGCGAAGACGCCGAGGCCGACCCGCTGGACGAGATCCGCACCGCGATACACCGTGCGCTGCAGATGATCGCCACCGACGCGCGGGCGCGCCGGGTGTTCGAAATCGCGATGCACCGCGTCGAATACGTCGACGAATTCATGGCGGTGAAGGCGCAGCACCTGGCGGTGCGCAACGAATGCCTGCTGAAGATCGAGGCCGGCCTGCGGCTGGCGGCCGAGCGCCGCGGCGCGAAGCTGGCCCTGCCGGCCCGGGCCGCGGCCATCGGCCTGCATGCCCTGTGCGACGGCCTGATCCAGAACTGGCTGCTCGACCCCGCGGCGTTCGAATTGCGGTCCTGCGGCGTGCGAGCGGCAGACGCCTACCTGGCCGGAATCGGCCTGGCGCTGGCCCTGCCGCGGACCCCGGTGCTGCAATAGGCGATAATCCGCATCCTGTCATGCAGACCATGCGGCTGTAGCTCAGTGGATAGAGTATTGGCCTCCGAAGCCAAGGGTCGTGGGTTCGATCCCCGCCAGCCGCACCAAGCCTTCTTCTCATGCAGATGGGCCAGCCCCATGCGGTGAGCGCCGATGGTGCCTATGGCACCGAGGCATGCCACGAGCCCATCGCCAGCCGGCAGGCCGTGGCGGTCATCCCGACCGCGCAGACCGCGGAACTACAGGCCCGCGATCACTTGTCCGCAGTGATGCCCGCCTCGTCGATGATGGCGCGGTACATGGACACCTGTTCCTGCTGGAAGCGCAACAGCTCCGCGGGGGTGCCGGCGGCGGGCTGGGCAAAGGATTTCATGACCTGTGCCTTCACCTGCGGATCTTCCAGGGCCTTCACGACCGCGCGGCTCAGGATGCCCTGGATGGCGGGGTCCATGCCGGGGGGGCCGAACAGGGCGAAGAAGCTCTCCAGCCCCACGTTGGGCAGGCCCAGTTCGTCGAACGTGGGAACTCCGGGAAGCAGGGCCGAACGTTTGGCGGCACTGCTGGCCAGTATGCGCACCTTGCCGGCCTTGAGCAGCGGCACCATGGCGGCGGCGGGCGCCACGATCATCGACACACGCCCGCCCAGCAGGTCGGTGATGCTGGGGTTGGTGCCCACGTAGGGTACGTGCAGCAGGTCGATGTGCGCCTCGCGCGCCAGCCGCAGTCCAATGATGTGCTGCGACTGGCCGACGCCCGGCGTGCCGAAACTGAGCTGGCCGGGATGCCGGCGTGCTTCGGCCAGCAGTTGTGCAAAGGTTTGGAACGGTGATGCGGCACTGACGACCAGCAGCGACGGCGACGTGGCCACCAGGCTGATCGGGGTGAAGTCCTTGATGGGGTCGTACGGTGCGGGTGAATGCATGTACGGACCGATCGCGTGTGTGGCGGGAATACCCATCAGCACCGTGTAGCCGTCGGGCCGGGCATCCTTCACGAACCGGGCGCCCAGCAGGCCGGCGGCGCCCGGCCGGTTGTCCACGACGACCGACTGGTGCAGTACCTCGTAGAGCTTGTTGGCAAGCACGCGTGACAGGAAGTCCGTGGCCCCCGAAGGCGGCCCCGGCACCACCAGGCGCAGGACATGGTCGGGAAAATCGATGGCCTGCGCTTGCACGCCTGCCGTGCCGCAGGCGGCGGTGGCCAGCAAGGTGCGAAGGGCGGCGCGCCGGCCGGGTTTGTTCAGCGTGTCCATGGCGTCAGTGCACCATGTCCCTGCGCGACGCCGCTTCCTGGATGGTGTGGTGCGCAAGCGCATCCCTGTCCACGCGCGGCCAATAGCCCGCCGGCAGGTGGATACCCCCGTCGCGGAACGCGAGCGGATTCTCAAGCATGCGGGACCGGGCCTTGAGGAAGCCATTCATCTCGCCCGCGTTGTCGATGCCGTGCGCGCCCACGCAGGCCTCCATCCAGCAGGCGATCTCCAGCGATACGCCGTCCCCCAGCACGGGGACCATGCCGCAGTCGCGTATGTGCTGCAGGTCTTCGGCAAGCTGGCGCACACGGCCGATCTTCTTGAGCTTGAGCTTGACGAAACCAACGTTGGCCATGCGGGCCGCACGGTCGATGTCGGGCCGGCCATAGATCGACTCGTCGAGCATGACGGGCACAGTGGATGCCGCCGCAACCGCCGCATTGGCGGCCCAGTCATCCGACCCGCAAGGCTGTTCGAACAGTTCGATGGATGCGGGAGCAAGGCGGCTGGCAAAGGCGATGCCGTCGGCCTGGCTGAAGCCCCGGTTGGCGTCCAGCCGCAGCGAGGCCCGTCCTGCCGCCACGGCCTGGATCATCTGCACCCGGTCGAGGTCGCGCTGCCAGTCGAATCCCACCTTGACCTTCAGCGTCCTGAAGCCCTGCTCCAGCAGCGCGGCGATTTCATCGCGCAGTTCGCTTGCGCCATGGCCCTGGCAAGGCGCGAGCAATGGCACGTGCGTATCGGCCAGGGTCTTGAGAAGAGGCTCGCCCGACAGCATGTCCAGCGCCCCGTACATGGCGCTGGAAACACCCGGGTAGTGCTGCGCGAATTCCGCCACGACGCCGTAGCCATCGCCCACCTGCACGTCCTGAAGCCGCCGTGCCATTTCGACCAGCGCCTTCCATGATCCTTCGCGTGTCTCGGTGGTGTAGCCGGGCGACACCATACATTCGCCCCAGCCCGTACGGCCCTCGGCCCTGACCTCGACGATATAAGGTTCGAACACCAGCTTGTTGCCGGTCGACAGCTTGTACGGCGTGGTCAGCGGAAAGGACACCTGCCGCACCGTGGTGCACTCCACCTTCATCATTCCTGTCTCCTCGTGTGCCCGCCGCTGCGGATCTTGTATGAACGAGGAAAATTCTAGGGGGCGGCCTGCGCACCGTCTAATCCCATTTTCCGATAGTCTTATCCGGCGGAGGGATAGGTCGTGCGTGCTAGTGCACCGGATGCGTTCGCGCCTTGTCGCGGCACAGCCGCAGAAAACTCTCGGTCGTGGGGCTGGGGGAGCGCGAGCGCTGCGTGACGGCGCAGATGGCACGGTAGGGCCGGATGGTGCGATGGAACGGTACGCACACCAGGCCTTCCATATTAAAAGAGCCGATGGTGGAACTGGGAAACAGGCCGACCCCGAACTCGCCGAGGATCAGGCCCAGCATCGTGCCGATGTTGTCGACCTCGAAAGCGGGCTGGAACACCTGGCCGGCCTTCCGGTATTCCTCGTCGATAAGCTGCCGTACGCTGCTTCCGCCCTTCTTGGCGATGTGGGGGCGTTGCATCAGGTCGGCCCAGGTGATGCTGCGCTTCTTCGCCAGGGGGTCGCTCCGGGCACACACCATCACCACGTAGTCGCGCATGACGTCGCGCTGCACGAGGTCGTCCTGTTCGGGCACACGCGGCGTCAGCGCCAGGTCGACCTTGCCGGTGCGCACGAGGTCGATGCTGGCATCCGACAGTACGTCGTACAGGCGCAATTCAACGCCCGGGAATTCTGCGGCGAAAGCCTTGACGACACTGGGCAGGAACGCTGCCGCCAGCGACGGTGCCACCGCCAGCGAGAAGAGTCCCTGCTTGCCCGAGACAAAACGCTGGATGCGTGCAAGTCCGTTGTCCACGCTTTCGAGCAAGCCCGATGCGATCTGCAGGAATTCCGTTCCGATCGGCGAGAGGGCAACGGTGCGGGTGTCGCGGTCGAACAGCCGGCCACCGATGGCGTCTTCGAGCCGGCGAATGGTCGCGCTCAAGGCCGGTTGCGAAAGGTGCACCAGCTTGGCCGCGCGGCTGAAGTTCAGCGTATGTGCCACGGCCAGAAATGCATCGACCTGCTTGAGTGTCACATTCATCAGGAAAACGAATAATTTGATCGAAAAATGGAGTTTCCCCCTCTGGATTCACTTTACTACAGTGGTGGTGTTCCACAAACGCGTCAACCAGGAGACACGCATGAGCGCCAACACCGCCACCATCGAACGCCCCCAGACCATCACCGTCGTGCCTACCGGGGCGGCCCTTGGCGCCGACATCGTCGGCTACGACATGCGCAGAGCGCCCACCGCCGAGGAACTGGCACTCATCGAAAAGGCCTGGGCCGACCATCTGGTGCTGCGCTTCCGTGGCCTGCAGGGCATGGCGCTGGACCAGCTGATCAATTTCTCGCGTGCACTCGGCCCGCTGGACACACGCCCCATCCGCGGCATCATCAAGGGCGGTGCGCAAAACGACCTGCCGCCCGAGGTCACCGTGATCTCGAACATCGTGGTGGACGGCAAGCCCATTGGCGGCCTGGGCGCCTACGAAGCCGACTGGCATTCGGACATGACCTACAAGGACACGCCGCCGAAGGCCAGTTGCCTGTTCTCGGTCGAGATTCCCGCCTCGGGCGGCGAGACGTCTTTCGTCAACATGTACAAGGCCTATGACGATCTGCCCGAGGAACTGAAGCAGCGTGTGGCCAACCTGCGGTGCGTGCACGACGCCAGCCGCAACAGTACCGGTGAATTGCGCCAGGGATTCACCGATGTGGATGACCCCCGCAAGACGGTCGGTGCGGTGCATCCGGTCGTGCGTGTCCACCCGGTGACCGGGCGCAAATGCCTGTTCCTCGGCCGCCGTCGCAACGCCTACATCGCGGGGCTGCCGCTGGAAGAAAGCGAAGCGCTGCTGGATGAACTGTGGCGCCAGTCGACCCGCGCACCATTGCGCTGGACGCAGACCTGGAAGCTGGGCGACGCGATCCTGTGGGACAACCGCTGCACCATGCACCAGCGCGAGGCGTTCGACCCCGAGTCGCGCCGCCTGATGTACCGCACGCAGATCGCGGAAGTCGCCGCTGCCTGACATGGCGGCGGGGTGGGCAGCAAAAAACACCATGGAGCGAGACAAGCATGAAAAAAGCAGAAGAGGGGCCCGCCGCGGGCGGCGGCGCGCACCGGCCGCAGCGGGCCCGCATGGGCCGGCGGGCATGCCTGGCGTCAGCGGCACTGTGCCTGGTGCCGGCCCTGGCGGGCGCTGCCGGCACGTATCCCGAGCGCGCCATCACGATGGTGGTGCCTTTCGCACCTGGCGGGCCGACCGACGTGTTCGCCCGCATCCTGGCTGACCGCCTGGGCCAGGAACTCGGGCAACCGATCATCGTGGTCAACCGTGGGGGGGCCGCGGGCAACGTGGGTGTTGCCACCGCAGCCCGCGCCCCGGCCGACGGCTATACCGTGTTGTTCGGTACCGCGTCCATGGCCGTGGCCCCCTCGGTCTATCCCTCCCTGGCTTACGACACCTTCAAGGACTTCCAGCCGGTGGCGCTCCTGGGTTCCTGCCCGGCGCTGGTGCTGGTGGCACCCGACGGTCCATCGTCCATCGGGCAATTGGTGGCCAGGCTGAAGGCGGAGCCCGACAAATACAGCTATGCCACGTCGGGCTACGCCAGCGCCACCCACCTGGTGACGGAGTTCTTCAACCGCAAGGCGGGCGTCAAGGCCTTTGTCGTGCCCTACACCGGATCGGGGCCGGCGCACCAGGGCATGGTGTCCGGGCTGCACCTCTACACCTTCGAAACCGCCAGCTCTGCCATGGGGCTGATCAACTCCGGCACGCTCAAGGTCATCGGCATCGCCAGCGCCAGGCGCTCTGCCATCCTGCCCGACGTGCCGACCATCGCGGAAGCCGGTATTCCCGGTGTCGATGCGTCGACCTGGAACATGCTGTTTGTGCCGGCCCACACCCCGGTGGCCATCACGCAGCGCTTGAATGCCGCCACCAACAAGGTGCTGTCCGACCCCGCCACGGCCAAGAAACTGCAGCGGCTGGTGATCGAGGTGACGTCGGATTCCACGCCCGAGTCGTCGGCCGCGTACATGCGCAGCGAGATCGGGCGCTGGGCCGATATTGTCCGGATCACCGGCATCAAGGCGGAGTAGCGCGGTGCGGGCGGAGGACCGGTTGCGGAGCGGTCGGGAGGCTGCCGCAGGGTTCTGCCGTTCTACGACTAGCGGGGTCAACACCCGTCCTGGGCCAGGCCGCCCGCATCAGCGCCTCGGCGGCGGTAGCCTCCAGCGGGCGGCTGAACAGGTAGCCCTGGAATTCGTCGCAGCCCAGGCCGCGCAGGATTTCCAGTTGCGCTTCGGTCTCCACGCCCTCGGCCACCACCTTCAGGTGCAGGCCGTGGGCCAGCGCGATGATGGACTGGACGATGGCCAGGCTGGACTTGTCGGCCGCCAGGTCGGTGATGAAGGAGCGGTCGATCTTCAGCGTCTGCGCGGGAAAGCGCTTGACGTGCGCGAGGCTTGAATAGCCGGTGCCGAAGTCGTCGATGGACAGCGTCACCCCCAGCGCACGTATCTTGCGCATCAGCAGGTCCAGGTCGGAGCCCCGGCTCATGACGGTGGATTCGGTGATTTCCAGTTCCAGGCTGGCGGGGTCCAGTGCTGCGGCGGCGAGGCTGGTGCGGATCATCTCTACCAGGTCCTCCTGGTGGAACTGCTGCAGCGAGAGGTTGACGGCCACCCGCACCGGGCGGCCGAAATCGTGTTCCCAGCGCGCTGCCTGCCGGCACGCGGCGTCGAGCACCCAGGCGCCTATGCGGATGATCAGGTCAGTCTTCTCGGCGATGGGGATGAAGCGCATCGGGGAGATTTCACCGAGGCCCGGTGTGTTCCAGCGCAGCAGGGCCTCCCAGCCCATGATGGCTGACGACACGGCATCCACCTTGGGCTGGTACACCAGCCGCAGTTCGCCCTTCTGGATCGCCCGGTGCAGCAGCCCTTCGAGCATGAGGTCGTGGGCCAGCTGGCCGTGGTCGTCGCTCTTGAAAAAACTGATCTGCGCCTGGCCTTCCGTGCCCGCCTGGTGCATGGCGGTGTCGGCAAAACGCAGTAGTTCGTCGCTGCTCTGGGTGTCGCGGGGGTATTGTGCGACGCCGATGACGGGGCCGAGGTAGAACTCGGTGCCGTCCACCTCCACCGGGGCCGAGAGCAGGGCGAAGACCTGGGCCGCGCATTGGCGTGCCGCCTCGGGCCCCGTGTCCGCGAAGAATATGCCGAACTCGTCATATTTGGTCCGCCCGACGAAGCATTCCGCCCGCAGGCGCTCGCGCAGCAGCGCACCGGCCGACCGCATGGCACCGTCGCCGGCCTCGCGCCCGCACAGCTTGCCGATCTCGCCCAGGCGGCCGAGGGACACCAGCAGCAAGTGCATGTGCGCCTGCCCGGGCGTGCCTTCCTTCAGCAGCCGGTGCAACTCGGTGCGGAAGTGGAAGAAGTTGGGCAGGCCGGTCAGTTCGTCGTACCGGGCCTGGTGCGCCTTGCGCGTGGCGTCGGCGGTCAGCATCCAGCCCAGCAGGCCGAGAAAGACCAGCAACACCAATACCAGCACGACGGTGATGCGCACCCACCGCACCCACAGGGCCAGCGTCCCCCACTTGTCCAGGCCCACGATCACGACCAGGGGGTAGTCGGCCACCACGTCGTAGCCATAGAGCCGCACGATGCCATCGACCGGGCTCGTGGTCTGGAAGAAACCGTGCTCGGCGCGGGGTAGTTCCCCCTGGAAGAGCTGGGTGCCGGCCATGTTCCTGCCGATCCAGCCCGGCAGGGCGGGGCCGCGCACCAGCATCTGGCCGTCCAGGCGTATCAGCGTGACCGAGCCGCCTGCGCCCACGTCGATGGTTTCGTAGAGTCGCTGCAGCTCGCTGGCGTCGATACGGACGACGATGGTGCCGACCACCACGCCGCTGGCGTTGGTGAAGGGCCTGCCGAATTTCAGGATGGCGTTGCGTGGTTCCCGGGCGGATGTTTCGACGGTCAGGTCGATACCGCTGCGCACCTCGGCGCGGAAGCCGGCGAGGGTGGGGGCGGCCTCTCCCGCGCCCTTGCCGGTGCTGTGGACCAGCACCGGCCTGCCGTCCTTGTCGAGTACCGAGATGTCCAGCAGGCTGTCGTTGAGCGGCCCCTTGGTGTGCGAGTTGTCGCCCTTGCGGGCTACGCCGTCGCGGTCCGGCCTGGTTTCCTCTCCGTACTGCACCTCGGTTTGCGACATCAGCTGCTCGATCAGCTGCATGGTGCCCTGGGTCTGCGCGCTGAAGGCGAACGACAGGTTGCGCAGGCTGGCGCCTTGCTCCGCCATGGCATTGCGGTAGCTGAAATCGACCATCAGCACGAAGGCGACGACCAGGCACGAAGACAGCAGTGCGGTGCCGGCGATGATCTTGGTTCGGGACGAATTGCCTCGAAGGAAGGGCAGCGTGAGCTTCATATCGGCGGAAACGGGCGCGATCCTGGCAGGCCGCTACGGCCTGCGGGCGGAAATCCGTGGTCCCTGCCGGCCGCGGATGGTTGCTGGGCTACTCATGTGGCGTAGTATCCATCCACCGATGGCGGTAGAGTCGTACCCAACCAACCCGGATCGATCACAACGCCATGAATCCACTGCAGTCTGAGCTGCATCGCCTGTACCTCCCGAGCGCGGTGCCGCACCCGCAGAGCGGCATCCCTTCAACCGCCCTGGTCGATGCGCAGGACCGGGTGCGCTCCCTGGTGCTGGAACTGGCGGGGCCGCCGGATTGGAAAGTCCTCTCACGGGTCTGGCGGGGCGTCCAGACCGAACTGGACCTTCCCGCGCCCGCCATTGCGGTTTCCGGTGTCGATGGTTTGCAGCTCTGGTTCTCACTGGCGGAGCCGATCCCCGTCCCGCAGGCCCATGCGTTTCTGGAGAGCCTGCGGTCGCGGTTCCTTGCCGACATCGCCGCCAAGCGGATTCGCCTGATGCCCGCGGCAGACGCCTCGGCACAGCGCCAGGAGCTTCATGCCCATCCGGTACCGGCGCTTCAGGAACAAAGTGGTAACTGGTCCGCATTTGTGGCGCCGGATCTCGCGCCTGTCTTTGCCGATACGCCCTGGCTCGACATCCCCCCTGGTGAGGAAGGCCAGGCCGCCTTGCTGGGGAAGCTGAAGGTGATGACGCCGCCGGCTTTCGACGCCGCGTGGGAGCAGTTGGGCGCAGATACGCAGCAGGTGCAGCATGCGCAACCGAGCCCGCGCACCGGGCCGGTGGCCGGGCCTGCCGGTGGCGATCCGAAAGCATTCCTGCTCCGGATCATGAACGACGACACCGTGGCACTGGCGCTGCGAATCGAAGCTGCCAAGGCGCTTCTTTGAGGACGCGGCGACATTTCTTCGCCAACGCAACATGCCACGGTTCCGCGCGATCCCGCTGGGGGCGCGGCCTGGCACGCTACCTGGCCACTGCGTCGACAATATTCCTGGACGTCAGCAGCCGCACGCCCTTGTCACGGGCGATCACTGCCTCCAGCAGTACCTGTGCGATCGTCACGGCCGGATTGATCCAAAGGCCTTTAGACAAGATCGGTTGAAGCAGGCGGGCCACCGGCAATACCAGCCGTTCAGCCAGGCGAAACTCCTCCCGGGCGCCGCCGATCATGCCGGGACGCACAATTGTCACAGAGGGGAAGCCGACCGCCGCGATGTCTCTTTCCAGCTCCGCCTTTGTTCTCGAATAGAAAAAGGGAACCGAGAACGACGCTCCAGGAGAGGAAACCAGAGAAATCGCCTGTGCCCCCTCTTCGTATGCCCTGCGTGCGAACCCCAGGGGCAGCACGTAGTCCGCATGTCGAAATGCCTCCCGCGAGCCGGCCTTGGCCATGGTCGTGCCCAAGGCGCAGACCATGGCGTCCACCGGCTGCCGGGGCATGTTGGCGAGCGCGACCTCAAGTTCGGGTGCAACGGGGTTGGTCAACTTGGCGTGGGCCGGGAGTGGCCGGCGTGTGGGTGCCAGCACGAGACCGATACGGGGATCGTTCAAGGCGGCCTGGAGAACGTGGCGCCCCACCAGACCGGTGGCGCCCAGGATCAGTAGTTTCATCTCGTACCTCGACGGGTCATAGTCTGTCTTCCTTCATCTGGCGATGGCGGCGGTGCCGTACCTGTCGCAAGCGCATGGTATTTATTCCAGACTTCCTCGGGGTGGCCTGGTGCGAGTCGGCAGTTCCAGCCGGCTTTCGATTCTCAAGGCTGCGCGTACCAGCTTGTCTGCAACGCTCTTTATTTCGGGAATGGGTGCATTTCTGTCAATGACGACGCTCAAGCTCCCCAAAAGGGTTTTCCCATGGTGGATGGCGGTGGCCCAGGCCACCACATCCTTGTCGATTTCACCGGACGCGTGGCATACCCCGGCTGACCGGATAGTCGCCAGAAACGCGTTCAAGGCCTCGAACGTGGCTGGCAATCCGGCTTGGCGCAGTTCACCCGCATCCTGCCGGACGATGTCGCGCAAGCTCGCCGGATCCAGGCTGGCCAGAATGATTTTTGACGTCGCACCGCGGTACATCGGCATGGCGCGGCCGCGCTCATAACTTACGCTCACAGGGCTGAACCGCCCGGTCGTCTGGTGTACACACATCACCCTGCGCCCGTGCAGGCGGCTCAGCAACGCGGTGCCACCGATGCGCTCGGACAGGTTCTTCATGATCTCTGCCGATGCGGCAATCAAGGGATCGTGGATACGGACTTGGCGGTCCAGCTCGACGACAGTGGGGCCGAGTACGTACTGATTGGGGTTGGCTCGCTCAATCATTCCCGCTTCTTCGAGATCGACCAGATAGCGATAGGCCGTGGCCTGGGATACGTCCAGTAGTTCGATCACGTCGGTGATGCACAGCTGCTTGCGGCCCTGGGTGAAGAGCCGTAGCACCTGCAGAACTTTGGCCGAGGTCGTCATGCCCGGTCAGCTACGCATAATCGCCGTGCCCCATTGGTTCAATGTCCGCGCCTGGTGGGGCCAGATGCCGGTTTCGCGATCCGAGGCACACATCTCCATGTCGGAAGAAATCTCGCCCATATTTCCATCTGTATCACGCACCATCAGGAAGGTGTCGTTGCCGGGGCCGTGGCGACCAATGCCCCAGGCCAACTCTACGCCCACTGCGGCCATGTGATCAGCCCAATCCCGAAGGTGATTCCAGTCCGCAGCCTCGCAGGAGAAATGATCGAAACGTGCCACGGGCCCCCGGAAGATCGCCATCGAATGGTGTTCCGAATCGGTTCGGATGAAGGCGGCTGTCAGGTCACCCTGTTTGTCCAGAACGCGATCGGACAGTATGAATCCCAGTTCGTTTACATAGAAATCGACCAGGGCCTGGACCGCCGGCGTTCGCACGCCAAAATGCTGCAGCCTGGCTTCGAGGTGCCCAGGCGCCGTACCCGGCAAGAAGGCCGGCTGCGCGGCATCCATGAACGTGATCAGCCGGCCATCGGGGTCACGCACCGAGAAGCTCTCGGGAGACATCGACAGCATATCGAGGCTTCGCAGCGTCAGCGCCTCGCGCTGTGCCTTGAATTGCGCAGGTGTGTGGAACTGGTAGACCGCACGACGCAGTTGCCCTGCCTCGCCTGGCACGATCCGCAGCTTCCGCTGCTGCGCCGTGCATTGCACGCCACCGTCGTCCGCGATGGTATCCAGGCAAAACGTCTTCGCGTAAAAGGTGGCGAGTGCCGCCGGGTTGCCGGCACTGAGTTCCAGTTGCACAAGAGCGGCTCCTATTTCCGTGGGCATGGTGTTCGCACTATTTCATGGCCACCAGACCCGGGGCCAGCGCGATATGTTTGTATTCGAGGAAGTCTTCCAGTCCTGCCAGGCCGCGCAGCCGGCCCTGGCCGCTTTGCTTGAAGCCACCCTCTTCGGCCGCATCGCTGAGCAGTGCCCAGTTGTTGATCCACACGGTTCCCGCCTGCAACTCGCGCGCAACCCGCAGCGGGCGGTCCGCGTCACGGGACCAGACGCTGGCGGCAAGGCCATACTCGCTGTCATTGGCCAGAGCAACAGCTTCGGCTTCCGTGCCGAAGACCTGCATGACGAGCACCGGACCGAAGACCTCCTCTTGAACGATGGCCATACGCGAATCATCGACCTCCAGCAGCGTTGGCCGGTAAAATGATCCCTTGGCCAATGGGCCTTCGGTTACCGGTCCACCACGCACCAGCACCCGGGCGCCGTCCGCTATCGCTTCCTCGACCATGCGGTCCACCCGGATCACGCTGGCCTTGTCGATCAGCGGCCCCATGTCGCTGCCTGGATCAGCGGCCGGACCGGCCTTCACATGGGCGAGGCGTTCTGCCAGCGCGTTTCTCACCCGGTCGGCGATGCCCCGTTGCACGAGTACACGGCTACCGGCCATGCAGAACTGCCCCGCGAAAACGGTGATTCCCTTCTCGATCACAGGCAGCGCGGCATCCAGGTCGGCGTCGTCGAAGACCACCATCGGGGTCTTGCCGCCAAGCTCCATGCCCAGCTGCTTCAGGCGCGGGGCACCCGCGGCAGCAATTGCCCGCCCCGTGCGCGTACTTCCGGTGAAACTGATGACGGGGACATCGGGCGAGGCCACCAGGAGCCTGGCACCTTCACTGCCGGACTCCGTGAAGAGGTTGACAACCCCCGTGGGCAAACCGGGAGTTTCTGCGATGACCTGACCGATCAGCGCGTTGACCTGGGCCGTCTGTCCGGGCAGCTTCACCACGGCGGTCACGCCAGCGGCGAGCGCTGGCG
Organism: Pseudomonadota bacterium; assembly: GCA_040390235.1. GTDB lineage: Bacteria > Pseudomonadota > Gammaproteobacteria > Burkholderiales > Burkholderiaceae_C > Xylophilus. The sequence goes on along the minus strand of JAZJYT010000004.1, from coordinate 86,664 downwards.
CCAGCGACCGCACAATCAGGGCAACAGGCGAGTTCCACGGCACAATGATGCCAGCGACGCCGACGGGCTGGCGGATCACCAGCGAGAGGCTGCCCGGCCTGGACTCCGTGACTCGCCCGAACTCGGTCAATACCAGCGCTGCGTGGTAGCGCAAAGTGGAGACCACCGCTGCGCGTACTTCGAAGGTCGCTTCAGCAGCGACCTTGCCGTTCTCCGTGCCGAGCATTCGAATCAGTTCATCGGCCCGTGCTTCGAACCGGTCCGCCATGGCATTGAGGACGCGCGACCGAAGTTCGCGGTTGTTTTTCCAGTCGGTTTCACGCAGTGCGCGCACCGCCGCATTGATGGCCTGCTGCGCCTCGTGCGCTCCGCCATCGGCGTAGGTGCCAATAACTTCACCCGTCGCAGGGTTCATGCTCTTGCTGTGCCGGGCCGAGTCGACCCACCGGCCGTTGATCCAATGCATGGCCACATCGCCTGGACCGCCCGGTACCGTTGCTTTTATTTCGGTCATCCGGGGAACCTCTATTCCTTGATGGCTTCGACCTGAACGATCAGTCGCACCTCGTCACCCACACCCGGCAGGAAGGTTTTCATGCCGAAGTCCGAGCGTTTGATCGTTCCGGCCAGATTGGCCCCGCACTCCTCCTTCTTGCTGACGGGATGTGCGCCGCAATGGAAGCGAACGACGGTGAGCACCAAGGGCTGGGTCACGCCGAGCAAGGTGAGCTGACCCTGTACTGTCGCCAGCTTGTCGCCGTCGAACTGAAATGCCTGCGATTGGAAGCGCATCTGCGGATACTTCCCGGCATCGAAGAAGGCCGGTGAGCGCAGTACCTTCTCCAGGTCCTCAGCGCCGGTATCGATGGATGCGGTCTGCACCGCGATGTCGACCTGCCCGGTCTTTTCCGCCGTGTCGAGCACGATGGTGCCGGAAGATTGGGTGAATATGCCGCTGTGCATCGAGAAGCCGAAATGGCTGATCTCGAAACGGGGATAGGTGTGCCGGGAATCAACCGCATAGGTTTGCGGTGCCGCGCAAGCGGCGCCGGCTCCCAGCAGAGCAGACAGCAGCAGTAGGGGGAGCGCTTGTTTCATCGGGATCTTTCTGGGGTGGGGTCAGGAGCCGGCGAGTGCCAGGCGAAAGCGGATTACGACGTCGTCGGCGACCATGCCCACGTCCGACCAAGGCCCGGCGCCGACGCCGAAGGCCAGTCGTTTGACAGGGATGACACCCTCTATCGTGGTGGTGTCCCCCGCTTTTTTTGCGGTGAACGCAGCGGTCACATCACGGCCCACGCCTTTGATGACCAGCCTACCGGGCGCCTCGTACTTTCCCTCGCCGAGAGACCTGGCGCCGGCTGCAGTGAACACCGCCTTGGCGAATTGCGCGGCATCGAACCAGTCGTGGCCTTGCAGGTCCCTGCTCCAGCCGGAGTCTCCGAGCTCAAGGCTCGAGACGTCGACTTCGACGCGGATGGACGCCAACTCGGGCTTGCTCACATCAAAAGAGACCTCGGGCGTGAATCGCCGGAAGCGCCCTTCGCCAGGGACGCCCGTCTGCTTGAAGCTGAACTGGAGCTGGGCGCTGTCTGCCACAACGCGCTGGGCCGCGAAAGCCGGCGCCATGCAGCCGACGGCTAGCAAGGCCGACAAGTACAGGTGCTTTTTCATCTTGGTGTTCTCGGGTTGAGGATTCGATCAATCGATGCGGGCTATCCACATGCGACGCAATACACCGTCCTTGTTGACGAAATGGTGCTTGGCCGCGGCCGCGATATGCAGCACAACCAGTGAGGCGAAAAAATAGCCGAGCGCTTGGTGCAAGGCTTTCAGTTGCGGGGCGAGCGCTGCATCCCTGCCAATCGCATCGGGGAGCTGAAATGCGGGGATGCCCAGGAACACCGTGGGCACGCCGCTGGCGGATGAGTACAGCCAGCCCACCAAGGGTACGGCCAGCATCAACAGATAAAGCACGCCGTGCAGAACACCTGCAGCGCGCCTTTGCCAGCCCGGCATTGACGCGATCTGTACGGGGGCTGCGTGGGTCACCCTCCACGCCAGGCGTGTGGCGCCCAATACGAAGATCGTCACTCCGATCCATTTGTGGATCGAATACAGAAAGAGTTTGGCAGGGCTGAAACCAAGCCGAACCATATACAAACCCAAAAATATGCCCACGAGAATGAGCGGCGCCATGGCCCAGTGCAAAAGGACGGCCGGTATGGCGTACCCTTCAACGCCGCGAGCAGCATGGGCCCGCCGTGGGTCTCGGAGGTCTTCGCGTAGTGCCTTGGTGTCCATGTTCGCGCCGGTTTGACAGTGGGGGAATCATGGTTGAGGCCCTCTTTAAGGGCAATGCAACTTCTCAAATATTGAGAATTAATGGAGAAATATCTCTTCATACCCCTCCGCGGCAGGCGGCCCCGCTCCAGCCATACCGGTAGAAATTGGGCGGACACGGCGCCCCCGCGTTCCGGACGCCTTCCCTCTCGTACATGTCCGTCTTATCGATTACAAACCCGAGATGGCCGCGACCGAAGGCCTGCTTCCTTGCACGGTCACGAGCTGCAGCCACGTGTGTGCATGGTTGTTCCCGTCCATGGTGTAGTTCCCGCCTAGCGCCGACGGGAAATTCGATGATTTCAGTGCTTTCTGAATCTCGGCCGGGGCGGTCGAGTGTGCCCGCTGGATCGCATCCGCGATCACCAGGATCGTCTCGTAGGCGAAGAATGCGCGCTGGTTGGGCGCTATGCCGTACTTGCCGCGGTAGGCCTGCATGAAGTCTTGGACGCCCTGGGCGTCGAGTGCTCCGTTGAATGCCGTCACGCTCTCGGCGCGATCAAGGCCACCCGCGGCGATGAACTGCGGTGACACCGCGGCCAGTGCGGATGGGAAGTCAATGCGGCCGGCCAGGGGAATGTTCGCGCTGGCCTGGTAGGCGCGGAAGAATGGCGCATTCGAGGCGCTCAGCAAACAGACGATCCGATCAGGGTGTGCGGCATCCAGGCGGGCAACGATGGCCGACAGGTCCGTACTTCCTTTCGGAACGGTCTCGACCGCCACGATCCGGATGCCTGCCGTTGCCGCGGCCCTTTCTGCCGCGACTTTATTGGCAAGATTGAAGTCGATGTCATCTGCCACCACCGCGACGGTGCGGACACCTTGCGCCTTGAGGCGCTGCATCACCGCCGCCGCCACATCCAGGTCAGACGGGCTGGTTTTGAAGACGTAGTCGTTTCCGCCGGAACCGGCGGCGTCCACGAACTCCTGGCCCGTCGAGATATCGATGACGAAGGGCACCTTCGCATCCTTGGCGACAGGCATGACCGCACGGGTAACCGGCGTGGACAAAGCCCCCACCAGCACGCTGACGTGCTGCTGCTCGATGAGGCGCTTCGCTGCGGCGACGCCTGCCGCGGGATTGGCCCCGTGATCGCCGTAAAGTGCTTCAAGGCGACGGCCCAGCACGCCACCTGCGTCGTTGACCCGCTGCAGTGCCAGCTCGACGCCGAATTGTTCGCTTTGCCCACGATCGGCGTTTGGTCCGCTGAGGATGGTCGTGATCCCGATGTGCACCGGCTCGGTGGCCGACGCCGATGGCGCAGCGAGCAGCGCCAGCCACAGCGCTGCCAGGGAAATGCCCCCGGCGCCAACACTGCGGGAGCGCCTGTTCGACGCTCGGTCATCTCGCCGCGAGAGCGGGGTGGTGGTTTCAGGAGTGCACATCGATGACCACCTTTCCAAAGTGCTTGCCTTGCTCGACGTGCAGGTATGCGGCCTGGGCTTGCTCGAAGGCAAACGTCCGGTCGATCACCGGGGCGATGCCATTGACATCGACAAAGTTCACGAGTTCCTCGAGCATGGCTCTGCTGCCGGCGGTGATGCCTACCAGTTGCTTGGCGCCACCGATGAGCGCACCGGGTTCGATGAGCACGCCTCCTGCGCCTGCGACTCGGCCAATGACCGCAACCGTTCCCCCTGTGCGGCAGACCGTGAGCGAGCGCGCCAGCGTCCCCTCGCCTCCAACCTCGACCACCAGATCGACGCCTTGCCCGTCCGTCAGGCGCAACACCTCGTCCTGCCACTCCGGTGTCTTGCGGTAGTTCACCGTGGCGCGTGCCCCAAGCCTGCGCGCGCGTTCGAGCTTGTCGTCCTGCGACGATGTGATGATGGGATAGAGGCCCGCTGCATGGGCCAACTGGAGCGCCCACACGGAAAGCCCGCCGGTTCCCAGAAGCAGTACCTTGGCACCCGGTGTCAACCGGCCTGCACCAAACAGCGCGTTCCACGCGGTCAAACCCGCACAGGAGAGCGTAGCGGCGTGGTGATCGTCCAAGGTGGCAGGTGCCCGTACGAACGACTCCTGCGATGCAACCATTTCCTCGGCCAGCGTGCCGTCGATCTGGGCGCCGAAGGAGACCGATGTCTTGGCCTGGGCAATGGGACCGTCAAGCCACCGCGGGTAATAGGTCGTGATGACGCGGTCGCCTTCCTTGAAGCGGTCCACGCCAGGGCCCACTTGGACGACCTCGCCGCAGCCATCCACCAGAGGTACGAGTGGATGGCTGGGGGCTCTGTAGAAGGTGCCACGCGCAAAGCTCAGGTCGCGGGCATTCATGGATGCAGCACGCATGCGGACGCGGACGTCGGTCGGGCCCAGTGGCTTGCTGTGCACTTCGCAACGTTCAAGTCCGGCGATGCCGGCTCCTGCGCGGATTTGATAGGTTCTCATCGAATTCTCCCAAAGTGGTTTGTGGGCGGAGCCAATCGGTGCCCGTGGTCCTGCGCCTGCAACCGCGGCTGCGCGGCGCTGCTGTTTCCGTGGGCCTTGAACTAGCCCACGTAGACCGCGCGGCGAAGCGCCGTGGGGAAGCTGCCTGTCATCCCCGCAACGGCGGTGTTCGTCAGCGCGACGACGGAGAGCTTCTCGACCGGATCTACCCAGAAGGTCGTACCGTATACACCGGACCAGTTCCAGGAGCCGGCGGTCGCGGGCGATGTGGCCACTGCCGGATCTTTCAGAACCGCCACGCCGAGACCCCAGCCAAAGCCCGGGCCTGCTGCCGCGACCTGCAGATCCCCGACGGCATTGGCGGCCATCGCGGCCGCAGTTTCCGGCCGGATGATGCCCGCGCCGCCGGCGCGCATCGCCTCCGCGAATCGCAGGTAGTCCCGCGCGGTTCCCACCATGCCGACACCGCCGGAAGCAAAGGCCTTGGGGTCAAAGGCGCGCGCAGGCGAATAGACGATCGCGCTGGGCCCGAACTTGAGCGAGAAGGTCTCTGTCATGCGGACGGGCTGTGGATCCGCATCGCCATAGGGCGTCGCCATCACGGTGCTGGCCGGAGCGACGAACTCCATGGTGGACATGCCCAAGGGGGCGGTCACGATGCGGCGAACGGCTGCCGGCAGGCCCGTGCCGGTCACGCGTTCGATCACGGCCCCCAGGACGTCGATCGCCACCGAATACTGCCAGCGGGTTCCGGGCTCGAAGAGCAAGGGAGCCGACGCGATCCGCTGGAGGTTTTGCGCCAGCCTCAGGCCGGAGGCATCCAGCCCGTCGGATACGCCGAGCCGGTGGTAGGGGCCATCGGCGGCCTCGAGAAAACCATAACCCAGGCCCGCCGTATGCGTCAGCAGATGGCGTACGGTAATGACCGGCTCGCGCCCGTTGGGCAACTTCGGACGGAAGTCGGGCAGCCAGCGGGTGATCGGATCTTCCAGGCGAAGTTGGCCCTGGTCCATCAGCGCGAGCGCGGTCACGCAGACAATCGGTTTGGTCATCGACGCCAGGCGGAAAAGTTCGCCTTCCGCCATTCGGCGCTGGGCCTCGCGGTCGGCGAACCCGGCCGCGCGGTGGTAGACGATTTCTCCGTCCTGGGCAGCGACTACCGTGGCGCCGACGATCCGGCCGGTGGACACGGCATCCTGAATTGCCGCGTCCAGCGCACCGGCGCGATTCCAGCGTGCCGTGACCGCCGGCGATACGCGTCCAGAGGCTTCTGCGCAGCCCATGAGGGCGACACCCAGGCCGCCAAAAGAGGCGGTGGTGAGCAAGTCGCGCCGCGACAGCGTCAAGGAGGATGTCGCTGTAGTCGGGGTGTTCATTCTGGGGTCCTGCAGGCCGAAGCGGCCTCTGTATGTGTAGACCATCAGCTTAGACCTTCTCCTGCTGATTGATAATCTATCTTCTTGTTGATTCAGTTCCTATTCTCAGTGAGATATATGCATGCTTGATCGCATCACGGGAATGCAGGTATTCATGCGTGCAGCGCGGGCAGGTTCGTTTTCCGCCGCTGCGCGGCAAATGGCGCTGTCGCCCGCGATGGCCGCCAGGCACATGGACGCGCTGGAGGAGCGCCTCGGGGTCCGACTCTTCCTTCGGAGCACACGCAAGCTCGCGTTGACCGAGGCGGGGCAACAGTACCTGGAGGCCTGCAGCCGCCTGCTACCGGAGTTGGAGGAGGTGGAAGCCGTGATCGCCTCGCAGCGTGTGGACGCCACGGGACTGCTGCGACTCAATGCGCCGTTGTCGTTTGGTGCACGTTACCTGGCGCCGATCCTGCATGGGTTCTACCAGCAGCACCCCAGGGTCATCGTGGACCTCGGGCTGAACGACCGGGTTGTCGACTTGATGGAAGAGGGCTGGGATTTGACGATCCGGGTGGGACCGTTGAAGGACAGCCGCCTTGTTTCCCGCAAGCTGGCCGACAGCGCCATGGTCGTTTGCGCGGCCCCGGGGTATTTGGCGCAGCGGGGACGCCCGAGGCGCTGGATCGATCTGCAGGAGCACAATTGTCTGAGCTTTTCCCTGTCGAACCTGTCGCGCCCGGACGAATGGCGTTTCGGCGCGGGCTCGGACAGGCGCGTCGCCGTCAAGGGAAGCCTGCGGACCAACAATGGCGATGCATTGGTCGCCGCCGCTGTCGCCGGACTCGGAGTTCTCTACGAACCCGAATTCATTGTCGCCGACGCGATCCGGCAAGGTGCACTGGAGCGCATTGTGCTGGATGCGGACACGGCGGATCTTGGTGGCATCCACCTGGTCCGTGCGCCGGATCGGGCGCCCCCGGCGAAGGTGCGCGCCATGAGCGACTTCCTTGTCGCGGCGTTCAGTCCGAGCCCCCCCTGGACGATTTCCTGAGTTGCCGCGCACGGTCGTCGGCATGGGCGGTTTCTACGGGCCTGGCATTCCGGAGCTATGGCCCACCCTGCCGTCAGGACTTGTTGGGCTGTCGACCGGGATGCCGTGTGCATGCCGCCTTGGCCGCCTATCCAGGCTGGCGCTTTAACAGCGACTTGCTGACCAGGCGGTCGCCGGGGTGCAGGGTCACCGTGGCCTCGACGAGTTCGCGCGCCTGGTCCAGGTAGCGGCGCACGATCTTCAGCGCCGGTGAGCCGGCGCTGGCGTCCAGGGCGGCCGCCAGTTCGGCGGGCACGGCGACGGCCTGCACCGTCTGCTCCACCTCGGCAATGCGCCGGCCATAGTGGTTCTCGATCAGGGTGCTCAGCAGCGCGCGCGGCGACTTCTTCAGCAGCTTGGGAATGTCCTCGTAGGCGGCGGCCACGTAGACCCGGCTGATGCCCATGGGGTGGCGCGGATCTTCGTCCAGGCCCAGGCGCAGCATGTCCAGCCGCAGCCAACGGCTGCCGGCAGGGCAGCCGATTTCGGCTGCCAGCGCCGCGTCGGCCACCTGGATCTCCTGGTGCTGCACCACACGCCCCTGGTGGGCGGCCATCTGCGTCAGGTCCTCCAGCGAGGCCAGCGACTGGCTGTAGCCCGCGGCCGCGGCCGGCGCCTCGACCCGGGTCCCCACCCGTTTGCGCCGCGTCACCATGCCCATGGATGCCAGTTCGGCCAGCGCCGCACGCACGGTCGGCCGGCTGGTGCCGTAGAGGGCGCACAGCTCCATTTCGGTCGGCAGCAGGCTGCCTACGGGGAAACGCCCCGAGCCGATGCCGGCCGCGAGCGACTGGGCGACCTGGGCGTAGCGGGTGGTGCTCATCAGGCAGCCAGTGTAGCAAGGGCTTGCCTAAAATGTAATGACATATTAATATGTCATTACATTAGCCCTGTGCCACTTCCGAAAAGGAGACACCCCATGCCCCGTCGCCGCACCCTCGTCCGTGCCCTTGCCTGTATGGCGCCCCTTGCACTGCTCCCCGCTCTGGGCTGGGCGCAGGCCGATGCCTACCCGGCCCGCCCGGTCACCATCGTCGTGCCCTTCACGCCCGGGCAGTCGGGGGACATCCTGGCGCGCATCCTGGCCGATGCGCTGGGCAAGCTGTGGGGCAAGGGTGTGGTGGTGGACAACCGGCCGGGCGCCGGCGGCGCCCTGGGCAGCCAGATCGTGATGCGTGCGCCGTCCGACGGCTACACGCTGCTGCTGAGCTCCAGCGGCCCGACCGCCATCGGCCCCCACCTGAACAAAAGCATCGGCTACGACCCGCGCAAGGACTTCACGCCCATCATGAATGTGGCCGGCGTGTCGCAGGCCCTGGTGGTCCCGGCCAATTCCAAATACAAGACGGTGCAGGAACTGGTGGCCGCCGCCAAGGCGGCGCCCGGCAAGCTTAACTACGGCTCGGGCGGCAACGGTTCCACCCAGCACCTGACCATGGAGCTGTTCAAGCAGCGTGCCGGCGTCAACCTGGTACACATCCCGTACAAGGGGTCGGCCCCGGCCTATACCGACATGCTGGGCGGCCAGCTCGACGCGCTGTTCGATTCGCTGCCGGGGGCCGTGCCGTTCCTGAAGTCGGGGCAGGTGCGCATCCTTGCCGTCTCCACCGCGAAGCGCGACGCCGCGGTGCCCGAAGTGCCCACCCTGGCCGAAAGCGGCCTGCCGGGTTTCGACGTGCTGGGCTGGCTCGGTGTCATGGCGCCGGCGGGCCTGAGCCCGGCCATCCGCGACAAGGTCAACGACGACCTGCGCAAGGTGCTGGCCACCGATGCGGTGAAGCAGAGCATGGACAAGATCGGCATGCAGACGGTGGGCGGCAGCGCCGACGACTTCGGCAAATACATCGCCAGCGAGTACACGCGCTGGGGCCAGGTGATCAAGACCGGCGGCATCAAGGCGGAGTGAGAGCATGAAGATCGTAGACATCCGTGAATTGACGGTACCGCTCGAGGGCAACATCGCCAACGCGGTGGTGAGTTTTGCCGAGCACACCGTCTCCCTGGTGGCGGTGGTGAGCGACGTGCTGCGGGGCGGCCAGCCGGTCACCGGCTTCGCTTTCGATTCCATCGGGCGTTTCGGGCAGGGCGGCCTGCTGCGCGAGCGCTTCATCCCGCGTGTGCTGGCGGCGGCGCCCGGTGTTTTGCTGGCCGACGACGGGCGGCATTTCGACCCCGCCAAGGTCGTGCAGGTGGCCATGCGCAACGAGAAGCCCGGCGGCCATGGCGACCGCGCGGCGGCGGTGGGGGCCATCGAGCTTGCCATCTGGGACCTCAATGCCAAGCTCGACGACGAGCCGGCCTATGCGGGCATCGCGCGCGCCCATGGCCGGCCGGCCGTGGCGCGCAGCGTGGACGTGTATGCGGCCGGCGGCTACTACTACGAGCCCGGCCAGGGCAAGACCTTGTCGGACGAACTGCGCGGCTACCAGGCCATGGGCTTCTCGGCCTACAAGATGAAGATCGGCGGTGCGCCCTTGGCGCAGGATCTGCGCCGCATCGAGGAAGCGCTGGCGATTGCCGGCGACGGCAAACGCCTGTCGGTGGATGCCAACGGCCGCTTCGACACCGCCACCGCCCTGGCCTATGCAGAAGCCATCGCCCCCTACGGCCTGCGCTGGTTCGAGGAAATCGGCGACCCGCTCGACTACGCACTCAACGCCGAGGTGGCCCGGGCCTACGCCGGCCCCATTGCCACCGGCGAGAACCTGTTCTCGCTGGCTGATACACAGAACCTGGTGCGTTTCGGTGGCATGCGGCCCGGGCGCGACATCTTCCAGATGGACGCCGGCCTGGCCTATGGTCTGACCGAATACGCCCGTATGCTGGCCCTGCTGGAGGCCCATGGCTTCGACCGGGCGCAGGCCTACCCGCATGGCGGCCACCTGATCAACCTGCACATCGCTGCCGGCCTGGGGCTGGGCGGTTGCGAGGCCTATCCTGGTGTGTTCCAGCCCTTCGGTGGTTATCCGGCGGCCTGCGCGCTGGGGGGCAGCACCGTACGGCCCAGCGAGGCACCGGGCTTCGGGCTGGAAGAAAAGGACGAACTCCGGCCCTGGCTGGTGTCACTGGCCGGGTGACCGGCCGCCGGTTCGGCAACCGCGCCCTGCTTACGCCCTGAGTTTTCTCCACAGGGTGGTTCGGCTGACGCCCAGCCGTTGGGCCGCCTCCGACGGGTTCCCGCCGCAGGCCGCCAGCACGGCTTGCGCGTGCTGGCGCTCCTGCATCTTGCGGTGGTGCGCCAGGTCGGAGGCCGTGGTGGGTGCGGGCACCGTCCCATCGGAGGATGGCGGCCTTTCGTCCATCAGCCCCCGGATGTCCTGGGACCGGACCGGTGCATCGTGCTCTGCACATGCGATCGCGATGCGCCTGCAGAGGTTGTCGAGTTCCCGGCCGTTTCCCGGCCAGTCGTGGCCGGCCAGGCCTGCGGGCAGGGCCTGGAGGACCGGCTCGATCCAGCGCTCGGCACCGGCTTCGCGCAGGGCGGCGGTGACAAAACGCCGGGCCAGGGCCACCACGTCCTCGGGCCTGTCGCGCAGCGGGGGGACGGCGATACGCAGGACGCCGATGCGGTAGTAGAGGTCCTCGCGGAAGCTCCCGGCACGCACCATGGACAACAGGTCGCGGTGGGTCGCGGCCACGATCCTGACATCGACAGGAATGGCCGACACTCCGCCGACCCGTGTCACCTCGCGCTCCTGCAGCACACGCAACAGCCGTGTTTGCAACTGCAGGGGGAGTTCGGCGATCTCATCCAGGAACAGCGTGCCGCGGTGCGCTGCCTCGAAGAAGCCCGATTTTCCGTGGCGGCGCGCACCGGTGAAGGCGCCATCCTCGTAGCCGAAGAATTCACTCTCCACGAGGGACTCCGTCAGGGCGCCGCAGTTCACGGCCACAAAAGGCTGGGACCGGCGCCGGCTGGCGTTGTGGATGCCCTGTGCCAGCATTTCCTTGCCGACCCCGCTCGGCCCTGACACCAGCACGGTGGCATCACTGCGGGCGGCCAGCATCTCGCAGCGCCGCACGATCGCCTGCATCTGGGGGGAGTCTTGCACCACCTGCGACAGGCTATAGCGTGCTGCGCGTGCGCGGTTGTGGGCACGCAGGCGGCCGAACGCCTGCTCCACCGCGGCCGGACGGTGCAGGGTGAAAACCGCGCCGATGGGCTTGCCCGACTCCAGCAGCGGTGTGCTGTCGACGACCACCTTCTGGTGGCGCATTTCGTAGACGACCGACGCCTCGCCCTGGCCCTGTGCAATGACCGGCAGGGCGTCCAGCTGGGGCAGGACGCTGCGCAACGGCCGGCCCACCACGGCCAGCGGCGGGCCTTCCATGAAGGCGGTGGCGGCCGGGTTGGCCGCAAGCACCCGGCCCTGGTGGTCCACGGCGACCACGCCGTCCTCCAGGTGCTGCAGCACACTCGACAGCATTTCCCCGCGCGCGCTTACCTGCTGCTGCGCACGGGCCATGCCAATCGCGTCCTCGATGGCGTGCGCCACGGAGGCCGAGGAGTAGAGGAATATGCCGGTCATGCCGCTGTCCTGCGCGAGGCGTACCGCCAGGCCTGCGCCGATGACCACCCGAAAACCCGCGTGTACCAGTTCGGCCACGGTGTTGCGGGCATCGATTTCGGTTTCGTAGGCCCGCACCTCCAGGCCGAGCTGGAACGTCCGGATGAACTGGTGGACTTCCGGCGGGACTTCGCGGTAGAGGAGCAGCGCGATGCGGTCGGAGATCTGGCGGCCTTTGGCCAGTGCTGCCATCACGTCATAGCCGCCGACCCGTACCGCGACCACCGGCATGTCGAGGTGGCTGCGCAGGTAGTCGGCGTTGGCGCCCGCCGTCAGGAGGACATCGCAGCGCTCGCTCTGGAGCCGCTGGCGAATGCCGGCGACGGCGCCCTCGAAGTGGTTCCGCACGACCTGCAGGCGGGCACGGTCGGCAAAGGCCGGTGCATGGAGGAGCACCAGCTCGGCCAGTTCATAGGCGCTGACCCCCCAGATGGTGACCAGGCGGTGCCTGCCATCGGCCGTCGGGTCGGGTTCCATGGACATGTTTTCAGTGTAGCAGCCAAGGATAAATTTGAAACGTATGGTTCATAAACGAAACATGAATGCATTGCTATAGCCGCTGCAAATTGGACTTCTTCATATAAATCAACGGCTTGGAGCGGTGAGGCCGCTTGGCACAGACATTGCGCCCAGTGCCGGGACCGCAGAGCCGCGGCCCCCTCCTAAAGGCAGACATCCATGCAGCGCAGACAGATCCTCCGGGCCATGGGGCTCACCCCCTTGCTCGCCACCCCTCTCCAGCGCGCCATCGCGCAAGAGGCCTACCCCGCCAAGCCTGTCACCGTCATCGTGGCCTACGTACCCGGCGGCAGCACGGACCAGCGCGCCCGGCAGATCGGCCGCTTCATGGCCGCCCGTTTCGGCCAGCCGGTGGTGGTGGACAACCGGCCCGGCGCGGCGGGCAATATCGGTACCGAGATGGTGGCGCGTGCCAAGCCGGACGGCTACACCCTGGGCATGGGGAACCTGGCGCCGCTGTCGGTGAATCCCTCGCTTTTCACCAGGAACCGGTTCGACCCCCTCAAGGAACTGACCATGATCGCGCTCATCGAGCGCGGGCCGCTGATCCTGCTGGTGAACCCGGCGTCGGGCTACCGGTCGGTGGCGGATCTCGTCGCGGCGGCGAAGACCAAAAAGGGCGGGCTGTCGTACGGGTCCAGCGGCCAGGGCAGCGCACACCACCTGTCGGGCGAGTTGCTCAAGTCCATGGCGGGGGGCCAGATGACCCACATTCCCTACAAGGGCGGCGCCGCCGCCACCGTCGATCTGATGGGGGGCCAGCTCGACTTCATCTTCGAGCCCATGTACTCGGCCCTGCCTTCCACCCAGGCCGGCAAGCTGCGGGCGCTGGCGATCACCAGCGAGCACCGTTCCCCCATTGCACCCGAGGTGCCGACGATGGCGGAGGCCGGCATCCCGGGATTCCACATGGAGAACTGGCAAGGCCTGATCGGGCCTGCCGGCATGCCGGCCGGGGTGGTCCACAAGATCAATGCGGCGGTGATTGCGGCCCTGGCCGACCCCGCCATTCGTGCCCAGATGCTCGGCCAGGGCAATGAGATTGGCGGGGGCACGCCCGAGCGTTTTGCCGAACTGGTGCGATCGGAGACCGCCCGTTGGCGAAAAGTGGTCGCCACGAACGCCATCGTGGCGCAATGAAGGCGCAGACCATGCGCGCCATCACCATCGAGCAGTATGGGGGCCCCGAGGTCATGCGGAAGCGGACCGATGCGCCGGTGCCGGTCGCCGGCGCGGGGGAGATCCTGGTGCGCGTCGTCTGCGCCGGCATCAACTTCATGGACATCCATACCCGGCAGGGCAAATACGCCGTGTCGCAGACCTACCCCGTCAGGCTGCCGTGCACCTTGGGCATGGAGGGCTCCGGCGAGGTCGTGGCCGTGGGGGATGGCGTTCGCAGCCTGAAAGCGGGCGACCGCGTCGTATGGTGCATTGCCTGGGGAAGCTACGCGGACTATGCCTGCATACCGGCGGCGCGTGCCGCGCGGCTGCCGGACGACATCGGCTACGACCTGGCGGCGGCGGCCATGTTCCAGGGGTGTACGGCGCATTACCTGGTGCATGACGTGGCGCGGATCGGCGCAGGCGACTCCTGCCTGGTGCATGCCGCCTCGGGGGCCATCGGCCAGATCCTGATCCAGATGGCCAAGCGCAGGGGCGCCACCGTTTTTGCCACCGCCAGCACCGAGGCAAAATGTGCCGTGGCGGTTGCGCGTGGTGCCGACAGGGCGATGCTGTACGACGGCGGAGGCTTTGCCGATGCGGTAAGGGCTGCGACCGGAGGCCGGGGCGTGGACGTGGTGTTCGATTCGCTGGGGCGCACCACCTTGCGTGACAGCATGCGCGCCACGCGCACACGGGGCCTGGTGGTGAACTACGGCAACGTCTCCGGCTCGGTGGTGGATCTCGACCCCATCGAGCTGGGGGAAGCGGGCTCGCTGTTCCTGACGCGGCCCCGCCTGGCCGACCACATGGCGGATGGCGACACGGTGCAAGGCCGCGCGGACGATGTGTTCTCGGCGCTGCGGGAAGGCCGGCTGCAGATCGACATTGCAGGGCGCTATGCGCTGGACGATGTGGAGAAGGTGCACGAACGTATCGAACGCCGGGAGCAGATCGGCAAGTCGATCGTCTGCCTCTGAACGGGCGGTCCGGACAGGACGGCGGCTGCCAGGCTACGCGGCCGCGGCCAGCAGCGGCCGTGCCATCCGCAAGCCTGGTTCGGCCGCCCATGCGCCCAGGAAGACCCACAGCCGTTCGGCCTGCTGGGCCAGGGCGCCGCGGCGGCGCAGCAGCAGGTAGTGCAGGGGCACGTCGTAGCCGGCGTCACCCGCGCGCACCAGACGGCGGGCCTGCAGGTCGTCGCGCACCAGGGCCAGGGGCAGCCAGGCCAGGCCCAGCTTCGCCAGGGCCATGCAGCGCAGGCCGTCGGTGAGGCTCGATTGGTGGTGCTGCTGCAGGTCCAGCGCCCACTCTTGCAGGCGTGGCTGCAACGACCACCCCAGGTGGCATTCGTCGGCGTAGCCCAGGAATGAAATAGGCCGGCCCCCGGCCTGCGGCAGGGCGTGCAGCGGCGCGCCGGCCGCGCGTGATGGCAGGCCTGAACCTAGTGGACCACCGGTCGGGTAGACTGGTTGGCCGCACCCTCCCCGTTTTGCCGACCGGACCGCCTTCCTCCTGTGCTGACCCGCCTCGTCCGTGCGCTGGCCTCCGATCGGCCCAGCCGCCGCCTCAACGACGAGGGCCTGGCCCTCTGGGGCCGGGGCGACCTGCCGGAAGCCGAAAAGGCCTTCCGCGCGGCGCTCCGCAAGAAGCCTGACAACGCCTCGGCCACCAGCAACCTGGGTGCGCTGCTGATGGCGCTGCACCGCTACGACGAGGGAATGGCCCAGCTCCAGGAGGCCGCACGGATCGCCCCGGAGCGCAATGCCGGCATCTGGGTCAACCTCGCCAATGCCTGGCACCTCGCCGGGCAGGGGCCGCAGGCGATCGACTGCCTCCGACGGGCGCTGGACATTGATCCGGACGACCTCGAGGCGAATGTCAACATTCTGCGCCCGCTGCTGGAAACATGCGACTGGGACAGCGTCGACCGGCAGACCGCATCCATCCGCCGGCAGGTGGCGGAGCAAGGCCCCCGCGGGTGGCGCTTCATCGCACCCTTCAATTCGTTTTTCCTGCCGTTCGATCGCCATGAACAACTGGCCATTGCCCGGCACTACGCCGCCGCGCTGGGCGGACCCGCGGCAGGCGGCCTGCACCGGGCCCGGCCTCCCGGCGCATGGGATGGACAGCGCCGTTTGCGCCTGGCCTACCTGAGCGGCGATTTTCATGACCATCCCACGCTGCACCTGACGCTCGGCCTGTACGGCCGGCACGACCGCCGGCGCTTCGAGGTATTCGCCTACTCCATCGGTGCACCCGATGCGGGGGCCCACCGCCAGCAGGTCGTGCGCGACTGCGACCATTTCGCCGACGTGCACGACCTTGGCGATGCGGCCATTGCCGCACGCATCGCGCAGGACGGCATCGACATCCTGCTCGACATGAAGGGCTACACCGGCGGCAGCCGCCCCGGCGTGCTGGCCCTGCGCCCCGCGCCGGTGCAGGTCAACTACCTCGGCTACCCGGGCACCATGGGCGCCGCCTTCATGGACTACCTCGTCGCTGATCCGGTCCTTGTCCCGCCCGGGCACGAGGATGGTTATACGGAAAAAATCGTGCGGCTGCCGTTCACCTACCAGGCCACCGATGACCGGCAGGTGGTGGATCCAGCGCCGGTGGACCAGGCCTGCGCCGGGCTGCCCGGCGCGGCATTCGTCTACTGCTGCTTCAACACGTCCGCGAAGATCGACCGCGCGTCGTTCGCCGCGTGGATGGCGGTGCTGCGGGCGGTCCCCCACGCCGTGCTGTGGTTGCTGGATGCACCTGCGGCGGCCCGGGACCGCCTGGCGGCTGCGGCGCGGCGCCAGGCTGTGGACCCTGTGCGACTGGTGTACGCGCCCATTTTGCCCAAACCCCGGCACCTGGCGCGCCTGGCCCTGGCCGATGTCGTCCTCGACACCTTCCTGTGCAACGCACACACCACGGCGACCGATGCCTTGTGGATGGGCGTGCCAGTGGTGACACGGACCGGTGAAACCTTCGCCTCCCGGGTGGCGACCAGCCTGCTGCATGCGGCCGGACTGCCGGAACTGGCGGTGCCGGCCACGGATGCGTATGTGGCGCTGGCCGTCCGGCTGGCACAGGACCCGGCGTACCTGGCCGCGGCACGCGCGGTGCTTGCGCGGCGTGCCGAGTCGCCCCTTTTCGATTCCGCGGGTTATGTGCGGGCGCTGGAGGATGCGCTAGTGGCCATGCCCGGCCGGCCGGAAGCCGCGCCGGCCTGAGCCTGCGGCGCGGCTACGCCAGGCTCTTGCGCAGCCACTCGGCGAATGCCGCGCACTCCCAGCGGTCCATCGTGCCGGTGCGCCAGCACAGGTGATGGGCATGCGGGCTCGGCACGTTCTGGCTGAACAGCCGTTCCAGCGAGCCGTTGTCCAGCCAGGGTGCGCCGAGCTTGAGCCGCACCAGGGCCACGCCCAGGCCCTGGGCGGCGGCGTCGCAGGCCAGGCCCACGTCGTTGAAGGACGAGCCGTCCACCGGCTCCGGCCAGTCCAGGCCATGGGCGGCGAACCAGGTGCGCCAGGGGTCCAGCGGTGAGCGCAGCAGCGTGGCGCGCTCCAGGTCCTCGGCAGTATCGAAGGGGCCGTGTTCGCGCAGGTAGCCCGGCGATGCCATGGGCGTGACCACGTCCTCGGTCAGCAGCACGTGCTCCACGTCGGCATAACGCCCGGTGCCGAAGCGCACCATCAGGTCGGCGTCCTCGGCGACCACGTCGAGCAGCGGGATGCTCACCTGCAGCGCCAGGTCGATCTCCGGATACGCCTCGGTGAACTGGCGCAGCCGCGGGATCAGGATGGCCCGGGCGAAGGTCGGTGTCACCGCCACCCGCAGCTTGCGCCGGCCCGAGGTGGCCTGGGTGCTGGGGAAGCGCGACAGCACGGCGATGCCTTCACGCACATGCGCCAGGTATTCGCTGCCATCGGTGGTGAGCGAGAAGTCGGCGCGGCCGAAGAGTTTGGTGCCGAGGATCTGCTCCAGCTGCCGCACCCGGTGGCTGACGGCACTGGGTGTCACGCACAGCTCCTCGGCGGCCTGGCTCACGCTGCGCAGGCGGGCCAGCGCCTCGAAGGTGAGCAGGCACTGGATGGGCGGCAGGCGAACGGTCATGTAGGAGCCTCCCCCAGGCTTGTCACTGCCTGTGCAGCGCTATTTGAAGATGACGGTCTTGTGCCCGTTGAGCAGCACCCGGTGCTCGCTGTGCCACTTCACCGCGCGTGCCAGCACCTGGCTTTCGGTGTCGCGGCCCATGGAGGTCAGGTCTTCCACGGTCTTGCCATGGTCGGCGCGGGCCACGTCCTGCTCGATGATGGGGCCCTCGTCCAGGTCGGCCGTCACGTAGTGCGCGGTGGCACCGATCAGCTTCACGCCGCGGTCGTGCGCCTGGTAGTAGGGCTTGGCGCCCTTGAAGCTGGGCAGGAAGCTGTGGTGGATGTTGATGGCCCGGCCCGCCAGCTTGCGGCACAGGTCGTCCGACAGCACCTGCATGTAGCGCGCCAGCACCACCAGTTCGGCACCCTCGGCTTCGACGATCTCGAACTGCTTGGCCTCGGCCTGCGGCTTGGTGGCCGCCGTCACCGGGATGTGGTGGAAGGGCACGTTGTAGCTGGCCGCCAGCTGGTAGAAGTCGCGGTGGTTGCTGATGATGGCGCGGATGTCGAGCTGCAGCAGGCCGGTTTTCCAGCGGAACAGCAGGTCGTTCAGGCAGTGGCCTTCGCGGCTCACCATCAGCACCGTTTTCATCGGTTCGGCCTTCAGGTGCAGGCCCCACTGCATCTGCTGGGCCTCGGCGAAAGCCTGCAGCTCGCGGCGCAGGGCCTCGGCCGGCTGGTCGCAGCCGAACTGCACCCGCATGAAAAACAGGCCGGTCGCGTGGTCGCTGTACTGGCCCGCGTCCTCGATATTGCCGCCGCGTTCGAACAAGAAGCCGGAAACGGCGTGGACGATGCCGGGGCGGTCGACACAGGACAGCGTCAGGATGTAGGCGTGGGTCATAACCCGGCGATTGTCGCAGGCCGGCCCGCCGGCCGCCGCCGAGGGGTCAGCCCGCGGGGGAACGGGCCGCCAGCCGGCGGCGCAGGTCGCCGCAGGGGTCGGTCTGCTGCGCCGGAGGCGTCAACCAGGTGGTGTCGAAACCGCCGCCGGGGGGCGTATCGCCCTGGGCCACCAGGGCCACGCTGCGTACGCTTAATGCCGTCGGCAGGTGCTGGGGCACCCCCAGCCGGCGGTCCGCATGGCCGGCGCCGGACCACAGGACGACGGTCTTGCCGGGTCGCACCGACTCCGCCAGCACATGGGCCATGCTCCGGTCGCGGGCGATCTGCACCCGGGTCATGGGGCCGATCTGGCGTTCGGGCAGCAGGCCGCAGTGGCCTTCGCGGAGGGCGGTTTCCTGCAGCGCCCGGGTTTCCGGCGCCAGTTGTGCATCCAGCGATACGTCTGCCATGGCCGCCGCCATGCCGGCGGCGGGCAGGTTGGCACCGAGCACCGGCACGCCGGCGGCGACGGCCGCCATGGCCGCCGGGCCGTAGCGTTCCCAGGGCCAGGCCCGCTGGTCCCAGTGCAGGGCGCCGCGCACCGCGGCTTCGTTCGCATCCCGGCCCAGTGCCACCGTGGTGGTGCCTTCGGGCGCCATTTCCAGGGCCAGGGCGGCCAGGCTGCCCTGCGTGGCGAGGGAACGTACCGTATCGGCCACCCGGGCGCCCTGGCCCGGCGCGTCGTGCCGTTCGCCGAGCAGCAGCACGTCCGTGCGGCCGCCGGCCGGGCCCTCGGCGGTGGCGCAACCGGCCAGGCCCAGGACGGCCGCCATCGCGGCCAGGATCGCCAATGGCAGGGGTATACGCCGGGTGCTGCAGTGGGGAGAAGATTCCATGCCCGTACTATGCGCCGCTTCGCGGGGCGGTATGCAACGGGATGCCAGAAACGACAACGCCACGGGACGACCGTGGCGTGTTGTCACCGCGGCCCCTGGAGGGCCGTGGCAAGGTGCGGCGTGCCTTCAGTGCACGACGACGGGGTTCTGGGCCAGCCCGGCGTAGCGGTCGAGGGTATCTTCCACTTCTTCCTGGGTCGGCGTGTTGCGCTGCCAGTCCATGATTTTTTCCTGGAACATCTCGGCCCAGGAGCCGTCGAGGTAGACCTCCTTGCCGGAGCGCTTGTCGACGATCTCGAAGCCATGGCGCGCCAGCTGCGGGCCGGCAGACTCCGGCACGTCGTCTTCGCTGTCGGGGACCATGTGGACCACAACAAAGCTGTCGGAGTCATAAAGCATCTGCATTGCGACTTCCCTTTCCATTGATGTTACCTAGATAGCAACCTTGGTGCCAGTTTCAAGGCCCCTGGCGGTGCGGGATGTGGCCAGGATGGAGCATACAGGAGTAGGACAAGGGCGCCGCTGCCTGCCATCACGGGTTTTCCGTGCCGCGCAGCTGCTGGTCGATGAAGTCACCGTTGAACTGGGTGATGCGGATGCGCACCGGCAGCCAGCCCAGGGCGGGCGCATACCAGACCTCGACCCGGGTGTCGTAGTCCTTGCGTGGCGCCCGGTCCAGGGGAATGGCGGTGATGTCGCCCGCGGGCAGGTGGAGGTTTTCCGGTGCACCCACGGCGAAGGTCCAGTCCGCCGCGTCGCGCGGCCCTGCCGTCGGCAGGGTGATCGTTGCGCCGGCCGGATAACGCGACGCATCGCCCGCCAGCAGGGCGCCCAGCTGCAGGAAAAGCCCGAGCCGGTCCTGGGCGCCGGGCGCCAGCGGCACCTGCGGTGCGTTCGAGCTGAAGACGATACGTCCGCCCTCGTAGTCGAAATGGGTGGCCTGTTCGCTGCGTGCCTTGTCGGAGAAGCGCTCCGGCAGCAGGCCCGCCGGGCCGATGCGCCCGGTGCTGGTCTGGACACGCGAGCCGATCAGGAACGCGCTGATTTCCAGCCGCGCTTCATAACGTCCGCCATCCTGCTGCCACAGCAGTTCGGAGCGGGCGTGGTAAGTCAGTCCTTTCGCGAAACCCTCGATGTTGTAGAGCAGGCGCACCGAGCCGGGCACCCCTACGGGCGGCGGCGGTGGCGCGGCGGGCGGGACCGGTGGTGGCGGGGCGGCCGGGGTCTCCGGTGCGGGTGGCGGGCTGTTGCCGGGCCCGGCGTCTGCGGTGCCGGCGGGGCCCGGCAGGTCGGCTGGGGCACTGGGGGCATCGGCGGGCGGTGCTGCCGCGTCCACCGCAGGGGGGGGCGGCACTGCCGGGGCGGTGCGTACGGGGGGTTTGGGCCGCGGCGGTGCGGGCCGGGGCGGCGCCACTGCGCGGGGTGCCGGCGGCGGGGGCGGTACCGGTGCCGCCACCATCCGGACCGCGAAGGCCGGGGTGGGGTGGGCCGCGGACCCGTCGGGCAGGCCCGCAGGCAGCAGGTGCAGCGCCAGCAGGTGCAGCAGGACAACGACGGCCGTCAGCCCGGCCAGCGGCCGCAGCGGCATGGCGGACGGGGCGGGGAGGTGCGGCGCCGAAGGCATGGCAAGGGGCAGAGGGGAAGGCGGCGGCGGGGTCACGGCGGAAACACGGACGGCGGGCATCTGCGGACATTGGCGGACATCGGCGGAAAAGGCGGCCTTACCGGGCGAAAATGCCGCCATGAAACTCGCTACCTACCAAGACGGTTCCCGTGACGGCCAGCTGGTGGTCGTCTCCCGCGACCTCGCGTCGGCCCATTATGCGACGGGCATCGCCACCCGTCTGCAGGCCGTGCTGGACGACTGGGGCTTCCTGTCGCCCCAGCTGCAGGACCTGTACGACGACCTGAACGCGGGCCGCACCCGCCATGCATTTCCCTTCGATCCGGCCCAGTGCCGGGCACCCCTGCCGCGGGCCTACCAGTGGGCCGACGGCTCGGCCTACCTGAACCACGTGGAACTGGTGCGCAAGGCGCGCGCTGCGGAGGTGCCGGCGAGTTTCTACCAGGACCCGCTGATGTACCAGGGCGGCAGCGACGACTTCCTGGGGCCGCGCGACGACGTGGTGGTGCCCTCGGAGGACTTCGGCATCGATTTCGAGGCCGAGATCGCCGTCATCACCGGCGACGTGGCCATGGGCTGCTCACCGGAACAGGCGCTCGACGGCATCCGGCTGGTGCTGCTGGCCAACGACGTGTCGCTGCGCAACCTCATCCCGGACGAGCTGGCCAAGGGTTTCGGGTTTTTCCAGGCCAAGCCGGCCACCGCCTTCAGCCCGGTGGCGGTGACGCTGGACGAGCTGGGCGATGCCTGGGTCCAGGGCCGCCTGCACGGCATGCTGCAAAGCACCTGGAACGGCCGCAAGGTCGGCATGTGTGATGCCGGCCCGGACATGACTTTCCACTTCGGCCAGCTGATCGCCCACATGGGCAAGACCCGCAACGTGCGCGCCGGCAGCATCGTCGGCTCCGGCACGGTCAGCAACAAGGGCGTGGAGAAGGACGGGCGCCTCGACTGGCCGCGGGGCTACAGCTGCATCGCCGAGAAACGCTGCATCGAAACCATCCAGGACGGCAAGCCCAAGACCGGTTTCATGAAGTTCGGCGACACCATCCGTATCGAGATGAAGGGCAAGGACGGCCACAGCATCTTCGGCGCCATTGACCAGAAGATCGCGCCGCCGCCGGCGGGCTAAGGCGCCGGTTCAGCGGGCGCTGGCCGGGGAAAATGCCTTGCGGGACCCGTCTTCGAACACCTCGTCGTCGCGCAGCAGTGCACCCGATGGGTCCCATGCACGCTCGCGGGTGATGCGTCCCCGGGCATCGTAGACCGACTCCGACTTGACGCGGCCCTGCGTATCGAACTGCCGGTGGGTGCCGACCGGCGTGGGAGCATAGCGTCCGGTGTCCACGTAGGAGCCCTCGGCGGACAGTACGCCGTTGTCGTAGAACTCCTGCGTCTCCAGCATGCGGCCCGGGCCCGACTGGGTATAGCGGGCCTTGCTGCGTGGCTGGCCGTTGAGGTAGAAGGTCTGCTCGCTCGACAATTCGCCGTTCGCCCAGCGCCGCTCGCGGGTGATGGCGCCGCTGGCGGCGAATTCCTGCTCGCGCTCGCGCACGGCCTGGGTGCCGTTGAGCGCCCACTGCATTTCGCGGCGCTTGTTGCCCTCGGGGCCGAAGCTGCGTTCGATGCGGGCGGTCGCGCTCACCTCCTCCTGCTGGGCCGGCGTGCCGTTGTCCTGGTAGGTTTCGTAGCGCACGCGTTTGCCGGCCTGGTAGGTGGCGCGGGCGCGCAAGGACCCGTTCTCGGCCACGAACTGGACCTGCGAGAGCCGGGACGGGAAACCGCACAGCTTCGCATCGTCCACCGCGGGTGCCAGCAGGGGTTTGTCGCCGCAGCGCAGGCCGCGCAATTCGCCGCGGGCGGTGAATTCGGCATAGGCCTGTTCGCCCTGTGGCCCGTAGAAGGTGGCCCTGTGCAGCTGGCCGTTGGGGTGGAAGCTGCGCGACAGGCCGGTCTGCGTGCCGTTGTCGTAGGTCGCCTCGCGCAGCACCTGGCCGCCGGGGGCGAACTCGCGGGCGCGCCCTTGCATGTTGCCGCGTTCGTTCACCGTCTGTTCGCGCGACAGCTTGCCGTCGGTGAAGTAGCGCACGACGCCCATGAACTTGCCGTTCTGCAGTTCCTGCTCGCGCACCACCTGCCCGGTATCCCGGTCGCGGCAGCGCATGAGGCCGGTCTTGCCCTGGGTCGTATGGCCGTTGGCCGGGTTGACCGGTTCACCGCCGATGTCGCAGTCCTGTACCGCCCAGGCGGCACCGCCGGCAAAAGCCGCAGCAGCGACCATGGCCTGGACACTCCGCTGGCACCATGTCCGCGCATCGGTGCGTAACCCCGTCTTCCGCATCTCCGTCAATATCCTTCCTGCGAGGCGAGTACGCACTGCCGCGCCATGCCACGCGGTAGCCGCCGCCTCTTTTTTCGAGCTTAGCAGCGGGCAGGCAGGAAGCGCGCCACAAACCGCCGCGCGTTACAACCCGAGACAAGCCGGCGCCACACGGCGCGCCCGGCCCGGCGTGCGTTGTGGTGGCTGTCGGACGTCCATCTCTGCCGTTTCGGCATGGTTGCGGCCGGCTTGGGGTAAGCTGCTGCGCATACTCTTCTTCCTCTGCGAAGGACCCGCGATGAGCGACACCCCTGCCTTCGGTTTCGGCAACTTCGTGCCGGGCTTCGATTTCCTCAAGACACTGACCCGGTCCGCCGCCGGGCACGGGCCCGGCCGGGCCGCGCCGGCTCCGGGCATGCCCGACTGGTCGCAGTGGGTCGCGCCCACCCTGCAGGTCGAGGAAATCGACAAACGCATCGGTGAACTCAAGACGGTGCAGTTCTGGCTCGAACAGAATGCGCGTGCGCTGGCCGCCACCATCCAGGCCCTGGAAGTGCAGAAGATGACACTCGACACGTTGAAGGGCATGAACGTGCAGATGTCCGACCTGGCGGGTGCCTTCGGGTTCAACCAGGGCGCGGCATCCGCACCTGAACCTTCCGCGCGCGGCGCGGCAAAGGGCGCCTACGACGACATGTTCACCCGCGGCCGTGCCGCCGCGGCAGCCGCCGGCAACGCCGGTGCGCCCGCCGCACCGCGGTCCGGCCCGGCCGCCACGCCGGCAAGCGCGCAGGCCGCGGCCCCCTTCGCGCAACCGGCGCCGGCCGCCATGGAGCCGCCGGCCAGCCCGGCTCCCCCCGCCGCGCCCGCTGCCGCAGCAACTGCGCCCGCCGCCGCACCGGCGGCTCCGGCCATGGGTGGCAGCACCGTCGACCCGCTGCAGTGGTGGAACGCGCTGACCGGGCAGTTCCAGCAGATCGCGGCCAGCGCCCTCGAGGATGCGGCACGCCATGCCCAGTCGGCACCGGGCGCCCCGCTGGCCGACGCGGCCCGCCGGGCATTCGACGCCGCCGCCCAGGCGGCTGCCGGCACCGGTGGCGGCCCCGTGAAAAAGACCGCGGCCCGCAAGGCTGCGGCGGCCCCCCGTGCCGCCGCAGCCCAAAAGCCCGCCGGCAAGGCCGCTGCGCCGCGCGGTGCAGCCGCAGCCAAGAAGACTACCCGGCCCGGCGCGGCCCCGCGCAGCCGCTGACGGCAGGAGGCGTGCCATGAAG
This sequence comes from Pseudomonadota bacterium, assembly GCA_040390235.1. Lineage (GTDB taxonomy): Bacteria > Pseudomonadota > Gammaproteobacteria > Burkholderiales > Burkholderiaceae_C > Xylophilus. Next base: position 62,143 of record JAZJYT010000004.1, on the reverse strand, counting down.
ACATTTCCCTGCGGACATGCCACCCACCCCCAGTGGCGCATGGCGGCCGGCCTGGTGCTGGCCCAGCTGCGGGCGCAGATGGCGCTGCCCGGCCATGCCCGGCACCCCACCCTGGGCATCCTCTACATCACCGACCACTACGCCGAGAGCGCCGAGGCCATCCTGGAGGCCCTGGGTGCGGAACTGCCCGAGGTGACCGACTGGGCCGGCACCGTGGGTGTCGGCATCGCCGTGAGCAATGCGGAGTACTTCGACGAACCGGCGCTGTGCGTCATGCTTTGTGATATTCCGGTCGACCAGTACCGGGTGTTTTCGGGGGTCGCGCCGCTGGGTTCGCTGGCCACCGGCAGCTTCGAGGCGCACACGGCGCTGCTGCATGCCGACGCCCAGACGCCCGACGTGGCCGAACTGGTCGCCGAGATGGCCGACCGCACGGCCACCGGCTACTTGTTCGGCGGCCTGGCGGCCAGCCGCCATGGCGGTGTGCAGTTCGCCGTCGGCGGCAACGGCAACATCCGCGGCCAGGGGGCGGCCAGCGGCGTGTTCCGCGGGGGCATGAGTGGCGTGGCCTTCGGTGAGGGGGTGACCCTGGTGTCGCGTGTCACCCAGGGTTGCCAGCCGGTCGGTGCGGTGCACGACATCACCATGGCCGAAGACAACGTGATGACCCGGCTCGACGGCGTGCCCGCGCTGGAGGTGCTGATGCACGAACTCGGGGTGGCGCTGGAAGAGCCGCAGGAGGCCCTGGTCGCGGTGCGCCAGACGCTGGTGGGCCTGCTGGCGGCGGAAGACGGCGGCGACAGCGATCTGGTGGGCCGGGCCGGCAACTTCGGTGTCGACACCCGGGTCCGCCACATCATCGGCCTCGATCCGGCACGCAATGGCGTGGCCGTGGCCGAGCGGGTGGCTCCGGGCATGCGTATGGCGTTCTGCCGCCGCGACGCCGTGGCCGCACGGGCCGACCTGGTGCGCATCTGCGCCGAGATCCGCGAGGAACTGGAGCCGGAAGAAATTCCGCTGACGGCCACCGCGGCACCGGCGGCATTGGATGCGTATACCCACGCCTCGCAGGGCCGCCGCATTGCCGGTGCCATCTACGTGAGCTGTGCCGGCCGCGGCGGCCCGCATTTCGGAGGCCCCAGCGCCGAAATGCAGATCGTGCGCCACGCACTCGGCGACGTGCCGCTGGTCGGCTTCTTCGCCGGCGGGGAGATCGCCCGCCACCACATCTACGGCTATACGGGCGTGCTGACCGTTTTCACCACCGCCGCCGGCACCTGAAGGGCCCGCGGCGGCGGGTCGGGTCGGCTGCGGTCAATAGCGGCGCGGGTCGTTCGGCCGGCGGTCGCGGTTGTTCGGAATGCCGTCGCCGTCACGGTCCCAGCCGCCGCGGCGCATTTCCCAGCGGCCATCGCGCTGCGCCCATTCCGGCGAGCGGTAGCGGTAGCCGGCACGCTCACGCATCCAGGTGCCGCCCATCCACACGTGGCGGCCGCCGCGCCATTCCCAGTGGCCGGGCGCCCAGACCATGCCGGCGCGCGGCGGCGGCACCACCTCGGCACGCAGGGGCGGCGGGGCGACCTGTACATACACCTGGGCCTGGGCCGGTGCGGTGGCGAGGGTGCCGAGCGAGAGCACGGCGATTGAGGCGGCAACGAGGGTCTTGGCGATCATGGTGATCTCCTTCTTGTGTTGGACACGTCGCCATCCTCTCCTGACTTTGTGAATTTCCTGTAGGCGCGAGGCTAAGACTTGTGTATGCGTGTTTCGCCGCCGGGCCGTCGCAATTGCGCAAAAGCCTCGAATTCCCAGCCGCGTACCGCCAGCAGCAGGGTGTAGCCGCTGCGCTCCTCGGCGGCGACCTTCTGGTCGGCCTGCTGCTGCCGGGCGAAGTCCTGCGCCAGCCGCTGCATACGTTCGAAAAAGCCGGGGGCGTTCGCACGCGCCACGCTGCCGTGCACCAGCAGCATGCCTTCGCCGAAACCGTCGAAGCCACCGCGGAAGTAGTCGAGCAGGGCGTTCTCGCGGAAAAAGTCCATCACGGGTCCGTGCGGTTGCCAGCGGAAGGTCTTGGAGAGTTTCAAGCGGTAGCGGTTGCCCAGCCGCAACTCGATGATGCCGATGCGGTCCAGCTGCACCAGCGCGCGGATGGCCTCGGCCTCGGTGATGCGGTAGGCCGCCACCACCTGCTCCAGCGTCCACTGGGTGAGCGCGCAGATGGCCATGAGCAGCAGCTTCTTGTCGGCGACCACGGCGCGCTCCTGTTCCAGCGTCAGGCTCTCGGTCAACGGCTGGCTGTCGGCCACCCGGCGCGCCAGGTCGGCGAAGTCCAGGCGCAGCACCCGGCAGATGGCGTCGATGCGCGACAGCGGCATGTCGCCCTTGGCCAGCATGCGTTTGATGCTGGATTCCGCCATGCCCAATGCCTCCGCCAGGGAGGCATAGGTCATGTGCGCGGACTTGAGTTCCTGCTTGAGGACGGCGACGAGATCGGCGGTGGTGCTCATGGCCCACGATTGTGGGCCCGGGCGCCTGGCGGCCGGCTTTCAGCCTTTTAGCTGCGGTCGTCGATGTCGAAGCGTTCGCCGCGCTGGCGGGCCGCCAGTACCTCGGCCTTCACCTCGGCGCGGCTCTTGGTGGAGACCACGCCTTGTTCCGGGCCGGCTTGCTGGAAGTCGTAGCTTTCGGCGACGTTGGGCTTGCCCTCCGCACGGGCCTGCAGCAGCTGCGCCTTGACTTCGGCACGGCTCAACGTGGAGACGAAGGCCGGGGCGGTGTAGCCGTAGCCGTAGATCTGGCCCAGTTCGCCATTGGCGCGGGCCTTTGCCAGTTCGGCCACCACGGCGGCGCGGCTCACCGGGTTGGCGGCAGCGGCAGAAACGCGGCCAGCTTCCTGGGCGAAGGCGGCGGAGGAGCCCAGCAGGGCGAAAGCGACGGCGGCGGTAGCGGTGGTCAGGCGGGTGTTCATGGCGAAAGTCCTTCAGGGTTGGATGGATGTCCGGAACAGGGGCCGCTGCTTGCGGTCTTGGAGTCCCTTCTCGCCTGGGTGCTGGTGGGCGTCTAGGCGATGGATGAACTGTAGGTTTTGCGGCCCCGCAGATAAACCGGCTGGCGACGAATGCGCTGTTGCCGTTCGTGAAACAAAGGCCCGGCGGCGCGAACGGCGGGCCAGGCCCCGTGCGGCACAATCCGCGCACGCATGCCGGCCGGCATGACGCACCAGGAGCCTTCATGTCCGTCACGCCCGACGTCCCCGCCGCGCACGACCATCCGAACCAGTTCGCCCTGCTGCGCCAGCGGCGCTTCGCGCCTTTCTTCTGGACCCAGTTCTCGGGTGCGGCGAACGACAACCTGTTCAAGTTCGCCTTCACCGTCATGGTGACCTACCAGCTGTCGGTGGGCTGGCTGCCGCCGGCGATGGCCGGGCTGGCCATCGGTGCCTGCTTCATCCTGCCCTTCCTGCTGTTCTCCGCCACCTCGGGCCAGTTGACGGACAAGTTCGACAAGACCCGCATGATCCGGTTCGTGAAGAACCTGGAGATCGCCATCATGCTGCTGGCGGGTGTCGGTTTCATGCTGGGCAACGCCGCTATCCTGCTGGGCTGCACCTTCCTCATGGGCCTGCACTCCACGCTGTTCGGTCCGGTCAAGTTCGCCTACCTGCCGCAGGTGCTGGAAACCCGCGAGTTGACCGGTGGCAACGGCATGGTGGAAATGGGCACTTTCGTCGCCATCCTGCTGGGCAACGTCGCGGGCGGGCTGCTGGTGGCGGTGCCGGGCATCGGCCATACGCTGGTGGCGGTGTCGTGTGTGGCCCTGGCCCTGGCCGGCCGCCTGATTGCGCAGGGCATTCCCGCCACGCCCGCGACCGACCCCGGCCTGCGCGTCAACTGGAACCCGGCCACCGAGACCTGGCGCAACCTCAAGCTCGCCCATGGCAACCTGGTGGTGTTCCGCTCGCTGCTGGGCATCAGCTGGATGTGGTTCTTCGGTGCGGTGTTCCTGAGCCAGTTCCCCAGTTTCGCCAAGGAGGTGCTGCACGGCGACGAGCAGGTCGCCTCGCTGCTGCTGGTGGTGTTTTCCATCGGCATCGGCACCGGCTCGCTGCTGTGTGAGGTGCTGTCGCGCCGGCAGGTCGAGATCGGCCTGGTGCCGCTCGGTGCCATCGGCATGAGTGTGTTCGCCATCGACCTGTATTTCGCCTCGCGCGGCCTGCCCGCGTCGCCGGTGATGGGGCTCGGCGCCTTCCTGGCGTTGGGTGCCCACTGGCGCGTGATGGCCGACCTGGCGCTGCTGTCGCTTTTTGCCGGCCTGTACAGCGTGCCCATGTACGCGCTGATCCAGATGCGCAGCCAGCCCACGCACCGCGCGCGCATCATCGCGGCCAACAACATCATGAACGCGCTGTTCATGATCGGCAGCTCGGTCATCGCCGGGGCGCTGCTGGGCGCGGGCTGCACCGTGCCGCAGATCTTCCTCTTCACCGGCATCGCCAACGCGCTGGTGGCGGGCTACATCTTCCTGCTGGTGCCGGAGTACCTGCTGCGTTTCCTGGCGTGGACGGTGTCCAACCTCGTCTACCGTTTCCGTGTCACCGGCGCCGAACGTATCCCTGCCGAAGGGCCCGCGCTGCTGGTGTGCAACCACGTGAGTTTCATCGACCCGGTGCTGCTGATGGCGGCCAGCCCGCGGCCCATCCACTTCGTGATGGACCACCGCATCTTCGCCACGCCGGTGCTGGGCGCGGTGTTCCGGCTGGCCAAGTGCATCCCGGTGGCGTCGCAGAAGGACGACCCGGCCATCTACGAGGCGGCCTTCGCGCGCGCCGCCGAGGTGCTGCGCAGCGGCGACCTGCTGGCCATCTTTCCCGAAGGCGCACTCACCACCGATGGTCAACTGCAGCCCTTCCGCGCCGGCGTGCTGAAGATCCTGGAGCAGGCTCGGGACGACCGCTTGGTGGTGCCGGTGGTACCGATGGCGCTGACCAATCTGTGGGGCTCGTTCTTCAGCCGCATCGAACTGCGCGGCGGCAGGCGCCGGGCCATGGTCAAGCCCTTCCGGCGCGGCTTTTTCAGCCGGGTGGGGCTGCACGTGGGCACGCCAGTGGCGGCCGACATGGCTCAGCCCGAATTGCTGCGCGAGCGGGTGGCGGCGTTGATGGCCGCGGGCTAGGACCGGGGGTCAGGCCGCGACGGCTCGCAGCGGCCGCCGGCTGCCCCAGCCCGCCAGCCGGTGGTGCAGCGCGCCGGCCGCCACCGCCAGGACTGCGCCGGCCAGTACGTCCCATGCCACGTGCTGGCGGGTGGCCAGGGTGGAATGCATGATGGCCAGGCACCACAGCAGGTTGATCCAGCGCAGGGCCGCCGGGCAGCCGATGGCCCGGAACTGGTAGTCCAGCAGCAGCGCGGTGAATACGGCGAAGGCCACGTGCAGCGAAGGGCAGGCGTTGCCGGTCGCGTCCACCTGCTTGAGGAACTGCATGGCGCTGTGCTGGCTCCAGTCCACCGCGGCGGTCGGCACCTGGGTCGGCAGGACGAGGAAGAGTGCAAAACCCACCACACTCATGAACAGCATGGCCAGCCCGCAGGCGGCGAGTTCGCGCCGGTCGCGTGCCAGGGCCGGCCCGAAGGTCACGTAGACCCAGAGCGAGACATAGGCCGCGAAGGTTTCCGGCCAGAAGGCCACGGCACGGTCGGCCCAGGTCAGCGGCATGGTGTAGACCGCGCCGAGCGGATGGTGCATGACCCAGAAATAGCAGAGGAAGAACAGGGTGATGCCCAGCGTCGTACCCACGGCCTTGGCGAGCCACAGGGTGAAGAACCGGGTTTTCAGCTGTTGCTGCCAGGGGGGCGAAAACACGGAATGCGGTTCCTCGGTTGACAAAAGCGGCCGGAAAACGGGCCCGGTAGCCGATTGAAGCACGGCAACCGTGATGGCCTGTCATCCGGTCGTTACGCATCAGGCTGGAAAAAGTATCGAAATTCGATACCGCAGGAGGCAATCCGCGGGACATGGCCGACAACCGGCATGGCCGGAACCGGCGCGGACCCACCATCCGTTCCGTCATCCACACAGGAAGCAATCCATGGCATCCGATTCTGTTCCGTCCCGTCTGTCTGTTCCTCGCCGCGATACCAAGGCCTGGCAACTGCAGGTCTGGGCCTCGTTTCTCATCGCGGCTTTTTTGTGCGGCACCGGCCTGGCCTGGCTGCCCGGGCAGGCGTTGGACCGTGCCTTCATGGTGATGGGCTACGTGTTCTGCCTGTCGGCGGTGTTGGTGCTGGCCAAGTTCATCCGCGACCGCGAAGCCGCTGCCGCAGGCACCGCGGCCGATGGCGACACCCCCTTGTGGTCGCTGGTGGTCTGGGGCGGTTTTGCCGTGGCCATGGCGCTCACCGGCTGGGGCCTGCTGCGTATGGCCATCGATCCGACCTACAAGGCTTTCCTGGGCATCGCCTGGCTGTACCTGGTCAGCGCCGCCTTCACCCTGGCCAAGATGCTGCGCGACCGCCACGAGGCCGACCGGGCCGAGGCTGCGCTCGGCCGCACCATCCCCCAGGCGTAAGAGGCAGCACCACCATGCGAAGCTCTTTCATGTCCCTCCTGCTGGCCGCGAGTGTGCTGCTGGCCTCGGCCGCCGGCCCGGCCCGTGCGCAAAGCGAAGCCTCGGCCGAGCTGTCGCTGCTCCCCGCGGCCTCGGTCGTCGGTGCCGCATCGGTTGGCGCGGCATCCGCCGGCGCCGCTGCCGCCGCGGTGGTTGCAGTGCCGGCAGCCCTGTCGGTCGGCGGTGCGGTGCTGGTCGTGAAGGCGGTCGAGTCCACCGCCCGCGGCACGGTCTATGTGCTGGAGCGCCTGTCCGACGGGGCGCGCTGCAGTGTCGAGGTGGCGGGTACGGTTGCCTCGGGCATAGGCGCCAGCGTGGGTACCTCGGTTGCGGTGAGTGTCATCGGCACCGGTGTGCTGCTGTCGGCCGCGGGTGAGGTGCTGGCCTTCGTGCCCAACGAACTCGGCCGGGCGCTGCTGCACAACGAGCGCTTGTCACGGACGGATCTGCGGACGGACCTGCGATGAGCCGCCCCGGTGTGGTTCTTTCGCGCTGGCTGGGCATGGCCCTGCTGGCCTGCAGCATGGCAGCGCATGCCGGCCGCAGCTGCGATGCGCAGAAACCGACGCCGGCCAGCGTGGTGTCGGGCCTGGCGCTGGCCCAGCGCACCGCCCAGGCGCTGGACGCCAGTGGCGCGCAGGTGGTGGTGCTGGCGCGGGCCGGCCAGAACCTGCAGCGCTACGGCATCACCTGGTCGCACCTGGGTTTTGCCTACCGCACCGCCGAAGGGTCGTGGCGGGTGGTGCACAAACTCAACCAGTGCGGCAGTGCCAGCGGTTTTGTCTATCGGCAGGGCCTGGGCGAATTTTTCCTCGATGCCCCCTGGCGCTACCAGGCGGCCTGGAGCGTGCCGGCCCCCGCGGTGCAGGCGCGGCTGCTGGCCCAGCTGCAGATACCCGGCGCGGCGCTGGTGGTGGACGCCCCGGCCTACAGCATGGTCAGCTACGCCTGGGGCCAGCGCTACCAGCAGTCCAACCAGTGGGCCATCGAGACCCTGGCCGTTGCCATGGCACCCGAGACGGCCGGCAGCCGGGCCGCGGCACAGGGCTGGCTGCGGGCACAGGGCTACCAGCCCGCCGTCCTGCACATCGGTCCGCTGGAGCGGCTGGGCGGCAGGATGACGGCGACCAACATCGCCTTCGACGACCATCCGCCGGCCGAGCGTTTCAGCGACCGCATCGCCACGGTGACGGCGGATTCGGTCTTCGGCTGGCTGTTGGCCAGCCGGCTGGGGTCGGCCCCGGTGGTCCTGCGCCAATAGGCCGGCCCTCAGTGTTCAAATGCCAATCAACGAGGCGCATCAAGCGCGAGGAGTCCTGAAGTGAACAAGTCCCTGCGTCTGTCGGAAAAATGGTTCAACCGCGGTCTGTGGCTGCTGGCGCTGGTGTTCGCTAGTTTCCTCATCGGCCTGGGCGGCACGGTGGTGGACGATCTGCCGCGGGTGGAGCACAGGCTGTCCCTCGACGAGTTCATGGACCCCGGCGCAACCGCCGCCTCGCGCGCCGCGCTGAAGGCGGCCCAGCAGGCCAGCGAGGGTGCCGGCACCGCGCTGGAGCAGGCGCAGCTGCAGGCCCAGGTGGCCGCGCGCGCTTCGCAGCCGGCGCGCGAGACCTTCGACAACTGGCTGGCCACACGCCACGCCACCCAGCGGCCCGACCAGGACCCGGAACTGATCGCCCGCACCCGCGCCCTGGACCAGTTGAAGGAGCGCGAACGTGTCGTGCAGCAGCAGGTCGACCGGCAGGAGCAGATCGCCCTCGATGCGCGCCAGGCCGCCGATGCGGCGCAGAAGCGGCTCGACGCGCTGGAGACCGATGCGCAGCAGCGCCTGCAGTCCGCCCAGCGCCGCGCCGAGCTGCGGGTGTTTGGCTACCGCCTGATGCTGACGCTGCCCCTGCTGCTCATCGCCGGCTGGCTGTTCGCCAGGCAGCGCAAGAGCAGTTACTGGCCCTTCGTGTGGGGCTTCATCTTCTTCGCGCTGTTCGCCTTCTTCGTCGAGCTGGTACCTTACCTGCCGAGCTACGGTGGTTATGTGCGTTATGTGGTCGGCATCATCGTCACGGTGCTGGTCGGGCGCTATGCGGTGCAGGCGCTGCAGCGCTACCGCGAGCGGCAGAAGCTGGTGGAGCAGCAGCCCGACACGGTGCGCCGCGACGAGCTGAGCTACGACACCGCGCTGGCGCGCCTGGCCAAGGGGGTGTGCCCGGGCTGCGAACGTCCGGTGGATGTGAAGAACCCGGCCATCGATTTCTGCCCGCACTGCGGCATCGGCATCAACGACCACTGCGGCCGCTGCAACACCCACAAGAGCGCTTTCGCCAAGTTCTGCCATGCCTGTGGTGCGGCGGCCGGGTTCCGTGCGCTGGCCGGAGAAGCACCTGTATCGGTTGCTCCGCCCCTGCCGCCGCAGGACGGTGGGCCCGAGATGTCCGAGGCGCCCGTGCCGCCGCTGGTACCGCCGAAGATCTGAGGGGGACTTCACCAGCCATTGAGAGGGGCTGTGGCTCGGGAGCTGGTGCCTTGTGGGCCGTCTTCGGACTCCGGCCTCCCGGCTCCGCGCAGACGTGGACGGCCCTTCGGGCTTCCCTGCGCTGCTCGCGGCAGGCGGGTCTCGCAGAAACTCGCTTCACTGCGTTGCGCTCAAACATCTGCGAGCCTTTTCCGCCTGCCGCTGCGCTGCTCGGCGTCCCCTAACAGCGCGAAGCCGGGAGGCCGGAGCCCGAAGACTGTGGTGGTGTGGGGCCATGGCTCCGATGCCCCGCCGGCCTCTCCCTCCAAAGGACGCGGACCTAGCAGTCCGGCTGCTACACCCCGCGCGCCCGATCCGCGTGGAACTGCTTGCGGAACTCGGTGAAGCGCCCCGCATCCAGCGCTTCGCGGATCTCGCGCATCAGGTTCAGGTAGTAGTGCAGGTTGTGCACGGTGGTCAGCATCGGCCCCAGCATCTCGCCGCAGCGGTCGAGGTGGTGCAGGTAGGCGCGGCTGAAACCTTCGCGGCCACCCGCGTCCCAGGCCACGCCGGAGGTACCGGCGCAGGCATGGCAGGTGCAGCTGGCGTCGAGCGGCTGGTGGTCGGTCTTGTGGCGCGCGTTGCGGATCTTCAGGTCGCCGTAGCGGGTGAAGAGGGTGCCGTTGCGGGCGTTGCGCGTGGGCATGACGCAGTCGAACATGTCCACGCCCTGGGCCACGCCCTCGATCAGGTCTTCCGGCGTGCCCACGCCCATCAGGTAGCGCGGCTTGTGCGCCGGCAGCAGGTGGGGCGTGTGCGCCATGATGCGCAGCATCTCGTCCTTGGGCTCGCCCACACTCACGCCGCCCACGGCGTAGCCGGGGAAGTCCATCTCCACCAGTGCGTGCAGTGATTCTTCGCGCAGGTTCTCGAACATGCCGCCCTGCACGATGCCGAAGAGGGCGTTGGGGTTCTCCAGCCGGTCGAATTCCACCTGGCAGCGTTTGGCCCAGCGCAGGCTCAGCTCCATCGACTGGCGCGCCTCGGCCTCGGTGGTGATGTGGCCGTTGGTGTCGTAGGGCGTGCACTCGTCGAACTGCATGACGATGTCGCTGTTGAGGATGCTCTGGACCTGCATCGAGACTTCGGGCGTGAGGAACAGCTTGTCGCCGTTGACCGGCGAGGCGAAGCGCACGCCTTCCTCGCTGATCTTGCGCATGGCGCCCAGGCTCCACACCTGGAAGCCGCCGGAGTCGGTCAGGATGGGTTTTTTCCACTGCTCGAAGCCGTGCAGGCCGCCGAAGCCGGCCATCACGTCCAGGCCCGGGCGCATCCACAGGTGGAAGGTGTTGCCCAGGATGATTTGCGCGCCCATTTCCTCCAGTGAACGCGGCATCACGCCCTTGACCGTGCCGTAGGTGCCCACGGGCATGAAGATGGGGGTCTGCACCACGCCGTGGTTCAGTGTGAGGGTGCCGCGGCGGGCATGGCCCTCGGTCTTCAGCACCTCGAAACGCAGCCGCGGCAGGGTGGCGTCGGTTGGCACCGGGGCGGGGGTAACGGAAGTGGAGTCGGGAAGGGTCGTCGTCATTTTTTCGTTGCCGCGCCGGTCGGCAGCAGCATCAGCACGGTGCGGTTGAAGTCCTCGACCACCAGCAGGTGGCCCTGGCGGTCGACGGTGAAGCCGGTGGGTTTGCCCAGCGGGTGGCTGCCGGTCTTGTCCCAGCCGGCCAGCCAGTCCACCGGCCTGCCGGCGGGCAGGCCCTTGGCGTCGAGGGTATAGCCAACCAGCCGGTGGCCGGCGGGTTTGTAGCCGTGCCAGGCCACCAGCACCTGGCCGGCGAAGCGGCTGCCGGCCGGGCCGGCCAGCATCTGCAGCGGCGCGGCATGGGCCGGCCAGAGCATCAAAGGCGCTTCGCTGCGCGTGCAGTCGTAGCGTTTTTCGTAGCCACGCGCGGGCTCCCGGTTGCCGGTGCAGTAGGGCCAGCCGTAGTGCTTGCCGGCCGACAGCAGGTTGAGTTCCTCAGGCGGCAGCTTGCCCTCGGGGTAGTCGATGGAGTTCTCGCCCTGCAGCACCGTGCCCTTGGCCGGCCCGTCGGGCAGCACGGTGAGCGCCAGGGAGTTGCGCAGGCCGGTGGCGAAGGGCTTGAAGCTTTTCAGCGTGCGCTGCGGGCCGTCGAACAGGGCCTGGTACACGGCCGCGCGGGGCTTGTCGCCGGCCAGGTCACCGCAGGGCAGGGCCTGCTGCTGTTTGTCGTCGCGGCAGGCGTCGCTGGAAGACCCTACGTTGACGTACAGCGCGCCGTCGGGGCCGAAGGCCAGTTCCTTCAGCGGGTGTGCGCCGTCGTCGGGCAGGTGGTCGAGCAGCGGTTCGCGCTGCAACTGCGCACCGGCGGCCGGCAGCGCGGTGCGCCAGACCTGGCCGGCCTCACCGACGTACACCTTGCCGTCCGGCCCCAGCGCCAGGCCGTGCGGGCGGTCGAGCTTGTCGGCCAGCACGGTGAAGCTGGCGCGGCGTGGCGCGGCACCGGCGGTCGGTAAAGTCATTTCCAGCAGCCGGCCGTGGTGGGGCTCCCACGAGCCCATGTCGGTCAGCCAGTAGCGGCCCGGCGCCACTTCGAGGATGCGGCGCGGCGCACGCAAGCCCTCGGCCTCGTCGGCTACCAGGGCCACGCAGGTGCCGGCCGGGCTCTGGATGTCGAGCCGCGCATAGTCGCCGCAACTGCCCTGGGGCGTGTAGCCGCGCGCCAGCGCCGCGGCGGGCAGGGCGGCGCACAGGGCCAGCAGCAGGGGGGAAAGCGGTCGGCGTTTCGGCATGGTCGTCTTTCGGTGATCGGGCGGCATGGAAGGGATGGCGCGCGGTAGGCCGCTTCAGCGGCGCTCCAGCAGCATGCCGTCGCCATAGCTGAAGAAGCGGTACTCCTGCGCGATGGCATGGCGGTACAGCGCCATGACGTGGTCGTAGCCGGCGAAGGCGCTCACCAGCATCATCAGGGTGGACTTGGGCAAATGGAAGTTGGTCAGCAGCACGTCCACCCGCTGGAAGGCGAAGCCGGGGGTTATGAAGATGGCGGTGTCGCCCGCCGGCTCGCCGCTGCGGGCCCACGATTCGAGTGTGCGCACGGTGGTCGTGCCCACGGCCACGATGCGGCCGCCGCGCGCCCGCGCCTCGGCGATGGCCTGCTGGGTGGTGGCCGGCACCTCGTAGCGTTCGCTGTGCATGCGGTGGTCGGCGATGTGTTCCACCTTCACCGGCTGGAAGGTGCCGGCGCCCACGTGCAGGGTCACGTTGGCACGGCGTACACCCCGGGCCTCCAGGGCGGCCAGCACCCCTTCGTCGAAATGCAGCGCAGCGGTCGGCGCCGCCACGGCACCGGGCGCGCGGGCGAAGACGGTCTGGTAGCGCCGCTCGTCCTCGGCCGTGTCGGCCGCGTCCTCGTCCTGCTGGTGGCGTTCGATGTAGGGCGGCAGCGGCATGTGGCCGTGGCGCTCCATCAGGTCGTAGGGGGTGGCCTCGTCGGCCGGGTCGTCCAGGCGGAAACGGAACAGCGGCCCGTCCTCCTGCGGCCAGCGGCCCAGCAGCGTGGCGCCGAAGCCACCGGCCATGGCCAGTGTGGTGCCCACCGGGGGTTTCTTGCTGACCTTCATGTGGGCCACCACCTCGGGGCCCTGCAGCACCCGCTCGATCAGCAGTTCGACCTTGCCGCCGGTGGGTTTCTCGCCGAAGAGCCGCGCCTTGACCACCCGGGTGTCGTTGAACACCAGCAGGTCACCGGCCCGCAGCAGCGACGGCAGGTCGCGGAAGATGCGGTCCACCGGCGGATCGCTGCGGCCGTCGAGCAGGCGCGAGGCGCTGCGTTCGGGCGTCGGGTGCTGGGCGATCAGCCCTTCGGGCAGGGAAAAATCGAAGTCGGCGACGGTGAAGTCGCGTGCGGCGGTGGCAGTAGCAGTCATGGCGCTTGAGGACGGGACGCGTCCGTACCAAGGAGGGAAGGTGCGGGGGAAGGCAGAATTGTCCCATGCCCTCGCCCGCCCGCCAGTCCCCCGCCCTGCCGCCCCCTCCGGCCGCCGGCGTGGCGGCGGCCAAAAAGCCGGGCGGTCCGGCACGCTCGCCGGCCCAGCAGGCGCTGCAGAAACTCGGCCTGAAGCGTGACATCGACCTGGCGCTGCACGTGCCGCTGCGCTACGAGGACGAGACCCGCATCGTGCGGATCGCCGACACCCGCAGCGGCGAGACGGTACAGGTCGAGGGCATCGTGGTGCACAACGACATCGTGCTGCAGCCCCGGCGCCAGCTCAAGGTGCTGATCGACGACGGCAGCGACACGCTGGAGCTGCGTTTTTTCACCTTCTACCCCTCGCACCGCAAGGCGCTGGCCGAAGGCACGGTGGTGCGGGTGCGCGGCGAGATGCGCGGGGGCTTCATCGGGCGGCAGATGCTGCACCCGTCCTTCAAGCCCGCCGACGCGCCGCTGTCGACCGCGCTGACGCCGGTCTACCCGACCACCGCGCAACTGCCGCAGGGCTACCTGCGCCGGGCGGTGCTGTCGGCGCTGGAGCGGGCGGACCTGTCGGACACCTTGCCGCCGCGGGCCCCGGCCTACCCCCCGGGGCCGGGCCTGTACGGCCAGAAAGGTGTGCCACAGGCCTTGGGCCTGGGCGCCGCCCTGCGTTTCCTGCACCACCCGACCACCGACACCGCGCTGGCCACGCTGGAAGACCGCAGCCACCCCGCCTGGCGCCGGCTCAAGGCCGAGGAGTTGCTGGCCCAGCAGCTGTCGCAGCTGGAGGCCAAACGCGCCCGCGACGGCCTGCGGGCGCCGCTGCTGCGGGCCACCACCGCGCCCGGTTCGCTGCCCTCGCAACTGCTGGCGGCGCTGCCTTTCGACCTGACGGTGGCGCAGCGGCGGGTGGTGGAAGAAATCGCGCAGGACATCGCGCGGCCGGCGCCGGGCGGCGGCGCCGTACCCATGCACCGGCTGCTGCAGGGCGACGTGGGCGCCGGCAAGACGGTGGTGGCTGCGCTGGCCGCATGCGTGTGTATCGACAGCGGCTGGCAGTGCGCGCTGATGGCACCGACCGAGATCCTGGCCGAGCAGCATTTCCACAAGCTGGTGGGCTGGCTGTCGCCGCTGCTGGCTGAACGCGGGCTGCAGGTGGCCTGGCTCACCGGCAGCCAGAAAAAGAAGGCACGCACCGCCGCGCTGGCCCTGATCGCCAGCGGCGAGGCGGCCCTGGTCATCGGCACCCATGCGGTGATCCAGCAGCAGGTGGTGTTCCAGCGCCTGGCGCTGGCCATCATCGACGAGCAGCACCGCTTCGGTGTGGCGCAGCGGCTGGCCCTGCGCGGCAAGCTACTGGGCGAGGGGCGCGAGCCGCACCTGCTGATGATGACGGCCACGCCCATCCCGCGCACCCTGGCCATGAGTTACTACGCCGACCTGGATGTGTCCACCATCGATGAACTGCCGCCGGGCCGCACGCCCATCGTCACCCGCATCGTGGCCGACAGCCGGCGCGACGAGGTGGTGGCGCGCATCGGCGCCCAGCTGGCCCAGGGCCGGCAGGTGTACTGGGTGTGCCCGCTGATCGAGGAGAGCGAAGCGCTGGACCTGACCAATGCCACCCACACCCACGAGGACCTGCTGGCCGCGCTGCCCGGTGTGGCCGTGGGCCTGCTGCATTCCCGCATGCCCACCGCGGAAAAGAAGGCGGTGATGGCCGAATTCGCCGCCGGGCGCATGGGGGTGCTGGTCAGCACCACGGTGATCGAGGTGGGGGTGGACGTACCCAATGCCTCGCTGATGGTGATCGAGCACGCCGAGCGTTTCGGCCTGAGCCAGTTGCACCAGCTGCGCGGCCGGGTGGGCCGCGGCGCGGCGGCCTCGGCCTGTGTGCTGCTGTACGCCACCAACGAGGGCGGCAAGGTCAGCCAGACGGCGCGCGAGCGGCTGCGCGCCATGGTGGAAACCAACGACGGCTTCGAGATCGCCCGGCGCGACCTGGAGATCCGCGGACCGGGCGAGTTCCTGGGCGCACGCCAGTCGGGCGCGGCGCTGCTGCGGTTTGCAGACCTGGAGACCGATACCGATTTGCTGGAGTGGGCGCGCGACCTTGCGCCGCGCATGCTGGACCTGGACCCCGAACTGGCGCGGCGGCATGTGCTGCGCTGGCTGGGGGGGAAGGCCGATTTCCTGAAGGCTTGACTACGGCCGGAGGAACGGGGGTGGTGCGGCCTGTGCCAGCCGCAGTTCGGCGGCCGCCAGAGGCGTCGCTTCAAGGCTGGCCAACAACCCCTGCGCCCGCGCCGCACAAGCCGTATCCAGCACCTGCGAGCCCAGGAACACCCGCCGCCGGAAATGCGCGCGGCCGAAGCTGTTGCGGCCGTGGCAGTGGTAGATGTAGAGCTCGGGTGAGTCGGTCCAGGCGATGCGGTTCTGCTGGGCCAGCTGCTTCACGCAGGCCGTGTCCTCGCCGCGGTCCAGGTCGGCGTAGGGCGGCAGGGCGTCCTTGCGTGCCACCAGGGTGTTTTCCCACTGCCGCGGGTAGGACAGCAGGGCAGTGCCGGTGGCGGCGTCGTAGACCGTCAGCCGGCGCAGGGTGCAGGCCACGGCGCTGCTGCCGGCCAGCACCGCCATCTGGCGCTCCAGCCGTTCGGGGCCGTGCCAGTCGTCGTCGTCCCACACCGCGATGTGGCTGCCGCGGGCTTCGGCCACCGAGCGGTTGCGTTTGGCGCCCAGGCTCAGCCGGGGCAGGGCCGGCACGGCGACCGGGCGGATGCGCGGCTCGGCCAGCGTGGCCAGGTAGGCTGCGGTGGCCCGGTCGCGGTCCTCGTGCAGCACCACCAGTTCGCTGGCCGTCCAGGTCTGTTGCAGGAAGCAGGCCACGGCGTGGCGCAGCATCGGCACCCGGTCGTGGGTGACGCAGAGGCAGGATACGAGCGGGGGCGCGGTGGCTGGGGAAGGCACGCCGCATTGTGGCCCGCGCCGCAGGGCCATCCGATGCGCCATCCGACGCGCAATTTATGATGCATGCTTGCCAACACTCCGCCCCACGGGCTTTGCCGGACCCGCACGAAGCACCGCATGACCCTGACCGAACTCAAGTACATCGTCGCCGTCGCCCGTGAAAAACATTTCGGCAAGGCGGCCGAGGCCTGCTACGTATCGCAGCCGACGCTGTCGGTCGCCATCCGCAAGCTGGAGGACGAGCTGGAAGTCAAGCTGTTCGAGCGCAGCGCCAACGAGGTGGCGGTGACGGCCCTGGGCGAAGAGATCATCCGCCAGGCACAGAGTGTGCTGGAGCAGGCCGCAGGTATCAAGGAGATCGCCAAGCGCGGCAAGGACCCGCTGGCCGGCGCGCTGACGCTGGGCATCATCTACACCATCGGCCCTTATCTGCTGCCCGACCTGGTGCGCCAGTCGATCGCCCGCACGCCGCAGATGCCGCTGATGCTGCAGGAAAACTTCACCGTGAAGCTGCTGGAGATGCTGCGCACCGGCGAGATCGACTGCGCCATCGTGGCCGAGCCTTTCCCCGACACCGGGCTGGCGATGGCACCGCTGTACGACGAACCTTTCCTGGTGGCCGTGCCCAGCAACCACCCGCTGGCCGGCCGCAGCAGCGTCACCGCCGAGGAGATCAAGAGCGAGACCATGCTGCTGCTGGGCACCGGCCACTGCTTCCGCGACCACGTGCTGGAGGTGTGCCCGGAGTTCGCGCGTTTCTCCAGCAATGCCGAGGGCATCCGCAAGAGCTTCGAGGGCTCGTCGCTGGAGACCATCAAACACATGGTGGCCGCGGGCATGGGGGTGACGCTGGTGCCGCGGCTGTCGGTGCCGGCCACTGCGCTGGAGACCAAGGGCCGCAAGCGCCGCAAGGAGGACGAGGCACCGCACGTGCGCTACATCCCCTTCGATGGCGCACCGCCGTCGCGCCGCGTGGTGCTGGCCTGGCGCCGCAGCTTCACCCGCTACGAGGCCATCGCGGCACTGCGCAATGCCATCTACGCCTGCGAGCTGCCCGGCGTGACGCGTCTGTCCTGACTTTTTGTTTTCGCCATGCCTGCTGGCCGCCTGACGCTCTACCTCGACCTGATCCGCTGGAACCGGCCCGCCGGCTGGCTGCTGCTGCTGTGGCCCACGCTGGCCGCGCTGTGGGTGGCGGTGGGTGGTTTTCCGGGCTGGCACCTGCTGGCGGTGTTCACGCTGGGCACCATCCTCATGCGCAGTGCGGGATGCTGCATCAACGACGTGGCCGACCGGGAGTTCGACCGGCACGTCAAACGCACGGCACAGCGCCCGGTGACCCGCGGCGCGGTGTCGCCGCGCGAGGCGCTGGCCCTGGGCGCTGTGCTGGCGCTGGTGGCCTTCGGCCTGGTGCTGACGACCAACACGGCCACCGTGCTGTGGTCCGTCGGGGCGCTGGCCGTCACGCTGGCCTACCCCTACGCCAAGCGCCATGTCTCCATGCCGCAGGCGGTGCTGGGCGTGGCCTTCAGCTTCGGCATCCCGATGGCGTTCACGGCGGTGCGCGGCGCGGTGCCGCCGCTGGCCGCGGCGCTGGTGGTGGCCAACCTGTTCTGGGTGCTGGCCTACGACACCGAGTACGCCATGGTCGACCGCGACGACGACCTGAAGATCGGCATGAAGACCTCGGCCATCACGCTGGGCCGCTTCGACGTGGCGGGGGTGGTGGCCTTCTATGCCCTGTCGCTGCTGGTGTATGCCGCAACGCTCGCTGGCGCCGGGCTGGGCCTGCCGTGGGCGGCCGCGCTGGTCTTTGCCGCGCTGCAGGCGGCCTGGCACTGGCGGCTGATCCGCAGCCGCGACCGGGGCGCCTGTTTCCACGCCTTCCGCGCCAACCACTGGCTGGGCGCGACGGTGTTCGCGGGGGTGGTGCTGGGCTTCGCGCTGCGGTAGCCCGCAGCCGGTTGTCTAGCTTCCGAACTCTTCGCCGAGTTCCTTGGCCCGTTTTTCCGCCGCCCGCATGGCGCGCACGAAGGCGGCCTTGACGCCGTCGCGTTCCATCGCACTCAGCGCGGCGTAGGTGGTGCCGCCTTTGGACGTCACCCGTTCGCGCAGCACCGAGGCGGGCTCGTCCGACTGCGCTGCCAGCGCCGATGCGCCGGAGAAGGTGGCCAGGGCCATGCGGTAGGCCTGCTGCGGCTGCAGGCCCATGTCGGTGCCGGCCTGCGCCATCGCTTCGAGGAAATAGAACACATAGGCGGGGCCCGAGCCCGACAGGGCGGTCACCGCATCGAGCTGCGACTCCTTGTCCAGCCACATCAGGGCACCCGTGGCGGCCAGCACCTGTTCGACCAGGCCGCGTTCTTCCTGGCTGACGGCGGGGCGGGCGAACAGGCCGGTCATGCCCTGGCCCACCAGGGCCGGGGTGTTGGGCATGGCGCGCACCACCCGTTCGCTGCCGAGCCAGCCGGCGATGGTGTCGCTGCGGATGCCGGCGGCCACGCTCAGGTGCAGGGTGGCCTCGCCGGCCAGGGGCGCCACCGGCGCGGCGGCTTCCCGGAATGCCTGCGGCTTGACGGCCCACACCACGATGGCGGCGCGTGCCAGCAGCGGGCCGGCGGCCGCCTGCGCGGCAATGCCGAACTGCTGGGCGAGCCGGGCGCGGGCTTCCTCGAACGGCTCCACCACGTCGATGCGGGCGGCGTCCAGGCCCTGGCGGATCAGCCCGCCGATGATGGCGCTGGCCATGTTGCCGCCGCCGATGAAGGCGATCGGTAGGTCGGGGGCGGTAGGGGGGGGGGCGGTAACGGGGGTTGCAATGTCGGTCATGGGCGGGATTCTCACCCAGCGGTGGTTTGCCGCACGGCGTGTTCCCACTGTTGCATCCGTTCATGCGCCTGTGCCCGCTCCAGCCGGGGTTCGAAGCGCCGCTCGGCCTGCCACAGCGCCGCCAGTTCGTCGGGACCGCCAAAAACGCCGGTGGACAGGCCTGCCAGGTAGGCCGCGCCCAGGGCGGTGGTTTCCACCACCGCTGGCCGTACCACCGGGATGCCCAGCAGGTCGGCCTGGAACTGCATCAGCAGGTCGTTGACGCAGGCGCCGCCGTCCACCCGCAGTTCGCGCAGGGCGGCCACGCCGGCGGCGGCGGCGTCGCGCTCCATGGCCAGCAGCAGCGCGGCGCTCTGGAAGGCGATGCTCTCCAGCGCGGCGCGGGCGATGTGGGCCATGGTGGTGCCGCGGGTCAGGCCGGTGAGGGTGCCGCGCGCATCGGGCTGCCAGTAGGGCGCACCCAGGCCGGTGAAGGCCGGCACCAGCACCACGCCGCCGGCGTCGGGCACACTTTCGGCCAGGGCCTGCACCTCGCCGCTGGTGCCGATGGCATGCAAGCCGTCGCGCAGCCACTGCACCACCGCGCCGCCGACGAAGACGCTGCCTTCCAGCGCGAACTCCGGGGTGGCGGTGGTCTGCGCCGCGCTGGTGGTCACCAGGCCGTTCTGCGAGGTCTGGAAACGTGTGCCGGTGTGCATCAGCATGAAACAGCCGGTGCCGTAGGTGTTCTTGGCCATGCCTTCGCCGAAGCAGGCCTGGCCGAAGGTGGCGGCCTGCTGGTCGCCGGCCACGCCGCCGATGGGGATGGCATGGCCCAGCAGGTCGGCCCGCACTGTGCCGAAGGCGGCGCTGGACGGCAGCACCGCGGGCAACAGCTGCGGCGGGATGTGCATGGCCTGGAGCAGCTCGCTGTCCCAGGCGTTGTCGTGCACGTTGAAGAGCATGGTGCGCGAGGCATTGGTGACGTCGGTGGCATGTACCGTGCCGCCGGTCAGTTGCCAGATGAGCCAGCTGTCGACCGTGCCGAAGGCGAGTTCGCCGCGTTCGGCCCGGGCGCGGACGCCGGGCACATTGTCGAGCAGCCATTGCAGCTTGGTGCCTGAAAAATAGGCATCGATACGCAGGCCGGTCTTGGCGGCGATCTTCGGCTCCCAGCCCTGGGCGCGCAGGTCGGCGCACAGCGGCTCGGCGCGCCGGTCCTGCCAGACGATGGCCGGGTGCACCGGCTGGCCGGTGGCCCGGTTCCACACCAGGGTGGTCTCGCGCTGGTTGGTGATGCCCAGGGCATGGATCTGGTCGGCCCGCAGCCCGGCGGTGGCCAGCGCATCGCGCGCGGTGGCCAGCTGGGTCTGCCAGATCTGCATCGGGTCGTGTTCCACCCAGCCGGGGCGCGGGTAGCTCTGCGGCAGTTCCTGCTGGGCCTGGGCCACGATGCGGCCGCGTTCGTCGAAAACGATGCTGCGGGAGCTGGAGGTGCCCTGGTCGAGGGCCAACAGGTAGGTCATGGCGCTTGTGGGGTCGTGGTGCTGCGGTGGGGGCGGCCGGCTCCGACTGTACGGGCAAGCAGGCCGCGGGCGGATCAGGGGTGACACCGGTGCGCCCTGTCCGGGTGCGGTGGACAATGGCAGGGAAATGCCCACCCCGCCCACCGCCCCCCTGCCCCAGCCCACGGTCCGTGTCGACCTGGTCGCGCAACTGGCGATCGACCACCGCTACGACATCGCCGTCGTCGGTGGCGGCGCCACCGGACTCGGCGTGGCACTGGACGCGGCAGCGCGAGGCTTTTCCGTGGTGCTGCTGGAGTCGCACGACTTTGCCAAGGGCACCTCGTCGCGCGCCACCAAGCTGGTCCACGGCGGGGTGCGCTACCTGGCGCAGGGCAATGTGGGCCTGGTACGCGAGGCACTGCACGAGCGCACCACCCTGCTGGCCAATGCGCCGCACCTGGCGCAACCGCTGCCCTTCGTCATGCCGGCCTACCGCTTTTGGGAGGCGCCTTTTTATGGCATCGGCCTCAAGTTGTACGACGCGCTGGCCGGCAAGGCCGGCCTGGGCGCCACCGAGCTGCTGGGCCGTGCCGCCACGCTGGCCCGCATCCCGGGGGTGCAGCCGGCCGGCCTGAAGGGCGGTGTGCAGTACTGGGACGGCCAGTTCGACGATGCGCGGCTGGCACTGGCGCTGGGCCGTACCGCGGCGGCGCACGGCGCCCTGCTGGTGAACTACTGCCCGGTGGAGTCGCTGGTGCACGAGGCGGGCAAGGTCGCGGGCCTGGTCTGCCGCGACAGCGAGACCGGGCGGCGCTACACGGTACGCGCGGGCTGTGTCGTCAATGCCACGGGCGTCTGGGTCGATGCCCTGCGGGCGCAGGACGGCGAGGCCACCGGCCGCGCCGCCGGACCCATGGTGGCGCCCAGCCAGGGCGTGCACCTGGTGGTGGACCGAGAATTCCTGCCCGGCGGCCATGCCCTGCTGGTGCCCAAGACGGCCGATGGCCGGGTGCTGTTCGCCGTGCCCTGGCTCGGCAAGGTCATTCTGGGCACCACCGATACGCCGCGCAGCGACCTGGCGCGCGAGCCCCGGCCCTTCGCCGAGGAAATCGCTTTCATATTGGACGAGTCGGCGCGCTACCTGCGGCGCGCCCCCACCCGAGCCGACGTGCGCAGCCTGTGGGTCGGCCTGCGGCCGCTGGTGCGCCCGCCGGCAGATGCCGACGGCTCGGTCGCCACCCGCAAGATCAGCCGCGAGCACACGGTGCTGACCGGCCCCGGCGGGCTGGTGACGGTGACCGGGGGCAAATGGACCACTTACCGAGCGATGGCCGAGGACGTGCTGCAGCACTGCGCGGCCGACGGCCTGCTGGCCAGCAGGCCCGGCGGGGTGACGGTGCACCTGCCGCTGGTCGGCGCACCCGACGCCTTGCAGGCGCAGCACCCCATCAGCGATGCGCCGGGCCTGCATATATATGGCACCGAGGGCGCGGCCGTGGCCGCCCTGCCGGGCGCCCAGGCGGAACTGTGCCCCGGGCTGACCGAGGCCATGGTGCGCTTCGCGGTGCGCCACGAGTACGCCCGCACGGTGGAAGATGTGCTGGCGCGGCGCTCCCGGCTGCTGTTCCTGGATGCGGCCCTGGCCGGCCGGCTGGCGGGCCGGGTCGGCCGGCTGCTGCAGGAGGAGGGCGTCGACAATCCGGCGGTGGAGGCCTTCGAGGCCCTGGCGCAGCAGTACGCCACGCTGGGCAGCCAGGGCGAATCCGGCGAATCTGCACAGGCGGCCGGCCAGGACGCTTGACGCGCCGTGTTTCCTTTGCCATAATCGCGGGCTTCGCTCCAAAAAGCGAACATTCTGCCCAGCTCAAGCGCTGCGAAATGGTTTCGCGGCGTGGACGACGGGCCCAAGACTGACTGGATTTCCCCGCGTGCCGCGCAAATATGCGATGGCCCGCCGGACTTCCGGTGCAAGTTGGGAATATTGAAATGATCCAGACAGAATCCCGGTTGGAAGTCGCCGACAACACCGGCGCGAAGTCCGTTCTTTGCATCAAGGTGCTCGGCGGTTCCAAGCGTCGCTACGCCAGCGTGGGCGACATCATCAAGGTCAGCATCAAGGAAGCCGCTCCGCGTGGTCGCGTCAAAAAAGGCGAGATCTACAGTGCAGTGGTGGTGCGTACCGCCAAGGGCATCCGCCGCGGCGATGGTTCCCTCGTGAAGTTCGACGGCAATGCCGCCGTGCTGCTCAATGCCAAGCTGGAGCCGATCGGCACCCGCATCTTCGGACCGGTGACGCGCGAGCTGCGCACCGAAAAGTTCATGAAGATCGTGTCCCTGGCTCCCGAAGTTCTTTAATTTCCAGGACGCGACATGAACAAGATTCGCAAGGGCGACGAAGTCATCGTGCTAACCGGGCGCGACAAGGGCAAGCGCGGCACGGTCTCGCTGCGCCATGACGACTCCCATCTGCTCATCGACGGCATCAATGTGGTGAAGAAGCACACCAAGCCGAACCCGATGAAGGGCACCACTGGCGGCATCGTGGAGAAATCCATGCCCATCCACCAGTCCAACGTGGCGATCTTCAATGCCGCCACCGGCAAGGCCGACCGCGTCGGCATCAAGCTGCAGAACGACGGCAAGCGCGTGCGCGTCTTCAAGTCGAGCGGCGAAGAAATCTCGGCCGCCTGAGGGTATCAACATGGCACGTCTCCAAAAACACTACCGCGAAAAGCTGGCGCCCGAACTCATGGCGAAGTTCGGCTACACCT
Source organism: Pseudomonadota bacterium (assembly GCA_040390235.1). Classification (GTDB taxonomy): domain Bacteria; phylum Pseudomonadota; class Gammaproteobacteria; order Burkholderiales; family Burkholderiaceae_C; genus Xylophilus. The sequence continues at coordinate 39,035 of JAZJYT010000004.1, read as the reverse complement.
CGCCCATGCAGGTTCCCCGGCTGACCAAGATCACCCTCAACATGGGTGTCTCGGAAGCTGTTTCCGACAAGAAGGTGATGGACAACGCCGTCGCCGACCTGACCAAGATCGCCGGCCAGAAGCCCGTGGTCACCAAGGCCAAGAAGGCCATCGCCGGTTTCAAGATCCGCGAAGGCCAGGCCATCGGTTGCATGGTCACCCTGCGCGGCGTGCAGATGTATGAGTTCCTGGACCGTTTCGTCACCGTGGCACTGCCCCGGGTGCGCGACTTCCGCGGCATTTCCGGCCGTGCGTTCGACGGCCGTGGCAACTACAACATCGGCGTCAAGGAACAGATCATTTTCCCTGAAATTGAGTACGACAAGGTCGACGCCCTGCGCGGTCTCAATATCAGCATCACCACCACGGCCAAGACCGACGAAGAAGCCAAGGCGCTTCTCGCAGGCTTCCGTTTCCCGTTCAAGAACTGAGGTCTCGAGTGGCTAAACAAGCTTTGATCCAGCGCGAACTGAAGCGCGAAAAACTGGCAGCCAAGTACGCGCCCAAGCTGGCCGAACTGAAGGCGATCGCCAACGACATGAAGCGCAGCGACGAAGAGCGCTTCGCGGCCCGCGTGGACATGCAGAAGATTCCGCGCAACGCCAACCCGACGCGCCAGCGCAACCGTTGCGAACTGACCGGTCGCCCGCGTGGCACCTTCCGCCAGTTCGGCCTGGCACGCGCCAAGATCCGTGAACTGGCTTTTGCTGGCGATATCCCCGGTATCACCAAGGCCAGCTGGTAAGCAGGCAGGAGAGATTCAACATGAGCATGAGTGATCCCATCGCCGACCTGCTGACCCGCATCCGCAATGCACAGATGGTGGCCAAGCCCACCGTCTCGGTGCCGTCTTCCAAAGTGAAGATCGCCATCGCGCAAGTGCTGAAGGACGAAGGTTACATCGACGGCTTCCAGGTCAAGACCGAGGGCAACAAGTCCGAGATCCTGATCGACCTGAAGTACTACGCCGGCCGCCCGGTCATCGAGCGCATCGAGCGCGTGAGCCGCCCCGGCCTGCGTGTCTACAAGGGCCGTGATTCCATTCCCCAGGTCCAGAACGGCCTGGGCGTCGCCATCGTTACCACCCCGCAAGGCGTGATGACCGATCGCAAGGCGCGCGCTACCGGTGTCGGTGGCGAAGTGCTTTGCTATGTGGCTTAACCGAGCAGGCATTGAGGAGAAACTGAAATGTCCCGCGTAGGAAAAATGCCGATCGCCGTCCCCCAAGGTGTGGACGTGTCGATCAAGGATGACCAGATCAATGTCAAGGGCACCGGCGGCGCGCTGTCGCTGGCCGTGCACCGCCTGGTCAAGGTCGCCCACAACGACGGCAAGCTCAATTTCGAGCCGGCCGACGAGTCCCGCGAAGCCAATGCCATGAGTGGCACGCTGCGCCAGCTCGTGAACAACATGGTCGTCGGCGTCAGCAAGGGCTTCGAAAAGAAGCTGGCGCTGGTCGGCGTGGGCTACAAGGCCCAGGCACAGGGCGCGAAGCTGAACCTCACGGTCGGCTACTCGCACCCGGTCAACATCGACATGCCTGCCGGCATTACGGTCGCGACGCCCACCCCCACCGAGATCCTGATCAAGGGTGCCGACCGCCAGCGCGTCGGCCAGATCGCCGCGGAAATCCGCGCGGTCCGCCCTCCCGAGCCTTACAAGGGCAAGGGCATCCGTTATTCGGATGAGAAGATCACGATCAAAGAGACCAAGAAGAAGTAAGGAGCCGCATCATGTCTTTGACCAAGAAAGAGCAGCGTCTCCGTCGTTCGCGCCAGACGCGCATCCGCATTGCAACGCAAGGCGTCGCCCGTCTGACGGTGAACCGCACCAACCTGCACATCTACGCTACCGTCATCTCCGGCGACGGCGCCAAGGTGCTGGCCACCGCCTCCACCGCGGAAGCCGAAGTGCGTGCATCGCTCGGCGGCTCCGGCAAGGGTGGCAATGCCGCCGCTGCCACCGCCATCGGCAAGCGCATCGCTGAGAAGGCGAAGGCCGCCGGTGTCGAGAAGGTCGCCTTCGACCGCGCCGGTTTCGCCTACCACGGCCGCGTCAAGGCGCTGGCCGACGCTGCCCGCGAAGCGGGCCTGCAGTTCTAAGCACAGAACGGAAAAAACATCATGGCAAAGTTTCAACCCAAAGTGCAGACCGAAGGTCAGGACGACGGGCTCAAGGAGAAGATGATTGCGGTCAACCGCGTCACCAAGGTCGTCAAGGGCGGCCGTATCCTGGGTTTCGCAGCGCTGACCGTGGTTGGTGATGGCGATGGCCGCATCGGCATGGGCAAGGGCAAGTCCAAGGAAGTGCCGGCAGCCGTGCAGAAGGCGATGGAAGAAGCCCGCCGCAACCTGAAGAAGGTTTCGCTGAAGAACGGCACCATCCACCACAACGTCAGCGGCCACCACGGCGCTGCCCACGTGATCATGGCGCCGGCCGCCAAGGGTACCGGCATCATCGCCGGCGGCCCGATGCGCGCTGTCTTCGAAGTGATGGGCGTGACCGACATCGTGGCCAAGAGCCACGGTTCGTCCAACCCCTACAACATGGTTCGTGCGACGCTCGACGCGCTCGTCAAGTCCACCACGGCGGCCAATGTGGCAGCCAAGCGCGGCAAGACGGTCGAAGAGATCTTCACCGCCTGACCGGGAGTATCGATATGACTACCCAAACAAACGTCAAGGTGCAGCTGGTGCGCAGCCCCATCGGCACCAAGGAATCGCATCGTGCGACCGTTCGCGGCCTCGGCCTGCGCAAGGTCAACAGCGTGAGCGAACTGCAGGACACCCCGGCAGTGCGCGGCATGATCAATAAGATCGCCTATCTGGTGAAGGTGCTCTGATATGGAACTCAATACCATCCAGCCCGCAGCGGGCGCCAAGCATGCCAAGCGCCGTGTCGGCCGCGGCATCGGCTCCGGCCTGGGCAAGACCGCAGGTCGCGGCCACAAGGGGCAGAAGTCCCGTGCGGGCGGCTACCACAAGGTCGGCTTCGAAGGCGGCCAGATGCCGCTGCAGCGTCGCCTGCCCAAGCGCGGTTTCAAGTCGACCACGCTGAAGTTCAACGCCGAAGTCACGCTGGCATCGCTCGAGCAGCTCGGCCTGCCCGAAGTGGACGTGCTCGCCCTGAAGCAAGCCGGCCTGGTCGGCCAGCTCGCCCGTGTGGTGAAGATCGTCAAGACTGGCGAACTGACCAAGGCGGTCAAGCTGACCGGTGTCGGTGCAACGGCGGGTGCCAAGGCAGCCATCGAAGCCGCCGGCGGCAGCGTCGCCTGATTCTCGCGAACCGTTGTTCAAGCTCAAGTCGTTGAAAGACATCCACCGTGGCAACTAGCGCAGCAAACCTGGCAAAAACCGGCAAGTTCGGCGACCTGCGTCGTCGGCTCGTCTTTTTGCTGCTCGCGCTGGTGGTCTACCGGGTGGGCGCGCACATTCCCGTGCCCGGCATCGACCCGACGCAGCTGCAGGCGCTCTTCAATGGCCAGCAGGGCGGCATCCTGAACCTGTTCAACATGTTCTCGGGCGGGGCGCTGTCGCGCTTCACGGTGTTTGCGCTGGGGATCATGCCGTACATCTCGGCATCGATCATCATGCAGCTCATGGGCTACGTGCTTCCCAGCTTCGAACAGCTGAAGAAGGAAGGCGAAGCCGGCCGCCGCAAGATCACCCAGTACACGCGCTACGGCACGCTGGGCCTGGCGCTGTTCCAGTCCTTCGGCATCGCCGTGGCGCTGGAAAGCTCCGCCGGCCTGGTGCTCACGCCCGGCTTCGGTTTCCGCATGACTGCGGTGGTCAGCCTGACGGCCGGCACCATGTTCCTGATGTGGCTCGGCGAGCAGATCACCGAACGCGGCCTGGGCAACGGCATCTCGATCCTGATCTTCGGCGGTATCGCCGCGGGTCTGCCCAACGCCATCGGCGGGTTGTTCGAGCTGGTGCGTACCGGTGCCATGAGTGTCGTCATCGCGCTGTTCGTCATCGCCGTGATCGGTATGGTGACCTACTTCGTGGTGTTCGTGGAGCGCGGCCAGCGCAAGATCCTGGTGAACTACGCCAGGCGCCAGGTGGGCAACAAGGTCTACGGTGGCCAGTCGTCGCACCTGCCGCTAAAGCTGAACATGGCGGGTGTGATTCCCCCCATCTTCGCCTCGTCGATCATCCTGCTGCCGGCCACCGTGGTGAACTGGTTCAGCGCGGGCGATTCCATGCGCTGGCTCAAGGACATCTCCGGTGCCCTGACGCCCGGCCAGCCGATCTACGTGCTGCTGTACGCCACGGCCATCGTGTTCTTCTGCTTCTTCTACACCGCCCTGGTCTTCAACAGCCGGGAAACCGCGGACAACCTGAAGAAGAGCGGCGCCTTCATTCCGGGTATCCGGCCGGGCGACCAGACGGCGCGCTACATCGACAAGATACTGCTGCGCCTGACCCTGGCCGGCGCGGTGTACATCACCTTCGTCTGCCTGCTGCCCGAGTTCCTGATCCTGAAGTACAACGTGCCGTTCTATTTCGGCGGTACCTCGCTGCTGATCATCGTGGTCGTCACCATGGACTTCATGGCCCAGGTGCAGAACTACCTGATGTCGCAGCAGTACGAATCGCTGTTGAAAAAAGCGAACTTCAAACGACCTGCAGGTGGCTGACGTGGAAAGCACAAGCACCCTGTCATTCGCCGCCCTGCAAGCTGTTGCGGGCCTGTATTTTGTTGTTCCGGGCCTCTGAGCCGGAGCGATTTCCAAGTTTTAGGAGAAAGCAATGAGAGTCTCGGCTTCGGTCAAGAAAATCTGCCGCAACTGCAAGATCATCCGCCGCAAAGGTGTGGTGCGCGTGATCTGCGTGGACCAGCGCCACAAGCAGCGCCAGGGTTAAAAGAGTTTTAGAGGACGAACATGGCACGTATCGCTGGCATCAACATTCCGCCGCACAAGCATGCTGAAATTGGCCTGACCGCCATTTTCGGTATCGGCCGCACCCGCGCTCGCAAGATCTGCGAAGCATCCGGCATCGCCTACTCCAAGAAGATCAAGGATCTGACGGACGGCGACCTGGAAAAAATCCGTGACCAGATCGCGGTGTTCACCATCGAAGGCGACCTGCGTCGCGAAACGACGATGAACATCAAGCGCCTGATGGACATCGGTTGCTACCGGGGCTTCCGCCACCGCCGTGGCCTGCCGATGCGCGGCCAGCGCACCCGCACCAATGCCCGCACCCGCAAGGGTCCGCGCAAGGGCGCAGCGGCGCTCAAGAAATAATCTGGGACTGAAAGTACACCATGGCCAAGGCTCCTGCCAATAACGCCGCGCAGCGCGTCCGCAAGAAAGTCCGGAAGAATGTTTCGGACGGTGTGGCACACGTTCACGCGTCGTTCAACAACACCATCATTACCATCACCGACCGCCAGGGCAATGCCCTGTCGTGGGCCTCTTCCGGCGGCCAGGGTTTCAAGGGTTCGCGTAAATCGACGCCCTTCGCTGCCCAGGTGGCTTCCGAAGTCGCTGGCCGTGCGGCCATCGAACAAGGTATCAAGAACCTCGACGTCGAGATCAAGGGCCCCGGCCCGGGTCGTGAGTCGTCGGTGCGCGCCCTGGGCGCGCTGGGCATCCGCATCACTTCCATCTCGGACGTGACGCCGGTCCCGCACAACGGCTGCCGCCCTCAGAAGCGCCGCCGCATCTGAAGAAGATGCACGGCCGGCAACGGCCGACACAGCCTGCGGCTATAATCGCAGGCTTTTTTCCGTAAACCCAAAGCCCACCGCCATTCGTCCACGGACGGGTGGCTCCCGTGCAGGCCCGGCCCCACCGGCCTGGCTCGCGCGGCAGATGACATAGAAGGACACGCAAGTGGCACGCTACCTCGGCCCCAAGGCCAAACTTTCCCGCCGTGAAGGCACCGACCTGTTCCTGAAGAGCGCCCGCCGCTCCATCGCGGACAAGGCCAAGTTCGACTCCAAGCCCGGCCAGCACGGCCGTACCTCGGGTCAGCGCACTTCCGACTTCGGCCTGCAGCTCCGCGAGAAGCAAAAGGTCAAGCGTATGTACGGCATCCTGGAAAAGCAGTTCCGCCGCTACTTCGAAGAAGCCGACCGCCGCAAGGGCAACACCGGCGCCAACCTGCTGTTCATCCTGGAATCCCGCCTGGACAACGTGGTCTACCGCATGGGCTTCGGCTCCACCCGCGCCGAAGCGCGCCAGCTGGTGTCGCACAAGGCCATGACGGTCAACGGCCAGTCGGTCAACATTCCGTCGTACATGGTCAAGGCCGGCGACGTGGTGGCCGTCCGCGAAAAGTCCAAGGCGCAGAACCGCATCGTCGAAGCGCTGCAGCTGGCACAGCAGGTCGGCATGCCGGCCTGGGTGGAAGTGCAGATGGACAAGGCCACCGGCACCTTCAAGAAGGTCCCCGACCGCGACGAGTTCGGCGCCGACATCAACGAATCGCTGATCGTCGAACTTTACTCCCGTTGAGGGACCTGCCGGCGTCGTTGCCGGCAGTTTCCCCCGCGAGGCGCCCCTGGCGCCTCTTTTCGATTGTTTCACTCCTTGGCATGCGGGGCGCCGCCTGCCAGGGCTTCACAGCCTTACCGGTGTAACGAGCTGGGGGTATTGAGAGGAAGTCCGCATGCAAACCAATCTGCTGAAACCCAAGGCGATCAACGTCGAGCAACTGGCGCAGAACCGTGCCAAGGTCGCACTCGAGCCCTTCGAACGTGGCTACGGCCACACGCTGGGCAACGCGATCCGTCGCGTGCTGCTGTCGTCCATGGTGGGTTATGCAGCGACCGAGGTCACGATCGCCGGTGTGCTGCACGAGTACTCCTCGATCGATGGCGTCCAGGAAGACGTCGTCAACATCCTGCTGAACCTCAAGGGTGTGGTGTTCAAGCTCCACAACCGTGACGAAGTGACCCTGTCGCTGCGCAAGGATGGTGAAGGCGTGGTCACGGCTGGCGACATCCAGACGCCGCACGACGTCGAGATCATCAACCCCGACCATGTCATCGCCCACCTGTCGCAAGGCGGCAAGCTCGACATGCAGATCAAGGTCGAGAAGGGCCGCGGCTATGTGCCCGGCACCATGCGCCGCTACGCCGACGAGGCTACCAAGTCCATCGGCCGCATCGTGCTCGACGCGTCGTTCTCCCCGGTCAAGCGCGTGAGCTACACGGTCGAAAGCGCCCGTGTCGAGCAGCGTACCGACCTGGACAAGCTGGTCGTCGAGATCGAAACCAACGGTGCCATCACCGCCGAAGACGCGGTGCGCGCCTCGGCCAAGATCCTGGTGGAACAGCTGGCGGTCTTCGCCCAGCTGGAAGGCGGCGAACTCGCAGCCTTCGACACGCCGGCGCCGCGCGGTGGCAACACGCCGTTCGACCCGATCCTGCTGCGTCCGGTGGACGAGCTGGAGCTGACGGTGCGTTCGGCCAACTGCCTGAAGGCCGAAAACATCTATTACATCGGTGACCTGATCCAGCGCACCGAAAACGAGCTGCTCAAGACCCCCAACCTGGGTCGCAAGTCGCTCAACGAAATCAAGGAAGTGCTGGCATCTCGGGGCCTGACCCTGGGCATGAAGCTCGAAAGCTGGCCGCCGGCCGGTCTCGACAAGCGCTGATCTGAGAAATCGGTCTTCGGCCCATGTGGGGCAGGAGACCGGCGCCACGGGCAGTACCTGGTACGGCTGCCTGTTTTATAACTGAAGGAAATCACCATGCGCCACGGACACGGACTCCGCAAACTCAACCGCACGACCTCGCACCGCCTTGCGATGCTGCAGAACATGATGAACTCCATCATCGAGCACGAGGCCATCAAGACCACGCTGCCGAAGGCCAAGGAACTGCGCCGCGTCATCGAGCCGATGATCACGCTCGCCAAGGAAGACACGCTGGCCAACCGCCGCCTGGCTTTCAACCGCCTGCGCGACCGCGACAGCGTCACCAAGCTGTTCACCGACCTGGGCCCGCGCTTCAAGGCCCGCCCGGGTGGCTATACCCGCATCCTGAAGATGGGCTTCCGCGTGGGCGACAACGCCCCGATGGCGCTCGTCGAACTGGTCGACCGCGCTGACACCACGGAAGAAACTTCCGCCGATGCAGCCAAGAGCGAATAAACGCGCTATAATTTAGGTCTTGTCGCGCGATGGAGCAGTCTGGTAGCTCGTTGGGCTCATAACCCAAAGGTCGGAGGTTCAAATCCTTCTCGCGCAACCACTCGACAAGCGGCTCAGCCGCACAGTTAACGCCCACTTTCAGTGGGCGTTTTTGTTTGTGTCGAGGTTTGTGACGAGGTCTGTGACCTAGAAAATTGGAAGGGGGCTGCACTGACCATTGGGCGACTTCAAAAGTTCGACGACACACGCAGCGAACTCACGCTTGTGGTCGGCCACATCTGGTCCACTGCTTCCTCTTTAGCGGGAATTTGAGGGCCGGCCGGCGCCGTTTCGCCCGATATTGACTCTCACGTCCTCGCTCGAGGCTCGATAGCGCCAGGCTGTTGAATGCTGCCGAAATCTGACCCACTTAGAGCACTAATTTCCATTCAAACCTGACCCACGTAAGAACCCTATCCTGCTGCTTTTGACAGCAGGGGAATTTAGGAGTGATAGACGTGGCGACACTGAGTGTCATCAGGCGCTGGGCACTGCGCGAGCAGATGTCCATCCGCGAGATTTCAAGGCGAACAGGCCTGGCTCGCAACACCGTTAAGAAGTACCTGCGCGCAAGCGACGATGAGCCCCGCTACGCCCGGCGAGCCAGCTCCAGCAAGCTTGATCCGTATGCCGAGAAGCTATCGACCTGGCTGGCGATAGAGGCAACAAAAACGCGGAAACAGCGGCGCACTCTGCGGCAGATCCACACAGCCTTCGCCTCTCAAACCGGGTGGGTCTAGATTGGATGGAAATCTAGGGTCAGGGTTGGGCGGAATTCAACAGGGCTACGCCTGAGACGTGTAGCCGAGGTAGTCAGTCAGAGCTTGGCGACGCCTGACGAAAAGCTGCGCCCTCGGGCGCGAGCGCAAGCGAGGCCGTTAAGCGCCCGAGAGTTCGGTAGGTCGTGGAGGCAAGCTCCGCCCACAATGGCGCTCAAACACCAAGAGGCGAGACTGACAGCTCGCGCAGACCTGTACAGAGGCCGCAACGAGCTTGGCAATGCAGCAGCCGAGGCTTCTGCACGGATCTAGGATCCTTTGATCCCGGTGTCGAGACCCCGGGTAGGCTGGGGACGGCGGGCGTTCCTAAGCTGTTTCGGAATCTATCACAAAATTGCCCAATGGTCGGGGCAGGCTGGAGCGCTGTCTGGTCAGCCTGATGAAGGGCGTCTGATTGCAGATGCGGCGTATCCATACGACAATCTCCGCATGGAAAGCGGAGAAAATCTGTACGTTTGGCAGGAAGGGGACTGGCCCCACTGGCGGTTTGACACAGCCAAGCTCGCTGGGCCCATGGCTGAGGTGAGTCTGGCTCAGGGTCTGCTGCTGGGCCGGCTGGCCGACGTCGGCTTGGCGCTGCGAGACCAGGCGAGCTTGGCCGCGCTCACCGAGGACGTTGTGAAAACGAGCGAAATCGAGGGGGAGCGTCTCGACGTTGCGTCTGTGCGCTCGTCCATAGCTCGCCGTCTTGGTGTCGATATCGGGGCACTTGCTCCCGTAGACAGACACGTCGAAGGGGTTGTCGAGATGGTTCTCGATGCGACCGTCAACTGCCAAGAGCCGCTGACCTCTAAGCGCCTGTTCGGTTGGCACGCTGCGCTTTTCTCGACGGGTTACAGCGGGATGACTCCCATCCACATCGGTGCCTGGCGAGACGATTCAGGGGGGCCGATGCAGGTGGTGTCGGGGCCTGTCCACCGCCATCGCGTCCATTATGAGGGTCCTCCAGCCGCATCTTTGCCGGCCGAGATCGATCGTTTCCTTGAATGGGTGAACGCGTCTACGCCGGAGCCAGCCCTGCTCAAGGCGGGCTTGGCGCATCTCTGGTTCGTGACGTTGCACCCGTTCGATGATGGGAACGGCCGCATTTCCCGGGCGGTTGGCGACCTGCTGCTGGCCCGGGCCGATGGCAGCCCCCAGCGTTTCTACAGCCTGTCCGCCCAGATCCAGCGGGAGCGCAAGGACTACTACGACATCCTGGAACGCACCCAGAAGGCCTCCATGGACGTGACCGCCTGGTTAGCCTGGTTCCTGGCTACTCTCCACCGTGCCGTTTCCAGTGCCCAGCAGACTCTGGACGCGGTGCTGGTCAAGAACCGTTTCTGGCAACGGCAAGCAGGCATATCCCTGAACGCACGGCAGGTGACGCTGCTCAACCGACTGCTGGACGGGTTTGATGGCAAGCTCACCAGCAGCAAATGGGCGGTGATCGCAAAGTGCTCGCCTGACACCGCGCTACGCGACATCACGGAACTGATGGATCTGGGCGTGCTTAAGCGGGCGCCTGGCGGCGGGCGCAGCACCGCTTACGAACTGGCGAAGTAGCTGGCGGATTCCGCTTTGGTTGTCCCAAGGTCTGTCGTCAGGGAACGGCCGGCGCCAGTGCCTGCGGTTGGCTAGCTGTGAACCGTCAAGAGGTTGTTTGCTGATTTGATTCTGGACATCGGCGCCTGGCCGCCGATGCCGCTATGCGGTCGATGCCAGTTGTAGTGGTGCTGCCAGCTTGTCAGGGCCTGGGTGCGGTGGTCTGAGTTCTGGTATGTCCAGCCATAGGCCTACTCGCGCAGCGCAGACTGGATGAATCTCTCCGGTCGATGCCGCCGGCCGCCCAGCCAGAGGCGGAGTGACGGTGCGCTTGCGCGCCCCGGTTCAGGAAAAATCCGGCGGCGCGCAGGACAAGACAAGGTGCCGGCGGTTTTGCCGGACGGCGCCCGGCGTGACGCCGTAGGCATCGCGGTACAGCCGGTGCAGGTGGCTCTGGTTGGCGAATCCGGTGGACAGTGCAACCTCCGCCAATGAGTCGCTTCCGTCGACGATCAACTCGTGTGCCCGTTCGAGCCGCTTGCGCATCACGTAGCGGTGCGGCGAGGTGCCCATGCTGTTGCGGAAGAGGCGGACGAACTGCGTACGACTCATCCGGAACTCCTCGCACAGCGTCAGCAGCGAAAGATCGCTGGCCAACTCGCAGGCAATCAGCTCGTCCAACCGCGCTCTGTGCGGGGCGCTGAACCGGCCGCGTTCGCCACGGCGGGGTGCGGACGGTGCCGAGCGCGTGCGCTGCAGATGGAGCACCAGGCCCAGCGAAAGCGACTCGGCATACAGGCTGCCGTTGGGGCAACCGGCGCGTACCTCCTGCAGCATCGCACGCATCACGCCCGCCAATGCAGCGTCTTCGAATCCCATGGAAGCGCGCAGCGCCGGCAGCGCCACGCCTTCCAGCAGCCCGCCAGGGCTGCGCTCCAGATCGAACTCGAGAATGAGGCGGTGGGCCCCATCGCTGCCATTCTGGAGCGCGCGCACCTCCTGCCCCGCCTGGAACAGGGCCAGCGAGCCCGCGTGCAGCGACATGTCGTGCTGGCGCCCTGAGGCGTGGAAGCTGCCTTCCAGGTGGCCGGTGTCCACCAGCGCCAAGGCGCATGACGCGGGGGTAAAACGGTGGTGCCAGCGCCCTTCGGGCGTGCCGAGATAGGCGAGCGGCAGGCCGCTCCAGCGCGCCATCTGCGCCGCCGGCAGCAGGGCAAGCTGCGCCCCTGCCTGCCGGGGATCGATGGCGGGGCAATCCGCGGGTGTGGACATCGCAGGCGGCGACCGGGGTTTCTCAGTCGAAATGCTTGGGGTAGTCGACGCCGTCCAGCCCCGGCACCACCAGGTGTTCGGGCCGGTTGCCATTGGCCTGCAGCAGATCGACCGCGTAGTCGATCACACAACCGGCCAGCAACTGGCGCGGATCTTCCAGGATCATGCGCATGCGTGTGTTGAATGCACGCCAGTCATCGGGGCCGCCGATCTGCGGCATCTCGGAGACTTCCGTGGTGTTCGCTTCCAGTACCGGGCGGCTGCCGGCGCTGGGTGTGAACTTGGGGTAGCCCTCGTACATCATCGGCCCCAGGTCGCTCATCGCACGGGTGTACCACCACAGCTTGCGCATCGATGCTTCCTGCGCCTGGATCTCGCCGAGGTCGATGGGCCAGGACACGTTGAAGGGCGGGGCATGCGGCGCGATGTAGATACGCTCCAGCCCCAGGCGGTAGCGGGACGCACCATGGATCATGGCCGCCACCGCGTTGGTGGCCCAGGTGACGCCCGCGGTGGGCCGGCCCTGCCGGCCCACGATGAGCACCATGGCCTGTTCCCAGGCGATGGCGTGGCGGTCGAACCAGCTGATGACCCGGTGCGCCGTGTCCATGCCCACCAGGAAGAAGGTGGCGATCATGATCTTGTTCACCGGCACCACGGCCCCGGGCAGCGAGCCGCAGGCCTCCAGGTACTCGCGCCGCATGTCCTCGGCAGTGAAGGTGTGCGGGTTGTCGAGGGCGCGCCGGAGGTAGGTCTCGGTCACCTCGCAGGCGTAGTGCGCCATGTTCGCGATGGCGGTCTCACGGCCGCGGTAGGAGGGTACGGCGATGAGGTCGCGCCACAAGGCGGGCGAGTTCACGGCCCGCGCCGCTTCGGTGGCCGCCAGCAGCCTTTCGGCTTCGGTGCGCCAGGCCGTGCCGTCGGGGTCCAGCTCGCGGATCCTCACCAGCGATGCCATCGCCGGCCCGAAGTGCGAAACCGCCGTCAGTTCCTTGAAGCCGCGGGTCGTCAGGCGATAACCTTCGATTTCCGGGTCGCGGCCGCCGCCCGGGTAGAGCACGATGTCCGCCCCGGTCGCCACGATCAGCGGCGCGTCGCGCCCGCTGTGCAGCGCGGCGTTGTTGAGCTTGACGCCGATGCTGTTCGGATCGGCGGTGTAGGTTTCGAACAGGCGCAGGAATTCCGCGCTTTGGTATTCCTGCTGGCCGACTTTGGCTTGTTGCATGGTGGAGTTCCTTGAAAGACCGAAGGGGGCTGGGGCGCTGCCGTCAGTCCAGCCGGTAGACGTGGCTGTCGGTGGCGAAGCGCACTTCGGCGCTGAGAGAGTTGGAGATGACAAGCAGGTGCTCGCCGCTGTCTTCGAACACCGCGGCATCGGTACCGCCGGAGGTGGGGAACTCGTGTTCCTTGACGAGCTGTCCATCTTCGAAGCGGTAGATCACCGACAGCATGGGGGGAATCGGTTGCTCGCGTGTGCCCAGGATGAAGTTGACCTGTACCAGCCGGCCGGGGCGGCCGGCCGCGCCCTCGATCCAGCGGAACTCGCGCCCGCCGGCATCGCTGAGCACCTGCTGCCGCACGAAGCGCGTGCCGTCCCAGCGCAGCAGCACGGTGGCATCGTGCAGGCAGGCCAACGCCAGCCAGTCCTGGCCCTCGGCATGGAAGTGGCAGAACGCGCGGCTCGTCTTGCCCTCCAGGGCCTGGTAGGGTTCGAAGCGGCTGCCGCTCCAACGGTAGACCTGTGCCGGCAGGATGTTGTCGGCGTGGGCCAGGTAGGTATGCCCGTCGATCTCGAAAGCCGAAAAGTTGTAGCCCCAGGCCGATTCGAGCTGCTGGAATTCGACGAAGGCACTGCCGTTCCATTCGTAGACCACGGAACGGGCCAGGTGCCGCGGCTCGGAGCCTTCCAGCACCGCCCCTTGCGCCAGGCCAAGGAATTTGCGCCCGCCCACTTCGAAGTACCGCCATTGTTTTGCGGCAAAGGTCGCAAAGGTCTGGAATGGCACAAAATGGCCATCCTGGATTTCATAGAGTTCGGACTGGCAGTTCAGGTCGTACGGCGGCTGGCTGCCGGTGCGCAGGCTGGCGGTGGCCAGGAACTCCCGCTCGCCGATCCGGAAATACTCCGCGTCCTCGCCGCCGGGCATGGCCAGCGTGCCATGCGGCTCGAAGCGGCCATGGGACCACACCAGAACCTGCGCCTCCAGGTTGCTGTCCCCCAGGGTGATCTTCGCCGGCTGGCCCGGCACATCCCTTGCAAGCTGCGGGACCACCAGGTAGCGCCGCCCCTGATGGACAAAAACCACGGCGGCGCGGGCGCCGTGGGTGGGGATGCTTTGGATGAGCTGCATAGGTAGACCTCCGTGGCGGCGGTTCAGGCCGTCTTCAAACCGTACAAACGCGAGGGATTGTCGGCCAGCACCTGCTGGCGCACTGCGGCGTCCGGAATCCACTCGGCCAGCATATTCAGCAGCCCACCGGTGTCGCGCGCGCCGTCGGGGATATGCGGCCAGTCGCTGCCCCAGACCACGCGGCCCGGCAGTGCCGCGACGATGGCCTGGGCCAGTGGCACGAGGCGCGCATAGTTTCCGTCCTTGGCGATGCGGTACGGGCCCGACAGCTTGAGCCAGCCGCGCCCGCCCTGCAGCGTTTGCAGCAGGCGGTCGAAGTCGGCACGGGTCAAGCCATCGCTCTCCAGCATGTAGCCCATGTGGTCGATGACGAAGTCCGTTTCCAGTCGTGCAAAGAACGGGATCAGCTCGCGCACCACGTAGCCCGGGGTGTAGAACTGCAGGTGCCAGCCGAGCTTGCGCACCATGGCGGCGCACTTCTGGATGTAGGCGATCTTGTCGTCCAGCGACCACTCGCGGCGCAGGAACATGTCCAGGCGCAGGGCGCGCACGCCACGCTCGTGCATGTGCTCCAGTTCCGCGGGCTGGATGTCGTCGCCCACCATCGCCACGCCCCGCGCACGGTCGCCAGCCTTGTCGAGCGCGTCGAGCAAACACTGGTTGTCGGTGCCATAGAAACTGGGCTGCACGATGGCGTAGTGCGCGATGCCGAGCTGGTCGCACATGGCGTTCAGCTTGGCCAGCGAGCCATCGGGCAGCGTGTAGTGCGGTTCAGTGACGCTGGGGTATTCGCTCTCGGACTCGAACACGTGCACGTGCGAATCCCAGGTGCCTGGCGGAACGGGGAACACCGGCGCGGTCAGTGTCGAAGCGGCCCGCATCGGGGTGGAAATGTCCTTGGGTTTGTCCATGGTGGCTCTCAGGTGTTGATGGGTGGAAGTCGAAAGGTGTTTCAGGTCGTGGCCAGCACCATACGCACCGCGCTGGCCATGAGCAGCAGCGCAAAAAGGCGCCGCAGCAGGGTTTCATCGACCTGCCTGGTCAGCCGGGATCCGATGGCGATGCCGCGGCTGCCGCAGAGGAAAAGGATGGCCGCGGCGAAGAGATTGACGTAGCCGACACTGCTAGGCGGCAGGTGCTCGGCGTGCGCACCCGCCAGGGCGAACGACAGCGCACCGGGCAGCGCGATGGCCATGCCCAGCGTCGCCGCCGTGCCAATGGCCATGCGCATGCTGCTGCCCAGCAGGTTCAGCACCGGCACCGTGAGGGTTGCGCCGCCCATGCCGATCAGCGACGACACGCAGCCGATACCCGCGCCGACGAGACCCATCGCTGGCAGTCCCAGGGTCACGCTTGTGGGCCGAAAACGCAGCAGCATGTTCAGCGTGACAAACAGAGTCACACCCGCGAAAAGCCACGCGAGCAGGCCCGCATCGAGCCGGTCACCGATAAAACCGGCGGCCAGCGAACCCGCCAGCGCAGCAGGAACCAGCGGCTTGAGCAGGGCTGGATTGACATTGCCCTGGCGCCAGTGCGAGCGCGCGCCCATGATCGACAGCGGCACCACCGACGCCAGCGACGTACCCACGACCAGGTGCATACGCACGGCGGGATCGACTCCCAGCGCGCCGAAGGCCTCGTACAGGACCGGAATCACGACCATGCCGCCGCCGCCACCGAACAGTCCGCCCAGGAAACCCGCGCCGAACCCGGCGGCCGCCAGAGCGGCGCCGAAACGCAGGCAGAAGTCGAGAGACAGGCTGTCCATTGCCGTGCGAATCAGGGAGCCAGGCGCTCACGCACCTTGTCGATGGCGGCCATCGCACACTGCTCGTCCTGCAGGCCGCGCGGCGCTCCCGCGACCCCGACGGCGCCGATGACCTCGCTGCCCAGCTTCACCGGCACGCCGCCGCCCAGCAGCAGGAAGCCCGGGATGTGGGCCAGGTAGGCCGGCCCGCCAGGGGACTGGGCCCGCTCACCCATCGACTGCGTCGTGGCGTTGGCCGATACCGCCGTGAAAGCTTTCTGCTGCGCCGACGGCAGCGTGTGGGGGCCAGCGCCATCGCCACGCAGCGAGGCCCGCGTCGCGCCACCGCGGTCGGTCACGACCACCGAGACGTCGTAGCCCTTGGCCGTGCATACGGCCATGGCTTCGCTGGCGAGCAGGGTTGCGAGCTCCAGGGACATGTTGTGCTCGGTGCGCACCTGCGCATGCGCTGCCGCACAGGAAAACGTGACAATCACGGCCGTGCGTGCAAGGGTCCAGGTCGCATGACTCTGATGTTTCATGTGGATCATTCCTTGGTACAAGAAGGATGGGCATCTGCCCATCAGGCGCTGGTGGGTTTGCGTACAAACCAGAGTGCAAGTCCCGCTATCAGTGCGGGTACGGCCGCGATGACGAACAAGTCGTTCCAGGGCAGCCTGGCATTGACGAGCAGGCCACCGATCACTGGGCCGATGATCGAACCGACCCGGCCGCACGCCATCGACGTGCCGACACCGGTTGCACGTACCTCGGGTGGAAAAAAATGCACGCACAGCGCCGGAATATTCTGCTGGCCGCCGATGAGCAGCAGGCCGACACAGAACGCCAATGCGAACGAAACCACAACACTGCCGCCGACGCTTGAGCCGAACACCGGTACCAGCAGTGCCCCCCCCAGCATGCACACGGCCACGGGGGGGAATGGATTCGCCCTCCGGAACAGGAACGACAAACCCAGGGCCCCAACGACTGCGCCGACGTTGACCGACACGCCAGCCAGCGCAGCGCGCTGCGGATCGACTCCCGTCAAGGTCATCACCGTGGGTATCCAGCTGACCAGGAAGTACGTCACCATCAGCATGAGGAAGGTCGTCAGGCAGATCATGGCGGCCCCCAGCGCCCGCCCTTCGGCAAACAACTGCGCCAGCCGCACCTTTCCCCCGTGGGTGACGGGCGCCTCGGGTGCCGGCGCGGCAGGGTGAATCGCCGATACCGCCAGCACCGCCAGGAGCGCGACGACGCCGCCGCAGATGAAGACGCCCTGCCATCCCATCACCGGCATCACGGCCGCCGTCAACCCGCCACCGACGATGGCACCAATAGGAAAGCCGAGGAACATGCGGGACACCATTTGTGCGCGACGCTCGGCTGGTGCGTGCTCGCCGGTCATCGCCGCGGCGCACGGAATCGCCCCACCCAGGCCGATGCCGGTGAAGAAGCGCAGCAACATCAGCTCTCCTGGCGAAGAGGCCCAGGCACTGAGAATCGTGAGCGTCCCCACCATCAGCAACGATAGTTGCATAAGCCTTTTGCGGCCCCAGCGGTCGGCTGCAATCCCCACGCCCAGTCCTCCCACGGCGGCGCCTGCATAGGTTGCGGCAAATACTTTGCCGAACGCCCCTGGGGGCATCCCGAAATGCTGCGTGATCAGGGGCGCAAGAAACGACAGCATCAGCGTGTCGTAGCCGTCGATCAGCACGACCAGGAAGCAGATGGCGGAGACCATCCTGGCCGAACTACCGGGTGAAGCCATCCCGGCTCGGAAAATGGGCATGTATGCGCGTGGCAAATCTTGTCTCCTGAAACTTGGAACTGTCGCAACGGGCGGTCTGGCTGACCTGACTCGGCGTCCGCTGCGCACGCAGTCCGCTGGCGTTGTCCCAGCGCGCGGGGTGTCTTTCCACTGCGATGAAGCAATCCTAAGAGGGATGATCCATACGAGGGAAATACAATTTTTGAACCGCCACCGATACGTATCCGGTATGACAAGAGTTGCCGGCTTGGGAAGAGCGGCTTGCCCCTGGTGTTCGGGGACACGCCGCGCCCGCTCTCCTCGTTTGGAGAGTGGCAGTCGCGACAATGGTGTCCACCGAAAGCCTTCGGTGGACACCATGCGGGCGCCAAACGGGCGCCAAACGGGCGACCCGGCGCCGATAGGGGCCGGGCCTGGAGCGCGTATTGCGCGACGCTCCGGTTCGCGGACTACCGGCAGGCGTAGCTGCCGGCGCTGAAGATGTTTCCGCTTACGTAGGCAGGACTCTGCGGATACACGCACATTGCCATGCCCTTTGCTGCGTTGCTGACGTCGACGCGGCCAGGCTCGGTCCCCTTCTCGACCCAGTCGGTGAGCATCTGGTATTTCAGCGGCTCCCCGGGGATGGGCGGATTGGCAGCCGGATTCACGGTGCCATTGAGCGGAAAGTGCCCCATCCCCGGAACCAGATACAGCTTGTAGAAGGACTGCACGTTCCCGAGGCCCCCCATCGCCGAGGCGACGCGTGTGTAGTACTGGACCGTGCCGCCGTGCGGGATGATGTTGTCGGACGTGCCATGGAAGGTGATGAGTTTCCCGCCACGCGCCTTGAACCGCGACAGGTCGGCATTGTCCGTGTCGATGCTGCCGAATGCAGCCTGCGAGGCCACGGCACGGTCCGAGGCGTGTGCGAGCTGCGCATAGGTCAGGGCCTTCCAGCCGTCCGCTCCATTGCCGGTGGCGTTGGTGAACGCTGCCGAGCCAATCGTGGGATCCTGCAGGTACAGCGCCACGAGGTCGGTGCCGAGTGTGGTGTGGGGCAAGACCGGGCCGGTGATGGTGCCCAGCCCCGGGACGGGCAGAACGGGTACACCCAGTTCCGCGCCGCGGCTGAAGCCGTACCATACCTGCTGACCCGTGAGCACCGGTCCGGGACCGGTGTCGGCTGCGGGCGCCGGTACGGAGCCATCGCGGGTTTGGCCGTACCACACCTTGTTCAAGGCATTCGCCTGGGCCGTGTTGACACAGGTGTTTGCATCGGCGTTGGTGCCGCCGCTGGCCGGGCACAGGACGGTGGTGTCCTTCGTCGGGTCATAGCGGCACTGGCCAGGGTCCAGCAGGAAGCCCAGATGTTGCCCGCCGACGACGTCGCATGCACTGAGCGCTGCCATCGAAACCGCGGTGGTCTGCGCCGCCGTCATCGCTGCCACACCCTTGTCGATCAGGTCGCGCTGCGTTCCCACCTGTCCATACAGAATCGACGTGGTCACCCGCGACCAGTTGATGGCGGGCGAGGTGGCAATGATCCCGTCGAAGTCGTCCGGGTAGAGCTGCGCCTGCTTCAGCCCTTGCCGGCCGCCGGTGGAACCGCCTTGCCAGTACGTGTACTTCGGCACGCCGCCATAGTAGGCCTGCGCAAGTGCCTTGGCCTTGAGTGTCATCTCGTGGATGCCCCGCTGCGCAAATTCATCCCAGCCAACGGTGTTGGCCGTGCCATCGGGATTCATCAGGAAGGTCGGTGTTCCATTGGGATGGCCGGTGTCGGTAGTGGCGGAGACGGCGCCTTCGGTGCCCGCAACGTCCCAGGGATTGACGCCAGAACCCGCCGCGAACGCCGTGAGGCTGGTATGTACGCCGCCAGCCAGGCCGGCACCGCCGAGGATGTGGACCCGCTTGTTCCAGGCAGTCTTCGCGGGCAACCAGACTTCGATACCGATGCCTGGAGTGGTGGAGGGTGCGCTGACGGGGCCTGCATGTCCCGGCCCGACCAGCAGTTTGACCACACACATATCGCCGGGCGCCGGGGCGGGAGGCGCTGGAGGCGCGAGGGGAATGGGATCGCCGGCCTTCAGCGCCTTGACCAGCAATACCGTGGTATTCGCATCCGGTTTGAACGCCGACTTCATCGAGTCGTCGCAGGTCAGGACGGCATTGGCACTGGTATCGACAGCGGCGGGCGTATCGCCGCCGCCGCCGCCACAGCCGCCCAATAGGACGGTTATTGCGCCGGCTGCTGCCAGGCTGAGTCCCGCTCGCGGGGGCGTCCATTTCTTCATTGTCGTCTCCAGGGTTGAAGTTGCGACGCCATTCGAAGGCGTCGTTCACAATTGCAACACCCACAACACGGGCCGTCTTGCACGGATGGCCCGGCTTGTACGGAAGACTCTCAGGACCTACCCGGATGGAGAGAGGACATACCGCGCGGATGGGGTGTCACTCGAGCGAGATATGCGCCTCTGCGACGACGCGGCGATTCCGTTCGAGCTCGGCGGCAATCGTGTTGCGCATCTCGCCAGCGTCCATCGCTGCAAGCGCGAAGCCATTGGTTTCGAGAACACCACGCAAATCGGACCGCAAAGTCGCGGCACGCAACACCTGAACGAGCCGCTCGATGGCGGCGCGCGGTGCTCCTCCCGGCAGTGCAAAACCGACCCACGATTCGTATGACAGGTCGCGGATCCCGGGTACACCGGCGTCGGCGGCAGGCGGCACCTCGGGCAGTGCACTCCAGCGACCACCGGTCGTCGCGAGCGCGACCACGCGTCCGGAGGCGACGAAAGGAACCACGGGCGCGGTGGCGTACATCATCAGGTCGACCTCGCCGGCGACCAGCGCGTTTAATGCCGACGACTCACCTTTGTACGGAATGTGCCGCAGTTGGATGCCGAGCCGCAGCGAAAGCTCTTCGCTGAACAGGTGCAGGCTGGTGCCGTTTCCAAAGGAAGAGTAAGTGAGCACACCAGGGTGGGCGCGCGCGTAGGTGACCATCTCGGCCATGGTGCGAAAGGGTGCCCCGGAGCGTGCAGCGATAACCCCCTGGCTGCGCACTGCGATACCCAGGGGTTGCAGGTCCTTCAGGGGGTCGTATCCGACTGCCTTGTCGAGAACAGGGTTCACGGATGCAATCGATGGCGACAGTGCAAGCAGGGTGTAGCCATCGCGTGGCGCGCGCAGCGCGGCCTGCATGCCGACCTTGCCAGAACCACCGACCTTGTTCTCCACGACAACGGCTTGCCCGAGGTCGCCTTGAATCGCCTGCGCGAATGCGCGCGCGACACGGTCGATGGGGCCGCCCGGCGGGGTCGGTACAACGATACGGACCAACCGGCTGGGGAACACTTCGGCCGCGCGCGGTGCCTGGCCCGCTGTGAACGCCGCCGTGCCGAGCAGCAGTGTGCGCCGGGACATACCCGTGGCGGAGGCGGGTCTGCTGAGCGCGATGGGATGGTGCATGGCCGAGGAAGTGGTGGCGCCGTTGTCGCTGTACGTGCCCAGCTTCTCAGCCACTTCCACGGGGGTATGGCTGGCCGCCTGCAGCACCTGTAGCGCGCCGGAAAAAGAAACAGCACGGCTTGGCACGCTGCGCCCGTGGCATTTCACCGGGTATGCAATAGGACGCCATGCGGCTGACTCAACCGTACTGATCCTAGCGGCGCGCCCCGTCCCGCGGAAATACTTTTGGTGGATCGTGAACGATACGGCGGGGGTATGGCCGGCCGTATCGAAGGCCGGAGCTGCACCGGGCGGGTCATTCTGCAATACCAAATTGGTATTGGATAGGCCATGGAATCTGTATTGGCAAAGTATTGATGGATCATGAAAAATCCGCCGCGTTGGACCTTGCGTGTTGTTACGAGTGTGAAGCCAGTACCCGCGGTTCAGCACCAATGACCTGAAACCAAACTATCACCAGGAGACGATTGACATGAAAGTGTCCCCCATTCCCTTTGCTGTCGCTCTGGCCGTGCTGAGCTGTGCCGGAGGCGCCCATGCGCAGTCCGGCGCCAGCGGTACATCGGTGACGATGTTCGGTGTCCTTGATGCAGGTGTCGGCCGCTACAAGGGCGCCGCAACCGGCGTGACATCTGCCGACGTTCCCACCTGGCGGCAGGATGCCGGCAATCTGACCACCAGCTTCTGGGGTCTGCGCGGTACCGAGGATCTGGGCGGCGGGCTGTCCGCACTCTTCTCCCTCGAAAGCTTCCTGCGCAATGACACGGGCCAGTTCGGGCGCAGTGACGCCGTCACGACGCCGGCCATCAGTGTCACGGCGGATCCCTTCTGGTCGAAGGCTGCGTGGGTGGGCCTGGACAGCAAGACGCTGGGCCGTATCCGCCTGGGCCAGATAACGACGGCGATGTGGATCAGTTCCGTGCGGACCAACGCCTTCGGCGATTCGACCGCGTTCTCGCCCATCAACCTGCTGATGTTCATCAATGCGCCCAGCATCCTCTCCGGTGGTACCGGGTGGAGCAACAGCGTGTCCTACGAAACGCCTACCGTGGGTGGCTTCAACCTCAACCTGCAGGGCTCCTTGGGTGAAAATTCCGGGGGCAACAACCTGGGCGGCCGTCTGTCTTACATCTCCGGGCCGCTGGAAACGTCTTTTGCCTACACGAGCGTGAAGACCGATCCCTTGACCTTCTCGCAGGGGACATCGAAGAGCAACAACAAGAACACGCTGTTTGCGATCGCCTACGACTTCAAGGCGGTAAAACTGTTTGCGCATCTGGGCCAGATCAAGACGGATGGCAGCAACACGCCTGCGCCGGCAGACAACAACGTGACCCACCGGATCTGGGACATCAGCGCTCTGCTTCCCATCGGCGTCGGCCAGGTCATGGCGGGCTACGGGCAGCGCAAGGGCAACGAAACGCTCAGCCCGCACACCCAGCGCAGGGTGGCATCGCTGGGCTACACCTACAGTCTCTCCAAGAGAACGGACTTGTATGCCCTGATGCGTTTCGATCGCACCACGACCCAGAATCCGCCGTCGCTGACGACGACCACCAACGCCAGCGGAACCAGCTACGCGGTCGGTATGCGGCATGCATTCTGAACGGAACTGCCCGGCGGCGAGCGCCTGGCGGCCAGGCCATTCAGCGTGAATGGACCGAGGTCGTGCTGGCCGAGGCTGGCAGGACAATAGGCCACAGGATCGGGCTCGGTGACCTGCGGTGTCAATGGGCCTCGCGGGTCACCGAGCTCGGCTACGGTGGCACCTCATGTGCTCCGGGAAGCGGCGCGCAGCGCGGCAAGCAGTTGCTTGACGTATTTGTCCGTGTCCGATGTCCGATAGGCAATGGACAAAGTCGATACGGCCTCGCGATCGGCCAGCGGGACGTAGCGCACGCCCGGCAGCGCCATGCAGCGGAAGTCCTCTGGCAGGATGGCCACCCCGGCATCGGCCGCCACCAGACCGATCATTTCTCCGGGTTCCTTCACTTCGCGCGCGATATTGGGTTTGAAGCCCGCATTGCCGCACAGGCGGATGATGGCCCAGTACAAACCTATCCCTGAGTCGCGTGGATAGCTGATCAGCGGCTGATCGCGCAGGTCGGCCACACGAAGGGACGTGCGTTCAGCCAGCGGGTGCTCGCTCGGGACTGCGGCAAGCAGCCTGGCGTGGTACCAGGGTTCGATGGTCACGCCGTCGGGTACGCCCGTGTCGGGGCGGCGGAGAACACCAATGTCGAGCCGGTTTTCGAACAAGGCGTGCAATTGTTCCAGCGAGGTCGCATCGACAAGCGACAACTTGACGCCGGTGCCATGCGCAAGGCGGAACTGGCGGATGGTCCGTGGCAGCCGCTCGGTAAACATGGAGGATGCCGTGTAGCCCAGCGCGATTCGGCTCGTGGTACCGCGGGCGGCATCCGACGTTGCGGTCTTGGCCTCCAGGGTGAGGCTCAGGATGTCCCTCGCCCGAATCAAGAGCTCGCGCCCGGCCTGGGTGAGCAGAACACGGCGCTTGTCCCGAATGAAGAGCTGGGCACCGAGTTCCTCCTCCAGCGAGCGGATCTGGGTGCTCAAAGGCGGCTGGGCCATGTACAGGCGTTCTGCAGCGCGTGTGAAGTTGAGTTCCTCCGCGACAGCAACGAAATAGCGGAGGTGGCGTAGTTCCATGGCTCGGATGGTATCCCGTCAGGCACCTGCCGTCATCCGGACGGACGGACCGGAGCGTGCTTTTCCCTGGTTATCTGGCATACGTAGCGCGTATCGGTAAGCATCCAAAGATAGTATTTCACGGTATTCATCCGAGTCACTACGATCGCCGCTATTCGAGGAGCAGCGGGTTGCTGCGCACGAACAAAGGAGTGTGGCATGCGGGTGAAGATTGCACGACAACTGTGGGTGGCCGCCGGCCTCGGGATTTTGGGCTCCGCGCAGGCGCAACCGGTGAACTATCAAATCGATCCGGGCCACACTTCGGTCGTCTACGAGGTGCTGCATTTCGGCACCTCGACGAGCCATGGCCGCTTCCCGGCCAAGACCGGATTGGTTCAGATCGACGCCGCGGCGAAAACCGGAAAAGTGGAGATCGAGATCGATACATCGACCCCGTCTTCCGGGAATACCGCGCTGGACCGCATGCTGCAGGGCGAACGATTCTTCAAGTCCGCCGAGTTCCCGACCGCACGTTTCAGCGCTGATGACCTGCGTTTCAACGGTGCGCAGCCTGCGGAACTGCGCGGGCAACTCACGTTGCTGGGGGTGACCCATCCCGTGGCGCTCAAGGCCCTGCGCTACGGCTGCTACCAGAACAACATGCTCAAACGGGAAGTGTGCGGCGGAGACTACGAGACGACGATCCGCCGTTCGCAGTGGGGCATGGAATGGGGAACGAATTTTGCCGCTGACGAAGTGCGGTTGTTGATTCAGGTCGAAGCCGTCCGGCAAGACTGAAGACCCACCGCAGCGCCGCAGCGCATGCTGGATTGATAGCAAAGAAGGAGACGCACATGAAAAGACGAGTTCTACCCCTGGCACTGGCGGCCATTGCGGCCCAGGCCGCTGGTTTTGCGCACGCGCAGGACGCCTGGCCCAACCGGGCGATAAAGATCGTGACACCGTCGCCGGCAGGGGTAGGCTCCGACGCCTTTGCGCGGCTGTATGCCGACCAACTCAGCAAGGCACTGGGCGTGGGGGTCATCGTCGAGAACCGGCCCGGCGCGGCCGGGACGCTGGGCACGGACTACGTCTCCAAGTCGGTCCCCGACGGCTATACGGTGTTGCTGACCACCAGCCTGCCGATGACCGCGGTGCCCCATCTGTTCAAGAAGGTGCCCTACAGCGTGGCCAGCGACTTTTCGCCTGTCGCGCAGTTGTACCGGGGTGGATCGTTTCTTGTCGCATCCCCATCCTTCCAGGGCACGACCATCAAGGACTTGCTCAGTCGGGCCAAGCAGAAGCCAGGCCAGGTCTCCTACGCCTCCTATGGCACCGGCAGCACCGCCCACCTCGGTATGGAGCTGCTGCAGGATGCCGCGGGCGTCGAGCTTCTGCACATACCCTACAAACAGAACGCGATGATCGACGTCTCCGGTGGCCAGGTCGACGTCGGATTCGAGCCGCCCGTGTCGGCGCTGCCGAACATCAAGGCCGGGCGCCTCAAGGCCCTGGCCTATACCGGTGACAAGCGCAGCCCGGCGCTACCCGACGTGCCGACGCTGGCAGAGCTGTACCCGGGCCTGGAGGTATTCACCTGGGTCGGCGTCTGGGCCCCCCGCGCAACGCCAGCTCCCATCCTGGCCCGTCTGCGGTCCGCCTTCACGGCAGCGACCAAGACAGCGGACATGCAGAAGTCGATCATCGATGTGGGAAACGATCCGATGTCCACCACGCCGGCACAGATGCAGGCCAACATCGATCAGGAGAGCGTGCGGTACGCCAAGCTGATCAAGGCAAAGAACATCCGCCTCGACTGAACGCCCCCTTAAATGACCGCCCAGAAGGA
Source organism: Pseudomonadota bacterium (assembly GCA_040390235.1). Taxonomy (GTDB): domain Bacteria; phylum Pseudomonadota; class Gammaproteobacteria; order Burkholderiales; family Burkholderiaceae_C; genus Xylophilus. The sequence goes on along the minus strand of JAZJYT010000004.1, from coordinate 13,442 downwards.
TCCCATGAGTGTTAACAAAGAGCCGGGTGCGATGGCCCCGACACACGCCTTGCTTCAGAAGCTGCGAGATGGCCAAGCGGTCACCGCACTCGGTGTACGGGGGGCACGCACACCCGAAATCGCACGCCTGGCCCGGGCCAGCGGGCATGACCTGATCTGGGTCGACCTGGAGCACAGCAGCATGCCGATCGATGCGGCAGCGTCGATCTGTGCTTGCGCCCATGATCTGGGCATGGTTGCGCTCGTTCGTGTGCCCGAGCGCGAGTATGGCGTGATCGGCCGTTTGCTGGACGGCGGGGCGGCTGGCATCATTGCCCCCCGCATCGAAACGGCGGAACAGGCCGCCGACGTGGTGGCCGCCTGCAGATTCCCGCCGCTTGGGCACCGCTCGGCCATCGCACAGTTGCCGGCACTCGGCTACCGGCGCTTGCCGGCGGCGCAGGTGAATGACATCAGCAACCGCCACACGCTGGTCAAGGTGTTGATCGAGTCGCCGGCAGGCATTGCCAATCTTCCGCACATCCTGGCGGTGCCCGGTGTCGATCTCATCGGTATCGGCGCCAACGACCTCAGCGCCGAACTCGGCGTACCGGGCGACTACAGGCACCCATCGATGCGGGCCGCCCTCGATGCGGCAATCGCGGCCTGCCGCAGTGCGGGCAAGCCGCTGGCCATCGGTGGCATCGCCGACCCGGCCCATGTGGCCGAACTCATTGCCCAGGGCTCGGCGCCGTTCATGATGACGGGCATAGACACCGAGATACTGTTGAGCTCGGCAACCGAACGCGTGCAGCGGGCAATGTCCGCCTTTCCCGTCCCTGCATAGCCGCCGACCGCATGCAATCCTCCCCCTACTCCCGTACGGCGATCCTGCTCCACTGGCTGGTGGCGCTTTTGATCCTGGCGGCCTTCACCATCGGCCTCACGGCGACGAACCTAGGCATGTCGCCCACCCGCCTGAGGCTCATCAACTGGCACAAGTGGGTCGGCATCTGCATTCTGGCGCTGACACTGGTGCGCCTGCTGTGGCGCAGCAGGCATTCGCCGCCGGCAGCGCATACGGCGCCGCGCTGGCAGATGCACGCCGCGGCGTTGGCGCACGCCGGCCTCTACCTGCTGTGTCTGGCCATGCCCTTGCTGGGTTGGACCTACAGCTCCGCGTCGGGTTTCCCCGTGGTGGTATTCGGGGTGATTCCCTTGCCGAACCTGGTGGCGCCGGACCGTGACATCGCCGAGGTTCTGAAAACGGCCCACCGATTCACGGGCTACGTCCTGGGCAGCTTGGTGCTGTTGCACGTGGCGGCGGCACTCAAGCACCACTTCGTCAGCAAGGACGGGCTTCTGTCGCGCATGAACCCGCAACACGTGTGGAGAAAGTCGGTATGAAGCAGTTGCTGGTGGCCCTCGTATTGGGGACGATGGTGGGTGCGGCGGGCGCTGCGCAGCAGATCCAGCCGGCCCAAAGCGAGATCATGTTCGCCATGCGGCAAATGGGGGTGCCGGTCGAAGGCCGCTTCAAGCGGTTTGGTGCCGAAGTCAACTTCGACCCCGCCCGGCCGCAGGCAGGACGCATCCAGATCTCCATCGATACCGGCAGCGCCGGTTTTGGATCGCCCGAACTGGATCTTGAAGTGCCCAAGGGCACCTGGCTGGACGCGGTGCGCTTTCCGAAGGCCGTGTTTCGGTCGTCATCGATACGCCAGACGGGCCCCGATCGATTCGACATCCTCGGCAAGCTGTCGCTGAAGGGCGTGGACCGCGATGTGACCGTGCCGGTGAAGATCGTGCAGTCGGCTGGTTCGATGGTCGCCACCGGCACATTCGCCATCAAGAGGCTCGACTACAAGGTTGGCGACGGTGAATGGAGCGATGCGTCCATGGTGGCGAACGAGGTACAGGTCCGGTTTTCGCTGGCGCTTACCGGGTCTGCTTCGCCGTAGCAGGTCTGGGCGGGTGGTAAATCCCTTGTTATGCGCGCCTGCCGTCCACGCTCCACGCACCCGCGCCCCAGGCAGCAACCGTCAGAAGGCCACCCACCACCGCGATGTTCTTGAAGAAGGAATGGTACTGGGAAGGATCTGCCCAGTACGGATGGAAAATGAACGACACCACCAGGGTGAAGAGTGCCATGGCCAGCGCGGCCCACCGCGCCTGGAAACCGACCAGCAAGAACAGCCCCAGGCCCAGTTCGATGGCGATGGCCATGGCCGCGGCAACCCCCGGAAGCGGCACACCCTTGGAGGCGATGTAGCCCATGGTGCCGGAGAAGCCCCACAGTTTGCCAATGCCCGCGGGTATAAAAAGCAGGGCCAGCAAGGCGCGGCCGATCAGGGAGCAGGGGTTTTGGAGAGCCGTCAGCATGGTGAATTCCTTTCAACGATAAAAATAGAAACCAGAAACAAAAAAGCCAATGGACCGGCTCCCACAAGAGAGCGGCCCCTTGGCTTCAGGCGATCGGATCGCAGGCAACTACCGGGGGCCGGACCCGTTGCCGCACACCGGTCAACCGGGATCCGCGCGCAGGGCGACCGCCTCGATCCCGGCGATGGCACACAACTCGTCCTTGTCCGGCCCATCGCCACTGATGCCCACCGCACCCAGCAATTGATCGGACGCGTCCCGTATCAGCACGCCTCCGGCGACCGGAAAAATCCTGCCTTCTGACGCGACGGTGAGCGCCTGGACGAAAGCGGGGTGGCTCTCGGCGCGTTTCGCCAGTTCGCGGCTGCCTCGGCCCATGCCCAGCGCACCCCAGGCCTTCCCGATGGCGATCTGCGGGCGCAACAGGCCAGATCCATCCTCGCGGCCCAGGGCAACCAGATGTCCTCCAGCGTCCAGTACCGCGACGGTCAAGGGTTGCAGGGACAGGCTGCGGGCGCGCCGCAGGCTTTCATCGACAATCCTGCGCGCATGTTCATAACGAATACCGTTCACGTTTCTCCTCAGAAGTTATGGCGAATGCCGATATCGAAGCCCGACGACGTGGCGTTCGCCAGGCCTGGGACGGACGCGCTGCCGCCGACGACAAAGGCCGCTCCATTGCTGTTGCGGATGCGGGCATAGGTCGCATACAGCGAGGTTCGTTTCGACAGGTCGTAGACGTAACCAACGGCAAGCTGCACGGCGGACGATCCGGCCGTATTGTTCCGCTCCGAGTGCATCACCGAAACGGGGATGTAGCCACTGCCCAGCGGAATGCTCGCCCCCAGCAGGTAGGTGTGGTATCGGGTGGCCGCGATGCCGCTGTTGCTGGTCGTGTACTGTGCTGTCAGCAAGGCGAACTGCGTTTCCCGCGAAACGCCCACGCTGCCCATATGGAAGTCGCCGTTGGCGAGCATCTGGGTATGCGAGCCCGCGACAGCCACGTTCCATCCGTCGAACGCGTAGCCGGTGCGGAACCCGAGGTAGCGGCCATCGTTGGCGTTTGCTGTATTGGAGTTGTTCTCCCCCAGCGCATACTGGACCTGGCCGTACAGGCCCTTGCCGCCCGCGGGTGAGGAGTTGTTGTAGAGGTAGCCAATGCTGTTCGAGTTGCGTGTGGTGCTGATGCTCGGCCCCGTGGTGCCGGCAAAGAACAGGTTGCTGGCCGACCCCACGCCGTACATCTTGAACGGGTCGAAGAAGGCAAAATTCCAGTGCGTGGGAACGTAGTCGCGTCCCAGGCGCAGTTCACCCCAGTTGCCGCTCAGGCTGAGGGTGGAGCGCCTGCCGAATCCAGCGGCTTGTGTGATGCCCGAGGTCTGGTTGTTCGAATTGCCGGTTCCATTGTTGCCGGTGTCGGCACTGATATCGCCTTCCAGCCAGAAACTCGCCGACATCCCACCCCCTAAGTCTTCCGCGCCGCGCAGGCCGAACCGGCTGGCCTGCGTCCCCCCGCTGATCATCTTGAGGGCGGAAGCCCCGCCTTGGGTGGCATAGCGGCTGACGGCCAAGTCGACGACACCAAACAGCGTGACGCTGCTCTGCGCGGCAGCCAAGGCGGGTGTGCAGGCCGCCGCAAGGCACAAAGTCTTCAGTTTCATACTATCTCCTCCTCGTGGTTGTTTTAGATGTCTAGTGCCATCGCGCGGGCGATCAGCCGGTGCGCGAATCGCCATGAACCGTCGGTGTTCCTGGCAAATACATCCGCCAAGTCATTGACCCGCAACTGGGTCTTGGGATGCTCCCCCGTCTGCTCGAAGGTCAGTTGCATGGCCACGGTGTTGATCTGGCCTGCGCTCTCGTCTCCGATGCGCAGGTTCGACCAGACATGTCGGACCTTTCGACCCGGATCGCTTGCGCGCCGGTAGCAGTCCGCGGCGATGGATGCCCGGCCCCGGTGCTCCTGGCCCCCGACGAGGAGAATCCCGTCGGGCAGGAACAGTTCGGACAGGCCCTGGCCGTCGCCCCGGTCGGCGAACCAGGCAAAGTCGCTGAGCAGTGCCTCGATGTCCTGGACGTCAGATCTGGTCATTGGCCATCCCATCCACCAGTTCGAATTCGGCCTGGCTGTCGCTGGGCACGACCACCGGCGGCAGCCCCATCACGAACAGATCGAGTTCTTGCTCCGCGTGCAGCACCAGCGTTTCGCCCGCCTCCACCTGGACCGTGTCGTAGGTGCCGAGCTGTTCCTCGCCGCAGGTACCCTTGCCGCCCAGGACGAACGCCAGCCGCCGCGCCGCGTGGGTCGATTGCCACACGGCACCCGGCTTCACCCGCAGCATTTCGACCCAGGCCTCGCGTTCGGTGAAAGAGCCCAGGAACTTGCGCGCGACACCCGGTGCCTGCGGAATCCAGTTGAAGCGCTGGGGATCGGCGATCACCAGTTCCGGGTAGCGTGGCATCGGGTACTTCAGGCGCTCGCTGAATACATGCCGCCAGATCGTGTTCAGCCCCCATTCCAGCTTGCCGTCCGGGGCCCGGTAGTTCGGGCCGACGAACTCGCCGATTTTTGAAAGCTCATCGCGTGCACGCAGGCGTTGCTCCATGCTCATGAACCCGACACCCGAGGCGCCGCCGAACTGCAGTACCAGGTTCAGCCGTTCACCGGGCGGCGCCTTGCCCAGGGGGTCGTCCTGGGGGCCATACGGCAGGCCTTCCGGGAAATAACCGACCTGGCCCTCCTTCAAGGTCAGGTCTTTGCCGATGTTCATGTCGCCCTTGAGCGGCAGGCGGATCTGGTCGAAGTTGTGGCGGTGCCGGGGCATGTAGAAGTCACCATCCTGCCGGCCCAGTACCAGCATGAAGTTGTCGGGCGACTCCGGCTCGCCGACCATGCAGTACTGGAATACCAGGATCCCGCTGGGATGGTCCTTGTGCCAACTGGTGTTGTCGAAATGGTTGAATTTCACGCGTTTCTCCTTTGCTTCATGTGCCTTTGGTTCATTCGCCTTTGATGCCGGCGTTGCGTATGACCTCGCCCCACCGCGCACTTTCCGTGGCCGCCAGGTTGCGGAAGTTCGCAGGGGTGCCCGGCGTGGCTTCCAGTCCGGCGTCGGCGAACAGTTGCAGCACCCGGGGCTGGCGCATGGCCTTGTTGATGTCGTTGTTCAGCCGGGCGATGACGGGGGCCGGCAATCCCGCAGGCCCGAGCACCCCGTGCAAGGTGAAGGCATTGACCTGCTTGAAGCCGAGTTCCGCGAAAGTGGGAACGTCCGGGATGCTGGCGATGCGGTGCGGGGCCGCCACGGCCAGCGGCCGCACCTGGCCCGCGCGGATGTTCTGCAGGCCGATGGTGAGGTCCATCATCATCGATTCCACCTGGCTGCCGATCAGGTCCTGTATCGCCGGTGTGCCGCCCCGGTAGGGAACATGGGTGAGTTCCAGGCCCGCCGCCCGCTGGAACATCTCCATCGCAATCCGGTGCAGCGAGGTGTTGCCCGCCGACGCGAAATTGACGCTGCCCGGGGCGGCCTTGGCACGGGCGATGAACTCGGCCAGCGTCTTGGCCGGGAAGGCGGGATTCACCACCAGCGTGACCGGCACGTGGCCGATGGCACCGATGTAGCTGAAGTCCGTGCGCGGGTTGTAGGCGAGCTTGGGGTACAGGTGCTCGTTGAACATCAGCGTCGAGTTTTCTGCGTTCATGATGGTGTAGCCGTCCGGCGGTGACTGGCGCAGTGCCGCCACGGCGATCTGCCCTGAGGCACCGGGCCGGTTGTCGACGATCAGCGGCTGGCCCATGCTCGGCTGCATGGCATCGGCCATGTAGCGCACCACGGCGTCGCTGGCGCCGCCGGCTGGAAAACCCACGATCCAGCGGATGGGCTTGGAGGGGTAGGCACCTTGCGCCCGGGAACTGCTGCTGGCCAGGACCGCCATGGCCGCGGTGAATGAACGTCGCCTCATACGTCTCCTTGTCTTGCTACTGTGGGTTGCAGCCTTCGTCATCTGCTGTTCTGTAAATTAACTAGTCATCAGGTGACTTGGTGTGTAGCGTAATAGAACCGGACAAGGATTGCAATACACAGGGATACCCTTATGGGCGTCGATCAGGCGCGCTTTTCCCTTGTCCGCGAACACGTGGTGGGTCCGGTACAGGACGGTCCGCGCAAGCGGACACGCACGGGGCTACTGCATGGCCGGTGGAGGCCTGCTGCAGGGGACTCGCTGCTGCGGCGCTGTGCGTGGCGGGTGTGGCTAGGGGCGCGCGGGTTTCTGCGGCCGGCGTTCGGCCGTGCCGTGCCAGGTCCGCAGCCAGTCCACCAGGAACTCTGCGAAGGCTTCCGCGGCGGGCGGCATGGAACGCGCCGTGGGTCGGTACACACACACCTGGCGGATGGCTTCGGGCTGGGTGATGCGGCGCATCACCAGGCCCAGCTTCTGGGCCAGCACACCGACATACGCCGGCGCCAGTGTGGCAGCCAGGCCTTCGGCCGCGAGGCCGAGCGCGGTGGACACGTTGTCCACCACGTCCACCGGACGCACGCGTTCGCCCTCGGGCGCATTCACGTGCATCTGCGCCACGCTGCGCTCGTGGTCGCGGCCGGCCGCCACCAGCGGCACGTCGCGCAGTGCGTCCCAGCGCAGCACCTTCCGGGCGGCCAGGGGGTGGGTGGGGGCGCACCACAGCACCCACGGGCTGTCGAAGACGGCTTCGCGTGCCACGCCGTCGCCGGGCGCCCGGTCGGGCCCGACGGCCAGGTCGGTATCGGCCGATGCCACCGACTCCACCAGCGCATCCACGGCGGTGTCGCGGATACGCACCACCACCTTGGGGCGCTGCGCACCGAACGCGCGTACCGCCGCCGGCAGCACGAAGCCGGCCAGCACGAGCGGTGCGCCGATGCGTACGACACCCGCGGCCCGGTTGCGTACGTCGGCTGCCGCGGACTCGGCGAGCTGCACATGGCGCAGGACCGTCTCGGCCGAGGCCAGGAAACCGCGGCCTGCGCTGGAGAGATTGACCTTGCGGGTGCTGCGGTCGAACACCCGGAAACCGAGCGTGGATTCCAGCTCGGCCACCAACTGGCTCACCGCGGAGGCGGTCAGCCCCAAGCGCTCGCTGGAAGCGGTAAAGCTGCGCAGGTCGGCGACGGCGACAAAGGCCTCGAACTGGCGCAGGGAAATCCGGGTGAGCGACATGCCGGCGATTATGAATATTTTCTTATCAATTGACCAGAAACCATCGTTTGTCCGGGGCGTTGTTCCTGGCGAAACTCCCGCCCACATCAGACCCCACCCACCGGTGCGCCAAAACCGCCTCACCCGAGGAACCATCCCCATGCTCAGCCCGGAAGTCCACGCCGCACTGGCCCGCGAATTGCTCGAATCCGAGCGCACGCGGGTGCAGCTCACGCAGTTCTCGCGCCGCCATCCCGACATGACGATCGAAGACAGCTACGCCATCCAGCGGGCCTGGATGGACCTCAAGCGCGCGGAGGGGCGAACGGTCATCGGCCACAAGATCGGCCTCACGTCGCGTGCGATGCAGCTAGCCTCGCAGATCACCGAGCCTGACTACGGCACGCTGCTCGACGACATGCTGGTGCAGGGCGGTGCCGAGCTGGAGGCGGCCCGCTTCATCGTGCCGCGCTTCGAGGTGGAGTTCGCCTTCGTCCTGGCGAAACCGCTGCAGGGGCCGGGCGTGACCCTGTTCGACGTGCTCAACGCCACGGACTATGTCACGCCGGCACTGGAGCTGATCGATGCGCGCATCGAACAGTTCGACCGCACGACACAAACGCCGCGCAAGGTGCTGGACACCATTGCCGACAACGCGGCCAACGCCGCCATCGTTCTCGGCGGGCGGCCGATGAAGCCGGACGCGGTGGATTGGCGCTGGGCCGGTGCCTTGTTGTTCAAGAACGGCGTGATCGAGGAGTCCGGGCTGGGCGCCGCGGTCCTCAACCACCCCGGCCAGGGGGTGGCCTGGCTGGCCAACAAGCTGGCGCCGCATGGCGAAGCGCTGGCCGCCGGCGAGATCGTGCTGGGGGGCTCGTTCACCCGCCCTGTGGCCTGCGCGGCCGGCGATGTCTTCCATGCCGACTACGGCCCGCTCGGTTCGATCGCCGTGCGTTTCGTCTGAGTAGCCGCACGATGAAGACCCCGGAAAACACATTCAAGTCCGCCCTGGCCCGCGGCGAGCTGCAGGTGGGCCTGTGGCTGGCGCTGGCCGATGCCTATGCCGCCGAACTGTGCGCCGGCTGCGGCTTCCACTGGCTGCTGATCGACGGCGAGCATGCACCGAACGACCTGCGCGGCATGCTGGCGGCGCTGCAGGCGGTTGCGCCGTATCCCAGCCACCCGGTGGTGCGTATCCCCGAGGCCGACGACACACGCATCAAGCAGGTGCTGGAGCTGGGCGCGACGACGCTGCTGGTGCCCATGGTCGAGTCGGCCGAGCAGGCGCGGCAGCTGGTGCGGGCAATGCGCTATCCGCCGCAGGGCATCCGCGGCGTCGGCAGCGGGATTGCGCGGTCGGCGCGCTGGTCGCGCTACCCCGACTACCTGCACGAAGCGAACGCGCAGATGTGCCTGCTGGTGCAGGTGGAGACCCGGGAGGCGCTCGCGTGCGTCGAGGAGATCGCGGCAGTCGATGGCGTCGATGGCGTGTTCATCGGCCCGGCCGACCTGTCGGCTTCCATGGGCCTGCTGGGCCAGCCTGCCCACCCGGAGGTGAAACGGGCCATCACCGGTGCGCTGGCATGCATCGCGCGGGCGGGAAAGGCTCCGGGCATTCTGTGCGCGGACGAGGCGCTGGCACACCACTACATCGACGCCGGCGCGCGTTTCATCGCGGTGGGCGTCGACACCAGCCTGCTGGGCAGGGCCGCGAGCGGCCTGGCCCAGCGTTTTGCCGGTACCGCCGCCGTGGCACCGGCTGCTTCCGTGTACTGAGGGCTTGACGCCGCTGCCTGCCTGACCGGCCCCACCCCTTTATCCCGAGGACTACTTCTCATGCCCCCTGTTTTACTGGATGTCGCCGGGGTCGGTGTTTCTCCCGACCACTACATCAATGGTGTCCGTGTCGCTTCGAGCGAGACCTTCGAGCTGCAATCACCGATCGACCAGCGGGTGCTGGGGCGGGTGAGCGAAGGGCTGCCTGAGCACGTCGATGCCGCCATCGTCGCTGCGCAGACGGCCTTCCCGGCCTGGGCGGCGCTGGCCGCGGCCCAGCGCAAGTTCTATCTCGACCGCTTCGCCGAGGAGATCGGCAAACGCGCCGATGCCTTCAGCCTGCTGGAGAGCAACGACGCGGGTGTACTGCTCTCGCGTATGCAGCACGGCGTAGTGCCGCGTGCGATGCTCAACATCACCTGGTTCGCCCGGCATGCGCTGACGCTCCAGGACCGGCCCATCGACACCGAGCAGGCCCAGCATATCGTGCGGCACGATCCGGCCGGCGTGGTGGTGGTCATCACCCCCTGGAATGCGCCGCTCATGCTGTCGACCTGGAAGCTGGGCCCGGCGCTGGCGGCCGGCAACACCTGCATCCTGAAGCCACCGGAATGGGCGCCGCTCACCTGTTCCCTGCTGGCCGACGCCGCCCACGCGGCCGGGCTGCCGCCTGGCGTGTTGAATGTCGTCCAGGGCCTGGGCTCCAAGACCGGAGCGCAGTTGGTCAGCGATGCCCGCATCGCGCGGGTGTCGTTCACCGGCAGCGTGCGCACCGCCAAATGGATCGCACAGGCGGCGGGCGCCAACCTCGTGCCCTGCAGTCTGGAACTGGGCGGCAAGAGTCCGTTCATCGTGCTGGAAGACGCCGACCTGGACAGCGCGGCGGCCACCGGCGCACTGATGTACCGCAACGCCGGCCAGGTGTGCCTGGCGGGCACGCGTTTTCTGGTGCACCAGAACATCGTGGAGAAGTTTGTTGCCACCATGCGGGGCTACGTCGAGAAGCTGAGGGTGGGCGATCCGCGGGAGGAGACGACCGAGGTCGGCCCCATCATCCACCCGCGCCAGGTCGACCGGGTGATGGGTTTCATCGAACGCGCGGTGGCTGGCGGTGCGCAAGTGCTGTGGGGCGGCGAAAGGCATGCTTTCGGTGCGCAGTACGTGCAGCCCACGATGCTGACCCGGCTGGAGCAGGACGACGAGATCGTGCAGACCGAGGTGTTCGGGCCGGTGCTCACGCTGCAGACCTTCGCCAGCGACGACGAGGCCGTGGCCCTGGCCAACGGCACGGACTACGGCCTGGGCGGGGTGTGCTACGGCGAAACCCCGCACGCCACCGACATTGCCCAGCGTGTGCGCACCGGCTTCATCTGGGTGAACAGTTTTGGCATCCGCGACCTGGCCGCGCCCTTTGGCGGCATCAAGCACTCGGGTGTCGGCCGGGAGGGCGGCGACTGGAGCTTCGAGTTCTTCTGTGACGTCAAGGACGTGATCGTGCCCAAAAAGCCCTTTCGCGCCAGCTTCAGCCACCGCTAAATCGTGACCGACCAAGGAACACCATCATGGGACAAATCGTAGGCGCCGCCATCGTGTCGCACCATCCCGGCCTGATGCAGTGCGAAGAGTTTCGCGTACTGCAGGGGGCCGGCTCGGACTCCGACCTTATTGCCGGTTATGCCCGCCTGCGGGAGAAAATAGCAGCCGCCCGGCCGGACGCCGTGCTGGTGTTCGACTCTCACTGGTTCACCACCGGCTACCACCTGGTGGACGCGGGGGAGCGGTACCACGGCACCTACGTCTCGGACGAAATGCCCTGGTACCTGCATGGCGTGCCCTACGACTACCGCGGCCATCCGGGGCTGGCCCTGGCCATCGAGGCGGTGTCGCGCGAGCAGGGCGGTTTCAACCGGGCGATCCAGCATCCGGGGCTGGGCCGGCACTACGCCACCGTCAACCTGGTCAAGCACCTGGGCCTGGAGCTGGTGGATATTCCGGTGGTATCGGCCAGCTCCTGCCAGAACTGCGACTGGACCCACTTCCTGAAATCCGGCGAGGCGATCGGCGAGGCGATCCGCCGCAGTGACTTGCGTGTGCTGGTGCTGGCGTCGGGCGCGCTCAGCCACAAGTTCAACGGCATCGACTGGAAGCCGAAGCACGCGCGCATCTTCCACGAAAGCAATGTTTCGCGCCCGGAGAATATCCAGAGCGACAAACAGGCGATCGAGCTGATGCGGGAAGGCCGGCACGACCTGATCCTGGAACGCTGGGACGAGGACTACCGGCGCAAGCCCTGGGAAGCCTTCGGTGCCCACTACCTGCAGATGGTCGGCGCACTGGGCGGGGCGACCTGCCGCCTCCGGGGTGAGCCGCTGTCGGCCTACGAGAACGCACGCGGCACCGGCAACATCCACGTCTGGTTCGATACGCCGCCGCAGCCTTCGCCTGTCCGCAACCCCTGACCGATTTCCTTTTTCTCACAACCCCGGGCGGAGAGCACCATGCATTTCGAATTTCCCTTTGATGAACTTCCCGCGGTCTTTCGCGGACCCCGCGTGGAACGGCGCCGGGTGCTGCTGGGCGGCAGCGCCTTCTGGGGCACCCTCGTCGAGGACGGCGCCGCTGCCGGCCGGCTCCGCCTGGATGACGGCCGGCTGGTGGATCCGGCCGAGCTGCCGCACCTGCCGCCTGTCGCGCCGAGCAAGATCATTGCGGTGCATATCTCCTACAGCTCGCGCAGCATGGAGACCCGCAACAAACCCAAGCCGACCGAGACACCGACCTACTTCACCAAGCCGCCGAGTTCGCTCAATGGCCACCGCGGCCAGATCCTGAAGCCGGCCGACTGCCGCTACCTGAACTACGAAGGTGAATATGCGGTGGTGATCTCGCGCACCTGCCGCAACGTGACGCCGGATGAAGCCTGGGACTTCATCGAGGGTTTCTGCCCGGCCCTGGACATGGGCCTGCAGGACTTCCGCGACACCGACCAGGGTTCCATGCTCCGCGTCAAGGGGGCCGACACGCTGCTGCCCATCGGGCCCGGCATCGTGCGGGGCGTCAACCTCTTCGAGCAGACGTTGCGCACCCGGGTGGACGGGCGCATCGTGCAGGAGGCCCATATCGGTGACGAGACGATCTGGGGGCCGCACTATGTCATCGCCGACATTGCGCGGCACATCACGCTCGAAGCGGGTGACGTGATCCTGATGGGCACACCCTGCCATTCGCGCTCGGTGGACCCGGGCCAGGTGGTGGAATGCGACATCACCGGCCTGGGCTGCATCAGCGGCACGGTGACGGCCATCGATGCGCCCCGCGCGGCCCCCCTCGGCGTGGGCCATGCGCCGACGGATTCGCCCGAGGTGCGGCGTGTGGCGATGGGATTCGACGAGCGGGTGCCCGAGCGCTTCAAGGAAGCGCTGCGCCTGTCCAAGGAGCCGCGATGACCCGGGTCTGTATCGTCGGTGCGGGGGCCATTGGCGGATTTTTGGGTACACGCCTGGCAGCGGCCGGGCAGGCGCAGGTCAGCGCCTTGGCGCGCGGCGCCACGCTCGACGCGCTGCGTACGCATGGCTGGCGGATGGCGACCGCCGACGGTGTGGTCCATGCGCCCGCGCGGGCCAGCAGCGATGCGGCGGAACTCGGCCCGCAGGACCTGGTGGTGATCGCGGTCAAAGGCCCGGCGCTCACGCAAGTGGCACGGGACATCGCGCCCCTGCTGGGCCCGCAGACCCTGGTGATGCCGGCGATGAACGGGGTGCCCTGGTGGTTCTGCCAGGGCGTGCCGGGCTTTCCCGGGGGCGCCTTGCCGAGTGTCGATCCGGGCGGCGAGATCGGGGCCGCCATTCCCTTCGCACAGGTGCTGGGCTGTGTCGTGCACGCCAGCACGTCTGCGCCCGAACCGGGGCTGGTCCAGCATAAGATGGGCCAGGGACTGCTGGTGGGTGAGGCCCGTGGTGGCAAGAGTGCGCGGGCCCAGCGGGTGGTGGAACTGCTTGCGCATGCCGGCTTCGACGCCACGGAGTCGGCCGATGTGCGTTATGACATCTGGTACAAGCTGTGGGGCAATATGACGATGAATCCGGTGAGCGCCCTCACCGGCGCGACAGGTGACCGCATCCTGG
>JAZJYT010000003.1:0-42046 GCA_040390235.1 Pseudomonadota bacterium | reverse complement strand
GCTACCCCCGCGGCCAGATCGCCTGCGCGCAGGCCGCCAGCCCCTCGGCATCCAGCACCACCCCGTGCCCCCGGGCCCAGTTGGCGAACCCCGCCATCGCCTGCTCCGGGCTGTCGGACTTCGACTCCACGTTCATGCGCCCCAGCGCCGGCAGCCATGTGCCACGCTGCCGGATGTCCGCCCGCCAGCTCACACCCCGGGTCTCCATCCACAGCATGATGAACCGCACCACGTTCGGGCCCTGCTCCACCTGCGCACAACCCTCGAAATAACCTGCCGACCTTTTATCCACGCGTGCCTTTAGTTGCCATAGGAGCCCATCCTATCCGGTCCGGCCCGCCGCCAACGGGTTTGCACCTAGCAGCCAAACCCCGCAAGGCCGTTAAATTGTGATCGGTCGATCACAGATACAAAGAGGAGACAACCCATGCGCAGACGCAGCTTCGTGCCCCTGGCCCTGTCGGCAGCCGCTTTTCCCGGCGCCTACGCCCAGACCGCCGGCGGCTACCCCAACCGCCCCCTCAAGCTGGTAGTCACCTACCCGCCCGGCGGCTCGTCCGACCTGATGTGCCGCATCATGGCGCAGAAAATGGGCGCCCTCTGGGGCCAGCAGGTGCTGGTCGACAACCGGGCCGGCGCCGCCGGCGCCCTGGGCATGGAATTCGCGGCACGCCAGCCACCCGACGGCTACACCATCCTCTTCGGCAACATCGGCCCCGGCATCATCAACCCCATGCTGTCCAAGGTGCCCTACGACACCGCCAAGGACTTCATCCCCATCTCGCTCGTCGCCACCGGCGCCTGCGCCATGGTCGTCAACAGCAATTCGCCTTACCACACGCTCGACCAATTCCTCGCCGCCGCCCGCGCCAAGCCTGGCGGCCAGAACTTCGGCTCCGCCGGCCCCGGCTCCCTGTCCCACCTGTTCGGCGAAATGCTCAACCGCAGCGGCAAGATCCAGGCGGTGCACGTGCCTTACAAGGGCGGCGTCGCCGCCGTCACCGACCTGCTCGCCGGCCAGATCGACTTCATGATCAACGAATTCCTGCCCCTCATCCAGCACATCCGCAGCGGCCGCCTGCGCGCGCTGGCGGTCTCGGGCGAAAAACGCTCGCCCCAGCTGCCCGAGGTTCCCACCTTCGTCGAAAGCGGTTTCCCCGACATGGTCGCCCTCAACTCGTGGATGGTCTACCTGCAGGCCGGCACCCCCAAGCCCGTGGTCGAGCAGGTCCGCACCACCCTCGCCAAGGCCATGAAGGACCCCGACCTCGTCAGGCAGTTCTACGACATGGGCGTCGAGGCCCTCAGTTCCACACCCGAGCAGTTGCAGAAATTCACCGCCGCCGAAGCCGTCAAGTTCGGCCGCCTCATCAAGGAGCGCAACATCCACGGCGAATGAGCGCAGCGCCACCGGCCCTGCCGGCAGGTGGCGCGCTGCCGCATCAGTGCTTGAACGACACCAGCTCGATCTCGAAGGTCAGCGTCGCATTCGGCGGAATCACGCCCCCCGCCCCATTCGCACCGTAGGCAATAGCCGGGGGACAGGTGATGCGCGCCTTGCCGCCCGGCTTCATCATCTGCACCGCCTCGGTCCAGCAGGGAATCACCCGGTTCAGCGGAAACTCCGTCGGCTCGCCGCGCTTGTAGGAGCTGTCGAACTCCCGGCCATCGGCCAGCATGCCCCGGTAATGCACCTTCACCGTATCGGTGGCCGACGGCGGCAAGCCGGAGCCGTCCTTCTGCACCTGGAACACCAGGCCGCTGCGGGTCGTCACCGGTGCCCCCTGGCTCCAGGCGCCGCAGGCCGAAAAAGACAACAGCGCCGCAGCGCACAGGGGAATCAATCGCATGCTCGGTTTCCTAACTCGGCCGGTTCATCGCACGGTCCAGGCTGAACCGCCCGCCGCCCAGCAGCACCACCGCCAGCGCGCCGAACAGGTACAGCCCCTGCAGCTCCAGCGCCCAGCCGCCCTGCGACCCCAGCTGGAACAGCTGCCCGGTGTGCACCAGCGCGAACGCCACCACCATATTAAACGCCACGATTGCCGCCGCCACCCGCGTGAACAGGCCCACCACCAGCAGCACCGGCGCCATCACCTCGCCGATATACACCAGGTAGCCGATGACACCCGGCAGCCCCGCCTGCTCCAGCGCGCCCATCACAAAACCGGGTCCGGAACGCATCTTGGCAATGCCGTGCAGCAGCACCAGCAGCCCGATGGCCAGCCGCAGCAGCAGCTTGCCGGCATCGTCGCCGCCCCCGCCCGCGGCCGAGCCATCGGCGGACAGGTAGCGGGGCCGGTGCGCGGTGTACGGAGGTGTACTCATGGTTGGGGTCGCCTTTCTAAAAAGTCACGCCAAGCATATACAACAAACCCGCCGGAACGTGCCGAATCGGCAGCCAAACAACACCCCTCTTTTACGCCAGCAGCTCCGAAATCTCGATCAGGTTCCGGTCCGGGTCGCGCAGGTAGATGGAACGCAGCCGCGACGTCGCACCGGTGCGCTGCACCGGCCCCTCCTCGATCGGCACCATCCGCGCATTCAGCACATTGATCACCGCATCCAGCGGCCGGTCGGCAATAAAACACAGGTCCAGCGCGCCCGGCACCGGCAGGTGCGCCTTTGGCTCGAACTCGCGGCCCTGCACATGCAGGTTGATCTTCTGGTTGCCGAAACGAAAGGCCTTGCGCCCCTCGCCGAACGTCTCCAGCCGCATGCCCAGCACCTCCACGTAGAAGCGCACGCAGGCGGCCTCGTCCGCGGTGGTCAGTACCAGGTGGTCCAGGTGGTCGATCATCTTTGGCTCCTTCGTATGGCTTGCAGGGGAATGCTACTCCGCCCGCGGGCACAGCGCCGTCACCGCCCCCGGCGGACCACCAGCCCCAGCGAACGCACGCACAGCCAGCCGACGAACAGGTTCGCCCCCACGAACACCGGAAACGCCAGATGCACCGCCGCCGGCACCCCGCGCCCCGCCAGCTTCAGGCAGGTCACCGCCGCCGACACCACCCCGAAGCTGAACGCCCAGTACGACCAGGCAAAAGCCGACTCACCCAGCCAGGCCCACAGCCGCAGCTCCACCGCCATCTGGAACAGGCTGTAGCCCAGCAGCATCAGCAGCACCGGCGTCGGCGCATCCGGTGCGATCAGCAGCAGCGCCGCCGCCGTCACCACCGCCGGCGAGAACTGGATGCCGATCAGCGGCCGCAGCCCCGGCGGCGTCGGTGTGTGCCACAGGCGCCGCACCACCAGCGGCTCCAGCGCCAGCCACGACAGCACCGCCGCCCCAAAAAACAGCCACGCCCAATCCGGCTGCCCCAGCGCACCCAGCGCGCCCGCGCCGGTCAAGTTGGCCGCCACCGTCGGCAGGTACACCGTGGTGGTCGTATCGGCCGGCGCACGCCCGCCCTGCCACATCCCCGCCGTGTGCCACAGCGAAAACGGCAGGTGCCAGGCCATGCCCAGCAGCACCAGCGCCCAGGCCAGCGGGTGCGAATACGGCACCACCGCCTGCGCCACCAGGAAAGTCGACACCCCCACCAGCGCCGCCGTGCCACCCGCCACCGGATCGCGCAACTCCCGCACGGTACGCGCCGGCTCAGCCACCGCCTGCGCCACGTACCCCAGCAGCAGCCCGGCCCACACCAGCACCGTGCACAGCAACACCGCCTCGCCCAGCAGCGCCGGCACCGGCCACAGGTGCGCGGCCACCCGCCACCCCTGCCCCAGCCCCGAAAGACCCAGGACGATGCTGAAAAGGGCGGCGGGAATCGGCTGGGAACGTGTCACGTGGGCACCGGGGGCAAAACGCCGATGCTACCGCCCCCTCATTCGTCCGGCGCCCGCACCCCGGCGTCCTTCACCACCCTCGCCCACTTGTCGTACTCGCTCTTCATGTAGGCACCGAACTGGGCCGGCGTCGTCACCCCCGGATCGAAGTCGTTGGCCAGCATGCGTTCGTGCACCTCCTTGTCGTGCACCACCTCGGCGATCTGCCGGCTCAGCTGCTCCACGATGGCCGCCGGTGTGCCCGCCGGCGCCGCCACGCCGTACCACACCGTGGCCTCGTAGCCCGGCAGGCCCGACTCCGCGATCGTCGGCACCTCGGGCAGCTGCGCGATGCGCGCCCGGCTCGTCACCCCCAGCGCCTTCAGCCGGCCGGCCTTGACATGCGGCATCACCACCGGCGTAGAGGCAAAACTCACGTCGATCTGCCCCGCCACCAGGTCGTTCGTGGCCGGCGCCGCCCCCTTATAGGGAATCAGCGTCATCTTCACCCCCGCCATGCGGGCGAAAAGCTCCATCGCCAGGTGCGAGCCACTGCCCTGCACCGCGCCGAAATTCAGCTTGCCCGGGTTCGCCTTGGCGTAGGCGATCAGTTCGCGCACCGTCGACACCGGCACCTTGGCATTCACCGCCAGCACATAGGGCGCCGACGCCAGTTGCGCCACCGGCGCGAAATCCTTCAGCGGGTCGTAGCCGATCTTG
This sequence comes from Pseudomonadota bacterium, assembly GCA_040390235.1. Lineage (GTDB taxonomy): Bacteria > Pseudomonadota > Gammaproteobacteria > Burkholderiales > Burkholderiaceae_C > Xylophilus. The sequence continues at coordinate 37,555 of JAZJYT010000003.1, read as the reverse complement.
CGGTAGATGCTCGGGTTGATCGCCAGCGCCCCGTTGCCCGCCACGAACAGCGTGTAGCCGTCGGCCGGGCTGCGCGCCACGAATTCCGCCGCAATATTGCCGCCCGCACCCGGCCGGTCGTCCACCAGGATCGGCTGCTTCAGCTTCAACGCCAGCGGCGTCGCCACGATACGCGCCAGCGTATCGGTCGGCCCGCCCGCCGTCAGCGGCACCACGAAACGCAGCGGCTTCTGCGGATACGGCCCCTCCTGTGCGACCGCCAGGCCCCAGGTGCCGGCCAGCCACAGCCCCAAGCCCAGACCCAGCCCGAGCACCGCCAGGCGCCGCACGGCCGAGCGCGCGCGGTGCGCCCTCACAGCACCGGCTCCGGCGGCAGCTTGCCGGCCGCGCGCAACGCGGCCCGCTCCGCCGGCGTCTCCCACTCCTGGGCCTGCGGGCTTTTGCTCCACGCCTCCAGGTCGAACAGCCCCAACCCCATGCCGAAACCCGGCTCGCTGGTATAGGTATTCACCATGAAAGCCATCCACCGGCCATCCGGGCTGATATTCGAATTGCTGGCCCGCCACGGCGCGTGGTCGAACAGCTGCGTCATGCGCACCCGCCGGCCGCTGCCGTCGAGCTTGAGTTTCCACAGGTCGATCGGCGGGAACTGGTTCACGAAATCGCACGAGGTCTCCAGGCAGATGTGCTCGTGGTCCGGAAAAATGCCCTCGCACTCGTTGTGCGTCAGCGGCTCCGAGACATAGGTGCGCACGTCCAGCGATGCGAGATCGATGCCGCGCGTCACGGTGGACCAGGGCCTGCCGTCGTCGCGCGTGCGGCTGCCCAGGTACTCCGCGAAGATCAGCTCGGAATCACCGTGGCGGAAATCCTGCGGCTCCGGCCGGCGCTTGTCCACGTTGCGGTACACCACCCGGTCCGAGGCGATCACCGGCTTGCCGTCCCGGTAGTCCAGGTCGATCACGTGGCACTCGAAATCGTCCATACCCCCGATACGCGCGTCATGCCCGCCATGCGTCGCATAGGCGAAGCGGTTGGCGCCCGCCGACACCGCCATGCCCTCGGCGATCTTCAGGCCCAGCGGCACCGGCGGCGTCGTGCCGCTCTTGTCCATCAGCCAGATCTCGCATTCCAGGTGGCGGCTGGTGTGCCGGTCCTTGAACACCTTGGGACCGATGAACAGGTAGTCGCCATTGGGCAGGTACAGCACCCGCAGGAAGGAATGGTGCTCACCCAGGCCCTTCGTGAGGTTGCGTACTTCGCGCGTGCGGAAATCCATCTCGCACACGTCGCCGTAGTTGTTTTCGATGAAGGCGATGCGCTGCCCGTCGGGCGACCAGTACGGCCGCTCGCCGTAGCGGCACAGCAGTTCGTGGAAAGGCGGCGGCTTGTCGAGTACATGGGGGCCGGTGAACGGCTTGTTGTCGGTCTTGTAGATGGGCATCGTGTGGTCTCCGGAGGGCAGCCTGCCAATCTACCGGTGCGCCACCATTGCGTAAAATGACTTTTTACGCGCATAGCATGTCTTTGATGGAATAGCCAAGACACTCCCATGACACTCCAGCAACTGCGCTGCCTCATCGCCATCGCCGACCACGGCTTCAGCGTCTCGCGCGCCGCCGACGCCCTCTTCACCACCCAGCCCGGCGTCAGCAAGATGGTGCGTGCGCTCGAAGCCGAAACCGGCGCCGAACTCTTCGTGCGTTCCGGCAACCGGCTGCTCACCACCACCGATGCCGGCCGCAAGGCGCTGGCCCTGGCGCGCCGCATGCTGGGCGATGCCGGCGCCCTCGGTGCCCTCGGCAAGTCGTCACAGGCCGGCGCGGTCGGCAAACTCACCGTAGGCACCACCCACATGCACGCACGCTACGTGCTGCTGCCCGCCGTCAAGGCCTTCGCCGCCCGCTACCCGCAGGTCGAACTCTCACTCATCCAGGGCAGCCCGCGCGAAATCCTGCGCTGGGTCCAGGAAGGTGTCATCGACATCGGCCTGTCGACCCTGCCGCAACGCCTGCCCGCCGAGGTGCGCACGCTCGAGGCCTACCCCATCGGCCGCTGCATCATCACCCCGCCCGGCCACCCCCTGCTGCGCAAACGGCGGCCCACCGTCGAGGACGTCGCCGCCTACCCCCTCATCACCTACGAAGACAGCTTCAGCACCGGCCACGCGGTCGACCACGAGTTCCAGCGCCGCGGCCTCAGCCCGCGCATCGTGCTGCGCGCCACCGACTCCAGTGTCATCAAGGCCTACGTCGCCGAGGGCATCGGCATCGCCGTCATCCAGCGCGCCGCCATCGATTCCAAGGCCGACGCCGGCCTGCGTTTCATAGACGCCGACGCCCTGTTCCCCGCCTCCACCGCCATGCTCAGCGTGCGCCGCGACCACCTGCTGCCGGGCTTCGCGTTCGACTTCATCGCCTCCGTCGTGCCCCACCTGCCACCGGCAAAAATACGCCAGGCACTCGGGTCCATGCAAGGCTGAAGGCCGGACACCGGACATTCCCGGGTGGCACACCTGTCCCCGCCGGCTACATTGCCGGAACAACAACGGAGACGGACATGCAAAAGACACCCCTGGCCTCCCGGCGCCTGGCGCTCCTGGCCCCCTTCGCCTTTCTCGCGGCCCAGTGCCTCGCCGCAGGCAGCGCCCTCGCGGCCGACGAAGCCTTCCCGCGCAAGCCCATCACCATCGTCGTGCCGCAGACCCCCGGCGGCGCCAACGACACCGTGGCCCGCGCCGTGGCGCAAAAACTCGGCGCCCGCATCGGCCAGCCCGTCATCGTCGAGAACCGCACCGGCGCCGGCGGCAACGTCGGCACCGCCTACGTGGCCCGCGCCCCGCACGACGGCTACACCCTGCTGCTCACCGCGCAGAGCGCCCACACCATCAACCCCTTCCTCTACCGCAACGTGCCCTTCGACCCGGTCAAGGACTTCGAGCCGGTCATGATCGTCGCCACCGCCCCCTACGTGCTGGCCGTCAACCCCAGCGTTCCTGCCAAGAATCTGGCCGAACTCATCGAACTCGCCAAGGCCCACCCCGGCCAGCTCAACTACGCCTCGGCCGGCAACGGCACCATGAACCACCTGCTCGGCGAAATGCTCAAGGGCGCCACCGGCATCAAGATCACCCACGTGCCCTACCGCGGCGCCGCCCCGGCCGCCGCCGACGTGGTGGGCGGCCAGGCGCAGATGGCCTTCGGCAGCCTGCCCGGGCTCATGCCCTTCGTGCGCAGCAACCAGCTGCGCGCCCTGGGCGTGGCCACCGCCCGGCGCTCCGCCCTGGCACCCGAACTGCCCACCCTGGCCGAAACCGTGCCCGGCCTGGCCGTCAACTCCTGGTATGGCGTCTTCGCCCCCGCCGGCACCCCCCGCGAAGTCGTCGCCCGGCTGCAGGCCGACATGGCGACCGACCTCAAGACCCCCGAGCTGCAGGACATCCTCAAGGGCCAGGGCGCCGAAGCCGCCCCCGGCACCTCCGAAGAACTGGCGCAGACCCTGCGCGAAGAACTCGTACGCTGGGAAAAAATCGTACGCGAATCCAACGCCAAGGTCGACTGAACACGACCCTGGAGCAGGGCAAGCCGTTCAGCCCGGCCTGGCCCCCGAACTCTTCACCACGCGGCCCCACTTCTCGGTCTCGGTCCGGATGAAGGCACCGAACTTGGCCGGCGTCGAGCCCGCCGGATCGAAGTCGTTCTGCCGCATCTGCTGCTCCACCGCCTTGTCCTGCAGGATGCGGCTCAGCTCGGCATTCAGCCGCGCCACGATGGCCTGCGGCGTGCGCGCCGGTACCACCACCCCGTACCACACGCTGGCCTCGTAACCCGGCAGCGTCTCGGCCAGCGTCGGCACCTCCGGCAACTGCCGCAGCCGCGCCGTGCTCGTCACCGCCAGCGCCCGCAGCTTGCCGCCCTTGATGTGCTGCACCACCCCCGGCGTCGAGGCAAAACTCAGGTCGATCTGCCCCGCGATCAAATCATTGGTCGCCGGCGCCGCCCCCTTGTACGGCACCTGGGTGATGTCGACACCCGCCATGGTCTTGAACAACTCCGTGGCCAGGTGCGCCGCAGTGCCCGGCACCGAGCCGAAATTGAGCTTGCCCGGATACTGCTTCGCGTAGGCGATCAGTTCGGGCAGCGTTTTCGCCGGCATCGCCGGATTCACCACCACCACAAAAGGCGCGCTCGCCGCCAGCATCACCGGCGCGAAATCCTTCACCGGGTCGAAACGCAGGTTGCCGTACAGGCTGGTATTGATCGCCAGCGGCCCCGACGTGCCCAGGAACAGCGTATAGCCGTCCGCATCCGCCTTGGCCGCCACCTCCGCGCCGATGTTGCCGCCCGCGCCCGGCCGGTTCTCGATGATCACCGGCTGCCCCAGGTGTTCCCCCAGCGGCTGCGCCAGGATGCGCGCCAGCAGGTCGGTGGGGCCACCCGCGGTCAGCGGCACGATCAGGCGCAGGGGCCGTGTCGGCCACGCGGCCGCGGGCTGCGCCAGCGCGGCACCCGACATCCCGGCCAGCACGGTGGCCAGTGCCTCGCGACGGTTGAAGTTGAGAGTGAAAGCCATGGTCTTGTCTCCTGCTTTTTCTACAACACTCAGGCCAGCTCGAACACCACGATCTCGTGGTCGTCCAGCCGCGGCACAGTCACCTCCATCCAGCCCGCCACCGCCCGGTGCGGCAGCACCGCCTCGTCGGTCGCGCTGCGCACTTCACGCAGCACCTGCCCCGGCGCCAGCCGTATCCGCACCCGGATGTCCGCCACCGGCACCAGGTTGCGCCCCGGGTGGCGCCAGCCGGTGTTCACGTGTTTGCCCACCGCGAAATTGATCAGATGCACCAGCCGCCGCCCCGGCTGCACCTGGCTCGTCACGTCCACGTAGTCGGGCGCCTCCACCACCAGGTCCTGCGCCGCACCCAGCCCCAGCAGCACCGCATTGCCCAGGATACGCCCCAGGTCGGCAAAACCGTACTGGTAGAACAGCGCATCCATGCGGTTGGTGAACAGCACCACCCGCCCCTGGCCGCAGGGCCCGTGCACGGCCACCGGAATGTCGGTCGCCCCCGTCACCGCGCTGTACTCGGGAATGCTGATGGTCGCCCCCGAATGCGCCGTCACCGGCGGAATCAGCGTCAGCGGCACCGTGTTGCCCGGCCCCGGCGTGAACTCCAGCAGGTCGCCGTCGTTGGGCACCACGTCGGTATCGCCCAGCCCGGCCAGCAGCGGGTCGCCGCGTTCGGCCAGGTAGCCGTACGACGACTGCAGTTTGCTGCGCCGCCCGCCGTAGCGGCCGCCCAGCATTGCCGCCAGCGGCGCCTCGGCCCGCAGTTCACCCGACGCGTCGTAGCGCCCGGCGTCGTAGGTCGCCACCACCGTACCGCCGCCCGCCACGAAGGCGGTCAGCGCCGCCACCGCGGCATCGTCCAGACAGGCGGTATTGGGCAACACCAGCACCCGGTACTGCGCCAGCCGCGCGGCGTCGAGGAACTTGTCCGACAGCACATCGAAGGGAATGTGCGCCTCCAGCAGGGCGCAGTAGTAGCCGCGCACCGCGTCCATGTAGCGGCCGTAGGGGTCGCTGCGGCCATAGTTGTCCTGCGTGTAGCGCGAGAACACCACCGCCACCTGCGCACCCGAACGCGCGCCATCGAAATACCCCTGCCAGCGCTCCAGCCGCCCGAACACCGACTGCATCGGCGCCAGTTGTCGCCGGTCGAAAATCTTCGACAGCCCGCCATTGATGTGCAGCCAGCTGTTCACCCCGTTGGCGAACTGCTGCGCCACCCAGGGCCGGTTCTCCGCCTCCGGTGCCGCGTACAGCCGCCACCAGGGGTAGAAATAACTCACCGTCATCCAGCGCGGCTTGTCCGGCGCGATGCCCGCCAGGTACTTGGCCTGGATGCCCGGCCACCAGGGCGCGGTATTGCGCCGCTGGCACTCGAAGGCAATCACGTCCTGGTGCTCCAGCCAGTAGTCCACGTCCCAGCCGCCGGGGCGTATCGTTTCCAGCGACTCCGCCAGCTGGATCGCCGAGATGAAGATCGCCTCCGCCTTCACCGCGTGGATGGCCGTGTGCATACGCTGCACCCAGGCCGCGATGCGCCGGTAGCGCCATTCATTGAACTGGCGCCACACCGGGCTCTCCCAGTCCTCTTCTTCCGGAATGCCGTGGCCCGATTCCTGGCGGAACAGCCCCTGGCAGGTCGCGCAGTAGCAGGCATCGGTGTCCCAGGCCGCGAACTTGCCCTGGTTGTTCCAGATGCCATCGGCGTCGTAGGTGCGCACGATCTCCTGCACGATCTCCACCATGCGCCCGTGGTAGTAACCAGCATTCGGGCAGGTCACGTAGTTGCCGCTGACCTCGAAGAAATGTCCCTCGCGGTCCCGTGCGAACCAGTCCGGGTGTTCGTCGGCCAGCTCCCGCGGCGCACAGCTCGGGTCGATGCGGGCCAGCACCCGCAGCCCCTGGCGGTGCGCCTCGGGAATGATCTCGGCCAGCAGGTCGCGTGCGCCCAGTGCCTCGCTGCGGCGGTGCCCGGCGATCTTCGTCTGGTAGAAAGCCACGATGCCGCCGCCATTGATACAGAAGGCGGTGGCGCTGTAGCGCTTCACGTCCTCCACCAGGGCTTTGGCATCCACCAGCGGCTCGTCGCCCTCGCGCAGGTTCAGCAACAGCACCCGGTTGGGGCCTTTCCACCACGGTGCACCGCCGCCGGCCCCCGTCGAACCCACCGAGCCTGTCGTCATGTCTGCCTGTCTTTCCATCACAGCTGCCGCTACCGGCAAAAGGGCGAATCTACCGGCTCTCCACCATTACGTGAAATGACTTTTTAAGCCGGTAGCATGCAGTCAATGGAATAGAAAGCACAACATCGATACGCCGGCGACCGCCCCTATCCCACGCCCACGGCACCATTGCGCCCCGCGGCCTTGGCCCGGTACAGGGCCTCGTCGGCCCGTTTCACCAGCGCCTGTCCATCGCCATCGCCCGCGGGCTGGCCGCTCGCCACGCCGATACTCACCGTCAGGTACTCCGCTGCCTGCGACCGCTCGTGCGGAATCAACAGCCCGGCCACCGCCCGGCACAGCGACTGCGCCAGGACCAGCGCATTCGCGGGCGTCGTGTCCGCCATCACCAGGGCAAACTCCTCGCCGCCGTAGCGTGCCGCCAGGTCGCCCGGCCGCCGCATGCCCCGGCGCAGGCACTGGGCCACCGCACGCAGCGCCTCGTCGCCCTTCGCATGGCCATAGCAGTCGTTGTACTGCTTGAAAAAATCCACGTCCACCATCGCCACCGACAAGGGCTGCTGCGCACGCCGCGCCCGGTGGCTCTCTTCTTCCAGCGCCTCGTCGAAACGCCGCCGGTTGGCAATGCCGGTCAACCCGTCCACGTGGGCCAGCTGCTCCATCTGCTTGCGGTAGGCCGCCAGCCGCAGGTGCGCCGCCACCCGGGCGCTCACCACCGGCGGATCGAAGGGTTTGCAGATGTAGTCCGACGCCCCCAGCAACAGGCTGCGCGCCTCGTCCTCGGGCTTGTCCAGCCCGGTCACAAAAATCACCGCGATGCCGGCCGTGCGCGGCTCGGCCTTCAGCCGCCGCAGCACCTCGTAGCCGTTCATGCCCGGCATGAACACATCCAGCAGGATCAGGTCCGGCCGGTGCCGCAGCGCCAGTTCGAGCCCTTCGGCGCCGCTCTTGGCCAGCAAGACCGCATGGTCGGGCTCCAGCAACTCGTACAGCACCTCGCGGTTGCCCTCCGAATCGTCCACCACCAGCACCGTCTGCGTCGCCTCGCAGGCACGGCCCCGGTCCGGGCTTTCCGGGAGCGGCATCGCCAGCGGCAGAGCGCCCTGGAAGGCTGGCAGGACAGGGGTACCGGGCGCCGGCCGAAAGAGGTGGGTAACATGCATTACCCAAAACTACCCAGTTATCACCGGTCATTTTGTAGGACGGGATGCCCCCGTGGCGGGTTCAGAAAACCCAAATCCTGCTGCACTCATCTGCCGGTCCCGGCGTACGCGCGCCGCCTACAGGTCGAGCACCAGCACCGGCGTCTTCGAGCGCGAGCAGCAGGGCGTGAACTGGTCGTTCTGCGCCTGCTCGTCGGGCGACAGGTACAGGTCCTGGTGGTCCGGTACACCCTCCAGCACCCGGGTCAGGCAGGTGCCGCAAACCCCCTGCCCGCACGAAATCTGCACCTCCACCCCCACGGCCGCCAGGGCATCGACCACTGTCTGCCCCGCCAGCACCGGCACCAGTTGCCCGGAACTGGCCAGCTTCACCTGGAAATCCGCCCCGCCTGCCGGGTCGGCCACCGCACCGGCGAAGAATTCGTAGTGCAGCTGCGCCTCCGGCCAGCCACCCGCACGCGCCGCACCCAGCACCGCATCCATGAAGCCCTTGGGCCCGCACACGTACAGGTGCACCTCCGCCTGCGGACCGGCCAGCACGGCCGCCAAATCCAGCCGCTGCGCGGCCCCCCCATCATCGAAATGCAGTTGCACCCGCCCGGCGAACGCCGAGGCTTCGATGCGTTCCACGAAAGCCGCCCGGGCCCGCGAGCGCGCGCAGTAGTGGAAATCGAAATCCGCGCCCAGCACCGCCAACCGCTCGGCCATACACAGGATCGGCGTCACCCCGATGCCGCCCGCCAGCAGCACACTGCGCCGCGCACCGCGGTCCAGCGCGAAATGGTTCTTCGGCGCGCTGATACGCAGGCGGTCGCCCACCTTCACCCCGTCGTGCATCGCCGCCGAGCCACCACGCGAGACCGGCTCGCGCAACACCGCCACCAGGTAGCGGTGCCGCTCCGCCGGGTCGTTGCACAGCGAATACTGGCGCACCAGGCCACCCGGCAGTTCCACATCCACATGCGAGCCGGCCGAAAACGCCGGCAGCGTCTCCCCGTCCACACCGGCCAGCTCGAAGCTGCACACCTCCTGCGCCTCCACCGTCCGCGCCACCACCCGCACCTCCAGCATCTCCCTGGCGCCCATGCCGCTCATACCACCCATACCGTTCCTCCTCACATCACGTGCAGGCCACCGTCCACCATCAGCGTCGTGCCGGTGATGAACGAAGCCTCGTCCGAAGCCAGCCACAGGATCGGGTAGGCAATCTCCAGCGGCGCCGCCCAGCGCCCCAGCAGCGAGGTGTCCTGCCGCTCGGTCTTGAGGGTCTCCACACTGCGGCCCGCGGCCTGCGCCTTGTTCACGTGGAAGTCGGTCAGCGTCGAGCCCGGGCACACTGCGTTCACCCGCACGCCGTGCTCCGACTCCTCGAACGCCAGCGTGCGTGTCAGCGACAGGACACCCGCCTTGGTCGCGTCGTACAGCCCCATCCGTTTGCGCCCCGTCACCGCATAACACGACGCGATGTTGACGATGCACCCGCCCCCCGCGGCCGCCCGCAACGCCGGCAGCGCCGCCCGGCAGAAGCCGGCGGTGCCCAGCAGGTTCACCCCCACCACCGCCAGCCAGTCCGCACGGGTGGCCTCGGCCTGGTGCAGGTACCTGCGCATGGCCGCGTTGTTCACCAGCACGTCCAGCCCGCCGAAAGCCCCCACCGCCTGCTGCACTGCCATGGCGCCCGCCGCCTCTTCCGCGATGTCGGCCACCACCTGCACCACCTGCGCATCCGGAAACTCCGCCGCGATGGCATCGGCCGTGCGCGCCAGTGCCGTCGCATCCGCATCCACCAGTGCCACCACCGCACCCTCGGCGCAGAACAGCCTCGCCGTCGCCGCGCCAATGCCGCCCCCGCCCCCGGTGATCAGCGCCCGTTTACCCGCCAGCCTGCCCAAAACCGCCATGTCATTCCGCCTTGATGTTGTTGTCCCGGATCACCTTGCCCCAGCGCGGGATCTCGGCCCTGATCCAGTCGCCGAACTGCTTCGGGCTGCCCGCCACCACCTCGAACTCCATCTTCTCCAGCTTCGGCCGGATCTCGGGCGAAGTCAAAATCTTCACCAGCTCCCGGTTGAGCCGGTCCACGATCGGCTGCGGTGTGCCGCCCGGCGCCAGGAAACCGATCCACGACAGTGCCAGGAAACCCGGAAACCCCGACTCGATCATGGTCGGCACGTTCGGTGTCGAGGCAAAACGTTTCTCCCCGGTCGAGGCCAGCAGCCGCGCCTTGCCCTCAGCCACGAACTGCTGGATGTTGCCCGGCACCAGGAAGGCCGCATCCACCTGCCCGCCCACCAGATCCGTCACCGCCTGGGCCGCGCCCTTGTACGGGATGTGCGTGATGTCCACGTGCGCCTCGGCCTTCACCATCTCCATCGTCAGGTGCGAGGCACTGCCCACCGACACCGAGGCATACGACAGCTTGCCCTTCTTCGCCAGCGCTATGAACTCCTTCACGGAGCGCGCCGGCAGGTTCGGATTCACCACCAGGAACTGCGGCGACTGCACCGCCAGCGTGATCGGCGCCAGGTCTTTCAGCGGGTCGTAGGGCAGCTTCGGGAACAGCGTCACGTTGATCGCCAGCGGTCCGTTGAAGCCCACCAGCAGCGTATGCCCGTCGGGCGGCGCATGCACCACGTCCACCGTGCCGATGACACCGCCGCCGCCGCCCTTGTTCTCCACGAACACCGGCTGGCCCAGCGCCTTCTGCAGCTCCGGCGCCACCAGGCGCGCCAGCACGTCGTTGGTGCTGCCCACGATCGGCACCACGATGCGGATCGGCTTGGTCGGCAGCCATTCACCGGCCGCACCGGATGACCCGGCCGGTGCGGTCTGCGCCAGCACCGGCCCGGCACCCGCCAGCAGCGCTGCTGCCGCGGCGGCAGCGCCCAGCGCCGTACGGCGCGAAAAAGAATGGTCCTGCATCGTGTGTCTCCTCGTGGTTCTTGTCATGGGTCGTTGTCGCGGGTCGTTCCAGATCGCCATACGCCGCTAGATCGAATACACCGGCTGGTCGCGCGCGTCGTCCAGGTGCAGGCGCGCCCAGTCCTGTGGTTTGTCCGCCCGCGGCAGCAGCACACCGGCCGCACGCACCCGTTGCTGGTCGGCATCGAGCGCCGGCGGATCGGCCTGCACGGCCTGCAGCGCCTGGGCCGCGTCGTACAGCATGCGCCGCGCCATCACGATCGGCTTGTCCGTCGGCAGCAGCTTCTCGTTCTCGTGGTCCTGGATCGGCCCCATGCTCTCCTGCAGCGAAGCGTCCTGCACCGCGAAGCCGAACACCCCGCTATAGGCGCGCTTCTCCTGCTGCGCGCGGCGGTCGATCAGGTAGTCGTTGTCCTTGTTCGCCTTGGTGCGCCAGCTGCCTTCCTCGTACTCGCAGTGGATGCCCTTGCCCGCCGCCATCTCGGCGCGCTCCTCGGCCGACAGCGGCGCCTCGGGGCGGAAGTTGATGCTCCAGGCCCAGCAGCTGTGGTCGTCGATCGGCACCCACACATGGCCGCCCAGCGCATGTTCGCCAAAAGGCGGAATCAGCGTGTACCAGGGGAACAGCCACTGCGTCACCCGCCAGTAGTACGAGTCGGCATCGCCATTGCGCCGGCCGAACAGCGTCAGGCCGAACGGTGTCTTCTCGATGTCGAACACCACATTGCCGTCGGCCTTGATGTAGTCCAGCGCACGTGTGCCCTGGTGCATCGGGTCGTGGTCCACCTCGTAGCGGTGCACGTACGACACGTGGGCCGTGTCGATGCCCCCCTCCATCGCCTGCAGGTAATTGCTCTCCTGCAACCGCTTCGACACGAACACATGGCTCTCCGGCAGCGTGCACCATTCCACGTCCGGCAGCGCCGGCTGCTTGTCCTTCGGCCCCAGGTAGGCCCACACGATGCCCGCGCGCTCCACGCAGGGGTAGGCCTTGATGCCCATGTGCTGGCACGCCTGCGGCGCCGAAGGCACGTCCACGCAGTGGCCTTTGCGGTCGAACTTCAGCCCGTGGTAGGCGCAGCGGATGCCGTTCTCCTCGTTGCGCCCGAAGTACAGCGACACCCCGCGGTGCGAGCAGAACTCGTTGACCAGCCCCACCTGCCCGTCCGTATTGCGGAAAGCCAGCAGCTTCTCGCCCAGGATCTGCACCCGCACCTGGGGTCCGTCCGGTTCGGCGATCTCGTCGGACTGCACGACCGGTATCCAGTAGCGCCGCATCAGTTCGCCCATCGGCGTTCCCGCGCCGGTGCGCACCAGCGTTTCAGACATTTCCTTGTTCATCAGCCAACTCCTTCGTGGGGTAACTCTTGTTCGTCTATCCATCTATCGGACAGTTGTCTCATTTTATAGAGGTCCGCAGTAGAATTCCATAGGGTAAATACGTTGTCCACACAACGGACACCCTCGCCACCCTTAGGATCGGACCCCATGCAAGAAGAAAAAGCCAACGACAGCGTGCGCGCCGTATCCCGCGCGCTCGACATCCTGCTGGCCTTCCGGCCCGGCGACGACGAACTGCTGGTCGCTGAAATACTCAAACGCGTCGACCTGAGCCGGCCCACCCTCTACCGCCTGCTCGGCACGCTGGAGAACAAGGGTTTTCTCGTCGCCAGCGGCGAGCCCCAGCGTTTCCGCCTCGGCTCCGCGGTGGCGCAGCTCGCCCATACCTGGACGGCGGGGCACAGCCTGCGCGAGGTGGCCCAGCCCATGATGCGCAGGCTGTGGGAGGCCACCCGCGAAACCGTGTCGCTGTTCGTGCCCGACGGCAGCTACCGCGTCTGCATCGCCGAAATGGAAAGCCCCCAGCCCCTGAGCTTCCGCCGCGGCGTGGGCTACCGCGAAAACCTCGTGCTCGGCGCCAGCGGCCGCTCCATCCTGGCCCACATCGCCACGACGCCGGACGACCTCGCCGCCTACACCGCCGGCCGCCCGCTGGACACCACGAAATACCTCGAAGACCTCGCCGGCATCCGCGCCCGCGGCTACGAAACCAGCCGCGACGAACTCATCGAAGGCGCGGTCGCCGTGGCCGCCCCCTTCTTCGGCGGCGCCCACCGGGTGGCCGGCTCACTCAGCATCTTCGGCCCGGGCGTGCGTATGCATGCCGCAGCCGTCAAAAGCTGCAGCCAGCTGCTATTGGAAGAAACGCACCAGCTGTCGCTGGCGCTGGGCGACCAGGACGGCCGCCCAGGCGAAGCCCGTTAGCCCGTTAGCTAGCCCGCCTCGCCCACCACCGTATTGCGGCCGCCGGCCTTGGCGTGGAACAGGTTCTTGTCGGCCCGCTTCACCACCGCCTCGCCCACGCCGTCCTCGCCCACCTCGGTGGTCGCCACGCCGATGCTCACCGTCAGGTACGCCGCCTTCGAGCCGGCATGCGGAATCTGCAGCGCGGCCACCGCCTCGCGCAGCAGGTTCGCCAGCTTCAGCGCATTTGCCGGTGCCGTATCGGGCATGATCAGCGCGAACTCTTCGCCGCCATGCCGTGCCACCAGGTCGGCCGGCCGGCGCATGCCGGCGGCCAGCGCCTGCGCGATGGCATGCAGCGCCTCGTCGCCCCGGGCGTACCCGTAGCGGTCGTTGTACTGCTTGAAGAAATCGACATCCACCATCGCCACCGACAGGCGCGACTGCGCACGCTGCGCCCGGTGGCACTCCACCGCCAGCGTCTCGTCGAAGTGGCGGCGGTTGGACACCTGGGTCAGCCCATCCAGGTGCTCCATCTCCGCCACCTGGCGCCGGTAGGCCGCCAGCCGCAGCTGCGTGGCCACCCGGGCGGCCACCACCGGCGCACTCAGCGGCTTGGTCAGGAAATCCGCCGCCCCCAGCAGCAGGCAGCGCGCCTCGTCCTCCGGGTGGTCCTGCCCAGTCAGGAAAATCACCGCGGTGCCCGCCGTGCGTGCATCCGCCTTCAGGCGGCGCAGCACCTCGAAGCCGGTCATGTCCGGCACCAGCAGATCCAGCAGGATCAGGTCCGGCTGGTGCAGCCGCGCCCGCTCCAGCCCGTCCGCGCCGGTGGTGGCCAGCAACACCGTGCAACCGGGCTCCAGCAGCTCCACCGCCTGCTCACGGTCGGCATCTGCATCGGCGATCAGCAGGACCGTCTGCGGTTCGCCGGCGCCCTCCGGTTCGGCAAAAGCGGTGGTGGCGATAGGTGTAGGGTGCGACATGGAAGTGGCCGTGGGCTGCAGGTTCCCGAAAGTACCACTTTCCGGCGCGCCTCAGCCCCCGGTTTCCCCCAACAGTGCACACATCCGCGCCATATCCACATTGCCCCCGCTGACCAGCACCCCCACCCGCTTGCCGCGCAGGGCCGCCCCCACACCACGCGCCGCCGCCAGGCTCAGGCAGCCGGTCGGCTCCACCACCATCTTCATGCGGGAGGCGTAGAAACGCATGCAGTCCACCAGTTGTGCATCGCTGGCCGTCAGCACGTCGGCCACGTCGCGCCGGATGATGGCAAAGGTGTAGTCCCCGAGGTGCTGCGTCTGCGCGCCGTCGGCAATCGTCTGCGGCGTCTCGATGTGCACGATCTCGCCCTTGCGGAAAGACTGCTGCCCGTCGTTGCCCGCCTCCGGCTCCACCCCGTAGACCTTGCATGCCGGCGACAGGGCGCGCGCCGCCAGCGCCGAGCCCGACAGCAGGCCGCCGCCGCCCAGGCACACAAAGAACGCGTCCAGCGGACCCGTCTCCTCGAACAGCTCCTGCGCCGCCGTGCCCTGCCCCGCGATCACGTCCGGATGGTCGTAGGGCGGGATCAGCGTGTAGCCATGCTTGTCCGCCAGATCGCGGCCGATCTGTTCGCGGTCCTCGGTATAGCGGTCGTAGGCCACCACCTTGCCGCCGTAGCCTTCGGTCGCGGCACGTTTCGCCGCCGGCGCATCGTTGGGCATGATGATCGTCGCCGGCATGCCCAGCAAGCGCGCCGACAGGGCGATCGCCTGCGCATGGTTGCCCGAAGAAAAGGTGATCACCCCCGCCTTCTTCTGCGCCGGGCTGAACTTCGACAACGCGTTGAACGCCCCGCGGAACTTGAACGCGCCCATGCGCTGGAAGTTCTCGCACTTGAAAAAAACCTCCGCACCCAGTTCGGCATCCATGGTGCGGGAGGTCAGCACCGGCGTGCGGTGCGCGTGGCCGGCGAGCCGGGCCGAAGCGGCCGCGACATCGTCGTAGGTAGGCAGGGCAAGGGTATTCATCACGCTACTCTGCCATATCCGCCAGGCCCCTCGGCCCACCCCCCGTAAGACGGGTCCTACAAAGCGGAAACACACCGGTACACCGGTGAATCTCGTACACAATGGCCCACGCGTTTTTCACACCGACGAGCGCTCCACAACCCGACAAATCCCCGGAGTACTCCCCCATGAACAAGCAGAGCACGGCGATCGAATCGCTGCTGTCGGCAGACCTGGACAAATTCGTCGCCGCCTGGCTGGCCGCCGCCCGCACCCAGCACGGTGCCGGCAAGGCCGCCGAAGAAGCGCGTGCCCTGGTCGCCACGGTGCTCGAAGGTATCCGCGCCGACGGCGAGCCAGCGCAGTTCGCCGATGCCGCCTGGGCGGGCCTGCGCAAAGTCCTGGCCAACGTGTCGGCCACCCGCGCCGCGCAGGGTGCCACGGCCGGCGACACCAGCATGTTCGTGCTGGCGATGAAGCAGCCGCTGTTCCAGGCCATGCGCCAGCACTACGGCAACAGCGATGCGGCCTCGCTCATGGATACCGTCATCTGGTCCACCAGCCTGATCGACCAGATGGCCCAGCACACCGTCACCGCCTACCAGAAGAGCCGCGAAGACATCATCCGCCGCCAGCAGGACGAACTGCTCGAACTCTCCACCCCCGTCATCAAGCTGTGGGACGGCGTGCTCGCCGTTCCCATGATCGGCACCCTCGACAGCGGCCGCACCCAGCAGGTCATGGAAGCCCTGCTGCAGCGTATCGTCGAAACCGGCTCCGAACTCGCCATCATCGACATCACCGGCGTACCCACGGTCGACACCCTGGTCGCCCAGCACCTGCTGAAAACCGTCACCGCCATCCGCCTCATGGGCGCCGACTGCATCATCAGCGGCATCCGCCCGCAGATCGCGCAGACCATCGTGCACCTGGGCATCGACCTCCAGGGCATCATCACCAAGGCCACGCTGGCCGACGCGCTGGCCGTGGCCCTGAAAAAGACCGGCTACACCGTCACCCGCACCGCCAAGGCCTGAAAGCCCATGGAGCGCATCCCTATCCTCCAGATGGGCAACTGCCTGCTGGTCACCATCCAGGTCGACCTGCAGGACCAGACCGCCCTCACCCTGCAGGACGACCTAGCCGCCAGGATCGCATCCACCGGCGCCCACGGCGTGCTGATCGACATCTCGGCCATGGAAATCGTCGACTCCTTCATCGGCCGCATGCTGGCCGGCATCTCCGGCATCGCCCGGGTGCTCGACGCCACCACCGTGGTCGTCGGCATGCAGCCGGCCGTGGCCATTACCCTGGTCGAACTCGGCCTGTCCCTCGAAGGCGTGCGCACCGCACTCAACGTCGAACGCGGCATGAAGCTGCTCACCAGCGCGGCACGAGAACGGGCTTTCGGCAACGACGACGACGCCGCCGGCAACCCCGATGTCTGAGAATTCCATGCCCCTGCGCACCGAGCAGGACATCGTGTCGTGCCGCCAGGCCGTGCGCAAACTCACGCAGGAACTCAAGTTCTCCCTGGTCGACCAGACCAAGATGATCACCGCCGCCAGCGAGCTCTCACGCAACGCCGTGGTCTATGGCGGCGGCGGCGAAATGCGCTGGGAAAAACTCGCCGATGGCACCCGCCTGGGCTTACGCCTGTTCTTCGAGGACAAGGGCCCGGGCATCCCCGACATTCCCCTCGCGCTGACCGATGGCTACACCTCCGGCAAAGGCATGGGCGTTGGCCTGTCGGGCAGCAAGCGCCTGGTCAACGAATTCGACATCCGCACCGCCGTCGGCGAAGGTACCTGCGTCACAATCGCACGGTGGAAGTAGAGTCTTGGCATTCCACACCGCATGGCCCCTGCACGAACCCAGCCAGGTCGGCGAAGCGCGCCGAGCCGCCGTTGCCTTGGCCGAATCGCTGGGCCTGGACGCAACCGCCTGCGGCCGCGTCGCGCTGGTGGCAACCGAACTTGGCACCAACCTCGCCCGCCATGCCCGGCAGGGCCGGCTGCTGCTGTCCACCGTGGCGGCGGACGACGGCGCCCCCATGGTCGAGATGCTGTCGCTCGACGACGGCCCCGGCATGGCCGACACGGCCGCCTCGCTGCGCGACGGCCACTCCACCGGCGGCACCTCCGGCACCGGCCTGGGCGCGGTCAAGCGCCTGTCGGACCTGTTCGACCTGTACTCCGTGCCGGACGCCGGCACCGTCATCCTGTCGCGCATCCGCCAGCCGGTGCCAGTGCGGGAGCCAATAGACCCTGCGGCCGGCAAGCCGGCTTTCGCCGTGGGCGGCGTCTGCCTGCCCGTGGTCGGCGAAACCGTCTGCGGCGATGCCTGGTCGGTGGTGGCCGAGGGCCAGCAGGCTGCGGTGCTGGTGGCCGACGGCCTGGGCCACGGGCCCTATGCGGCCGAAGCCTCCAACGCCGCCGTCGCGGTCTTCCAGGCCCTACCCTTCGGCGTCCCCGGCCAGCTCATGGCGAAAGTCCACGCGGCCCTGCGCGGGACCCGCGGCGCGGCGGTCGCCATCGCCACGGCCGACATAGCCACCGCACGCATCGTGTTCTGCGGTGCCGGCAACATCGCCGGCCGCCTGCTCTCGGGCGTCGCCGACCGCAGCCTCATCTCGCAGCACGGCACACCCGGCCTGCAGATCCGCAGGCCCCAGGACGTACCCTACGACTGGCCGCCCCACGCCCTGCTGATACTGCATTCCGACGGCATCCTCACCCGCTGGACGCTGGACGACGCGCCCGGCCTGTTGCGCCACCACCCCGCCGTCATTGCTGCCTGGGTGCTGCGCGCCCACGCGCGCGGCAAGGACGACACCACCGTCGTGGTGATCAAGCGGGAGGACAATTGAGCCATGAACGTGCCTGAAACCCTCGCCGTGCAGCAGGAACTCGCCGCCGCCCAGGCCGAGATCGAGGGCCTGCGCGCCGAACTCGACGAAACCAACCGCGGCGTGCTGGCCCTCTACGCCGAACTCGACGCCCAGGCCGACGCGCTACGCCACGCCACCGAACTCAAGAGCCGCTTCCTGGCCTACATGAGCCACGAGTTCCGCACCCCCATCGGCTCCATCCGCAGCATCGCCCGCCTGCTCATCGACCGGCTCGATGGCCCCCTCACCCCCGAGCAGGAAAAGCAGGTGCGCTTCATCCAGGACACCTCGGCCGAATTCGCCGACATGGTCAACGACCTGCTCGACCTCGCCAAGGTCGAAGCCGGCCGCGTCGAAATCTCCGCCGACTGGTTCGAGCTGGTCGACCTGTTCTCCACCCTGCGCGGCATGTTCAAGCCGATACTCGCCACCTCCGACGTGAAACTCGTCTTCGAAGATCCGCACGGTGTGCCCCGGCTCTTCAACGACGACCACAAGCTCGCGCAGATCCTGCGCAACTTCATCTCCAACGCACTCAAGTTCACCTCCGCCGGCGAAGTGCGGGTGTCCGCCAGCATCAACCCCGGCGACACCGTCACCTTTGCCGTGCGCGACACCGGCATCGGCATCGCACCCGAATTCCAGCAAGTCATCTTCGAGGACTTCGCGCAGATCGACCTGCCCATCCAGAAACGCCTGCGCGGCACCGGCCTGGGCCTGTCGCTCAGCCGCCACCTGGCCGAACTGCTCGGCGGCAGCGTGTCCCTGCAAAGCGCAGCAGGTGCGGGTTCCACCTTCTCCGTCACCCTGCCGCTGCGGCTCGACACCCCGACCGCGGGAAACACCGGGGAGGCCTCCGCGTGACAAACGCGCACACCGCCACCCGGCCGTCCCAGCGGGTGCTGGTGGTCGACGACAACCCCGTCACCCGCTACTCGACGGCGCGGGTGCTGCAGGCCGCCGGCTTCTCCATCGAAGAGGCCGCCACCGGCAGCGAGGCGCTGGCACTGGCCGGGGGCGACGTATCTGCCGTCATCCTCGACGTGCAGCTGCCCGACATGGACGGCTTCGAGGTCTGCCAGCAACTGCGCAGCCGGCTCGACACCGCGCACCTGCCGGTCATCCACCTGTCGGCCTCGCACATCATGGACCACGACAAGGTCCGCGGACTGCAGGCCGGCGCCGACGCCTACATTACCCACCCGGCCGACCCCGCCCTGCTGGTCGCCACCGTCCACGCCCTCATGCGCGCGCGCAACGCCGAAGAAGGCATGCGCCGCAGCGAAGCGCGTTTCCGCGCCATCTACGACCAGGCCCAGAGCGGCATCTGCCTGGTCGACACGGCCGGCCGCTTCGCCGAAGTCAACCCGACCATGTGCCGGCTGCTGGGGCGCGAGGAAGAACACATCATCGCCCGGCGGGTGGCCGACTTCGCCCCGGCCGACTGGACCGAACGTGTGGCCGTGTACTTCGACCCGCGCAACGAGGAAGTGCGCCGCGGCGACTTCCCCCTGCGCGACGCCACCGGCGCGCCGGTCTACCTCGAGTGGAGCCTCACCCCCTATGTCGAACCCGGCCTGAGCCTGGCCATCGCCACCGACATCTCCGAGCGGGTGGCCCTGGCCCGCCAGCGCGAGGACCTGCTGGAGCGCGAACAGGCCGCCCGCGCCGAAGCCGAACGCACCAGCCGCGCCAAGGACGAATACATCGCCGTGCTCTCCCACGAACTGCGCACCCCGCTCAACGCCATCGGCGGCTGGGTGCACGTGCTCAAGCGCTCCGGCAAAGAGGCCGACCTGGCGCGTGGCCTGGAAGCCATCGAACGCAACGTCAAGACCCAGACCCGCCTCATCTCCGACATCCTCGACATGTCGCGCATGGGCCTGGGCAAGCTGCGGCTGGACCTCGAAACCGTGCACCTGCCCGAACTGCTGGCCTCCGCCGTCGAGGCACTCGACGCCTCCGTGCGCGACAAGCGCCAGCGGGTGCGCATCGACGCCGACCCGGCCCTGCCGCCCATCGTGGCCGATGCCTCGCGCCTGCAGCAGATCGTCTGGAACCTGCTCACCAACGCGGTCAAGTTCTCCAACTCCGGCGGCACCATCCACATCGGCCTGCGCCAGCAGCAGGACGCGCTGGTACTGCGGGTGCAGGACGAGGGCCAGGGCATACGCCCCGAATTCCTGCCCTACCTGTTCGACCGCTTCACCCAGAGCGACTCGTCCAGCAACCGTTTCCACGGCGGCCTGGGCCTGGGCCTGTCCATCGTGCAGCACCTGGCCGAACTGCATGGCGGCACCGTGGTCGCCAAAAGCGAAGGGCCCGGCCGCGGCGCCACCTTCGAGGTCACCCTGCCCCTGCGCCCGGGAGCGCACGGCACCGCCGATGCACCGGTCGCCGCCCCGGGCACCTCCGTAGCCGAGGCCGGCACCGGCATCGCCGACGACGCACTCACCGGCCTCACCATCGTCGCGGTCGACGACGACGGCGATGCCCGCGACATGCTCGCCGTCATCCTGGCCGACCGCGGCGCACGGGTCGTCACCGCCAGCAGCAGCGAAGAAGCCCTGCAACGCATCGCCCAGGCCCACCCCCAGGTATTGATCAGCGACATCGGCATGCCCGGCAAGGACGGCTACACCCTCATCCGCGAAATCCGTGCGCTGGAAGCAATGACCGGCACACCCCACCTGCCGGCCATCGCACTCACCGCCTTCGCCCGCCCGCAGGACAAGGAACTGGCCACCGCCGCCGGCTTCGACGCCCACTGCGCCAAACCCATGCGCCCCGACGGCCTCGTCGCCTGTGTGCTGCAGGTCATCGGACGGCACAACTGAGCGTCATGGCCCTCACATCGAACATTCCCGCCCCTGGCCTGCTGACTGACGCCGACTACCGGCTGATGGTCGACGCGGTCACCGACTACGCCATCTTCCACCTCGACCCCGACGGCATCGTGCTGAGCTGGAATGCCGGCGCGAAAAAACTCAAGGGCTACGAGGCCCCGGAAGTCATCGGCCGCCATTTCTCCGTCTTCTACCCGCAGGAACTGCTCGACCGCGGCTGGCCGGCGCATGAACTGCAGGTGGCCCGCGAAGTCGGCCGTTTCGAGGACGAAGGCTGGCGGCTGCGCAAGGACGGTACACGTTTCTGGGCCAACATCATCATCACCCGGCTCACCGGGCCGGATGGCACGCTGCGCGGCTTTTCCAAGATCACCCGCGACCTCAGCGAACGCCGCCGCCAGGACGAGTTGCTGCGCCTGAGCGAAGAGCGTTTCCGCCTCATGGTCGAAGGGGTGCAGGACTACGCCATCTACATGCTCGACCCCAGCGGCCACATCGTCAGCTGGAACGCCGGCGCACAGAAGACCAAGGGCTATACCGCGACCGAAATCATCGGCCAGCACTTCTCCGTGTTCTACCCCGAGGAAGTGGCCGCCAGCGGCTGGCCCGCCGAAGAACTGCGCCTGGCGCTGCGCGACGGCCGCCTCGAGGACGAAGGCTGGCGCGTGCGCAAGGACGGCAGCCGCTTCTGGGCCAGCGTGGTCATCACCGCGCTGCACGACGCCAGCGGCCGGCACCGGGGCTTCGCCAAGATCACCCGCGACCTCACCGACAAGAAACGCACCAGCCTGCTGGAAGACGAAGGCCGCCGCATCACCACCTTCCTGGCCATGCTCGGCCACGAGTTGCGCAACCCGCTGGCCCCCATCTCCAACGCGCTGGCGCTGATGGAACGCGAAACCCTCGAATCCAAGCCCCTGCGCACCGCACGCGACATCATCGGCCGCCAGGTCCGGCAGATGACCCGGCTGGTGGACGACCTGCTGGACATCGGCCGCATCACCAGCGGCAAGATCCACCTGGAGTCGCGGCTGCTGCGCCTGGGCGACGCCATCGCCGCGGCGGTCGAGGCGTCGGGCCCGGCAGCCCAGGCCAAATCCCAGCACCTCGAGGTCGTGGCCGACCCCGGCCTGTGGATCAGCGGCGACCAGGCCCGCATCGTGCAAGTCATCTGCAACCTGCTGAACAACGCGGTCAAGTTCACACCACCCGGCAGCCGCATCAGGCTCACCCTGCGGCGCGACGGTGACACGGCGGAACTGGCCATCAAGGACAATGGCCCCGGCATCTCTGCCACCGACCTGCCCCGGGTCTTCGACCTCTTCGCCCAGGGCGAACAAGACACGTCCCGCTCACTGGGCGGCCTGGGACTGGGCCTGAGCCTGGTCCAGCAACTGGTGAAACTCCACGCTGGCGAGGTGGCCGCGTACAGCACGGGCATTCCCGGCGAAGGCGCTGAATTCGTGGTGCGGCTACCCGCAGTCGCCACACCCGCGGACGGCCCGCAAACCGCACCGGATGGCACCCCCCAGAAAAGCATCCTGGTCGTGGACGACAGCCGCGATTCCGCCGACACCATGGCGCTCCTGCTCGACGCCATGGGCTACGCCACGGACGTGGCCTATGACGGCCCTTCCGCCGTGGAAGCGGCCCGCAAGAAACGCTTCGGTGTGCTGCTGCTGGATATCGGCCTGCCCGGCCTGAGCGGTATCGAGGTGGCCCGCAAGATCACCGCGGAAATCCCCTCCCCGCCCGAATTCATCGCCATCACCGGCTACGGCCAGGAGGCTGACCGCCAGACCAGCCTCGACAACGGCTTCTTCGCCCACGTCACCAAGCCGGTGGACGTAACCCGGCTCGGTGAACTGCTCGAACGCGCGCTGGAACGCTTCGCCCAGCGGCGCTGACCGCAGCACCGGTCAATGCAGGGCCAGCCGCACGAAGCGCCGTGTCGCCAGCAGCCCCGCAGGCATCCAGTGCCTGGCAGGCGCCATGGCCTCCACCAGCAATGCGCCCAGCGCCGCGCCGTCGGGCGCGCCGGCCATCTGCGCCTCCAGCACTTCGGCGTCGGGGTCGAGCAGGGCCGATGCATCGGCGGTGGCGGGCTCGGCCGGTGCACGCACGGCATCCAGCCGCCGCTGCACCCGGAACGACCGTGGCCTGCGCAGTTCCATGCCGGTGGCCTCCGGCGAAACGGGCGCCCCGTCGCCACTCGCATCGCCCCGCAGCCAATCCTGGATCACCTGCAATTCGTAGGCGCTGAACACCCCGAACATCTCGGCATGGTCACCCTCCAGCAATTTCCAGAAACGGCTCTGCTGTGGCGGCGCATTGCGTACGATCCAGCCGGCCTCTTCCAGCGCGCGCAGGAAATCGGGCACCTGCGCCGGCTCCGACAGCCACGCGTTCACGCTGCGGCCGCCCACCCGGCAGTATTCGGCATGGGCAGTGCGCCCAGCGGCGCTCTTGTGCCGGAAGATACGCTCCACCTCGGCCTGGATGTCGAACTGCCCGATCACGTCGTTGGTGCCCGCGCCGAGCTCGTTCAGGTTGAAACCATTGCGCACCCGGCGCCAGAAATCCTCCGCATCGCCCACCCGCGGCATCGCATCCAGCACCGCATCGACCGCACGGCGCGCATGCCCGGTATCGGCGTTGTCCACCGTCACATGCAGCGTGAAGTAATACGGGTCTATGCCCAGTTCGTTCAGTTCGTAAGCGGTGATGGGCAGGTGCAACGGCAGCTGTTCGTAGCCCAGGTTGAAGCCGATCACCTCGGGCAAGAAGTCGTCGGTGTGTGCAGCCAGCGCCAGTTGCAAAGCCCCCTGTGTCTAGCGGTCGTCGGGCAGGTCCTGCCAGTGCGTCAGGCCGTGCGCTGCCAGCAACTGGCGGTACAGCAGCACGTGGTTGCGGTCGGCCCGGCCATCGCCGAGTTCTTCCACATAGGTGCGTACCAGGTCGGCGAACCGCGGGTTCTGCCAGTGGCGCAGCACCCCATGCAGCCAGGAACCATCGACCAGCTTGGTCGGCGCCACGCCGCGCAGAAAGGCCAGCGCATGCGCGCGGCTGGAGAAGAAACGTCGCGGCGCACCCGCCTTGCGTTCGCCCAGGTAGGCCTGGTAGCGCACACCGGCCGCATCGGCACCGTCGCGCATCCATACCGCCAGCGCGCCCGGCTGGTCCGGCAACCCGCAGGGCAAGGCAGCCGCATCGGCCAGCCGCGCTTGCAGCCAACCCCGCGAAGCCTGGCGAACCGCAGGGCCTTCGGGATGGTCGAGCAGGGCCTGGTAGGCCTCGCGGTGGGTGGCGAACCCTGCGGCGGCGGCACCGTCATTGGCGCATTGTTCGCTGCGCCGGGCGATGACTGCCACCGGTCCCACCGCATGGGCGCCCTGCGTGTCGAGGGGCGGGGCTAGGGAGGTCTCTGCGTTCTGGCGTGCAAGCATGGCGGATAAGCTTCGTTCGGAGTGATCCATGAACTTTCTCCTACTGCCCGCGGGCACCGTATAAGTGCCGCACCGCACTGCCCGTGGGAACCCTCCTACCGCTGCGCAGGACGCCGCGCCGTTGGTCGGCGCTCAAGACCAGCACCCTCAGTCCGCGGCCTGCCAGTCCACAGTTGCCAGAGGCCCCACGGCGGGTCGGGCAAATACATAACCCTGGAAAAGTTCTACGCCCATCTTGCGCAGCGCCTGCACTTCGCCGCGTGTCTCCACGCCCTCCCCGATGACACGGATGCCCAGTTCGCGGCAAACACCCACCATGCCCGCCACGATGGCATGGCGTACCCGGTCGCTGTCCACATGGCGTACCAGCCCCATGTCCAGCTTCAACACGTCGGGCTGAAACGCCGCCAGCAACTCGAAACCTGCATAACCGGCACCGAAGTCGTCGATGGCCGTGACGAAACCGCGCCGATCATATTCCTTGAAGATCGACGACAAATGCGCGAGGTCCTTGGCGCGCTCGTCCTCAGTCAGTTCGAACATGATGTTCTCCACCGGGAAGCCGCAGCGCTCTGCCGTGGCCAGCGTCAGCCGGATGCATGCAGCCGCCTGGTACACCGCGTTGGGCAGGAAGTTGATGCTCAGCTTGCTTTGCATGCCCACCGCGGTCGCCATTTCGATGGCCTTGACCCGGCAGGCCTGGTCGAAGGCGTAGCGGTTGCCCGCGTCCACCCGCGCCAGTATGCTGCCGGCCCCTTCGCCGTTCACCCCCCGCACCAGCGCCTCGTGGGCGAAGACGCTGCGGCTGGACACATCCACGATGGGCTGGAAAGCCATCGTGAAATCGAAGCCCAGGTCTTCGCTGTTGCGGCAGCCCGCACAGCCCTGTAATTCAGTAGGAGCAGTCATGGTGTGCTCGACTGTGAAGCTCCTGGTGCCTCGGCTGCGTAGGACTTGCGCGCGTCCTGCGGTACTGCCCGCCGCGGCTATGTAAAAAGACATAACCCCGCTTCCTAAAATCCGCCGGGGTCGTATGAACAACAACGGAACACAGCATGGACGGCGCGGGCAACCCCTGGGAGTCATTGGGGCAACAGAACAACCACCACGGCGAACACAGGAATGCGGGGGAAGACAGCACCACGGCACCCACCCTGTGGCATGGCCGCCCGGTGTCAGGCGAACCGCTGGAATGGAGCGGCTCCACCTCGGGCGACTTCAAGCCGGTGCTGCTCACCCCGGCGCAATTCGACTGCCTCATGTCGCTGCGCTACCGCCGCGAGGTGGTGGTCATCGCCCCGGGCGGCGCCACCAACTTCGGCCCGGTGGGTGACGCCATCGGCTACCTGCAGGTCACCGTCCGCTCGCTGCTGAACAACGGCTTCATCCGTGCGCGGGCCGGCGGCAGTTATGCCATCACCGACAACGGCCTGCACGCCCTCAAGGTCTGCCGGGTACAGGACAAGACCGGCCGCTCGTCTTCCACCTGAGCGCCGCGCGCCCACCGCCTACCGCCGCATCCGCCGCCGCCCTACGCGGCTGCCGGCCACCGCCCCTACGCTGGGCGGTATCCGGGCCAGGAGCCCACCCCAGGAGCATTCTTATGGCAGGCACCGGCAGCAGAACCCTGTGGAAAGGCGCCATCACCTTCGGCCTGGTGCACATCCCGGTAGGGCTGCACAGCGCCAGCACCGAACAGGGCGTGGACTTCGACTGGCTCGACAAACGCAGCATGGACCCGGTCGGCTACAAACGCATCAACAAGCGTACCGGCAAGGAAATCGACCGCGACGACATCGTCAAAGGCATCGAATACGAGGCCGGCAAGTACGTCATCATCGCGCCCGAGGAGATCGAGGCCGTCTTCCCCAAGACCACCCAGACCATCGACATCCAGCGTTTCGTCGATGCCGGCAGCATCCCCTTCGTCTTCCTGGAGCGGCCCTACTACATCGCCCCCATCGAAAAAAGCGGCAAGGTCTACGCCCTGCTGCGCGAGGCCCTGGTCAAGTCCGGCAAGATCGGCCTGGCCAAGGTCGTCATCGCCACCAAGCAGCACCTGGCCGCACTGGTGCCCATGGGCGACGTGCTGGTGCTCGACCTGCTGCGCTGGGGCGACGAGGTCAAGACCACCGAAGGCCTCAGCCTGCCCCCGGCCAAGAGCGCCAGCGCCGCCGAGATGAAGATGGCCCTGCAGCTCATCGGCCAGATGTCCGGCCCCTGGAAAGCCGAGGACTTCCAGGACGAATTCCGCGCCCAGGTCATGCAACTGGTCGACAAGAAGGTCAAGGCCGGCAAGACCGAGACCGTGGTCCAGCCCGAGGAGCAGGCCCCCGCCGGCGAGGGTGCCGAGGTCATCGACCTCACCGAACTGCTCAGGCGCAGCCTCCGGGGCGGCGCAAAGGCGGCTCCGAAGGCCCCGGCAGCAAAGAAAGCAGCGGCAGCAAGAAAGACGCCCGCGCCCAGGGCCGCCGCCAAGCCACCAGTCGCCCGCAAACGCGCCTGACAGCCTTGCTCCGGCTTACTCCGCCTTGATCCCCGCCTCCTCGATCACCTTCTTCCACTTGGCCGTCTCGGCCCGGATCACCAGCCCGAAAGCCTCGGGCCTGCTGGCCACCGGCACCGCGCCGTTGCTGCGGTAGAAAGCCGCCACCTCGGGTCGCGCCACGATCTTGGCGATCTCCTGCTGCAGCCGGTCCACGATGGCCGGCGGCGTGCCCTTCGGTGCCATGAAACCCAGCCAGGTGTCGGCGGTGAAATCCTTCAGCCCGCTCTCGGAAATGGTCGGCAGGTTGGGAAACGCCTCGTCGCGTTTTGCCGCGCCCACCCCCAACGCCCGCACCTGGCCCGACTTGATGAAAGGCCCCATGGCCGCCAGCGAATCCATCATCATCTGCACCTGGCCGCCCACCACGTCGGCCCGCGCCGCGGCGCTCGACTTGTAGGGAATGTGCAGGATGTCCACCCCCGCCATCGACTTGAACAGCTCCATCGGCAGGTGATAGATGGTGCCCACACCCGAAGACGCGTAGCTGAACCTGCCCGGCTGTGCCTTCATCAGCGCGATCAGCTCGGCCGTATTCTTCGCCGGCACCGCCGGATTCACCACCAGCGCCAGCGAGATCGAGGCCAGTTCGGTCACCGGCACGAAGTCGCCCAGCAGCCGGTACTTGCGCCGCGGGTACATGGTCTCGCCGATGGGGTGCCCATTGGAAATCATCAGGAAGGTATAGCCGTCCGGCGCCGCCTTCGATGCCTGCTCCGCCCCCATCTCGCCGCCCGCGCCGGCCACGTTCTCGATCAGGATGGGCTGGCCCAGGGCTTCGCCCAGCATCGCCGCCAACGGCCGCGCAAAGGTATCGCCGCTGCCGCCCGCGGCAAAAGGCAGGACGAACCTGATCGGCCGCACCGGCCAGGTTTGCGCGCCCGCCAGCCCGGCCGTGCAGGCCAGCACCAGGCCGCAGAAAAATCGCCGTAGAAGGACGGTTTCGGTTGCCATGGCAGGGCCTCAGTCCGCGCGGATGTGGGCCTGGGCCGCCACCGCCCTCCAGCGTGGCGCTTCCTCCGCCACCCGGGCACCCAGCGCCGCCGGCAGGCTGGCCACCGTCTCGAAACCCATGTCCCGGGTCTGCTGCTGCACGGCCGGGTCCTGCAGGATGCGGCGCACCTCGCGGCCCAGCCGGTCGATGGCCGCCGGCGGCGTGCCGGCCGGCGCGAACAGCGCCTGCATGGTCTCCGACCGGTAGCCGGCATAACCCTGCTCGGCCACCGTCGGCACCGCGGGAAATTCCGGCCAGCGCTTGTCGCCTCCCACCGACAGTGCCCGCAGCGTGCCGCCCGCGATCTGCGCCTTGGCCGACGGCAGCGACACCAGCGCGCAGTCCACCTGCTCGCTCAGCGCCGCCAGCACGGCCGGCGCCGCGCCGTTGTAGGGCACGTGCACCAGCTGCACCCCCGCGCGCTGCCACAGCAGCTCGCCGCCCAGGTGCGAGCTGTTGCCCTTGCCGGGCGTGGAATAGTTCAGCCCGCCCGGCTTCGACTTGGCCAGCGCCACCAGGTCGGCCAGCGTCTTCAGCGGGCTGGCAGTGCGCACCGCGATCACGTCCGGCGAACTCACCGCCAGGCTGATCGGTGCGAACTGCTTGACCGGGTCATAGGGCGGTTTGTCGGGGTACAGCGCCGGGTTGGTCACGAAGGCCGACGACACCATCAGCAGCGACAGCCCGTCCGGCGCCGCGTTGCCGACGGAGGCGATGCCGATGTTGCCGCCCGCGCCCAGCTTGTTCTCCACCACCACCGGCTGCTGCAGCGCCTCGGTCAGCCGCACGGCCAGCACCCGGGCGATCAGGTCCGACGAGCCGCCCGCCGCGAACGGCACCACGATGCGCACTGGCCCGCGCGGCGACCACGGTGCTGCGTCCTGCGCCCACACCAGCGAAGGCAGGCCGGCTTCCACCGTACCGGCGCTGCCCAGGCACAGCATCGACCGCAGCCAGGCCCGCCGCGCCAGGCTCCGGCCACCGTCCCCGGCCCCTGCCCGCCCCGTATCGCTGCTCTTCATCGTGTCTCCTGGCATTTGTTGTGATGACAAACCGCCATTAGGCGGCCATACCGCGCCGCGCGGGATCAAGGAAAGCCCGCAGTACCGGCGTCCGTCGGCTCAGTGGCAGGGCAACGAGATGGTGACCGCCGTACCCCGGCCCAGCGCGCTGGTGAGGCCCACACGGCCACCGTGCTGCTCCACCAGAGTGCGCACGATGGCCAGGCCCAGGCCGGCCCCGTCGCCGCGCTTCATGCCCTCGCCGCCCTGCCAGCCACGCTCGAACGCCCGGGCCTGCTCCGCCTCGTCCATGCCCCTGCCGTTGTCGGCGACGACCAGCGACAGCAGCGCGCCGTCCCGGCTGCCGCTCACGCTGATGGTGCTGCCCGCCGGCGAATACTTCAGGGCATTGCCGATCAGGTTGCCCAGCACCCGCAGCATCTGCGCGTAGTCGATGGCGATACGCGCCTGCGCCACGGCACCCAGCGTCAGCGCGATGGACGAACGCTCGGCGATCGGGCCCATCATGTCCACCGCATCGGCGGCCAGGGTGGCCGCGGGCAGCGACTGCCGGCCGGCCGGTGAGGGCTTGCTCACCGCATCGGCCGACAGCAGGCCGTCGGCCATCTTCGCCATCACCTCCACCGCAGCCAGCATGCGGGTGGTCGTCGCCGCCTGCTCCGCACCGGCAGGACTGCGCTGCAGCTTCAGGGTGCCGAGTTGCAGGATCTGCAGGGGTGTGCGCAGGTCGTGCGCCACCACGGCCACCACCTCTTCCCGTGCCCGGGCCAGTGCGATGGATGCCAGGGCCGACTCCTCCGCCGCGGTGAGTGCGGCCCGCAGGCCCAGCTCCCGCTCGGCCGATACCGCCAGCTGGCGAACGGTCTCCAGTTCGTCCGCCGTCCACACCCGCGGTTTCATGTCGATGACACAGAAACTGCCCACGTTCTCGCCATCCACCTTCAGCGGCACCCCCACATAGGAACGCACACCCAGCGACTCGACCGTGGGCACCGCCTTCCACACCGGGTCGCTGTGCGTGTCCTCGATCACCAGCGGGTCGTCGCGTGTCAGTGTGTAGTGGCAAAAGGTGCGCCCCTCCATCTGGCGGGCGACTGCCAGCGGGATGGGAAAACCGACCTGGCTCTTGTAGAAATCGCGGCTGCCGTCGACCACGGCAATAAAGCTCGCCGGTGTCTTCACCAGCCGCGCGGCCAGCTGCGTCAGCGAATCGAACGACTCCTCTGCCGGCGAATCCAGCAGGCCGCTGCGGTGCACCGCCGCCAGCCGGGTGGCGGACGCAATGGCGGCATCGGTGGATGCGGGATCACGTGTAGGCGACCGCCGCTGCGGCGGTGTGTGGTGATCCATAAGACGCGCACTGTAGCGCACAGATGTAACCAGATGCCATGTCTTTTGCTGCATGCCATCGTCGGCAAATAAATTTCCTGGCGGCTGTAACCGGCATCCCCGCGGGCCCGAATTACCTGGCGAGAACACCGGCCCCGTGCCGGCCCACCCCAACCACCCGACTCAGGAGCCCCCATGGATGCACCCGCCCGCCAGCGCCCCATCCACCCGCTGTGGATGCGCTGCAGCCACTGGCTCAACGCCTTCGCGGTGCTGATCCTGGTGGCCAGCGGCTGGCGCATCTACGACGCCTCGCCCTTCTTCCCCTTCACCATCCCCACCCAGGTGACCCTGGGCGGCTGGCTCGGCGGCGCCCTGCAGTGGCACTTCGCCGCCATGTGGCTGCTGGTCGCCAACGGCCTGTTCTACCTGGCCATGAACCTCGTCACCGGCCGCCTCCAACGCAAGTTCTTCCCGCTGTCGCCCAAGGCGGTGTGGCACGACGCTTTAGCCGCCCTGCGCGGCAGGCTCTCGCATGCCGACCCGCGCCACTACAACGCGGTGCAGCGCCTGGCCTACCTGTTCGTGATGCTCGACCTCCTCGTCATCGTGCTGTCCGGCCTGGTGCTGTGGAAGTCGGTGCAGTTCCACCTGCTGCGCGAACTGCTGGGCGGCTACGACTTCGCCCGGCGCATCCATTTCGTCGCCATGGCCCTGCTGGTGGGCTTCATCGGTCTGCACCTCGCCATGGTGGCCCTGGTGCCCCGCACCCTGCTGACCATGCTCAGCGCCCGTGGAAAGGAAACCGCCGCATGACCCCCTTCAAACGCCCCCTGCTGGCCAGCGTCGATGGCGATGCCGTCGTGGCCGAGGCCCGCAAGATCCTCACCAAACGCATGGCACCGGCCGCCCGCCGCGGCTTCCTGCGCGGCGCGCTCACCCTCGGTGGCCTCTCGCTGCTGAGCGGCTGCAGCATCAGCGACGACAAGGACGTCGAAGCCGTGCTCAGCCGCATCTCGCGTTTCAACGACAAGGCCCAGGGCTGGCTGTTCGACCCGAACCGGCTGGCCCCCACCTACAGCGAAGCCATGATCACCCGGCCCTTCCCCTTCAACGCCTACTACGGCGAAAACGAGGTGCGGGTGGTCCAGGAAGAGGGCTACACACTCGAAGTCACCGGCCTGGTCGCCGACAAACGCGGCTGGACGCTGGAGGACCTGCGCGCCATGCCACAGCAGGACCAGGTCACCCGCCACATCTGCGTCGAAGGCTGGAGCGCCATCGGCAAGTGGGGCGGTGTGCCCTTTGGCCACTTCCTGCGCCGCATCGGCGCCGACCTCAGCGCCCAGTACGTCGGTTTCAAGTGCGCCGACGACTACTACACCAGCATCGACATGGCCACCGCGCTGCACCCGCAGACGCTGCTGACGCTCACCTACGACGGCGCGCCCCTGCCGCCCAAATACGGCTTCCCGATGAAGCTGCGTATGCCCACCAAGCTCGGCTACAAGAACCCGAAGAACATCATGGCGATGTTCGTCACCAACACCTATCCGGGTGGCTACTGGGAAGACCAGGGCTACAACTGGTTCGGCGGCAGCTGAGCCCCCCCGGCTCGGCGCCGCGGACGGCGCGGCCGTGTCCTTTCCCAGGATCCGGCGCATTTTTTTCAACCGCTTTTTTTCACCACCAACCGAAGGACTTTCCCATGAACAAGCTCACCGCCTCCCTGCTCGCCGCCTGCCTGGCTGCCGCCTCCATGTCGGCCTTCGCCGCCGACGACATGATGAAGAAGGACTCCATGGCCAAGGATTCCATGGCAAAAGACGGCATGGCCAAGGACGCCATGAAGAAGGACTCGATGGCCAAGGACACCATGGGCAAGGACGCCATGAAAAAAGACGACGCCATGAAGAAGGACAGCATGATGAAAAAGGACGACATGAAGAAGTAAGGCTTCTGCCGTCCACACGCCGCCGCCGCGGCGTCCCCCGCCCCCTTCTCCCTTGTCAGGGATGGGCGGCCGCGGGTCCCGTTGCCGCCGCCAGGTCGGCCGCGATGCGGTCCGCCAACTGGCCGATCACATGGCTCAGCGCCTGCGCCGTCGCTGCGCCACCGCCATCACCCGCCGGCGCCGCCAGGCGCAGCACCTTCGTGCGCCATGCCGGGTCGGACGGCAACCCGCCCCGCAAGCCCCAGCTCACGTCCGCCTGCACCGCCGCACCGCTGGTGCGGAACGACAGGATGTCCACCGACACCAGCGCCGCGCCATCGGGCTTGTGCGCATCGGGAAACACCACCGCACCGGCCGGCAGCCGGTTCACCAGGTCCTCCGTCAGCGTCTGCCGCGCCATCCGCGCCAGCGGCGCGGCCCAGCGGGCGAACTCGTTCACGTCGAGCTGGCCGGGGCGGGTCTCGCGCATCAGCTCCAGCCG
The DNA here is from genome assembly GCA_040390235.1 of Pseudomonadota bacterium. Classification (GTDB taxonomy): domain Bacteria; phylum Pseudomonadota; class Gammaproteobacteria; order Burkholderiales; family Burkholderiaceae_C; genus Xylophilus. The sequence goes on along the minus strand of JAZJYT010000003.1, from coordinate 4,976 downwards.
GTCCAGCGCCGGCGGCAGGTGTACCGCCAGCACCTGCACCGCCGGCCCCCGGTAGTCCGGCTGCGGCGCTGCGGCCGGCACCACCGGCTCCAGCGAAAAGTAGGCCGTCGTGGGGCTGGTGCCGCAGCCGGCCACCAGCAATAGCAGCGCCAGGGCGGCACCGGCGGTCTTCGCCGCGTGTCGAGAAAAACCGTTCATTTACCGTCCTTTGCCTTGCCTTTGAGAAGCGCTTCCGGGTGCCGGCCCAGGTAGTCGGCCAGCGCGCGGATCGACTGCGCGGCATCCGACAACTGCCCTATCGCCGCCGGCAGGCTCGCGTCCTGCGGCGCACCCTCGCCGCTGAGCATGGCCCGCGCGGCCGAGGCGGTGCCCGCTACCTCGCCGGCCGCCTCGTTGAGCTTGCGCACCAGCGGCCCGACCTGCGGCCGGACTTCCGACACCATCTGGTCGACCTGCGTGAGTGTGCTGTCCAGGTGCTGCAGGCTGCTGGCAATCTGCGGCGAAGACAGCAGCGTGTCGAGCTTGGCCGTGATGCCGCGCACGTTGCGGCCTATGGCCTCGATCGGCAGTGCATCGACCTTGGCCAGGATGCGCGAGGCCTGCCCGGTAAGTTCGTCGATGCCGCCCGCCGCATCCAGCGTCGGAATCTCCATCGGGCCACCGGCCACGGCCGTGGTGCCACTGGTACGGCCGATGCGGCCCGGGGCCGCCGGCGGTCCGCCCGCCGGTGCCAGGTCGACCACCAGCGACCCCACCAGCGCCGGCTTCTGGGTCAGCCGGGCCCGGTAGCCCTGGGCCACCAGGCGCCCTACCAGCGCATCGGTGGCGCGGCGCCATTCGTCCGCGCTGGCCGTGTCCTTCTGGACGATGTTCAGGCGCAGCGGGAACAGTACCGCCTGCACCGAGGTCTGCAGCGCGCCGGACTTCTCGTCCATGCCGAGCCGGACCGACTGCACCCGGCCGACGGTAAAGCCCATCAGCCGCACCGGCGCCCCCACCGCCAGGTCGCCACCCGGGCCGTTGAAGCGCAGGCGGTAGTCGATCTGCGGGCCCACCGGGCCCGCGATGGCAGCCTCCTTGCCCTCGTACAACGCGAAGTTGGTGTTGGCCGGACTCTGGGCCAGCGCCGGTGCATCGTTGTCGACGTCGAGCTCGATGGCCCCGCTCAAAATCGCTCCCGGGTGATCCAGCCCCGCCTGGATACCGCCGTCGGCCAGCCGCACCTGCAGCGGGCTGGCAACCCAGAAGCGCGTGTCGCGCCCGACCATCCGGTCATAGGGCGCGTTGATGAAGACACCGATGCGGAAGTTGGTCGCCTCGCGGCTCACCGCCGTCACCTTACCCGCCTCCTGCCCGCGGAAAAACACGGTAGACCCCGGCCGCAGCGCACCCAGCTGGGCGCTGGTCAGCGTATACAAGGTGCCCGGCGTGCCCGGCAGCACCACCGGCGGCTGCGACAGCCCTTCGAAATGCCGGGTCGGTGTGCCGCCCACCCCCGGCGCCATGCCGATGGTCACGCCCACCAGCGCGGCCTTGACCGACGATATGTCGCTGAGGTCCGGCTTCTGCCCCACCAGCCAGAACAGGGTGCTGGTATTGAGCGCCGGCTGGGCGCGCGGATCGAGCCGCAGCGTGACATCCACCCGCTTGCCGTCCTCGGCGATGTCGAGGTGGGTGACATGTCCGGCCTCGATGCCCTGGTAGATCACCTTGGTGTCGCCCACCGCCACGCCATCGGCGGCGTCGAAACTCACCACCACGTCGATACCCCGGTGCGCCAGCCCCCGGATACCGAGAAACACCACGATCAGCAGCGCGGCCAGCGGAATGGCCCACACCAGGCCGAACCAGCGGCTGCGCGTAGCCCGCGCCTCGGGCAGCGTCATGAGGGCGGTGTGGGCTTCCCCTGTATCGGTCATATCGGTGGTGTCGTCGGTCATTTATTTACTTACGGGCGCCTGGCCGGTCCCACATCAGCCGGGAGTCGAAACAGCGCGCGGCCACGATGGTCAGGATGACGACCGCGGTGAAGATCGGCGCGGCCGCATCGGCACGGCCGAACTGCCGGGCGTTGTACCCGGTGACGGGTACAAAACACGCGATCACGAACGGATCGACCATGGACCACCGGCCGATCTCCTCCACCACCCGGTAGACCCAGGTCTTCGCCATCAGGTGGCGCCGGGACTTGAGCAGCACCGACAGGATGCACCAGGAAAGCCCGGCGAGCTTGAGCACCGGAATGGCGAAACTGGCGGTGAACACCAGCAGCGCCAGGCCGAGCAGCTTGGCATCCGCCAGGTCGACCACACCCTGCATGATGGTGTACTGCACCGACTTGAAGCCGCTCGGCAAGGTCGCCATCGGGTAGATGTTCGCCGGAATGTAGAGCAGCACGCCGGCCAGCGTCAGCGCAATGGCCCGCCCCACCGCATCGGGCTTACGCCGGCGCACGGTGGCCTGGCAGCGCGGGCAGCCCTGGCCCTCGCAGTGCTGCGGCAGCACCATCTCGCAGCCGGGGCAGGCCACCATCTCGGATGCCACGCCAGCGTGCTCGCTGGGCACGATCTGCTGCCACACCGCATCCTTGTCCAGCATGGCCCGCACGAACAGGGTGAGGATGCCGACCGCGATGAAACACATGGCGCCCACGCCCAGGGTGATGTCGATGGAGGTCTGCAGCCGCGCATAGGACACCGCCAGCCCCAGCAGGAACACGTCGCACATGGCCCAGGTCTCCAGCGCGGTGGCATACCGGAAGGCACGGCCGAGCCAGGGCGGGCGCCGTCCCAGCTCCAGGGAACCCAGCACCGCCGCCAGCAGGATGAAGCGCACGAAGGGCAGCACCAGGATAAAAAGCGCCATGACGATGGCCAGCTCCGGCCAGCCGTTGCCGAACATCGCCGCGGCACTCGACGCCAGCAGGCTCTCGCGCGAGCCGCCCAGGAAATGCGTGGTCAGGAAAGGCAGCAGGTTGGCCGGCACGAACAGCAGCAGCGCAGCCAGCGTGCAGGCCAGCGCCGCCCGCCGGTTGCGCAGCCGCGTACGGGTCAGCAGCGTGGTGCAGGTGCGGCAGAAAAAAGCCGTGTGCACCGGCACCCGCCACAGCCGCTGGAAGGTTCCGCATTGCCGGCAGGCGGTGATCTCATGCGCATGGCTCTGCCCGTGGCGATGGTCTCGCCCTGCAATGCCTGGCGCCGCGGGGAAATGCATGGACGGAAATCCTGAGCCTGTGGGTACGCGCTAATGTAGGGTAGACCCGCCATGTTCGGCGGGGGCGCACCAAGGCCCTGTAAGCCCATGTTGCCAAAGGCCGCCGCGGCACCCGGTCGATCAGCTGGTGCTGTCAAGCAATTCGCGGGCCTTGCTGGCCAGGGCCACCAGTTCGAACGGTTTGGTCAGCACCTCCATGCCCCGCTCCAGGTGGCCATTGCCCACGGCGGCGTTGTCGGCGTAGCCCGTGATGAAGAGCACCTTGAGGCCCGGCCGCGCTACCCGCGCGGCATCCGCCACCTGGCGGCCATTGAGTCCTCCCGGCAGGCCGACATCCGTGATGAGCAGGTCGACACGCCCCGCGCCCTGCAGCGTACGCAGCGCCGTGGGGCCGTCCCGGGCTTCGAGCACGCGGTAGCCTGCGCCGCCCAGGGCCTCGGCCGCGATGAAGCGGATGCTGTCCTCGTCCTCCACGATCAGCACCGTCTCGCCGTCCCCGGCCCCGATCGGCGCGGGCGCGGGCTCCGCTTCCACATCCCGGGCATCACCGACGTGGCGCGGCAGGTAGACGCACATGGTCGTCCCCTGGCCGACCTCCGAATACACACGCACCTGGCCCCCGCTCTGGCGCACGAACCCGTAGACCATGGAAAGGCCCAGGCCGGTGCCTTGCCCCATGGGCTTGGTGGTGAAGAACGGATCGAAGACGCGGCGGACCACCGCCTCGGGCATGCCGATCCCGGTATCGGTCACGGAAAGCGAGACGTACTGGCCCTTCGGTACCTCATAGGCCGCCGCTGCGCGGTCGTCGAGCCATTTGTTCGCCGTCTCGATAGTCAGGCGGCCGCCGTCGGGCATCGCATCGCGCGCATTGATGCACAGGTTCAACAGGGTGTTTTCCAGCTGCGGTGCGTCGACCTCCACGGCCCACAGCCGCGCAGCCCCCACCACCTCGACCTCGACCGCGGGACCGACCGAACGGCTGATCAGATCCTCCATGCCCGCGATGAGCCGGTTCACGTCGGCCGGCTTCGGATCCAGCGTCTGCCGCCGCGAGAACGCCAGCAGCCGTTGCGTGAGCGCCGCGGCACGCCGGACCGAGTCTTCGCCCACCCCCACATAACGCTCGAATCCCTCCACCCGGCCCTGTCCCAGCCGCGTCTTCAGCAGTTGCAGGCTGCCGCTGATACTTGCCAGCAGGTTGTTGAAGTCATGCGCGATGCCGCCGGTGAGCTGGCCCACCGCCTCCATCTTTTGCGACTGGCGCAACTGCTCCTCCAGCAAACGCCGCGTGGTGGTTTCGATGCCCACGCCGGTCCGGCGCACCGGCTGCCCCGGCCCGTCGAAATAGGTATGGCCGCGCGACAGCACCCAGCGCACCGACCCGTCGGGATGGCGTATGCGGTACTCCAGTTCCAGGTCGCCGCTACGTTCCAGTCCGCCGGACATGGTGGCCCGCAGACGCGCCCTGTCGTCGGGGTGCACGTTGGCCAGGAACTCCGCTGTCCGGATGCCGGCGGCAGCCTGCACCGGGTCCAGTCCGTACAGCTCGGAAATGGCCGCGTCGCAGAAAAAGCGGTCCACATCGACCCGGTAGGTCCACACGCCGACACCACCCACGGCGGTCAGGGCCAGGCGGGTGAAGTCCTCGGAGTCGCGCAGGGCCTGGGTACGCTCCTGTACCTGCCGCGCCAGCCCCTGGGCGAGCGCACGCAGGCGGTCGTGGGAGGCGAGGTCCTCGACAGCCGTCGCGCCGGTGCTAT
>JAZJYT010000002.1:0-142411 GCA_040390235.1 Pseudomonadota bacterium | reverse complement strand
CGGACGCGGTGGACATTCCCATCATGGTGCAGGACGCGCCGGCCAGCGGCACGGTGCTGCCGGCCGCCTTCCTGGCGCGCATGGCGCAGGAGATCGAACACCTGGCCTATTTCAAGATCGAGACACCCGGCGCCGCGGCCAAGCTGCGGGAGCTGATCCGCCTGGGCGGCGAAGCCATCGAAGGGCCGTGGGACGGCGAGGAAGCCATCACCCTGCTGCCCGACCTGGACGCGGGTGCCACCGGCGCCATGACCGGCGGCGCCTATGCCGACGGCCTGCGCCCCATCATCGAGGCGCACCGCGCCGGCGACCGCAACAAGGCTTTCGAGCTGTACCAGCGCTGGCTGCCGCTGATCAACTGCGAGAACCGCCAGGCCGGCTTCCTGGCCGCCAAGGCGCTGATGAAGGAAGGCGGCGTGATCGCCTGCGAAGCGCCACGCCACCCCTGGCCGGCGATGCACCCGGAGGTGCGCAAGGGCCTGATCGAGACCGCCAAACGGCTCGACCCGCTGGTGCTGCGCTGGGGGCGGTAGGCAGCCCGGGACCGCCGAACGGCCGGATGGCCGATACTGCCGTCCATGCCCGCACCCACTCCTTCTTTCCTGGCCGACGAGGCCGTCCGGGCGATTGCCCACGCCGCGGCCGGCCAGCCCCGTTGCGCCGCTTGCAAGCCCCTGTCCCAGCCCGGCTGGGAGGCCCTCTCGGCCGTAGCCGAAACCGGCTCCTGGGACTGCGTGGGCACCCTGCGCGACGGCAGCGACGAGTTGTCCCTGGACGAATACCACCCGGACGGCACCAGTTACTGGTCGCCCGATGCGCCGATCGCGCTGGGTAAGTTCCCCTACAACCACTGCACGGTATGGGTCTGCCGCAATTGCGCGGGGGCTTTCCTGCGCTATACCGAATACGGCGGTTACTACGAGGAGCAGCGGGCCAGGCCGCTGGCGGAAAACCTGCTTGTCAGGCCCGGATAGGCGGGACTTGACCTGTATCAAGGTCCGGCAGCGGAACCGTTCCTACAGTGGCGGCTGCCATGTCCGCCCTTCCGCAAGCCGTCGCCCGGCCACTCCCGCACGCTGAGGCCCCGCCTGCGGTCGAACTCGCCGGTTGGGGCGGCTGCACCACCTGGCGATCCGCGCCGCAGGGCCGCATTGCCAGCACGCGCCTGCAGTTCTCGGGCATGTACTGCGCGGCCTGCACCGGTGTGATCGAAACTGCCCTGCTGCACGAGCCCGGTGTCGTGAGCGCCAGCCTGCAGTACGCAGGCCGCCGCGGCACCCTGGACTGGGATCCGGTCCGCACCGATCCGGGCCGCCTGCTGGCAGCCGTTGCGCGGGCGGGCTACGGCGTGGTCCCCGACCTGCCGCAGCCCGCGCGGATACTGCGCCAGCGCGAAGCCCGCGCCGCCCTGTGGTGCCTGTTCGTCGCCGCCTTCTGCATGTCGCAGGTGATGATGTACACGGCCCCCTTCTATTTCGCCGCACCGGGCACGCTGGAGCCGGACCAGGCCGCCTTGCTGTTGTGGGCCGCCTGGCTGCTGACGCTGCCGGTGCTGCTGTTCTCGGCCAGGCCGTTCTTCGACGAAGCCTGGCGGGGCCTGCGGCAAGGCCAGGTGCGCATGGAGCTGCCGGTGGCCCTGGGCATCGGCGTCTCCTTCCTGGCCAGCAGCATGGCGGCCTTCGGTACGCCCGGGCAGCCGGTCTATTTCGACTCCCTGACGATGTTCGTCTGCTTCCTGCTGGCCGGGCGCTGGCTGGCATTGCGCGCGCAGGACCGGGTGGCGGGCGCCCTGGAAGATGCCACCGCGCGGCTGCCGCACAAGGTACGACGGCTGCGCATGGATGGAACCGCAGAACAGGTGGAACCAGAGGCTCTGCGCATCGGCGACCGCCTGCTGGTGCTCGCCGGCGAAGCCTTCGCGGCCGACGGCCCACTGCTGGAGGGGGCGACCGAGGTCGACGAAGCCCTGCTCACCGGAGAATCACACCCCGTGTCCCGGCAGGTAGGGGATGAAGCCATCGCGGGCAGCATCAACCTGGGCGCGCCAGTCATCCAGCGGGCGTCGCGGTTGGGCGATGCCACCCGCTATGCGGGCATTGCGGCCCTGCTGCAGCAGAGCCTGACCCAGCGGCCGGCCCTGCTGTCCGCCGCGGACCGGGTGGCACGGCCATTCCTGTGGGCCGTGCTGTTGCTGGCGGGCCTGGCGGCGCTGGTCTGGCACAGCATCGATCCGTCGCGCGCGTTGCCGGTGGCCGTGGCGGTGCTGGTGGTGACCTGTCCCTGTGCCCTGTCCCTGGCGGCGCCATCGGCTCTCCTGTCGGCCGCTGGCGGGCTGGCGCGCAGGGGCATCCTGGTGCAGCGGCTGGACGCACTGCAAGCCCTGGCGGCGATCGACACCATCTTCTTCGACAAGACCGGCACCCTGACGCAAGACCACCTGTCGGCTACCGAACTGGAACTGGCGCCCGCCGCCTACTCCTTGCAGCTCGCTTCCACGGTCCTGGGGCGCGCGGCAGCGCTGGCAGGGCTGTCGACCCACCCGGCGGCGCGCGCCGTGGCAGCCTACGCGGCGGCCGCCGCCACCGGGGTGCACCACGAATCCGGCGCTACCTGGACCGCGGTGCGGGAAATTCCCGGCCGGGGAGTGGAGGCGCTGGATGAAGAGGGCAGGCGGTGGCGCCTCGGCGCGCATGCGTGGGTCTCGGATGCGGTCACCACCATGGTGGCGGCCGGCCCAGCCGTATGGATCGGCTGCGACGGCCTGGTGGTGGGATGCCTGCCCCTGGTGGAAACCGTACGGCCCGACGCGCGCCAGGCGCTCGACCGCCTGCGGGCCGACGACATAAGCCTCGCCCTGCTGTCGGGCGATGGCAGGGCCCAGGTCGCCCACATGGCCGACCGCATGGGTATGGCGCGTGCCTGGGGCGGTGCGACGCCGGAGGACAAGCTGGCGCGGATCACCGCGGAACAGGCCGCCGGGCACCGCGTGGGCATGGTCGGCGACGGGGTGAACGATGCGCCGGTGCTGGCCCGTGCCGACGTGTCGTTCAGCTTTGCCCATGGGGCCGCGCTGGCCCAGTCGAAAGCCGATTTCATCCTGCTCTCACCCCGGTTGGCCGACGTCGCGGTGGCACGTCGTGTCGCGCGCCGTGCCATGCGTATCGTGTGGCAGAACCTGGCCTGGGCCGCCGGCTACAACGCCCTCTGCGTACCGCTGGCCCTGCTGGGCCTGTTCCCCCCCTGGGCGGCGGGGCTGGGCATGGCGGCGAGTTCGCTGGGCGTGCTGCTCAATGCGTTGCGCGCCGGCCGGATCGCGGCGGACGCCGTCTAGGCAACCCATGGACATCCTCTATTTGCTGGTGCCCGTCTCGGTGCTGCTGGTGCTGGCGCTGATGGCGCTTTTCTACTGGGCACTGGACCGTGGCCAGTTCGACGACCTCGAGCGCGAGGCCGAGCGCATTCTGGAGACGCCCCCCACCGCTGCTGTTTCGCTCCGGCTTGACCAAGATCAAGGTCCATCGGCACGCTGAGCCGGACACTCGTCTTGCCCCATGGCAGACGAGGAGAAAGAGAGATGGTTATTCCCATGACGGTCCCCGCGCAGGGACCGGCCCCCGCCGCTGGCGCAGAGGTCTACGACGACGGCGCGGTGCGCATACTGAGCCTGGCCGCCGTGCTGTGGGGCGTGGTGGGCATGCTAGTCGGCGTCATCATCGCCGCGCAGCTCACCTGGCCGGCCTTCAACCTGGGCATTCCCTGGTTCAGCTACGGGCGGCTGCGGCCGCTGCACACCAATGCGGTGATCTTCGCCTTCGGCGGCTGTGCGCTCATGGCCAGCAGCTTCTACGTGGTGCAGCGTACCTCGCAGGTCCGGCTGTTCGCGCCGAAGCTCGCCGCCTTCGTCACCTGGGGCTGGCAGCTGGTGATCGTGGCTGCGGCCATCACCCTGCCGATGGGCTACACCCAGGGCAAGGAATACGCCGAGCTGGAATGGCCCATCGACATCCTCATCGCGGTGGTATGGGTGGCCTACGCCGTGGTGTTCTTCGGCACCATCGCCGTGCGGCGGGTGCGCCACATCTACGTGGCCAACTGGTTCTACGGCGCCTTCATCATCGCGGTGGCGCTGCTGCACATCGTCAGCAGCATCGCCATACCGGTCAGCCTGACCAAGAGCTATTCAGCCTATGCGGGCGTGCAGGACGCCATGGTGCAGTGGTGGTATGGGCACAACGCGGTGGGCTTCTTCCTCACCGCCGGCTTCCTCGGAATGATGTACTACTTCATCCCCAAGCAGGCCAGCCGGCCGGTGTACTCGTACCGGCTGTCGATCGTGCACTTCTGGGCGCTGATCTTCACCTACATGTGGGCGGGCCCGCACCACCTGCACTACACCGCCCTGCCCGACTGGGTGCAGTCGGTCGGCATGGTCTTTTCCCTGGTGCTGCTGGCACCCAGCTGGGGCGGCATGATCAACGGCGTGATGACGCTGTCGGGCGCCTGGCACAAGCTGCGCGACGATCCGATCCTGAAGTTCCTCATCGTCGCGCTGTCGTTCTACGGCATGGCCACCTTCGAGGGGCCGCTGATGTCGATCAAGACCGTCAACTCGCTCTCGCACTACACCGACTGGACCATCGGCCACGTGCATGCCGGCGCGCTCGGCTGGGTCGGCCTGATCTCGATGGGCACGCTGTACTACATGGTGCCGCGCCTGTTCGGGCAGAAGCAGATGTACAGCGTCAAGGCGATCGAAGTCCATTTCTGGATCTCCACCGTGGGCATCGTCCTCTATATCGCCGCCATGTGGATGGCCGGTGTCATGCAGGGCCTGATGTGGCGCGCCGTGAACCCCGACGGCACGCTGGTCTACAGCTTCGTCGAGGGCGTGAAGGCCACCTTCCCGTTCTACCTGATCCGCCTGTGCGGCGGGCTGCTGTACCTGGGCGGCATGCTGCTGATGGCCTGGAACGTATGGAAGACGGTGGCAAACGGACGCGCAATCGCCGCCCCCCTTCCCACCGCCGGCGGCCTTGCCGTGGCTGCCTGAAACCGCCGGAAACACCATGAGCCACTCCACCGAAAAACCGCATGGCGACGCGCCGGTCGCCACCTTCTCGCACGAACGTATCGAGACCAGCAACTTCCTGATGATCGTACTCATCCTGCTGGTGATCGCCATCGGCGGCATCGTGGAGATCGTGCCGCTGTTCTTCCAGCGCTCGACTACCGAACCCGTAGAAGGCCTCAAGCCCTACACCGCGCTGCAATTGGCCGGCCGCGACATCTACACCCGGGAGGGCTGCTACAACTGCCACTCGCAGATGATCCGCCCGCTGCGTGCCGAGACGCTGCGCTACGGCCACTATTCGATGGCCGGCGAATTCGTCTACGACCACCCCTTCCAGTGGGGCAGCAAACGCACTGGCCCCGACCTGGCCCGCGTCGGCGGCAAGTACAGCGACGAATGGCACCGCCTGCACCTGGAGAACCCGCGCGACCTGGTGCCTGAATCCAACATGCCCGCCTACCGCTGGCTGGCCACCTCGCCGCTGGACCCGTCCAGCATGGCATCGCACCTGCGCGGCCTGCGCCGGGTCGGCGTGCCCTATACCGACGCGGAGATCGACGGCGCGGCCGACGCGGTGCGCGGCAAGACCGAGCTGGATGCGGTAGTGGCCTACCTGCAAGTGCTCGGCACCGCGGTGAAATAGGAGCGCACCATGGACGTCAATCAACTGCGCATCCTGGTCACCCTGCTGTCCTTCGGCGGATTCATCGGCATCGCCGTCTGGGCCTGGTCGCGCCGCAACACCCGCGCCTTCGACGAGGCGGCACAACTGCCTTTTGCCGAAGAGCAGCAGGCGCCCGCAGCTTCCCCTTCCAGGACCACACCATGAGCGACTTCTTCTCCGGCGGCTGGTCCGTATTCATTACCGTGGCAGTGCTGGGCGGACTGGTTGCCTGCCTGGTGCTGCTGTTCGCCGCCAGCCGGCGCAAGCCCATGGCGGCCGACAACAGCACCGGCCACGTATGGGACGAGGACCTGACCGAACTCAACAACCCACTGCCGCGCTGGTGGATGGTGCTGTTCGTGCTCACCGTGCTCTTCGGCGTCGGCTACGCCCTGTTCTACCCGACCCTGGGCAGCGCCCCCGGCAAGCTGGACTGGACCAGCGGTGGCCAGTACAAGGCCGAGCAGGACCGGGCCAACGCGGCCATGGCACAGGTATATGCCGGTTTCAACGACCTGCCGGCCGACAAGCTCGCCCGCGACAGCCACGCCATGGCCATCGGCGAGCGGCTCTTCATCAACAACTGTGCCGCCTGCCATGGCTCGGATGCGCGCGGCAGCAAGGGTTTCCCCAACCTGACCGACAGCGATTGGCTGCATGGCGGCACCCCGGACAAGATCGAGGAGACCATTACCCGCGGCCGCATCGGCAGCATGCCACCGATGGTGGACGCCATCGGCGGCGCCGCCGAAGCACGCAACGTGGCGCACTATGTGCTGAGCCTGTCAGGCAGTCCGCACAACGACGTGCTGGCCTATTCCGGCAAGGCGAAGTTCAGCGCCTGCGCTGCCTGCCATGGTGCGGACGGCAAGGGCAACACCGCCATCGGCGCACCCAACCTGGCCGACGGCACCTGGCTGCACGGCTATGGCGAGCAGGCCATCGTGGCCATGGTCACCAACGGCAAGACCAACGTCATGCCAGCGCAGGAAGGCCGCCTCACTCCCGGACAGATCCACGTGCTGGCCAGCTACGTGTGGAGCCTCTCGAACAGCGCCGCCCGGCCCTGACCCGACAGAGAACCACCCATGTCCAGCCTTCCGGTCCGCGTCATTCCCATCCAGCCGATTCGCGGCGCTGCCCGGGAAACGGCCGCAGGGCCCGCCGCCGTGTCCCTCTACCATAGCGAAGCCAAGATCCAGCCACGCACGGTGCACGGCCGGTTCGCGCGCTGGCGCTGGGCATTGGTGTGGTTCACCCAGCTGCTGTTCTACGGCCTGGCCTGGCTGCCGTGGCACGGCCGGCAGGCGCTGCTGTTCGATCTCGATGCGAAGCGGTTCTACATCTTCGACCTGGTACTGCATCCCCAGGACGTGATCTACCTGGCGGGCCTGCTCATCATCTCGGCCTGCGCCCTGTTCCTGTTCACGGCCGTCGCGGGCCGGCTGTGGTGCGGCTACGCCTGTCCGCAGACCGTCTATACGGAGATTTTCCTGTGGGTGGAACGGCGCTTCGAAGGCGATCGTATGGCCCGCCTGCGGCTGGACGCCGCCCCCTGGTCGTGGAACAAACTGTGGCGCAAGGCGGGCAAGCAGTCCGCGTGGCTGGCGATCGGCCTGTGGACCGGCGTCACCTTCGTCGGCTACTTCACGCCCATCCGCACCCTGGCGGCCGAGGCGACCGCGCTGTCCCTCGGGCCCTGGGAGACTTTCTGGATACTGTTCTACGGTTTCGCAACCTATGGCAACGCCGGCTGGATGCGCGAGCAGGTGTGTAAGTACATGTGCCCCTATGCACGCTTCCAGAGCGCCATGTTCGACCGCGACACCCTGGTGATCGGCTACGACCCGGTGCGCGGCGAGCCGCGGGGCGTTGCGCCACGCAACGGCCGGCCGGATTGCGCCTCGGCTCCGGCGCCGCGGGGCGATTGCATCGACTGCGACCTGTGCGTGCAGGTTTGCCCGACCGGTATCGACATCCGCCAGGGTCTGCAGTACGCCTGCATCGGCTGTGCCGCCTGCATCGACGTGTGCAACGGCGTGATGGACAAGCTCGGCCGGCCGCATGGCCTGATCCGCTACGACACGGAGAACGGTATCGCCAATGGCTGGACAAGCATGCAGCGCTGGAAGCGCGTGGCGCGTCCGCGTGTGCTGGTCTACTGCGCGGTGTTGCTGGGACTGTGCGGGCTGCTGCTCGCCGGCCTGGCACTGCGGGGGCCGGTCCGGGCCGACGTCGTGCGCGACCGCAATTCACTGGCGCGCATGGTGGAGCGCGGCTACGTCGAAAACGTCTACCGCATCCAGCTCATGAACACCACCGAGTCCACCCAGCAGGTACGCGTGGCGGTGGAAGGCCTCGATGGTGCGGCGCTGGCTGTGCCGGCAAGCACCGACGTCGGTCCGGCGCAAAACCGCTGGCTGCCGGTACGCGTGCAGATGCCGCCCGCGGCCGCCCAGGCGCTCGGTCCGGGTGCCCATGTCCTGCGTTTCCGCCTTGAAAGCCACCCGCTGCCGGACACCGGCGCGAGTTCCGTAGTGGTCGAAAAATCGACCTTCATCGTGCCACGCTGAACTGGCCTTCCTTAACCCAAACCGGAGAACTCCATGGAATCCACTGCGCCCCTGCCGATTGTCACTGCCGCCGGCCTCCCCCCCAGGTGGTGGCATTTCCGTATGGTCTGGTTGGTCATCGCCGGCCCTCTGGCTGCGGTGGTGGTTGGCACGGGCACGGTCGTGCTGGCCTTCCTGAACGTCGACCCGGAGGTGTACGACCGGCCCGCCCAGCCGCCCGGTGCCGTGCATATCGTAGCCACGACTCCCGCCGCACTGGCCAGCAACCACGCGGCCACCCCTCGGCGCTGAAGGCGCCGCGGACGCAGCGGAGCAACTTCAGCCGGTCACGGTCAGTTCGTTGACGACGGCCAGCACGCCGGGCGAGGCCCAGGCCGCACAGGCAACCGCGGTACGCTCCGACCAGGAGCGTACCGTTCCCCGCAGGGTGACGTACGACCCGTCCACCGAGACGTCCACGCGCCGCGCATCACGGTCGGCCTGCCGCGCCAGGGCGGCATGAATGCCTTCCTGGATGACCGAACGCTCGGCCGTCCGCTTGACCCGGATGCGGCTGCGCAGCCCGACGATGCCGGCCAGGTCCCGCACAGTCCTCACCGCGGCGCTGCGCTGGTAGTCCCAGTCGACCTCACCGTCGAGCGTGACCAGGGCCGACTCCACCGACGCCGACACCGCCCCGGGCGGCAGCAGCACGCACCATTGCAACGCCTGCCGGACGGCCGCGGCGATATCGGCATCGGGCCGCTGCAGCCGCGGCGGAAGCTCCACCACCAGCTCGGAGCGCAGGTCACGCACCCCCGCGACGCGCAGCGCGGCGGTCTCCGCCGCACACTTCTCGGCGTAGCTGCGCACGGTGCCGCCCAGCGTGACCAGGCCGTCGTTTACAGCTGTCGACAGCGGGCCGGAACCGATGACCGGATCGCAGCGGAGTTCGTCGGCCACATCCCGCTGCAGCTGGATATCCGGCTTCATGGGTGGCCCTCCTTTTCCGGTTGGCAGCCGCCCCGCGCCTGCCGGGCCTGGAGCGCTTCGGGCAGATACCGGTCGGGGAACACGCTGAAGATGCGGGTAAACAGTGCCTCGTATTCGTGGGTGGGTTCGCCGCCTGCCAGGACATCGTGGTGGGAGGCGAAGGCGGCATCCAGTTCAAGCCAGTCGGCATCCTGCAACAAGGTCTCGGCAAGAGGCAGTATTTCGCGCTCCTCCAGTTCCATGTGGTCGAAGTAGAAGTCCGTGAACCGGCCCAAGGCCCGCTCGAACGCGTCGCGGCGCGTCACCCCCATGACCTCGAACGCCAGCAGGGCATGTTCCACCTGGCGGATGTTGTATTCGCCGCGTACGTGTTCGTTGTCCAGCCGATCCATCAGGTGGCGCAGGCCAGGAGCACACGCACGCAGTTTCGGGAACAGCACGTCGGTTTCCTTGCGGTGGTGCAGCTTCTCGGGGAACTCGTCGATGTAGAACAGCATGACCCGCAGGTCGCCGAAGTCGGGCAGCGTGCCGGCGTCGCGGTGGTGCGACAGCACCAGTTGAAGGCGCAGCAGTACCGCCTTGAGTGCGGCGTGTTCTGCCCGGATGATTCTTGTCGCGGCGTGTGCCATGGCTTCTCCCTGCGGGCTGGCCCGCCGTTGCTGCGGGTCTTCCCAAAGCCACCGACGGTAGCCGGGTGCGGCGCCCCCGGCCTTGCGCCAGATCAAGAGATCCAGGAACACCGCGCCTGGATCGGGCAATTCTCCAGCGTTCGCCTCTGGAGCTCAGAACGTTGACCCTGCGCAAATGGGCGCGGCACGGTCTTTCCTACAGTGGCATGGGTCCGTTGCGCAGCAACGGTTTCATTTTCGCAGAAGGAACACCATGAAATCCGACACACAGATCAGAACCGATGTGCTCGCCGAACTGTCTTGGGAACCATCCGTCAGATCCACCGACGTAGGCGTGATCGCCAGGGATGGCGTCGTGACGTTGACCGGCGAACTCGACAGCTATCCCGAGAAATTGTCCGTCGAGCGGGCGGTACTGCGTGTCAAGGGCGTCCGCGCGGTCGCCATCGACATGACGATCCGCCCGGCACAAGCCCATGAACGCACGGACAGCGAAATCGCACAGGCGGCCGAGCAAGCGCTCGTCTGGAATGTGCTCGTACCCGATGGAGCGGTGACGCCCCTCGTGGAGAATGGCCACATCACCCTCACGGGCGAGGTCGGCTGGGACTACCAGCGCCGCGCGGCGGAGAACGCGGTGCAGGAGTTGCTCGGCATCCGCGGCGTGACGAACCTCGTCAAGGTCAGGCCATCCGTCGCGCCGGTGGACGTGGAAAACAGCATCCATGACGCCCTGGTACGGCAGGCCGAAAATGAAAGCCGGCAGGTGCACGTCAGCGTACAAGGCAACGCAGTGACGCTGCGGGGCAAGGTGGCCTCCTGGGTCGAGCACGCGGCAGTGCAGGCCGCGGCCTGGTCCGCCCCCGGCGTGGCGTCGGTACTCAACAACGTGGTGGTGGAATCCTGAACCCGGCAGTGGCGGCGGACTCGTCCGGCAAACGGTCCGGCTGGTCGGTGCCGTCCACCAACTCCACGCTCTCCACCGAGAGGCCTGCTATCTCCCAGTCACGCCCGCGGCGCCGCAATACCCCGGCCACGTTCGCCCTCAGGGCCCGATGGCCATGCTCGTCGCCATGGCGTCCCGCATGGAAGTCGAATTCGCCATCGAACATGATTTCCCCGGACCGGCTGGAATATCCGGCGGCATCGATGACATGGCCCGCGCGGTGAAACGAGCTGCCCGGTGCATCGGCGGCACATAGCCGCGCGATGGCCTGCCCCACCGGTGGGGCCGCGGAGATGGCGGCGAATATCCGCGGCACCATCCGCTCCGCGATGTCGATGGCGGTTTGCATGCGGTATGGCCTTGCTTCAGCAGCTGCTGTTGACCAGTTGCCGCAAGGCCTCTTCGTCGAGCACGTGTACCTGGCGCTGCTTCACTTCGAGTATCCCGTCTTCCTGGAACCTGGAAAAAGCCCGGCTAACCGTCTCGAGCTTCAAGCCGAGGTAGCTGCCGATTTCCTCGCGGGTCATGCGGAGCACCAGTTCGGACGCAGAAAATCCCCGCGAATGCAGCCGTTTGGTCAGATTCAGAAGAAACGCCGCCAGCCGCTGTTCGGCCCGCATGCCGCCCAGCAGCAGCATGACCCCGTGGTCGCGCACGATCTCGCGGCTCATGATCTTGTGGAACTGGCGCTGCAGTTCGACGAACTCGTGCGAAAGCTTTTCCATCTGGACGAACGGTATGACGCAGACCTGCGAATCCTCCAGCGCCACGGCGTCGCAGGCATGGCGTTCGGTCCCGATGCCATCGAACCCGAGCAACTCGCCAGCCATCTGGAAGCCGGTGACCTGGCCGCGCCCATCCTCCGACGAAACGCAAGTCTTGAAAAAACCCGTCCGCACGGCGTATAGCGCGTGGAACGGGTCGCCCGCCCGGTACAGCGTGTCGCCGCGGTGCAGGGGCCGACGGCTGCCCACCAGCGCATCGAGCCGCTCGAGGTCGTGCTCCGGCAGTACCACCGGCATGCACAGTTCGCGCAGATTGCAACTCGAACAGGCCACCTTGAGTGCCTTGGCTGTCGGCGGTGATTCAACAACGGTTTGCATGAGGTCTCCTGCGTGATGGCACTCGGTATCGGAAATGCCAAAAGTCACCTGACGTATCTTTTTTAACATTTATATCATTATGCACATTTTTCCCTGCGAAGGCTTGATCCATGTCAAATCCATCGAACGCAAGGCGGCGCACAGTTCCCGCCCATGACTACAGCAACCGTCCTCGCCGAGCCCGCCGTGCCTCCCGAACTGCTGCGCCGCCTCGATGTACCGGGTCCGCGCTACACCTCCTACCCCACCGCAGACCGCTTTGTGGAAGCCTTCGGCCCCGAGGACTACCGCCGGGCTCTGCAGGGCCGTATTTCAGGACCGGGAAGTGCGGCGGCCCGGCCCCTGTCGCTCTACATCCACATTCCGTTCTGCGAGTCGGTCTGCTACTACTGCGCCTGCAACAAGGTGGTCACGCGCCACCACGAGAAGGCCACCGAATACCTGCTGGCGCTGGACCAGGAGATTGCGCTACACGTCGATGAACTGGGAGCCCGCCAGCCGGTATCGCAGTTGCACCTGGGCGGTGGCTCGCCCACCTTCCTCAGCGATGCCGAACTGGCCCGGGTGGTGGAGACGCTGCGTTACGCCTTCCGGGTGCTGCCGAATGCGGAAATATCGATCGAGATCGACCCCCGCACAGTGGACCCGGAGCGGCTGGCACGCTTGGCGGCCATGGGCTTCAACCGGCTTTCGCTCGGGGTACAGGACTTCGACGCCGATGTGCAGCGCGCCGTGCACCGGGAGCAGAGCCACGAGAACGTGGCGCGGCTGCTCGACGCGGCACGCAAACTCGGCTTCCGGTCCACGAACATGGACCTGATTTATGGGCTGCCCAAACAGACGGTCGCGGGTTTCGCGAACACGCTGGCGCAGGTCCGCGCGCTGCGGCCTGACCGGATTGCGTTGTATGCCTACGCACACCTGCCGCAGCGCTTCAAGCCGCAACGCCGCATCCATGCGGTGGACCTGCCGCCGCCCGAGCAAAAGATCGCCATGCTGGCGCAGGCCATCAACGCCTTTGCCGACGCTGGCTACGACCACATCGGCATGGACCACTTCGCACTGCCCGATGATGCACTCGCCATCGCGCGGCGGCAGGGACGGCTGCACCGCAACTTCCAGGGCTACTCCACCTGCGCCGATGGCGACCTGATCGGGCTTGGCGTATCGGCCATAAGCCGCGTCGGCGGCAACTACAGCCAGAACGCCAAAACGCTCGACGAATACTACGACGCGGTGCGGCGACGCCAGTTCGCCGTAGTCCGCGGCCTGGCACCGGCACGTGACGACCTGGTGCGCCGCGCGATCATCATGGGACTGATGTGCCAGGGGCGGGTGGAATTCGAATCCATCTCCGACGCCTACCTGCTGGACGTGCGGCAGGTATTCGCGGCCGAACTGGAGGCACTGGAGCCCATGCAGGCCAGCGGGCTGGTGGTGCTGGAGCCTGATGCGATCGGGGTGACGCCGCTCGGCTGGTATTTCGTCCGGTCCATTGCGATGGTCTTCGACCGCTATCTGCAGGCCGACCGGGCACGCGCCCATTTTTCCCGGGTGATCTGATGGTCGATGCCGGGCTGGCCCTGGCCGCCCTGGCGATGGGCGTTGCGGGAACACCGCACTGCGCCGCGATGTGCGGCGCTCCCTGCAGCGTGGCCGCGCGCGCCAGCGGAGGCACGGGTTCCGCCGCCCTGCCCGCCCTGCTGGTGGGCAGGCTCGCAGGCTACGCAGCGGCGGGTGCGCTGGCGGCAAGCAGCGTCACCTGGCTGGTCGCCGGACAATCGGTCGCGCCCATATTGCGGCCGCTGTGGGCCATGCTGCACGCCACCGCACTGGTCCTCGGCCTGTGGATGCTATGGCAGGGTGCCGCCCCTGCGTGGATGTCCGCTGTGTCCCTCGCCGTCAGGAGCCGCGCGTACGGGGAAAGAAAAGCCGGCCGTGGCCTGCTGCACCGGCGTGTTCCGGCCGTGCTCCGCAGTGCCCTCGGTGGCACGGCCTGGGCGCTGCTGCCCTGCGGCCTGCTGCAGTCGGCGCTGCTGGTAGCCTCACTGTCCTCGGATGCGGCCGCCGGCGCCCTGGTGATGGCCGCATTCGCTGCAAGCTCGTCCGTGGCCCTGTGGGCTGCGCCGGCACTGTGGTCGCGCTGGGGCCGGGGCACAACCGCCGCCGCGGCCCTACGGTTGGCGGGCGGCCTGCTGGCTGCCGCATCGGGCTTCGCACTTTTCCATGGCATGTGGAACACCGTGGCAGCCTGGTGCAGCGCCATCACTTGACGCAGGTCAACACGTCCGCGACGCACCTTTTGAATACTTGCAACTCTTCCAACCCTTTTGTCAGGATTGCCATGTACCAGCAGATTCTCGTTCCCATCGACGGCAGCGCCACCGCGCAACGTGGCCTGCAGGAGGCCATCCGCGTCGCTACGCTCACGGGTGGTCGCCTGCGCTTGATACACGTGGTGGATGAACTGACCTACACCGCCACGTGGGAGGCGAGCAACGTGCACCGCGGCGACTGGCGTGAACTTGCGCAGGCCAGTGGTGCGCGCCTGCTGCAGTTGGCCGGCGATGCAGCCATCGATGCGCACCTCGGCGTCGAGACCGTGCTGAAAGATATTTCGGAAGGCTCGACGGCCGAACTGATCGCCAGCGAAGCCCGCCAATGGCAGGCAGACCTCATCGTGCTGGGCACGCACGGGCGGCGCGGCATCGGCCGCATGCTGATGGGCAGCTGTGCCGAACAGGTGCTGCGCTGCGCAAGCTGCCCGGTCCTGCTGGTACGCGCACCCGAGGAAGCCGCCAAGCCCCCAGCGGTACTCAGCCGCAAGCACGTCAGCCTGCCGTCCGGCGCCCTGGCCATCGAATGATCTGAACGCGCGTGCAGGATTTTCCGGCGTCAGCGGCTGCGTTCCAGCACGTTGACGTAGTTGGCAACCGCCGCGCCACCCATGTTGAAGATGCCGGCCAGCGTGGGCGACGGCAGCTGCAGGGCACCCGCCTCGCCGCACAGCTGCATGGCGCTCAGCACATGCATCGACACACCGGTGGCACCCACCGGG
Source organism: Pseudomonadota bacterium (assembly GCA_040390235.1). GTDB lineage: Bacteria > Pseudomonadota > Gammaproteobacteria > Burkholderiales > Burkholderiaceae_C > Xylophilus. The sequence continues at coordinate 127,395 of JAZJYT010000002.1, read as the reverse complement.
TGCCCCTTGGCCTTGAGCCCGCCCGAGGGGTTGACCGGCAGCCGGCCGTCCGGGTAGACCGTACCCTCGTCCAGGCAGCGTGCGCCCTGGCCGGGCGCGGCCAGGCCCATGGCCTCGTAGGACAGCAGTTCGGCGATGGTGAAGCAGTCGTGCACCTCGGCGAAGGACAGCCCGTCCACGCCGATGCCGGCCTGGACCAGGGCACGCCGCCAGGCTTCGCGCGGCCCTTCGAAGGCCAGCACGTCGCGCCGCGACATCGGCAGAAAGTCATTGACGTGGCTGGCCGCACGAAACCCCACCGCACGGCGGAAATGCGGCAGCAGGTCGGCATGGGCCAGCACCAGGGCGGCGGCACCGTCGGCCACGGTGGAGCAGTCGGTCTTGCGCAGCGGCGCGGCGATCAGCGGGTTGCGCTCCGACACGGTGTCGCAGAAGTCCACGTCCAGCGCCTTCTGCATGTGCGCCAGCGGGTTCAGCGCACCGTTGGTGTGGTTCTTCGAGGCGATGCGTGCCAGCGTCCGGGCATGGTCGCCATGGCGCTCGAAATAGCCTTGCGCCAGCTGCGCGAAGATGCCGGGAAAACTCAGGCCGCGGGCGCCCTCCTCCTTCTGGTAGCTGGCGCCGGCCAGTGCGGCCGTGACCTCGGCGCCGCTGACAGCCGTCATCTTCTCGGCGCCCACCACCAGCACGATGCGGGCGTCGCCCGCGGCGATGGCCTGCAGGCCGGCCGCGATGGCGGCGGAGCCGGAGGCGCAGGCGTTCTCCAGCCGCGTGGCGGGCTTGAAGCGGAAGGCCGGATCGGCGCCGAAAGGCAGGCTGGCGCAGAAGGCGTCGGGCACCATGCCGGCGTTGAAATGGCCGAGGAACACCGCGTCCACCTCGGCCGCGCCGATGCCGGCATCGGCCAGCGCCTGCCCGGTGGCAGAGAGGATGAGCGATTCCAGGTCCTGGCCGTCGAGCCGGCCAAAACGGGTGTGGCCCCAGCCGACGATGTGGGCGGTGTGCATGCGGGTGTCTCCTGCGGTTGGCTTGGTGGCAAGTGTAGGTAATCCGCGGGAAGGGCGCCGCCTGGCTCCCGCCGGGTCCTGTTGCCGGGTCCTGTTGTTTACCCGGTAAACAACAGAGATGCGCTCGGGTCCGTAGTCAGGCGCCTTGCGCCTGCCTACAGTTCGCCGCATCCCGCGCCGTCGTGCGGGTCCCCACGACCGGACGCACCATGGCAACTCCCAAGGCCTACCTGAGCCACATCGTCATCCACTGCTTCGACTTTCCGAAGATGGTGGACTTCTATACCGGGGTGCTGGGTTTCCACCTCTCGGACATCGGCCAGGCGCGCGGCAACGACATGTGTTTCCTGACGCTGGACCCGTCCCTGGAGCACCACCAGATCGCGCTGGTCAGCGGGCGCCAAGGCCCGTCCGAGGGCGGCACACTCAACCACATCGCCTTCGGCGTGGACACGCTGGCCGACCTGCACGGCCGCCACGAACACCTCAAGCACCACGGGGTGCAGGGCATCGAGCTGTGGACCCATGCCTCGATGATCTCGGTGTACTACCGCGACCCCGAGAACAACCGGCTGGAGTTTTTCCTGGAAACACCCTACTACGTGCGCCAGCCGGTGGCGCTGGCGCTGGACATCGACCTCGCGGGTGACGAAGCCGACGTGTTCCGCGTCATCGAGCAGAAATACGGGCAGGACCCGAGCTTCCGGCCCATGTCCGAATGGAAGGCCGAGGCGGTGAAAAAACGCGCGGAACAGGCCGCGTAAGACGGCAGCCGCCGGCGTGCCCACCAGACCACGCCCCAAAAACAGAACAAGAGGAGACACCATGACCCCGAACACCCTCGGCCGCCACCACCGGCGCACCCTGCTCGGCCTGCTGGCGACCGGCGCGCTGGCCACCACCTGGCCCGGCCCATATGCCTGGGCCGCCGATGCCTACCCCAGTAAGCCGATCCGTTTTGTCATGCCCTTCCCGCCCGGCGGCGGCTCGGACCTGGTGGCGCGTGTCATCGCCGAGAACCTGGGCAAACGCCTGGGCCAGCCGGTGGTGGTCGACAACGTGGGCGGCGCGGCCGGGCTGATCGGCACGCAGGCCGTCATCCACGCGCCGGCCGACGGCTACACACTGCTGATCACGCCGCAGAGCCCGATCACCATCGCCGGCAGCCTGGAGCCCAAACCCAATTTCGACGTGGACAAAGAACTGCTGCCGCTGGCCATGGTGGCCAGCACTCCTTCGGTGCTGGTGGTGAATGCATCATTCAAAGCCACGACCCTGGCCGAACTGGCGGCGCTGACCAAGGCCGAGCCGGAGAAATACTTCTACGGCTCCCCCGGCGAAGCGCACGAATACCAGCTGACCGCCGCCTTGCTGCTCAAGTCCACCGGCGGCCGCATGACCCACGTGGCCTACCGCGGCGTGGCGCCCGCGGTGGCCGACGTGGTGGCCAACCAGGTGCAGATGACGGTGGCGCCGATCCAGGCGGTGCGTGGCTTCATCGCCGATGGCCGGCTACGGGCGCTGGCCATCGTCGGCGCCGAACGCCTGGCCGAGCTGCCCAGCGTGCCCACCACGGTGGAGGCCGGGGTGAAGGACGTCACCGTGTTCGGCTGGTTCGGTGTGTTCGCGCCGGCGCGCATCCCCAAGGACGTGTCGGCCCGGCTGTCGGCCGAGCTGCTGGCCCTGCCGGGCGACGCGGCCTACGCGAAAAAAATGGCCGACCTGGGTTTCACCCCGCTGGCCCTGCCCTCGGCCGCATTCACCAAGACCATCCTCGAACACCGCCGCCAGTGGAAGACGGTGATCCAGACCTCCAGCGCCGCTACCGCTCCCAAGCCCTGAAAGACTTCACCCCATGCGACTCTGCAGATTCAACGACAACCGGCTTGGCCTGGTGCGCGGCGACACGGTCTGCGACGTGAGCGGCGCGCTGGCCCGCCTGCCCGCGGCGCACTACCCCTTCCCCACCCATGATGTGCTGATAGAACAGTTGCCCGCATTGCGGACGGAGATCGAGTCCCTGGCCGAACACGCCGAGCACCACGCCCTGGACACCGTGCACCTGCTGAGCCCGGTAGGCAACCCGGGCAAGATCATCGCGGCGCCTGTCAACTACACCAAACACCTGGAAGAGGTGCTGGCCGAAAAGCAGCTGCACCATGGCAACCTGATCAACGAAATCCACCGCGCCGGCCTGTTCCTCAAGGCCACCAGCTCGGTGGTGGGCGCCGGCGCGCCGGTGGCGCTGGTAAAGACCGACCGCCGCAACGACCACGAGGTGGAGCTGGCCGTGGTCATCGGCCGGGCCGGCCGCAACATCGCGCGCGAAGATGCGCTGGCCCACGTGGCGGGCTACTGCATCGGCCTGGACATCACCATCCGCGGGCCGGAGGAACGCAGCCTGCGCAAGTCGCCCGACTCGTACACCGTGCTCGGCCCCTGGCTGGTCACCGCCGACGAACTGGGCGACCCGGGCCACCTCGACTTTTCCATGCACGTGGACGGCGAGCTGCGCCAGCAGGCCAATACCGACGACCTGATCCTGGACGTGGCCGCGCTGATCGTCTTCGCCTCGTCCTTCTACACCTTGCACCCGGGCGACGTGATCCTGACCGGCACGCCCCAGGGCGTATCGCCCATCGTGCCCGGCAACACCATGACTGCGCGTATGCAGGGCATCGGCAGCATGGAGGTAAAGGTCACCCAGGCCTAGGAAGTTTCCGCGCCCTTCACCGCATCGGCGAACTTGCCGCGGAACCACTGGTGCGCCAGGTCGCGGTGGTCGCGCTCGTGCCAGTACAGGCTGATGTCGAAGGCCGGCACCTTGACCGGCAGCGGGTGGATACGCAGCGGCGCCAGCCGCGCATAGTGCGCGGCCAGCCGGGCCGGCACGGTGAGGATGTGGCGCGTTTCGGCGACGATGGCCGACAGCCCGAAAGCATGCGCGGCATGCAGGGCGATGCGCTGCACCCGGTGCTGCTGCTTGAAAAAACGCTCGATCGCCTCGTTCAGGCTGGACAGCGACACCGCCGCCGGCGAATAGCGGATGTGCGTGCCGGCCAAGAAATCTTCCAGCGCCAGCGGGCGCCGGTACAGCGTGTGCTGCGGGCCCACCACACACACGAACTGCTCGCTCACCAGCTTGCGGCGGAACAGGCGCTTGCCCATGTGGGCGAGGTGGCCCACGGCCAGGTCCAGCTCGCCGGCCACCAGCGAGTTTTCCACGTCGAGCACGTTCAGGTCCACCGTGCGGATGCCGACGCCGGGCGCCTCGGCCGCGATGCCGCGCATCACCTCGCCCACCATCAGCATCTGGCCCACGTCGGCCAGGTTGACGCGGAACATGCGTGCGCTGCTGGCGGGCGTGAAGGCCGCAGCCGGCGCCAGGGCCTGCTGCAGCAAGCCCAGGCCCGCCGAGACCGACTGCCACAGCCGGTCGGCGAAGGGCGTGGGCACCACACCGCGCTGGGTGCGCACGAACAGCGTATCGCCACAGTGCAGCCGCAGCCGCGCCAGCGCGTTGCTGACGGCCGAGGGGGTCATGTCCAGGTGCTGGGCGGCGGCCGTGACCTGGCGGAAGTGGTAGACCGCGCTGAACATCTTCAGCAGGTTCAGGTCCAGGTCCGGCAGGCCCGCAGGGCCTGGAGAACCTGGAGAACCTGGAGCACCTGAAGAACCAGGAGGAAGAGGAGGAGGCAGCGCCAGGCCACCGCTGCCACGCCCGCGGCCGGCGGCGCTGCGCAAAGGGCGGGAGGTGTCGGCATCGGCCATGCCGCCGAGGATAAGCGCTCTCAGGGCACGGCGGCGGGCAGCTCGCGGTCGGCGATCTGCCGCTGGTCGGGCGTCAGCACGGTGTAGAGCTGGGTGGTCGCATCGGCCAGGGCGCGCAGCTGGGCCGCCCGCTCCTGCGCCTGCGCGGCGCGCAGCGCCACGGCCTCGGGTGCGGTCTGGTCGCCGGAGGGCGCCTGGGTGAAGCCGACCCGGCCCGACAGGTCCCAGGCGCGGTGGTAGAAGGCTTCCCACAGCTCCGACTGCTCCTTGGTGATGAGCAGGCGCAGGCGCAGGTCGTAGAGCCGGTCACGCAACTGCTGCGAGCGCGATTCGGGGCTGACGGTGCTGTCGTTGGCACGCGCACCCCCGGTGCTCTGGGCGCTGCGGCCACCACGGCCGCCACCCATGCCGGCGAACTGGGCGAAGGCGGACGCGGCCAGGGTGCCCAGCAGCAGGGCAAGGATGAGGTGGCGGGTCGGTCGTGTCATGGAGCGTATTACAAACGCCGCCTGCGGTTTAAACACCGCCGCCGCCCCGCCTGGGGGGTAAAGCCGTGGTAAAGCCGGGCCGGGGCTTCCATTCGGCCGCACATTTTTTGCAGAAAAGACAAAATAAAGCACTTGCTCTTCTAGAATTTTAAGTATCTGTTTTGTAACAAGCTGGGAAGAATCCCAGGTGGAGCGCTGAATGGCAACGTCCAAGGTAATGGGTTTGGTTTCCCCCGACGAGTGGCGCAAGCGGACCTCGCTGACGTTCAGCTCGCGCGGCACGGATACCAAGACGGTGGACACGGCGTACGACGCGTACTTCCGCTCCCACGGCGAGGCCGATGGCGAAAAACTGTTCCTGGCGCTGGAGGAGTACCTGAAGAGCCACGGCAGCAACTGGGACAAGGCGGCGCGCGACAAGGCCAGCGGCGGCCTGATGCGCTACATCCACGAGTCGGTCAAGAAGTTCGCCAAACCCGGCCTGCAGCGCAACCCCAGCGACCTGGACCGGGCGCGCGGGCAGCTCGCCGCCTACGACATCCCGCATTCGCGCTACGGCGTGCTGTACCTGCTGGGCAATACCGACATCGAGTACGACACCTTCGGCATCGTGATGGAGGGTATCGGCGACGTGGGCGGCGCGTTCGGCCATGCCTTCGGCGACGGGCACAAGCTGCCGGTGCTGGGCCTGCCGGTGAAGTCGGACCACTACATCACCGCCGGGTCGAAGATCATCAAGAAGGCGCCCAAGGTGATTTCGGCCCTCTCCGGCCCAAGCGCGCACAAGAACACCAGTGGCGAGGAGGTCGCCTCGGTCAGCGTGGATACCCGCATCGCCCGGGTGCAGGTGGCCGACCAGGGCTGGCCGCGCACCAACAAGGCCATCAATACCCACTACGACAGCAGGACCTACGGCACGCTGGCGGTAGCCGGCTCGGCGATAGCCGATGCCTTCGCCATGCTGAAGGTGAAGCTGACCAACCTGGTGTATTCGCTGGTGGACTGGATAAGGAGCAAGATCGCCACCAACGCGGTCGACATCGCCAAGATCTCGGGCACGGTGCTGCGCAAGATCGTGAACATCGTGGTGGGCAAGATCCTGGCGCAGGCGGTGCCGGTGCTGGACGTGATCAGCGACCTGAGCGGCGGCATCATGAAGACCTTCGATGCGGCCAAGGTGAGCATCGGCGCGTGGATGGAACGGCGCAAGATTTCGCTGACGCCAGGCCACCCGGAGCTGACGGCGTCGACCCTGGAGTCGGCCATGCGCATGGGCATCGGCGCCGGGCTGGTGGACCTGCTCAAGGGCGCGGCCAAGGCGGCGCTGCACAGCTTCCTGCCGGGGCTGAGCCTGCTGATCAGCGCGATCATGACGGGCATCGAGTTCATCGTGAAGTTCATCATGCGTATGTGCGAGAACGAGAAGATCAAGGCCTTCCTGAAGGTCGCCAAGGAGCATTTCGGCAAGGAGGAGGGCCTGGCGCGGGCCAAGCAGGGGACCGACGTGCGGCGCCGCTACGAGCAGTTGCAGCCGGAGCTGGACCCGGCCAAGGGCGGCATCATCACCGACCTGACGCGCTTCAAGGAGTTCTTCCAGCAGGGCTGCGACGCAAGCCCGCTGATTCCCATGCTGACACTCAACAGCGGCATCTGCGGCAGCCTGATGGTCATGCTGGCGATGTTCAAGGACACCCGCGAGTCGGAGATGATCAGCCAGAAGACCTGGGACACGGGCGCGGCGTACTTCACCCGGCTGAAGGAGTTCGGCCGCACCTACATCCGCGCATCGGGCTTCGAGTTCACCTCCACCGACCACTTCGTGCGCCAGACGCTGCTGCACGCCAAGACCCACCACGCCACCATCCCGACCACCTTCGACAAGGGCCGCGCCTTCGTGGGCGGGCTGCTCGGGGCCTGAACGCCCTGCCCTGGCGGTGCGTGGTTTCCCAGGAGCGACGGGCCCCGATTTGAACGACAATGCTGCCCGGCGTACCGCGTGACGCGGCCGCCGGCCCCATGCACACCACCACGCTCCTGCCCCTGCTGCTGCGCGCCCGCACCCTCCTGCGGCTGCCCCGCCGTGCGTGGGCCTACGCACTGCTGCTGGCGCTGCTGCTGGCGCCCTTGCTCGGGACACTGCACGCGGTGGTCCACCCGCCGGGCACACACCTGTCGGTCACGGCCTCCACCGCAGCGCTTGCTACGGACACCGCCGCACCGGTCCAGGCCACCGCCACATCCAAGGCTGCCAGCTGGCTCGACCGCCTGTTCGGCCACCAGGCCGGCGGCAGCGACTGCCGGCTGTTCGACCAGCTGTGCCAGGGCCACGCCCTGCCCTCGGCCGCCACCGCCCTGCCGGTGCTGCTGCCGGCGGCCACCGTCTTCGTCTTTTTCCTGCTCGGACGCATCGTCCAGCGCGACGCGCTTTTCCACGCGCGTGCACCGCCTGCCCATCGCTGAATCGCCCCCGCCGCGGCCCGGCCTGCTGGCCCCGCTGCCCCCGTCCGATTTCAACGATGTGCCATGACACCCTCATTCCCTTCGCGTTTCCCCCGCAACACCATTTCCCTGGCCGTGCTGACGCTGGCCTCCTGCCTGGCTGCCGCGCAGACCGCCCCGGCAACGCCCGCCACCGGTAGCGGCAGCACGGCCGCACCGCCCACGGCTTCCGCCACCGACGGCACGCTGTCCGAGGTGCAGATCACCTCGGAGCGCCTGCGCAAGGCCCGCGTGGAGCTGTCGCCCCAGGTCGGCACCACCGTCTACCGCATCGACCAGCCGCTGATCGACTCGCTCGGCAAGGGCAGCGCCTCGGCCTTCGACGAGGTGCTGCTGAGCCTGCCCGGCGTGGCCAAGGACTCGAAAGGTTCCGGCTCGCTGCACGTGCGCGACGACCACAGCAACGTGCAGTACCGCATCAACGGCATCCAGCTGCCCGAGGGCATCTCGGGTTTTGGCCAGTCGCTCGACACCCGCTACGTGAGCAGCATCGACTTCCTCACCGGTGCCCTGCCCGCCCAGTACGGCCTGCGCACCGCGGGGGTGGTCGACATCCAGACCAAGGAAGGCTTCGGCAAGCCCGGCGGCTCGGTCGGCCTGACCTTCGGCAGCCACAACACCCTCGAAGGCAATGCCTCGGTCTACGGCACCACCGGCAACCTGAGTTACTACTTCTCGGGCACCGGGCTGTCGAACAGCATCGGCATCGAGAACCCGCAGCCCGGCCGCAACCCGGACAACGACCGCACCCGGCAGACCAAGACCTTCGGCAACCTGTCCTATTACGTGGACGACAACACCCGGGTGGGCCTGATGTTCGGCACCTACCAGGGCCGCTTCAACATCCCGACCAACCCGAACCAGGTGCCGGCCTTCTCGCTGACCGGCTTCAGCGACACGGCTTCGGGCTACAACGGCCTGCCCTCGTCGAACGTGCGGGAGCGCCAGAGCGAGACCAACCAGTTCGTCGCGGTGGCATTGCAGAAGAGCCTGGGCCGACTCGACTTCCAGCTGTCGGCCTTCCACCAGGACTCGAAGCTGCACTACACCCCCGACCCGGTGGGTGACCTGATCTACAACGGCGTGGCCTCGGACAGCCAGCGCTCCAACGCGGCCGACGGCCTGCAGTTCGACGCCTCCTACAAGCTGGTGCCGGCGCACACCCTGCGTTTCGGCGGCGCCTATACCCGCCAGCGCACCCGCAGCCTCAATGCGGTGAACGTGTTCCCGGTCGATGGCGATGGCGCCCAGGTGGGCAGCGACCCGCAACTGGTTACCGACAACACCGCCAAGACCGGCCAGCTGGCCAGCCTCTACCTGCAGGACGAGTGGAAGATCGACCCGAAGCTGACGGTGAACTACGGCGTGCGCTTCGACAGCGTCAACGCCTTCACCAAGGAACACCAGTTCAGCCCCCGGGTCAATGTGCTGTACCAGGCCACGCCGGCCACCGCCCTGCATGCGGGCTTCGCGCGCTACTTCACGCCGCCGCCGCAGGAACTGGCGTCGCAGCAGAGCATCAACCTGTACAACGGCACCAGCAACCAGCCGGAAATCGCCACCTCGTCGGCGGTGAAGGCCGAACGCACCAGCTACTACGACGTGGGTGTGGCGCACAAGCTCACGCCCAACCTGACGCTGTCGGCCGACGGCTACTACAAGGCCATCCACAACCTGCTGGACGAAGGCCAGTTCGGCCAGGCGCTGATCTTGTCGCCCTTCAACTATGACAAGGGCTACGCCAAGGGGCTGGAACTGTCGGCGCGCTACAACGACGCCCACTGGCTGGCCTACCTGAACTTCGCGGTGCAGAAGGCGCAGGGCAAGAACATCGTGTCGGGCCAGTCGCTGTTCGGCGCGGCCGAACTGGCCTACATCGCCAACCACTACGTGTACCTGGACCACGACCAGACCTACACCGTGTCGGGCGGTGCCAGCTACAAGTTCGGCGACAACCGGGTGAGCAGCGATTTTGTCTTCGGCAGCGGCCTGCGCCGCACGCTCGACGGCGGCACACCCAATGGCGACTCCCTGCCCAGCTACCTGGTCGTCAACGCCTCCTACGTGCATACCTGGAAGGACACCTCCGGCGGTGACGTGGAAGGCCGCATCTCGCTGCTGAACCTGTTCGACAAGGGTTATCTGCTGCGCGACGGCACCGGCATCGGTGTGGGCGCGCCCCAGTACGGCCTGCGGCGCAGCATCTACGCCAGCGTGACCAAGCACTTCTGACGCTGCGCCGGCCTCCCGGCAAGGCGCCGCGGCGGGCCGGTCGTCAGTCGATCAGCCCCGCGCCGTCGTGGAAGGGATAGGGTCCCTCGAAACGGCCCAGCGGTGCCAGGTGCGTCACCAGCCGGCCGCCCGCCGGCAGGGCGTGCACCCGCAGGCCGGGCGGCTCCAGCACCCATTCCGACGGCGCATCGGGCCGCAGGTCCAGCGCCACCGAATGCGCGGGTGCCGGCGCGGTGCAGGCGATGCTGCAGCCGAAACGCACCTCGATGGCGCGGTGCAGGTGGCCGCAGATGACACGCTCCACGTTGGGGTACTGGAACAGCAGGGTTTCGAGCGCTTGCGCGCCCTGCAGCAGGCCGATGTCGTCCATGTGGCCGATCAGCGTGGCGAACGGCGGATGGTGCATGGCGAGCACCACCGGCACGTCGCGGTGCGCATCGAGTTCGGCCTTCAGCCAGGCCAGCCGCGTCGCGTCCAGCGTGCCGTGGGGCAAGCCGGTCTCGCAGGTGTCGAGTGCGATGAGCCGCAGGCCGCCCACCGCCACGCCGTACTGCACATACCCTTCTTGCCCCAGGTAGCGGTGGCCGGGAAAGCTGCGCCGCAGCTGCTCGCGGTCGTCGTGGTTGCCGGGCAGCAGGTACACCGGCATGGGCAGCGGTGCCAGCAGCTCGGCCAGGTGCGCGTATTCGGCCGCTCGGCCGAAATCGCACAGGTCGCCGGTGATGACCACCGCGTCGGGCGGCTGCCGCAGCGCCAGCACGCCGGCCACGGCCTGGCGCAGGTAGGGTGCGGTGTCGATGCGGCCGTAGGCCAGGCGCCCCGGTTCGCGGATGTGCAGGTCGCTGAGCTGGACCAGGAAGGTCGTGCTCATGCCGGTGTGAGCGGCACCAGGGACGCCACCGACTCCCCCTCCCGCAGGTGGACCGGCAGGGTGCGGCTGGCGCGCGGGTCCAGCAGGGTGCCGGCAGCAGCCGCCGGCGCGATGAGTTCGATGCACACCCGGCCCATGTCGCGGCTGGGCTGCACCATGGTGCACAGGCTGGGCACGATCACGGTGGCCAGCGCGATGCCGTCGAAGCCGGTGATGCTCAGGTCCTGCGGCACCCGCAGGCCCGCCTGGTGGGCCGCACGCAGGGCCCGCAGGGCGATCAGGTCGTTGGAGCAGATCAGGGCGGTGGGCCGGCCAGGCGCGCTCAGCATGGCAACGGCGACATCCACCGTGTCGTCGATGAAGGGCACCTCGACCATGGGCCCGGCGGGCAGGCCCAGCTGTGCAAAACCGCGCAGGAAACCAGTGTGCCGCGCGCGTGAGCGGTCCGATGCCGACAGGTCGCCGCACAGCATGGCGATACGTTCGTGCCCGCGTGCGTACAGCATGTCCACCAGCTGCGCCACCGCGCTTTCGCTGTCGACCGACACGCAGGGGTGCTCCGGGTGCCGGTTGTAGGCCAGCAGGTAGGGCATTCCGGCGCCGCGCAGGTGGCGCAGCGCCCGCGAATCGGTCGGGTGGCAGGCCACCATCACCACCCCATCCACCCCCCGGCCCACCAGGTGCTGCACCGCGGCCTCCTCGTCGCGCTCCCGGTATTCCGTGGTCATGAGCTGGATGGCGTAGCCGGCTTCGATGGCCGCCGCGGAGATGCCTTCGGCGAACTCGGCGAACACCGGGTTGAGCAGCGTGGGCAGCACCACCCCCAGCAGGCGGCTGCGCTGGGTGCGCAGGGTGCGTGCGTTGGCGTTGGGCACGTAGTCGAAGCGGCGGGCCACCGCCAGCACCCGCTCGCGGGTTTCGGCCCGCACCACCTCGGGGGTGTTGAAGACCCGCGACACGGTGGCGACGGAAACGCCCGCGGTGCGGGCCACGAGGCGGATGTTCATGGCGTACTCTCCGGAGGCACGAAGGGCCAGCGCGCCCGCGCCTTGGCACCGGCCGCGCCGCTGGCGCGCACGTAGCGCCGGCTGTCGTCGCGAACAGCCTGGAAACTCCAGTCGGGGTAGCGGCCCGAGGCGGCAGCGGCTTTTTTCAGGAACAGGCGGCTGCGCTGGCTGGCCAGCACGGCGGCGTGGACCGCATCGGCGTTCCAGCCGTCGAGCAGCGTGCGGTGCATCCGGGCCAGGACTTCGGGCAGTCCGCTGGGGGCGGCCGGTGGGTGCACCGACGCCAGGTTGTGCAGCTCCGCCGGGTCCTCGTCCAGGTCGTAGAGCTGGGCTGGATGGCCATGGGTATAGATGTACTTGTAGCGGCCGACCCGCAGCATGCGGCAGGGGGCGATCACCCCCATATCGGTGTATTCGGAGAGGACCTGACGCGGCGCGGTACCGGGGGTCCCCGTGGCCTCTGCAGCATCCCTGCCGTGCGTGAGCAGGGGCACCAGGCTGCGGCCGTCCAGCGGCTCGGGCCAGTCCAACACGCCGCCGGCCCAGTCCAGGAAGGTGGGCAGCAGATCCACCAGGGACACCGGCTCCGCCACGCGGCGCGGTGTGTAGCGGCCCGGCGCACACACCATCAGCGGCACCCGCACCGAGGGCTCGAAGAAGTTTTGCTTGTACCACATGCCCCGCTCGCCCAGCATCTCGCCATGGTCGGCGGTGACCACCACGATGGTGTCTTCCGCCAGGCCGCAGGCGTGCAGCGTCTGCACCAGCCGGCCGACCTTGTCGTCCACGTAGGACACCATGGCGTAGTAGGCGTGGCGCGCATTGCGCACCTGTTCGGCGCTCACCGGCTGGCGGTCGGCGTCGTGCGACTGGTGCAGCCACTGGCTCTGCATGTCGCGCTCCTCCACCGGTATCGGCGGCACGGCGGGCATGGCGATGGCGCCGTGGTCGTAGCGGTCCCAGTGCTCCTGTCCCGCGGTATAGGGCGGGTGCGGGTGGCTGAAGGACACGGTCATGAAAAAGGGCTTGCGCGCCTCCTGCGGCTCGCGCGCCAGGTCGTACAGGCGCTGGGTGGCGAAGTACTCCACCTCGTCGTCGTAGTCGATCTGCATGCTGCGCAGGCAGGGCCCGGCCTGCAGCACGTTGGACATGCTGATGCCCGAGGGTTTGTCGCGCGGGCCGGCACTCCAGTCGGGTGTCCAGTCGAAGCCGGCGGGGTAGATGTCGGTGGTGAGGCGCTCTTCGTAGCCGTGCAGCTGGTCCGGTCCGATGAAATGCATCTTGCCCGCCAGGATGGTGCGCCAGCCCGCGGCTGCCAGCGCATGGGCCAGCGTGGGCCGCGACGACGCCAGCTCGCTGGCGTTGTCCCAGGCACCAATGGCCGTGGGCAGCCGCCCGGTCAGCATCGAGCAGCGCGAGGGCGCGCAGATAGGTGAATTGCAATACGCCGCGTCGAACACCACACCCCGCGCCGCCAGCGCCGCCATGTGCGGCGCCAGCACCGGACCGCCGTACATCGGCAGCGGGCCGGCCGCCATCTGGTCGGCCATGATGAAGAGGATGTTGGGCCGGCCCACGTCAGTCCACCGTGGCGCCGGAACGGCGGATCACCTCGGCCCAGCGCAGCCGCTCGGTATGCACCATGGCGCTGAACTCGGCCGGTGTGCTGATCACCACGTCGGCGCCCTGCTGGGCGAAATAGGCAGCCACGTCGGGCCGCGCCAGCACGGCCAGCGTTTCGGTATGCAGGCGCTGGATGACCGCATCGGGTGTGCCGGCCGGGGCCATCAGCCCGTACCAGGACTCGACCACGAAGTCCGGCACGCCGGCCTCCTGCATGGTGGGGAACTCGGGGGTGGAAGGCGAGCGTTTCGCCCCCGTCACCGCCAGCCCGCGCAGCTTGCCCGCCCGCACCTGCGGCAGGGCCAGCGGCATGTTGACGAAGGCGAAGCTGGTCTGGCCGGCGATCAGGTCGGTCACCGCCTGCCCGGCGCTCTTGTAGGGCACGTGGGTGGCCTGGAAACCCGCCAGCGACTTGAACATCTCGCCCGACAGGTGGTTGGAGGTGCCGTTGCCGAACGAGGCGAAGCTGCCCTGCCCCGGCTGAGCGCGCAACTGGGCCAGCAGCTGCTTGACGTCGGTGGCCGGCGAGGCGGCCGGCACCACCAGCAGGTTGGGAACCGAGGCGATGAGGGTGATGGGTTTGAAGTCGCGCTCGGCGTCGAAGGGCATCTTCGTGTACAGGCCGGGGTTGATGGTGTGGGTGCCGGTGGTCGCCATCACCAGCGTGTAGCCATCGGCCGGCGCCTTGGCCACCATGTCGGTGCCGAGGTTGCCGCCCGCACCCACCCGGTTGTCCACCACCACCTGCTGCCCGAGCCGCTCGCCCAGGTGCTGCGCCAGCACCCGCGTGAGGATGTCGACCCCGCCGCCGGCGGCGAAGGGCACCACGATACGCAGGGGTTTGGAAGGAAAGCGGTCCTGGGCCTGGGCGGGCACCGCGGACAGGCTGCCTGCCGCACCCAGGAGCGCGGCCAGGAACAGGCGGCGAGGGAAGGAATACATGGGGCGCCTTGAAAATGTAATCGATTACATGCTGGAAGCAAGTGTCGCGCCGCCGGGTTGCGGAGGGACATTGGGATAAACCCGTTTCCGGCAGCCGGGCGGCTAGACTCCGCCCGTGCACTCCCTGCCCCGCCTGCGCCTCGCCTTCCTCGCCCTGTGTGGGGTGCTGGTGCTGGCCGCGGGTGCCGCGGGCTGGCTGCTGGTGGAGCCGGACCGGGCCTGTTCACCGGGCGCCTGCGCCTTCTCCTGGCACGCGGTGTCGCGCCGCTGCATCGGCGCGCTGGCCACCGCGGGCATGGCCGCCCTGGCGCTGGAAAGCCTGTGGCGGCTGGGCACGGCCCTGTGGTGGCTGGCGGCGCGGCGCTGCCTGCGGGTGTTCTTCCGCAGGCTGGGCCGGCGCGGACGGCGCAGGCGCTGACCCTGGCGCGGTGCAGCGACGCTAGCGCGCCAGCGTCTGCGGCTGCAGCCGCGCAGCTTCCTCCTGCAGTTCCTCGTCGGTATTGCCGTAGCGCACCGCGATGGCCTGGCATTCGCCCTGGATGGCGATGAAGGCGTCGACCATGTCGGGGTCGAAATGCCGGCCGCGGCCCGCGGCGATGATCTCCATGGCCTGCTCGTGCGGCATCGGCGACTTGTAGACCCTGCGGCTGATCAGGGCGTCGTAGACGTCGGCCAGGGCCATCAGGCGCGCGGGAACGGGAATGGCATCGCCCGCCAGGCCCAAGGGATAGCCGCTGCCGTCCCACTTCTCCTGGTGCGAATAGGCGATTTCCTTGGCGCACGACAGGAAAGGCACGGTCTTGCCCAGGCGGCGCTCGGCCTGCTCGATGGCATCGCGGCCCAGGGTGGTGTGGGTCTTCATGACCTCGAACTCTTCCGGCGTGAGCCGCCCGGGCTTGAGGAGGATGTTGTCGGGAATGCCCACCTTGCCGATGTCGTGCAGGGGGGCGGACTTGAACACCAGCTCGATCATGCCGGGGGTGAGGAAGTCGCGGAAACGCACATGGGTGCTCAGATGGCGCGCCAGCGCACGTATGTAGTGCTGGGTGCGCAGGATGTGGTTGCCGGTCTCGTTGTCCCGGGTTTCCGCCAGCGACGCCATGGCCAGGATGGTCACGTCCTGCAGCGTGCGCACGTCCTCGGTGCGGCGCGCCACCTCCTGTTCCAGGTAGGCGTTCTGGTCGCGCAGGAAGTCGGCCGAAGCCTTGAGGGCCAGGTGCGTGGCCACGCGGGCCAGCACCTTGGGCGGGCTGATCGGTTTGGTGATGTAGTCCACCGCCCCCAGCGCGAAGCCGCGCCGTTCGTCGTCCGCCTCGGACTTGGCGGTCAGGAAGATGACCGGGATGTCGCGGCTGCGGGCATCGGCCTTGAGCTGCCGGCAGACCTCGTAGCCGTCCATGTCCGGCATCATGATGTCGAGCAGGATCAGCTCCGGCGGTGTGTCCGAGTGGGCCATCTTCAGCGCACGCACACCGCCGGTCGCCACCTTCACGGTGTATTTGTCTTCCAGCAGGTCGCCCATCAGCGCCAGGTTCTGCGGCGTGTCGTCGACCACCAGGACGGTCGGCCTGTGCGTGAAATCCAGGGAGTCGCTCATGGTCGGGCCTCGGAAGTGGGCGGATGTGGCCGGCCGGCCGCACCCAGGATGGCCAGGGCCTGCTCGAAGTCGAACTGGCCGATGGCCGCCTCCAGGGACCGGAAATGGTCGGGCAAGGCGGCGGCCAGCAGGGCGGCATGTTCGACCAGGACTTTTTCGGCCTTCGCGTTGTCGGCAGCCAGCAGGGTCGTCAGTTCGTGCAGCACGGCGTCACGTTGCCGCGCATCGACGGCCGGCGCCGTGGATGCCGCCGGCGTGCCGGCGCCCGGTGCCGGCAACGCCGCCCCGATGGCGGCCAGCTGCAGCAACAAGGCATGTTCCAGGGCCGCAAACGGAGCGGCCTCCGGCGTCCCGTCGCCGATGGCCTTTTCCAGTTCCGCCGCGGCCTGCTGCAGCGCGCCGGCACCGATATTGCCCGCCAGCCCCTTGAGGGTGTGGGCCAGCCGCTCGGCGGTCGCTCGGTCGCCGACGGCCAGCGCCGCGGCGATCTGCCGCGGCACCCCCGCCTGTCCGGCGGCGAATCCGCGCAGCATGGCGAGGTAGCGTGCCGGTTTGCCCAGCACCCGGCGCAGGCCGGCGGCCAGGTCGAGGCCTTCGATGCGCTGCGGCAGGGCCTCGTGCGTGCCCTCCGTGCCATCCGTGCCATCCGCGGCAGCGGCCGCCGCGTTGCGCAACGCCGGCGCCGCGGCCGACGCCTCGCGCGGCGCGATCCAGCGCAGCAGCGCATTCCACAGCTCCTGGGGCTCGATCGGCTTGGTGACGAAATCGACCATGCCGGCCTCGATGCAGCGGTCCCGGTCGGCCTGCATGGCATTGGCCGTCATGGCCACGATCGGCAGGCCGGCCAGCCGCGGGACCGCGCGCAGGGCCCGGGTGGCTTCCAGTCCGTCCATGTCGGGCATCTGCATGTCCATCAGCACGATGTCGTAGGGCCTGGCCTGGGCCATGGCCACCGCTTCCACGCCGTTGCCGGCGATATCGACTTCCAGCCCGGCGTCGACCAGCAGCTCGCTGGCCACCTGCTGGTTCAGCAGGTTGTCTTCGGCCAGCAGCACGCGGGCCCCGTGCAGGGCATGCAGGGCGTCCAGGGCGCCGCCGGGCGCCTCCTCCGGTGCGGGCTGCCGCACCGGGTCGGTTTCGTTGCCCCCCCCCAGGAGGCGGATCAGCGTGTCGAACATCACCGACGAGTTGACCGGCTTGATCAGCACGTCCTCGATGCCGGCATCGTCTATCTCCTTCATTACCTCCTCGCGGCCGTAGGCGGTGACCATGACCAGGCGGGGTGCCGGCACCAGCTCCAGCGCCCGGATGCGCCGCGCGGTCTCGGTGCCGCTCAGGCCGGGCATCTTCCAGTCGAGCAGCACCACGTCGAACGGCCCGCCTTCGCGCGCCGCCCGCTGGACCTCGGCGATGGCGAGCGGGCCCGTCGCCGCATTGACCACGTCGAAGTGCATGCTGCCCAGCATGTCGGCCAGCACCATGCGGGCGCTGTCGTTGTCGTCGACCACCAGGATCCGGCTGCCGCGCAGGTCGGGGTGCGGCAGCCGCCTGCTGCGCCGGGCCTGGTCGATGCCCAGGCGCGAGGTGAACCAGAAGGTGGAGCCTTGCCCGAGCGTGCTCTCGACCCCGACCTCGCCGCCCATGAGCTCGGCCAGCTTGCGGGAGATCGCCAGCCCCAGGCCGGTGCCCCCGTAGCGGCGGGTGATCGAGGTGTCGGCCTGCTGGAAACTCTGGAACAGGTGGGCCGCCTGCTCTTCGGTCAGGCCGATGCCGGTGTCCCGCACGGCGAAATGCAGCAGGACCTCCGTGTCGGTCATCTCCAGCACGCGGATCACCACACCGATCTCGCCGCGTTCGGTGAACTTGACGGCATTGTTGGCGTAGTTGATGAGGATCTGCCCCAGGCGCAGCGGGTCGCCCACCAGGTGCAGCGGCACGTCCTGCGCCACTTCGAAGACCAGCTCCAGGCCCTTGGCGCTGATCTTGTCGGCGATCAGGTTGGCGACGTTCTCCAGCACCTTTTCGATCTCGAATTCGGCTTCCTCGATGCCGAGCTTGCCCGCCTCGATCTTGGAGAAGTCGAGGATGTCGTTGATGATGCCCAGCAGGTGCTGGCCCGAGCGCTGGATCTTCTGCAGGTAGTCGCGCTGGCGCGGCGTGAGATCGGTCTTCAGCGCCAGGTGGCTCATGCCGATGATGGCGTTCATCGGGGTGCGGATCTCATGGCTCATGTTCGCCAGGAAACCCGACTTCGTGCGGGCCGCCTCCTCGGCGATTTCCTTGGCCTGCACCAACTGCTCCTGCGCCCGCTTCTGCGCGGTGATGTCCTTGAACGAGACGATCAGGCGCTCGCCGTCTTCGCTGTCGGCCAGGAAGGACATCACCTCGACGTCCACCAGGCTGCCGTCGGCGCGCCGGTGCCGGGTCCCGCGGACCCGGTGCTCGCCCGTCTCCCGCATGCGTGCCAGGTGGACCGCATCGAACGCCGGATCGTAGTCGGCATTGACCTCGGACACGTGCAGGCCGATGCACTGCCCGAAGCTGTGGCCCAGGTGCTGCAGCGCCGCCTGGTTGGCATACACCACCCGCCGCCCCTGGGTCTCGAACCACAGCATCGGGCCGGCGTTCTCGAGCACCCGGCGGTTGAACAGCAGTTGCTGCTCCTTGCGTTTGCGCTCGGTGATGTCTTCCAGCGTGAACTGCAGCAGCAAGCGGCCCTGGTGGTCGAACTGCATCAGGTGCACCCTGGCGTCCCAGATTTCGCCATTGGGCCGCTGGTGGCGCCAATCGAAGACCTCCAGGCCGGTCTGCATGGCGGAGCGGGTATGGCGGTGGCGCGCACTCGCGGCGACAGAGTCGGTACCGTCGCTCTGGAATGGGGCCGACATATCCAGCGGCGACTTGCCCAGCAGTTCTTCGCGGCTGGAGAAGCCATACACCTTGACCGCTGCGGCGTTGCAGTCGATGACCGTGTCGGTCTCCGGATCCAGCACCACCATGGGCCGGTGCGAATCCTGGAACAGCATCTTGCTGTAGGCCTCGCTTTCCCGCAGCGCATCTTCGGCCTTATGCCGGTCGGTCACGTCGGTGGCCATGGTGCCCGTCGCGTAGGCCTTGCCGAACTCGTCCTGCATGAGGAACTTGGTGAACAGGAAAAACCGCCGCCCCGCGGCGGTGGCGGGAAGCTCCATTTCGAACTGCTGCGGCCGGCCCGTTGCCTGCACCTGCAGCTCGATGGCATGCAGGCGGTCGGCCGCCGCCGTCGAGAACAGCTCGTGCTTGGACTTGCCCAGCACCTGCCCGGGCGCGAACTGCAGTATCTGGTCGAAGGCCCGGTTGGTCAGCAGGTAGCGGCCCTCCAGGTCCTTGATCATGACCATGGCGGGACATTCGTCCAGCACGTTGCGCAGCAGCATCTGGTTCTGCAGTTTCTCCGTCACGTCCTGGTAGTAGCCGTTCCAGACCACGGTCCCGTCGGCGCCGGCCGCCACGGCACAGGCGGCGAACAGTATCCAGCGGCTGCCCTTGCCGTCCTGGTCCTGGGTGCGCACCACGATCTCGGTGGTGACCCGGGCCTCGCCTTGCCGCAGGCGCAAGGCGGCTTCGGCCAGCTGCGCCTTGGCGCGCGCCACGTCTTCGGGCAGCACCTTGCGCCAGCGGCTTTCGGGGTCGGCCTTCAGTTCCTCGGCCGAGACACCCAGGGTCTGCAAGGCCCGGCTGCCGATGAAGCTGTAGGCCCGGCTGCCGTCCGGCCAGGTCTGCATCTGGAACATGGTCAGGGGAAGCTCGTCGGACATGGCCGCGAACTGGTGCTGCAGGTCCTCCGCCCGGGCCTGGTCCCGGTGCAGGGCCTGCTCCGCTGCGCGCCAGCCGGCCACTTCGGCCCGCAGCCGCCGGTTGACCCCGGCGAACCACCAGGCGAAGCCGGCTGCGGCCCCGGCCAGCAGGAGCAGAACGGCACCACCCGGCACCAGCCAGGCCGGCCCCCCTTCGGCCGAACCCTGCGCCTGCGCCACGGGCCCGGACAAGCAGGTAAACCATGCCGCGGCCAGGTACCGAAAGCCTTTACCCGGCGCGAAACAGGTCTTGCGCCTGGGCGCTTCCGCTGACGTCATCTCGCCTTTTCCTCCACCTCCGCGGCCGTGGAAATTATTCGAATTGAATAGCTCTGGCGCAGTATAGGAGGGCCCGATTTTTTATGGGGGACAACTGCGGAAAATAATGCATTTTTTCGCCCCGGCTGCGGTAGCGCGGCCATTCGAATCCATGCTTGCCTGCGGGCCGCCGAAATGGATATGCACCGGTGGGGGCTGGCATTAAGGCCGGCTGAATCGGCCTGCCCGGAAACCACCGGCGGCGTAATCGCCGGGGACGGCCAGGATTTGCGTGAATATGCGCATTTATCCGGGACGCCCGCATGCCGGGCCGGTGCGGATGGAACAACCGTTAATCTCGGGACAGAAAGACCCCCCGCAACCCCCGCGCAGGACGGAGGGCGCAGGCGGCGCCCGGCTACTCCATCAGGCCCGGGCCTGCATGGCCGCGATGCCGCGGCGCTCCAGTTCATCGGGCGGCACGTCTTCGACGTGGGTGGCGATCCAGATCGAATAGCCGGTCGGCTCCTTCACCCCGCCGGAGCGGTCGCCGTAGAACTGCAGCGTGGGCGGGGCGATGACAGTGCCGCCGGCCTTCACCGCCTTGTCGAAGGTGGCATCCACGTCGTCCACGTAGAAGTGCAGCATGCAGGGTGTGGGGCCTTCGGGCATGGCCTCGCAGAGCATGATGACCGAGTCGCCGACGGTAATCTCGGTATGGCCGATGTTGCCGTCGGGCCGCACCAGCTGCAGGCGCGTCTGCGCGCCGAACACGTCCGCCATGAAGGCGAGAAAACGCGGCGCGTCCTTCACCATCAGGTAGGGGGTGACGGTGTGGTAGCCGTCGGGAATGGGTTTCACGGGCATGGCAGCTCCTGGGGGTGGAAGGATTATGTACTGTACATAAATACAGTATTCGCCACAAGAAGCGCCGTGTAAAAAAGATGTCAGTCCGGCTGGATGCCGAGCTCGCGCACCGTCCTGCTCCACCCTTCCACATCCTTGCGCACCAGCGCCCGGGTGTCGGCCAGGGACAGGTTCATCGGCACACCGCCGGCCTTGGTGAAGGTTTCCACCACCTCGGGCAGGGTCACCACCTGCTGCGTCACCGCGCGCAGCCGGGCCAGCACCGCCGGCGGCGTCTTTGCCGGGGCGAACAGGCCGAACCAGGACACCAGTTCCAGCTTCGCCACGCCACTCTCGCCGATGGTGGGGATGCCCGGCTGGGTGACCAGCCGCGTGGGGCCGGATACCGCCAGCGGCTTGACGGTGCCGGCATCGATCTGGGTGCGGGCCGTGGACGACAGGTCGAAGAACAGGTCGACCCGGCCGCCGATCAGGTCCTGGTAGGCCGCCTGTGCGCCGCGGTAGGGCACGTGGGTGATGTCCACCCCCGCGGCGCGCCACAGCGCCGCGGCGATGACGTGCTGGCCCGAACCGTTGCCGGCCGAAGCGTAGGTCAGGCCCTGCGGGTGCGCCTTGGCGAAGCCGACGACGTCCTGCAGGCTGTTCTGCGGCAGGTCCTTGCGGGCCATCAGCGTGTAGCTGTAGGCGACGGCCAGGCCCACGGGTTCGAAGTCGCGCAGGCTGTCGTAGGGCAGGTTCTTGTACATGCCCATGTTCAGGGCCAGGTTCGACACGGACCCCAGCAGCAGGGTGTAACCGTCGGCCGGCGCCTTGGCGACGACGTCGGTGCCGATCACCGTGCCGGAACCGGGGCGGTTTTCCACCACCACCGGCTGGCCCAGGGCCTTGCCCAGCCGGTCGGCCAGCACCCGCGCCACGAAGTCGAAACCGCCGCCGGGCGGCTGCGGCACCACGATGCGCAGCGGCTTGTCCGGAAAGGGGGCCTGCGCGAAAGCGGTGCCGGCGGCCAGTGCGACGGCAAGCCCCAGCAGCGCGCGGCGGCCGGTCCGGTAGCGCGGCCGGGATGGCGGCAGGGAATCGGGCAGGGAATCGGGCAGGGATGGGGGCAAGGAATGGGTCATGGTGTGTCTCCGTCGTTCTTGTGGGGGTGGCGGTCTCAGCGTTCCAGCGGGCCGCCGGCCAGCCACTGCGCGCCGCGGCGGTACAGGGCCTGCACGTCCTCGCCCTTCAACATGGGCATGTCCATCTTCACCGTGTAGCCGATGCGTGTCTGGATATAGGCCAGGTGGCGGTAGCCCGCGGGGAAGGTCGCCAGCGCGGCCTGGTCGAGCGTGAGCACGGCGGCCGGGTCGATCGGGTCGATGCGGTCCTTCTCGTAGATGGGCTGGCGGTGCAGCAGCTTCCAGTCGCCGCCGACCTTGACCACGAAGTCGTAGAAGCGGCCGGTGCACACCACGTCGCAGGGCACACCGTCGACCTCGCCGCGCTGCGAGATGGTCATCTTGGTCTGCGCGATGGCGCGGTCGCCCTGGATGTCGACCGCCGTGCCGCCCAGGAAATGCAGGATGCTGACGCCCTTGGCCCAGCCTTCCTGCGTGACGCGGATGAAGTCGGCGAACGGGCCCTGGAACCAGGTGGCCATCATCACGCCCTCGGGGTGCCACACGGTGGCGAAACGCTCCCAGTCGCCGGCATCACGCCAGACGGCCCAGCGTTCGACCATCTGGCGGATTTCCAGTTCGTTCTTGAGGTTCTCGTCCATGTCTCTTGTCTCCTGGAGTGGATAAGCGGAAAAAAAGGGGGCGTCAGCCGGCCGTGTAGTCGACCTGGTGGCGGCTGGTGCGCATGTCGCCGATCTCGGCCTTCACACGCAGGTGCTCCGGGTGCGTTGCATAGGCATCGAGCGAGGCCTGCTTGTCGAACTCGGTGTAGAGCACGGTGTCGCAGGCGTAGTCGACACGGCTGTGGTCGATGCCCACCTCCAGCGCCAGCAGGCCCGGTATACGCCCGCGCAGCGATTCGAAGCTGGCCCGCAGGCGCCGCGCATTGGCCAGGCGTTCGCTGGCCGACTCGCCGCGCACCTGCCACATGACGATGTGTTTGACGACGCTCATGCCGCGGCGTTGACGGCCAGCGCGGGGGTGGAAGGCCGGGTGGCGGCAGCCGCCACGGGGTTCAGCACGAAGCCATAGTCCAGGTGCCACAAGCCGTCCTGGCCCTCGGTCCACGGCGCCACCAGCGACTGGCGCACACCGAACACCGCATCGGAATCGAGCCACCGGTCGCCGTCGCGGAACACATGGGTGATCAGCGTCTGGTAGCCCGGTGCCTCGATCATGAAATGCAGGTGTGCCGGCCGCCACGGGTGGCGTTTGGTGGCGGTGAGCAGGTCGCCCACCGGGCCGTCGTGCGGGATCGGGTAGGCCTCGGCCAGCACGGTGCGGAAATACAGCTCCCCCTGGGGACCGGTACGCAGCTCGCCGCGGCCCTGGGCCTGCTCCAGGCCGGCGTACTGCACGTCGTAGTTGCCGTCGGCGTCGGCCTGCCAGACGTTGACCTTGGCGTGGGCCACCGGCTCGCCACCGATGCCGCGCACCGTGGCATTGACCAGGCAGGGCACACCCTTGGCACCGTTGGCCACGTCGTCGCCCAGGGCGTACTGCGGCGCGCCCTCCATATAGAAGGGGCCGAACACGGTGGCCTCGGTGCAGCCGGCGGGCCGGTCGTTGTTCATCGCCACCACCAGGGTCGACAGGCCCAGCACGTCGCTGAGCAGGATGAACTCCTGGCGTTTGGCGTCGCTCATGTGGCCGGTGGCGGTGAGGAACTGGATGCCCTTCGTCCACTCCTCCTCGGTCAGCGCCACCTCGCGGGCGAAGCTGTGCAGGTGCTGCACCAGGCTGGTCAGGATCTCCAGCAGGCGCGGGTCGGGCGTGTCGGCAAAACGGGCGAGCACCGCCTGCGTGATGTTGTACTGGTCGAGGTTGCGCATGGGTGTCTCTCTCCGGGGAATACGGCGACTCTAGGCAAGCGCCCCGCCCGCGCCAAGGCCGGTGCTGGAATTCATCTTTCCGCCCGGCGGAAACCCCACCCGCCGGGCCGGGCCACAATGCGCCCCGGGCCTGCACGCATGCAGGTGCTTTCCGGAGACAAGACCTGCCGTGGACCGCTGGACCGAAATCGCCCTGTTCGTAAAAATCGCCGACGCCGGCAGCCTGAGCCGCGCCGCCGAGGCGCTGGGCCTGTCGAACGCCGCCGCCAGCCGCCACCTGAGCGCGCTGGAGCAGCGCATAGGCGCGCGCCTGGTGGAGCGCAACACCCGCCGCCTGTACCTCACCGACACCGGCCAGGAGTTCTGCGCCCGCGCCCGGACCATCCTGGCCGAGCTGGAGGACGCGGAGTCGGCCGCCAACGCCACCACGCAGACCCCCAGCGGCACACTGCGCATCACCGCCTCGATCTCGTTCTCGATCCACCACATCGCGCCGCTGCTGCGCGCCTACACCGAGCGCTTTCCGCAGGTGACGGTGCACGTGGAGGCGGCCAACCGCTACTTCGACCTGATCGACAACAACATCGACGTGGCCATCCGCACCCGCGAGGCCGAACCGGACAGCAACATCACCATCCGCCGCCTGGGCGAGACACGGCGCATCCTGGCCGCGTCGCCGCGCTACTTCGCCCAGCACGGCTACCCGAAGACGCCGGAAGACCTGCACCGCCACAGGCTGCTGATCTACACCTACGCCAACAACCCCAACGACATGCGTTTCATCCGCGGGGCGGAGGTGCAGACCCTCACCGCGCGCGGCGTGCTGGAGTCGAACGACGGCCAGGTGCTGCGCGCCGCCGCGCTCGACGGCATGGGCATCCTGGTGCAGCCGACCTACATCCTCTACGACGACATCGTGGCCGGCCGCCTGGTGCCCGCGCTGGACGACTGGGACCTGCCGCGCCTGACCATCAACCTGGCCTACCCCAGCCGCAAGCACCTGTCGGCGAAGGTGCGCAGTTTCATCGACTTCATCGCCGAGCACTTCCGCAAGATGGAGTACGAACGGAAGTGGACGGGGAATTTCAGGCTGTAGGGCCCAGGCCCTACCTGCTTTCAGGCCGCTCCCCGGCCCAGGCCGCGAACAGCAGCGCGCGCAGCGCCCCGCGCTCCAGCGGCCGTGGGTTGGGGTACTGGTTCTGCAGGGCGATGTCGCAGGCCAGGTCCACGTCGCTCTCCTTCATGCCGATGTCGCGCAGCGCCACCGGTGCGCCGTTGTCGCGCGCCAGGTCGTAGGCGCCCTGCGCCGCATCCGCCACACCCAGCGCCTCGGCGATGAAACGCATGGCCTGCGGCGCGGCGGCCGCGTTGTAGGCCAGGGCGTGCGGCAGCACGATGGTGTGGGTCTCGGCGTGCGGCAGCTTGAAACTGCCGCCCAGGGTGTGGCACAGCTTGTGGTGCAGGGCCATGCCCACATTGCCCAGCACCGTGCCGCACAGCCAGGCGCCGTACAGGGCGTTGCCGCGCGCCTCCATGTCCTGCGCGTCGTGGCGGATGGCCGGCAGCGCCAAGGCCAGGGCGCGTATGCCTTCGCGGGCCATCAGGGTCATCACCGGGTTGGCGTCGGCGGCGTACAGGCCTTCGGCCGCATGCGCGATGGCGTTGATGCCGCTGGTGATGCTCATGCCCACCGGCAGGCCGGCGCTCAGCTCCGGGTCGTAGAGGACGGTGCGCGGCAGCACCCGGAAGTCCTTGCCGGTCTTTTTCAGCCCGCCTTCGGTGAGGCCGTAGATGGGCGTCATTTCCGAGCCAGCGTAGGTGGTGGGTATGGCCAGGATGGGCAGGCCCGATTCCAGCGCGATGGCCTTGCCCAGGCCGGTGGTGGAGCCGCCGCCGAAGGCCACGGCGCAGTCGGCGCCGAGTCTGGCGGCCAGCGCCCTCGCCTCGCGTGCCGTCTCCACCGGCACGTGCATCACCGCCTGGTCGAAGATGCCCGCGGCGCGCGAGCCCAGCGCGTCGGCGGCGAGCTGGGCCTGCGCGCGCTGCTGGGGGGTGCACAGCACCAGGGCACGGCAGGCGCCCAGGGCATCGATTTCATCGGACAGGCGGGCGAGCGCGCCGGCGCCGAACACCACCCGCTGCGGCTGGCTGGTGTAGACAAAGGGAAGAACGGTGTGCGGCGAGGTCATGCGGCAGTATGGCCGGCACCCCCGGCGGTCTCAACGGCTGGGATGGAATTGTGTTTTCCACAGCGCACGGCAGGCGGTGCGTGGGGTGCGTGGACACGGGCCGGCGGTGGACGGAGGCGCCGCCGGGCGCCCTGGGGGTGTAGGTCAGGCGGCGTGCGCCAACCCCTCGGGTTCGTGGTCGAGGTGCACACTGCGTTCGATGGAGGTGTGCACCAGTTCCTGGGCCACCTGCCGTTGCACATGGGGCGGCAGGTCGATGTTCAGGATGACCCCGCCCACTTCTCCATGGAAACGCCCGTCCACGTACACCTGGGCGCGCCATGCCGGCCGGTAGCCTTCCCCATAGGTGGCCTTGTACGTGAATTCCTTTGCGTCACGCCTGCGCGTGTAGCTGCCTTCCAGCGTGTGTTGGGTCATGGTCGTCACCTGTGGTGGAGTCTGGTGGATGGTAGGGCTTTTTTCCGGTCGGGTAAAAATTTGTGTACGCACCCCGCTGGGTCCATGGTGCGGGTCCTTTCGGACGGTGCGAATTCCTGCGCAAAACCAGTCTCGGTTTTGCCACCCTGCACCGGTGCAGGCCGACAGCGCCTGCGGGCGTAGGCGTGGCGCGGACGCCAGGGAAGGCGGCCGGCGTGCTGGTGGCGGGCCCTAGCGGCAGATGAACGTACTCAGCTGCGTGCCCTGCCCGGCCGGCAGTTTGGCATCGGCATTCATCTGCGACTCGAAGCGCGCCTCCTGTTTGCCCTGCGCGCGGCAGGCGGCCAGCGCCCGGTCCTGCAGGCTGTCGGGCGCCACCGGTCGGGGATTTTCGAGGGTGACCACCGCATCGTCGGCCGTGGCCAGGACAGCGGCGCAGCCCGTCAGCAAGGCGGTGGCAAGCCCGATGGCGAAGGCTGCCGGGAGGAGATGGCGGAAGGAAAGGCGCATGGTGGGCGGGTGTTGGATGGCGTGCTGCCGCATTGTCGCTCCAGCCGCGGGGAAACCGTGTTACCTGGACCGCACCGCGTCGTCCACGCTCCAGCCCGCATAGGCCTGCGCCGGCAGGTCGGGCAACTGCGCCTGCGCCAGCACGTCGCGCAGCTCGTCCTTGACCCGAGCCAGCGCCAGCACCACACCGCGGCTGCGCACCCAGGTGGCGAAGTCGCCCAACGCCTCCAGGGTGGTGCCGTCCAGGTCGGGCGACTCCTCCAGGCTCAGCACCAGCTTCGCCAGCCCAGGCGCGGTGTCCCCGGCAGTATCCATACGCGCGCGGATGGCGGAGAACACCGCGTCGGCATTGCCGAAGAACAGCGGCACCTCCGGCCGGGCGATCAGCACGCCGGCGGGTACGCGGGCCTCGGGATGGCGCGCCGTGTCCACGTAGTCGTGGCCGCCGTCCAGGCAGCCAAGCCAGCTGACCCGGGTGCCTGCCAGGCTGCGCAGCAGCATCAGCAGGCTGACGCCGATGGCGGCCAGCAGGCCGTCGAGCACCCCCAGCAGCAGCACGGCGGCGATGGCCACCAGGGCGATCAGCCGGTCGCGCCGCCAGCGGAAGTAGGGGCGCAGCGCGGCCGGGTTCAGGGTGTGGCTGACGGCGTGGATGACGATGGCCGCCAGCAGCGGCTCGGGGGTGTGGGCGATCCAGGGCAGCAGCGTCAGCACCGCCAGCAGCACCACCGCGCCGGCCACCAGCCCGGCGGCGCGGCTCTGCGCGCCCGCCGCCTCGTTGGCCGAGGTGGCGGAGTAACCCGCCCCCACCGGCATGCCGTGGAACAGACCCGAAGCAATATTGGCCGCGCCCAGCGCCAGCAGGTCGCGGTTGGCCGACACGTTGTCGCCATGGCGCATGGCGAAGGTACGGATGGAACCGTAGGACTCGGCATACAGGATCAGCACCATCGCCGCCGCCAGTTCACCCAGGCGCAGCCATTCGGCGCGGTCCAGCACCGGCACCGTGGGGTGCGAGAAATCGACCACGATAGGCCCCACCGCCGCCACGCCCCAGGCCTGGCACAGGCCGGCCACGTCCAGCGCGATGCCCCCCGCCAGCACCAGCAGCGCCGCCGGTACCGCCCGCCAGCGGCCCAGGCCGAACAGCAGGCCCAGCGCGGCCAGGGCCATGAGGGCGCCGGCGGGGTTCCAGTGCCGCCAGGCCGCGCCCAGGTCCCAGGCCAGCCGGAAGAAGTCGCTGTGGGCCACCGGCACGGCGAACACCTTGGGCAGTTGTTTGACGACGATGGTCAGCGCCAGGCCGAAAGCGAAGCCGCGCAGCACCGGCTTGGCGATCAGGGCCGACACCGCGCCCAGCCGGGCCAGCCCGGCGATGATGAAAAACAGCCCGGCCAGCACCACGATGCCGGCGCCCAGCAGCATGCGCGCCAGCGGGTCGGCACCGGCGACCGAGGTGGTGGCCGCCAGCAGCACCGCCGCCGACGAGGAGGTGGCCGACACGATGGCGAAGCGGCTGCCCCCGAAGAGCCCGTACACCAGCAGCCCGGCGAACAGCGCGGCCACCCCCGCCTGGGGCGGCAGGCCGGCGATGCCCGAATAGGCCACCGCCTCGGGTAGCAGCAGGCCGGCGATGGACAGGCCGGCCACCAGGTCGGCCATGCCAGGTTTGCCGGGCCCGCCGGAAGCAAGAGCATTCATGGGATGTTTTTCAAAAAACACGGGTGAAATTTCAGCACGGAGAACCAGATCGGGCTCGACAATAGCCCACAGTGTCGCCACATTTGGTTTCTTTACTCACTTCCTGTAGCAAGACGCCCCCCACCGAGGACCTACCCATGGACAGCAGACCCCCTCGCCGACCCCTGCCGATCGCAGCGACCCTGGCGCTTACCCTTGCGCTGGCGGCCTGTGGCGGGGGCGGATCGGACGCCGCGCCGGCAGCCACGGCCGCTACCACCACGGCAAGCACGACCACCAGCACTACCACCGGTACAGCCACCACGGCAACGACCGATGCTGCAACTGCCGCAGCGGCAGCCACTGCCGCCACCGCGGCCGCCAACGCCGCGGCGGCGGCTGCCGCAGCGGCCGCGCTGCCCAATGCCACCCCGGTGTCCATCGGCGAAACCCTGTTTAATGAAAAGCTGCTGTCCGTCAGCGCCCAGCAGTCCTGCGCCAGCTGCCATGCGGCCAGCAACGCCAAGTCGTCGCCCGCGGGCGTGACGCTGCCTTTCGGCGGCCCGGCCCTCAACCTGCAGGGTTTCCGCAGCGCACCCTCGCTGATGTACCTGCAGGCCAACGGAGCCTTCCGTTTCCAGGCCGACGGTACACCGGTGGGCGGCTTCACCTGGGACGGGCGGGCCGACACCCGCCAGTTGCAGGCCCAGCTACCCCTGCTCGACCCCAAGGAAATGGCCAATGCCGACGTTGCCGCCGTGGCGGCCAAGGTGCGCGCCCTGCCCTATTTCGCCACGCTGATGCGCCTGTACAGCGCGCCGGCCAGCCCGACCGACCAGCAGGTGTTCGACACCACCACGCTGGCGCTGCAGACCTACCAGGCCGGCGACCCGGACTTTTTGCTGTTCAACAGCAAGTTCGACCAGGTGGCCGACGGCCAGGCCAGCTTCACCGCGCCGGAGGCACGCGGCCTGGCCCTGTTCAACGACCCGCAGCGCGGCAACTGCACCAGTTGCCACACCAGCCAGCCGGGCGCGGGCAACAGCCGCCCGCTGTTCACCAACTTCAACTACGCCGCGCTGGGCCTGCCGCGCAACACCGCCATCCTGGCCAACGCCGACGCCAGCTTCTTCGACATGGGCCTGTGCGGCCCCAAGCGCACCGACCTGGCGGCGCGCACCGCCCTGTGCGGCCAGTTCAAAATCCCCACGCTGCGCAACGTGGCCATCACCCCGCCCTACTTCCACAACGCCGTGATGGCGACACTGAACGACGCGGTGGGTTTCTACGCGCAGCGCGACGTCAGCCCCGGCGCCATCTACCCCACCGTGGCCGGTCAGGTGGTGAAGTTCAACGACCTGCCCGCGGCCCTGCGCGGCAACCCGGTACAGACGCCGCCCTTCGGCCTGGCCGCCGGCGCCCAGCCGCGCATCAATGCCCAGGACGTGTCCGACATCGTGGCTTTCCTCAACACACTGACCGACAACCCCGGCGCGCCAGCGCGCAGCGCCACCATCGGCCGCTAGGCGCATAGACCCCGCCATGAAGACCCTCACCCTGCTGGCCCTCGCCCTCGTCCTGGGCATAGGCGCCGGCGCCGCCGCCGACCTGGCGCGCAGCCAGTACAGCGCTGCCGATGCGCCGCCACTGCCACTGCCGCAGCAGCACACGCAAGACCGGCCGGACGAACCCCGCCGCGGGCCGCCGCCCGAAGCGCTGGCCGCCTGCAGGACGCTGGCAGCCGGCACCGCCTGCACTTTTTCCACGCCCTACCGCGGCCTTGAAAAAGGCAGCTGCTGGGCGCCCGAGGGCCGCCCCCTGGCCTGCCGGCCGAACGACCGGCCACCGCCACCGCCTGCGGCCGCACCGCCGAAACGCTGAGGCCACGAAGATTCGCGCTATCGGTGCGCCCCGCCCTCCTGCCGCACCACCTCCAGGAAGGCCGCCAGCAGGGGCGAACGGTCATCCTGGCGGTACAGGCAGCTCAGCTCCACGTCCTTCAGCCAGCGTGACTTCAGCCGCCGGTACACCACGTGCGGCAGGCCCAGGTGCACGGCCGGCTCGGTGGTGATGCACAGGCCGAAGCCGGCCGACACCAGGGCCACGCAGGTCAGCACGTCCTCCACCTCCTGCACCACCTTCAGGCGGCGTTTTTCCAGGCGGAAGGCATCGCTGACCTCCTGCGCCAGGCCGGCGATGGGCACGTTGGGGTAGAGCACCATGGGCTGGTCCTCCAGGTCGGCCAGGGTGATGCTGTCCTTCATGCACAGCGGGTGGCTGTCGTGCAGGCCCACCACCAGCTGTTCGCGCAGCACCGTCTCCACCGCGATGCCGGGCACGGCGGGCACCAGGCGGTTGAAACCCACGGTGATGCGCCGCTCCAGCAGCGCCTCGATCTGCGCGGGTTTGGTCATGGTGTGCAGGCCGATCTGCACGTCCGGCCGGCCGGCATGGAAGCGGGTGAGGATGCGCGGTATGGCGCCCAGCACGCTGCTGGTGAAGATGCCCAGCTCCAGCCGCCCGCTCTGCCCGCGCCCGGCGCGCTGGGTGCGCTCCTCGGCGCGCTGGGCCAGGGCCAGCAGGTTGGGCACTTCGTCGAGCAGGGCCTGCCCGGCCGCGGTCAGGTCGGCGCCCTTGGCGGTGCGCACGAACAGCGGTGTGCCGATGTGCTGCTCCAGCGCGCGGATCTGCCGGGTCAGCGGCGGCTGGGCCATGTGCAGGCGCTCGGCGGCACGGCCGAAGTTGCGTTCCTGCGCCACGGCGAGGAAATAGCGCATCTGGCGCAGGTCCATGGGGCATGTCTCTTTGTTTTTCTGGTCGATACCCACAGGGTATTGCCGGCGCACAAATCGGTATTGGACTAAACGGCCGGGGGGGCGATCATAACGAGCGCATCCAAACCAGAGACAAAGAGACATTTCCCATGAGCACTGCTCCCTCGCACCCCTTCGACCCTGCCATGCTGCAGAAGGTCATCGGCCCCTACCGGGCAGGCCAGGCCAGCGCCGACGAGCGCGGCGCCGTCTACCAGGAGCTGCTGGGTTTTGTGCCGCCGCGCATCCGCTCGCGCTTCGCCGTGACCGGCGCCATCGACCCCAAGGTGCTCGACCTGCAGGAAGCCGTGCGTACCCACGCCATGTACCCCGACTGCTTCGACCAGAAGACGGTGCAGCTGATGCTGTTCGGCATGCTGCTGATGGACATGAACGACGCCGCCACCATCCACGGCGTGGCCGCGCGCCGCGCCGGTGCCAGCTGGGAAGAGATCCAGGCCGTCATCAGCCTGTGCTTCCTGTTCCGCGGTTTGCCCGCGGCCAACCGCGGTGCCGACATCCTGGCCGAGCTGGCCCGGCGCGAAAACGAGGCCGGCGGAGCCCAGGCTTGAGCGCCGTCACCAGCGGCGGCGGCGCTGGCGCGCCACCCTGCCAGGGGCCGGACCGGGCCTTGCGCCGCCCGGCATTCCGCATGCCCGCAGGCGCCACGGACACCCACGCCCACGTCTTCGGGCCGCAGGCGCGGTTCCCGTTTTCGCCCGAGCGCAGCTACACCCCCGAGGACTGCACCGTGGTCCAGTACGCCGAGCTGCTCGACACGCTGGGTGTGCAGCGCTGCGTGCTGGTGCAGGGCGGCCCGCACGGCACCGACAACCGGGTGACACTCGACGCCGTCGCACAACTGGGCGAGCGCGCCCGGGGCGTGGCCGTCATCCGGCCCGGCCTGGGCGCACAGCAGCTCCAGGCCCTGCACGAAGGCGGCATGCGCGGCTGCCGCATTTCCACCGTGGTGCGCGGCGGCGCCACCTTCGACCACCTGGAGGCGCTGGCGGCCGAGACCGCGCCCCTGGGCTGGCACCTGGTGCTGCACCTGAAACACTCGGCCGAACTGCTGGCGCTGGCGCCGCGGCTGAAGGCGCTGGCCAACCCCTTTGTCATAGACCACCTGGGCCATGTGCTGGGCGACGAAGGCATCAATGCCCCGGCCATGGCGGCCATCCTGGACCTGCTGGACACGGATCGCTGCTGGGTCAAGCTGGCCAGCCTTTACCGCTCCTCGTCCCAGCCCTACCCGCACGCGGACATGCTGCCCATGGTCCATGCCGTGGTGCGCGCGCGGCCCGACCGGCTGCTGTGGGGCAGCAACTGGCCCCACCCGATCCACACCGGGGCCATGCCCAACGACGCCGACACGGTGGACCTGATCCCGCTCTGGGTGCCCGAGGCGGCCCACCAGCAGGCCCTGCTGGTGGACAACCCGGCGCGGCTCTACGGGTTTCCGCCCTGAGGCCGGCGCGCACAGCGGCCTGCAGGAAACAAAGAGCGAGAAACAAAGAGAAAGAAAGAGAAAGAAAGAGACAAACACATGAACACGAGCACCACCCCGAACACCCCCCAAACCCTGTCGCGCCTGCGCCGCCGCCTGCTGGCGGGCGCCCTGGCACTGACCAGCCTCGGCGCGGCCGCCCAGGCTTTCCCCGACAAGCCCATCACCGTGGTCGTGCCCTTTCCGCCCGGCGGCACCACCGACATCGTGGCGCGTGTCGTGGCCGAAGGCATTGGGCGCGAACTCAAGCAAACGGTCATCGTCGACAACCGCGCCGGTGCCGGCGGCAACGTGGGGGCCGAACTGGTGACCCACGCCAGGCCCGACGGCTACACCCTGCTGGTGACCACGGCCGGCCCGCTCAGCATCAACCAGCACCTGTACCAGCGGCTGGGCTACGACCCGCTGAAGGACTTCGCGCCGGTCAACCTGCTGGCGGCCGTGCCCATCATGCTGGTGGCCAGCCCCGGCCAGCCGTTCAAGACGGTGGCCGAACTCATCGCCTACGCCAAGGCCCACCCCGGCAAGCTGTCCTACGGCTCGCAGGGCAACGGCACCACCAGCCACCTGACCATGGAACTGCTCAAGGTGCAGGCCGGCATCGACCTGGTGCATGTGCCCTACCGCGGCAGCGCGCCGGCCTCCAACGACCTGATGGCCGGTGTGGTGCAGGTGATGTTCGACAACTCGCCCTCCACCCTGCCCTTCGTCGAGGCCAAGCGTATGGTGGCCCTGGGCGTGGCCACGCCCGAACGTGTGCCGGCGATGAAAAACATCCCGGCCATCGCCGAGACGGTGAAGGGTTTCGAATCGCTGGCCTGGTTCGCCCTGGTGGCGCCGGCCGGCACGCCGCCGGCCATCGTCGAGAAACTCAACGCTGCCGTGGGCGCCACCCTGACCCGGCCCGACGTGAAGCAGAAGTTCGACGCCACAGGGGTCGTGCTGACCAACGGCGGCCCCAAGGCGCTGGCGAGCTTCATGCGTTCGGAGAGCAACAAATGGGGCAAGGTGGTGCAGGCCGCCGGCATCAGGCTCGATTGATTCGACATTTCCCACCCCCGAACCCCAAGAGACCTCCTATGCCGCTCGTCCAGATTTCCATGATCGAAGGCCGCGACGCCGCCCTCGTCAGTGAATGCGCACGCCAGGTGGCGCGCGCCATCCACCAGTCGCTCGGGGCGCCCATGGCCTCGATCCGCGTGCTGGTCAACGAAATGCCCGCCACCCACTGGACGGTCGGCGACCGCACCCGGGCCGAGATCGATGCCGAGAACGCAGCGAAGGCCGCCGGCGGAGCCGCACCATGAGCGCGGTACACCGCCGCCGTTTCGCTGTCCTGGCCTCGGCCCTGGTGGCCATCGGCCTGCTGTCGGCCGCCCTGCCTGCCCGCGCCGCCTTCCCCGACAAGCCGATCCGCCTGGTGCTGGGTTTTCCGCCCGGCTCGGCCACCGACGTGGCCGCCCGCATCATCGGCAGCAAGATGTCGGAGATCCTGGGCCAGCAGATCGTCGTGGACAACAAGCCGGGCGCCACCACCAACATCGCCGGCCAGCAGGTCGCCCGCGCGGCACCCGACGGCTACACCCTGTTCATGGCGGGCAACACCAACGCGGTCAACCCTTCGCTGCTGAAGAACGTGCCTTTCGACATGGCCCGGGACTTCACGCCCGTCGGCCTGGCCGGCAGCGTGGCCAGCATCCTGGTGGTGAACCCCTCGCTGGGGGTGCACAGCGTGCCCGAGCTGACGGCGCTGGCCAAGGCGCAGCCGGGCAAGATCTTCTTCGCCTCGTCCGGCAACGGCACCATGTCGCACCTGTCGGGCGAGCTGTACGGCATGAGCACCGGCACCAAGCTGACCCACGTGGCCTACAAGGGCAGCGCCCAGGCGGTCACCGACCTGCTGGCGGGCACGGTGCCGGTGATGTTCGCGCCGGCCTCCACCGTGCTGCCCTTCATCAAGGGCGGCAAGCTCATCGCGCTGGCCACCACCGGCGCCCAGCGCTCGCGCATCGCGCCCGACCTGCCCACCGTGGCCGAGGCCGGGGTGAAGGGCTACGACACCCGCATCTGGTGGGGTTTCGTGGCACCCGCGGGCACACCGGCCCCGGTCATCAAGACGCTGGCCGACGCCCTGGACAAGGCCATCGATGCGCCCGAGGTGAAGGAGCAACTGCTCAACCAGGGCATCGAGCCCTTCAAGGGCGACGGCAAAGCCTTTGCCGCCCACATGGCGGCCGAGACGAAGAAGTGGACGCAGGTCGTCAACACCGCCGGCATCACGCCGGACTGACACAACAAGCAGAGGCCCTCTTGGAAAAACTGAAGACATTGATCGCAGGCAAGGACCTGGTCGTCGCCCCCGTGGTGCTGAACCCCCTCATGGCCAGGCTGGCGCAGGACACCGGCTTTGCGGCCGGCTACGTCAGCGGCGGCTCGCTGGGCTGGCTGCAGTGCGCGACCGAGGCCAACCTGAGCCTGCACGAAATGGCGCAGCTGGCACTCGACATCCGCGCGGCCAGCCCCTTGCCGCTGGTGCTCGACGCCGGCGGCGGCTGGGGCGACCCGGTGCACATGCACCGCACCATGGCCTTGTCCGAGGCCGCGGGCTACCAGGCGCTGGAGGTGGAAGACCAGTACCTGCCGCGCCGGGTGCACCACCACATCGGCGTGGAGCGGCTGGTAGAGCCCGCGCTGATGGTGCAGAAGATCCGCGAGCTGCGCGCCGCCCGGACCAACTCCGACACGCTCATCATCGCCCGCACCAACGCCCTGCGCCTGACCGGCATGGACGACGCGCTGCGCCGCGCCGAGCTGTTCCATAAAGCCGGAGCCGACATGCTGTTCGTGCACACCCGCGACCCGGAGGAGATCCGCACCATCGGCGAACGCCTGCCGAGCCCGCTGATGATCTTCGCGCCGGGTGACGGCTTCGGCAACTTCGGCCTGAGCAAACAGGACATGGCCGACCTGGGTTTCCGCCTGGCGGCCTCGTCGGGCTCGGCCTTCGCTGCCATGTACAAGGCCATCCGCCAGTCCTACGAGTGCCTGATGCGCGGCGAGGCCGACCCCTTCCTGGCCGACGGCGGCCCGGGTGCCCAGCTCAAACGCGCGCACGCCACCTGCGGGCTGCCGGGGCTGCTGGAGATCGAACGCAACACGACCGGGGACACCTAAGCCCCGGCTCCCCGGCCCCGCCGGGCCCCGCGCTCGCTTATTGCAGGGTGGGCCGGGCCATTTGGCTGATGCCCAGCACGCCCTGCTGCATGGCGGTCTGCAGCAATTCCAGCAGCTGGGCGCCCGCAGGCCCGCTGAAGCGTACGCTGATGCCCACGGCCTCGGCGGTGCCCGGCTCGGTCGTGAGGGCCTGGATGACGAGTTGCTGCGTATCGCTCTCCAGCCGCAGCTGCACGGGCTGGTCCAGCAGGATTTCGATGGTCTTGCCGGAAACGGGAAGAACGGCAGAGGGTGGTGTTTCAGTCATGGACGATTATGGGCGCCTGGCCCGCACGGGCCGGTTTCCGGAGGTTCAGCGGGCCGCCCGCAAGGCCTGCGCCAGGGCCTTCACCATGCCCATGCGGCCGTGCTGCGCACGTTCGAGCAGACCGATCTCCCGGTCGAAGCCGGCACTGCCCAGCTCCACGCAACGCACCCCCTCGGGCAGCGGAAAGTAGGGCCGGCAGCGCGGCACCAGGGCCACGCCCAGCCCATTGGCCACCAGGCGCACGATGCCGGCGAGTTCGTCCATTTCCACGACATCGCGCACCGCGATGCCGTGGGCCTGCAGAAACTGCGTGACCAGCCGCCCGCCGAAAGACGTGCGGTCATAACGCAGGAAGGGATGCTGCAGCAGCAGGGCGCGCCAGTCGCGGCCCTTGATGGCGGCGGGCACCAGCAGCACGAAAGGCTCCGTCCACAGCGTGTGCCAGGCCAGCTCGGCGGGCGGCGCAAAGGGCGGGCGGATCATCACCGCCGCGTCCAGCGTGCCGGCATCGACCATGCCCAGCATGCCCAGCGACACGCCGGGCACCACCCGCAGCCGCAGGTGCGGCAGGCCGGCATGCAGGGCGGCCATGGCGTCGGGCAGGCGGGCCGCCTGCACCGAGGCGATGGCACCGATGTCGAGCCGCACCGCGTCGGCCTCGCCCTCCGCGGCGGAGGTATGCTGTAGTTTCTCGAACAGGCCCACCAGCTGTTCGGCGTTGGCCAGGGTGGCGCGCCCCGCCGCGTTGAGCACGGCCACGCGGCCCTGCCGGTCGAACAGCGGAAAACCCAGCGAGGCCTCCAGCCGCCGGATCTGGGCGCTGACGGCCGACTGCGTCAGCCCCACCCGGGCACCGGCCCGCGAAAAAGTGCCATGGCGGGCCACGGCGAGGAAGGTGCGCAACTCTTTCAGCATGCTCGAATCATCACGGAAATTGATCGATTCGACAAAATATATCGTTTACCGAATCCGGAAACCATCCGTAAACTCGACCCCCATGACCACTTCCACCACCGCCCTGCCCTCCGCGGCTGCCATGCCGCCCTTCCACCTGGCGTTTCCTGTGCACGACCTGGAGGCCGCACGTGGCTTCTACGGCACGCTGCTGGGCTGCCCCGAGGGCCGCAGCTCGCCCGACTGGATCGACTTCAACTTCTACGGCCACCAGATCGTGGCCCACCTGGCGCCCGACGAGTGCGGCACCGTCAGCGCCAGCGCGGTCGACGGCCACGGCGTGCCGGTGCGGCACTTCGGCGCGGTGCTCAACATGGCGCAGTGGGAAGACATGGCCGGCCGCCTGAAGGCCGCCGGCACGCAGTTCGTCATCGAGCCCTACATCCGCTTCAAGGGCGAACCGGGCGAACAGGCCACCATGTTCTTCATGGACCCGTCGGGCAACGCGGTCGAGATCAAGGCTTTCGCCAGCCTGGACTCGCTGTTCGCCAAGTAGCCCTCCACGGCCCCGGGGCCGGCGTACTGCTGCTACGCCACCGGACTTTGTAGCTCAGGCCGCGCGCGGTGCAGCCTCGGCCAGCGCACCGCTGTCGGCCAGCGCCGCCACGTCTTCGGCCGACTTGCCCAGCCACGCCCCCAGCACCGCGCGGGCACCCTCCCCCAGCCGCGGCGGGTAGCTGGCCGGCAGGTCCGGCTCACCGACCAGCTTGATGGGATTGCCCACCACCTCGATGCGCCGGCCGGTTGCTTCCTCGGCCAGCGGCAGCACCATGCCGCGGCCGGACTCCCGCGCGTCCTGCAGCGCCTCGGGCACGTTCTTGATCAGCGCCACCGGCACGCCTTCTGCCTGCAGCGGTGCGATCCAGTCAGCCGCCGACTTCTGGCGAAAAGCGTCTTCCAGCAAAGGCCACAAGGCCTCGCGGTGGGCCAGCCGGCTGCCGCCGCTGGCGAAGCGGGCATCGTCGACCAGTTGCGGGCAGCCCAGCGCGGCGCACAGGCCGCGCCACATACGATCGGTGTTGGCGGTGATGACCAGCTCGCGCCCGTCGCCGCCGGTGAACGAGCGGTAGGTGGGAATGGAGTCGTGCCGCGCGCCCTGCGGCTGCGGCACGGTGCCGGCGACCAGCGCATAGGTGCTCTGGTAGGACAGCATGGCCAGCTGGCAGTCGAGCATGGAGATGTCGATGACACGGCCCTGGCCGGTGCGCTCGCGGTCGGCCAGCGCGCCGTTGATGGCGATGGTGGCGTACATGCCGGCCACCATGTCGCCGGCCGGGATGCCCAGGCGCACGGCGGGGCGGCCGACCTCGCCGGTCAGGCTCATGACACCCGAGAGCGCCTGCACGATCATGTCGTAGGCCGGCTGGTCCTTCCACGGGCCGGTCTGGCCGAAACCGCTGATGGAGGCCCAGACCAGGCGCGGGTGTGCGGCGCGCAGGGCCACGATGTCCAGGCCCATGCGCCCGGCCACGCCGGGGCGGTAGTTCTCGACCACCACGTCGGCGGCGGCGATGAGCTCCTTCAGCAGCGCCAGGCCCTGCGGGTGCTTGAGGTCCAGCGCCACGCTGCGCTTGTTGCGGTTGATGCCCAGGTAGTAGGCGCTTTCGCCGTCGACGAAATGCGGCGGGATGGCACGGCTGGAATCGCCGCCCGCGGGCGACTCGATCTTGACCACCTCGGCCCCCATGTCGGCCAGGATCTGGGTGGCGAAGGGGCCGGAGAGGAAGGTAGTGAGGTCGAGGACCTTGTAGCCGGCCAGCGGCGCGCCCGGGGTTCCTACGGTGGCAACGTCCATCAGGCTACCGCCGTCGAGGCCAGCAGGCGGTCGAGTGTGGGCGCGTCCAGCGTCTCCAGCACCCACAGCTGTTCCAGCAGCGCATCGGCGCGGCCACCGCCCAGGATGGGCGCCATCAGGTCGCGCGCCTTCTGGTGCACCTCGGCCCGCGGCATGGGATTGCCCCAGGTGCCGCGCACCGCCGGGGTATGGTGGCGCAGCGTGCGGCCGTCCCGGGTCACGATGGTGACGATGGCCTGGCGGCCGCCGGCCTTCTGGATCTCCTCGCTGGCCACCAGCTTGACCTTGGCGCGCAGGGCGGCCACCGGCGGGTCGGCCATGCGCTCGAAGTCATGGGCGCTGGCGAAGGTCAGGCCACGGTCGATGATGTAGAGCGCCGTCAGGTGCTGCAGGCTGATGTTGGGCATGGGCCGGCCATCGACGATGAAGGCCTCGTGGGCCTGGATCTCGACCGTGACCGACACGATGTCTTCGGGCGCCGGCAGCGAGGGACACAGCGCCTCCAGGCTGTCGAGCGGCGCCTGGATGGGCGAGCCGACGCACCACTTCTTGATGTTGGAGCTGAGGATCTCTTCGCCCAGCACCATGGGCTGGTCCAGCGTGCGGCCCTTGTCGCCGCGGCCGAAGGCCACGAACAGGGTGCGGTCGCCGTACAGCACGTCGTTGACGCCGGTCCAGCCGGCCTGGGTGAGCAGCGTGGCGAAGAGCGCGTTCTTGGCCGCCATGGCGCCGAAGACATAGGCCTTCTGCACATGGTCGGGGTCCACCATCCAGCACGACAGGCCCGATACCTCGTGCGCCAGGTAGGACAGCAGGCGCTGCGCGGCCGGCCGGTCGAAGCCTGCCAGCACGCCCGCCGCGGCACCCGCGCCGAACAGCGCGCCGAAGGCATGGGTGGCATGGCCGCGGTGGTTGAGCGCCATGGCGCCCATTTCTTCCACCACCCGCGCGCCCACGTCGTAGCCGGCCGACACCGCGGCGATGAGTTCGCGCCCGCCCTTGTGCTGGCGCTGGGCCATGGCGAAGGCGGTGGGCACGATGGCGCAGCCGGGGTGGTAGACCGACTTCTCGTGCGAGTCGTCGGTCTCATCCGCATGCGCCAGCATGGCGTTGACCATGGCCGCCGAGAACACCGGCAGGCGGTGCCGGGTGCCGATGACGGTGGCCTCTTCCTGGCCGGCGAACACCGGCACGCCCTGCAGCGCGAGTTTGCCGACTTCCAGCTCAGTGCCGGACACCATGGCGGCCAAGGTGTCGACGATGTGGTGTTTGGCCTTCTCGACCAGTTTGTCGGAGAGCGGCGTGGCGGCCGCGCCGGCAATCAGCCGGGTGACGTTGAGGGTGGAGGCGGAGGTACCGGTCGCGGGGGCGCTGGCTGCCATGTCACTGCACCTGCAGGCCGGAGGCCTTGGCGATGGCCTGCCAGCGGTCGCCTTCCTTCTGGAAGAACACCCGGCTTTCCTCCAGCGAGCCGGTGGTGGTGACGGTGGCCCCGGCGCGCTTGAGCGACTCCTGGTATTCCGGCGACATGACCACCTCGACCACGTCCTTGTGCAGTTGCACCAGCTTGTCGCGCGGAATGGTGGTGGAGGCCAGCAGCATGGTGTAGCCGGTCAGCGGTTCGTAGCCGGGGATTTCCTCGGTGGCGGTGGGCACCTTGGGCATGGCGGTGTTGCGGCTCTCGCCGGTGGCGGCCAGGGCCTTGAGGCGGCCGTCGCGGATCAGCGGCAGCGAGGTCTCGGCCGACATCACCACCATGTCGATCTGGCCGCCGCCGATGGCCGCCAGCAGGTCCGGCCCGCCGCGGTAGGAGATGGGGTTGGTCTCGACCTTGGCGGCCCGCGCGAACTCGATGCCGAAGAACTGGCCCGGCGAGCCGATGCCGCCGAAACCCCAGGCCATCTGGCCCGGTTTTTCCCGGGCATAGGCGGCCACGTCCTTCAGGCTGTTGAAGCGGCTGTTGCCGGCCACCACAAAGACGTAGGGCGAGGTGCCCAGCTGCATGATAGGCACGAAATCCTTGGCGGGGTCGTAGCCCGGGTCCTTGAAGATCACCGGGTTGACGAAGTGGTTCACCATGGTGACCAGCAGCATCGGCTGGCTGGCCGGCGCATGCGCCACGGTGCTGGCGGCGATGTTGCCGCCGGCGCCGGGTTTGTTGTCGACCACCACCGAGGAGCCGATCTTTTTCTGCAGCGCGGTGGCGATGGAGCGCGCCGCCACGTCCACCGTGCCGCCGGCACTGAAGGGCACGACGACCCGCACCGGCCGGTCGAACATCGGTTCGGCCGTCTGCGCGGCGGCGAAGCTGCCGGCCGTGGTGGCCAGGACGGCGAGGACGAAAGGGCAGGCGCGCGCCAAGGCCGCACCGGGTTGGAAGAATCGCATGGTGGTTGTCTCCTGTTTTTTATGGGATCAGCGCTTGAGGATGGTCACCGCGCAGGCGCCGTGCTCGAAGCCGGAAATACCGCCGCCGGTGGCGTGGCACAGGCCGACCCGTGCCCCCTCGACCTGGTGCGCGCCGTTGCGGCCCTGCAGCTGGCGCACGATCTCCACGATCTGCGCCACGCCGGTGGCCGCCACCGGATGGCCGCGCGCCATCAGCCCGCCCGAGGGGTTGATGACGTGCTTGCCGCCCAGCTCGGTGGCACCGCTCTTCAGCAGGCCCACGGCCTCGCCCGGGCGGGCGAAACCGAAGGCTTCGTAGTACATCAGCTCGGCGATGGAGAAGGAGTCGTGGATCTCGGCCACGTCGATGTCTTCCGGGCCGATGCCGGCGGCCTCGTAGGCCTCGGTGGCGGACTTGGTGGACACGTGCGACTTGACCATGGACAGTGGCCCGGGGTCGAAATGGCCCGAGTGCAGCACCGTGGCGCAGATCTCGACCGGGGCCTGGCAGGCGGACCGCTTCACCCAGTCTTCCGAGGCGACCACCACCGCGGCGGCACCGTCGCCGGTGGGGCAGCAGTGCAGCAGGCGCAGCGGGTCGGCCACCATACGCGACTCTTCCACCTCCTCGAAGGTGACCGGCGTGCGCAGCTGCGCCAGCGGATTGCGCGCCCCGTTGGCACGGGCCTTGACCGACACCAGCGACAGGTCGGCGCGCGAGATGCCGTGCTCGTGGAGGTAGCGCTGCGCCCGCATGGCGTAGACCCCCGGCATGGTCAGGCCGTGGGCGGCGTCCCAGTCGTCGGGCGACAGCGGTAGCGGGCCGCGTCCCAGCTTGCTGAGCATTTCCACGCCGACCACCAGGGCGACGTCGGCCAGGCCCGCCTCGATGCGGGCAATGGCCTCGCCCAGGGCGGTGGAGCCGCTGGAGCAGGCATTCTCGATGTTGATGATGGGCAGGCCGGTGAGGCCGATCTTGCCCAGGATCTGCTGGCCGGTGAGCATGCCGCCGAGCACGCAGGCCGAGTAGGCGACGTCGATGTCGTCCTTGGCGAAGCCCGATTCCAGGATGGCCTGGCGCGCCGCCGGCCAGGCGAATTCGCGGTGGCTCAGCTCCGGAAAACGGCCGAACGGCACCATGCCGGTGCCGACGAGGTAGGTCTTGCGTTTCATGCCGGGGCTCCCGCCGCGGCCGCCGCGATGAAGTTGAAGTCGACCAACGCGGCACTGGTGGCGCCCTCCACCGGCGCGGCAGGCACCACCTGCACCGCCATATCGCAGCGCGGCGGGGCGTCGGCGCTGAAACCGCCCAGGTGGCCAAAGACACGGATGTTTTCCGGGAAATCGACATAACCGCCCCAGGCCTCCTTGCGGGCGTGGCGGATGGTGGTGTAGCTGTACAGGGTGCCGGTGCGCGACAGCGGCAGCGGCAACACCGCCAGCGACATGCAGCGCGGGCAGACGGTGGACGGCGGGAAGGTGTTGAAGCCGCAGTCCGGGCAGTGGGTGGCCACCAGGCGAACCTGGCTGCCGGTGGTTTCCAGGTAGGGAAGAACGGTGAGTGCGGAGACGGGTGCGCTGTCGAGGGTGCGGGTCATGCTTGCCTGGATATTCAGCCAGATATTCCAATGAATGGAATTCCATACCAATGAAAGGAACGATGCACGGATTCTAGGGACGTGCGCCTGGCTGGCAAGCCAGCGGAAACCCGGAGCCATCCCGCTCAGTAGAATGAGGGTACGCACAAAGGACACGATGAGCGACGATCCCCAGAGCACCCTGCTGCGCAGCGTGCGTGTGATGTTCGGCCTGGCCGAAGCGGGCAAGCCCACCAGCGTGACCCGGCTGGCCGCCGCGCTGGCGCTGCCGGCCAGCACCACGCACCGCATCCTCAACGTGCTGCGCCAGGGCGGCTACGTGATGCAGGACGAGAACGGCGGCGCCTACAGCCCGGGGCCGGCCTTCCTGCGGGTGGCGACCATGATGGTGTCGTCCAGCACCTTTCCCACCACCGTCAACGTCACCCTGCGCCAGTTGGTGGAGGCCAGCGGCGAATCGGTGTTCTACGGCGCCTACCTGAACGAGGTGTGCCGCCTGCGTTTTGTCGCCAACCTGCATTCGCACCACGCCATCCAGTACGTGATGCGCACCGACCCCACCTACTCGCTGCTGTGGGGCGCCTCGGGCCGCTCCATCGCCTCGCGCCTGCCGCTGGAAACGGTGCGCGCGGCCTACGAGCGCGAAAAGGCCAGTGGCGAGGGTGTGGCCGCCCTGCCCGGCTGGGACGGCATGTGGCAGTTGCTGCAGCGCATCCGCCACGAGGGCCACGCCATTTCCGATGGGCAGCGCTACGAGGGTTCACACGCCATCGCCGCGCCGGTGCTGGGCGCGGGCGACACGGTCATGGGCTGCATCGGCATCTCCATGCCCTCGGCGCGGCGCGACGGCGAAAAAACCGCACGCTGCGTACAACTGGTGGCGGCCGCTGCCGCGCAGTTGTCGATGGCGGCCAGTTCGGCCATCGGCACCGGCGGCATGGCCCTGGCGTCCGGCACGCCCTGAAGCATCGGCGCAGCCGTTTACTGCGTATGGCTGCCACGCGGACCGTTGCGCGCACAGGCAGGGCCGCAGGGCCTTCCCGTCAGGTTGGTTGCGGTATCAAGCTGGTTTTGGGATTCCAGGGCCGGGATGGGGCCTTACCGTTTATGCGCTTTTCGGGGGTAACACCACCACAGACCACAGCAGGTGCCGGCGACCGCCGGCCGCGCTGGCCTGCGGCCGTGTGTATGCCATGAGCAACGCGCGCGAACTCCTGCAGGCGGTGCGCAACCGCTTCCCCTTGCGTGAGGTGGTGGCCGGGCACGACGTCTGGGGCGTGCGGGACACCCGCGTCGCCTACGGCAACCTGGACGGCGCCCTGCCGCTGGTGCTGCTGCACGGGCCGCTGGGCAGCGGCGACATGTTCTTCCGCCTGGTCGATGCGCTGTCCCCCCGGCGCCGCGTGCTGGCCATGAACCTGCCCGCCCTGCCCAGTGCCGCCCTGCTGGCCTACAGCCTGGCGACCCTGCTGCGCAACCTGGAACTGCCGCGCGTCGACCTGCTGGGCACCTCGCTGGGCGGCTACGTGGCGCAGCGTTTTGCCATCGGCC
This sequence comes from Pseudomonadota bacterium, assembly GCA_040390235.1. GTDB lineage: Bacteria > Pseudomonadota > Gammaproteobacteria > Burkholderiales > Burkholderiaceae_C > Xylophilus. The sequence continues at coordinate 82,522 of JAZJYT010000002.1, read as the reverse complement.
ACCCGGAACGGGTGCGCCGGCTGGTGCTGTCCAACAGCTACTACGACGCCGGGCCGATACAGCGGCGCTGGCCCTCGCCGGCGGATGTCGAGTGTCAGAGCGCCGCCCAGGTGCTGGCCTCCACCCGTGCCCAGGTGCAGCGCCGGCCGGAGCACACCCCCGAGCTGGCCGACCTCAAGTGGCTGCTGCTGGAGCAGATCGGCCATGCGCAAAGCGCCCAGTGCGTAAAGGCGCTGCGCCTGGCCATGCTGACCGCCACCGTGCTGCCGCCGCTGCCGCTGGCGCCCGAGTGCGTGGCGCTGATCGACAGCCCCGACGACGCCCTGGTGCCGCCCCTGTTGCGCGAGCAGATGACCCTGCGCTTTGCCGGGTCGCGGCATTTCTCCATTCCCGGCGGCGGCTACCAGCCGGGGCACCTGCAGCCGGCGGCCTACCTGGAGGCGGTGCGGGCTGCGCTGGAGGATTGAGGCTACAGGGTATCCCGCTGCTCGAACAGGCCGGGCAGCCCACCCGGATGCGGCACGTTCTCCACCGCCACCCGCGCCACGCGCGCCTGCTCGGGCCCGCGGTGCGCCCAGTCGACCAGCGCCTGGACGGAGGCAACATCACCCACCGCCAGGGCCTCCACCGTGCCATCCTGCCGGTTGCGCACCCATCCCGCCACCCCCAGCCGCCGGGCCTCCTGCACCATGGACCCGCGGTAATAAACGCCCTGTACACGGCCGTGGATAAAGAGGTGTTTGCAGACGGGGGTCATGAATACACTCCAGTCCTATGTAACAGCGTGATCAGCATGATTGCAACGCAATCGCCGGCCATGAATCACAGGTCGACGGAGGCAGATGCTCCGGTGCCGGAAGAAGGGTAATGGCAGAGCCTCATCCTGTTGGTCGAGTAAACCCAGGACAGTGAACCCTCGTACTCGGCGATCAGCCCCGCCAGCGCCAATGTAAGACCAAGCTTTACCAGCAACATGATCCTCGCTTCATGTGCCTGGGACTTGTACAGGACGACCCGGTCGGCCAGTGGATCGACTAATCTTTCTGCCATCGAACGCTCAAGATGAAACTTTTCCGGGCTCGAGAAAACTTTGTTCTTTACGCCGCCCAGCTTGGTCTCGATAAGTCTTCGCCCTAGAAGCTCGAATAAAGCATGCCCCTGAAGCTTGCTGGCAGCTTGGACAAAGGCTGGCATGAGCTTTACCTTGAACGGCTGAAGGCTGCCAGGCCTGGTATCGGCAACCGCCTTGAAATCCCCCCGAAACGCAGCCGCAAATGTTTCGCCAGTTTTACCACCACCGCCTTCCAACTCTGATAACAAGGCCTCAGCCCGTTTCATTATTTCTCCTTGGCGGTCGCGACACAGATCCAGAAGCTGCTTCAGGTTATAGATGCTAACCCAGCTGTTCCAGGCAACAATCCGTTCGAACGAATACAGTTTAATGCCAGCAGCAACATCAGCCAGGTAACTTGTGGGAACACCCTCATTCGCCTTGCCTGCATTGCAGGCTAAAAGGCAAAGCTTGTTGAATTTTGTCCCCTCATGAATTCCAATATATTCCGATGCAAATCTTTCAAAAAGCGGACAGAAGATATTGGCAGGCATGTTTGCGAACTTATTCCCGGCCCCATGGCTGACCATGTAAAAGCTGGAACCCGTGAAATCTTCGGGCTTATCTTTTGGTTTTATCAAAATATCCACGGAAAGCTGCTCGTCACTGATCAGGACGTCCACCCAAATGACGACCTTGCCGGCCGCTCGCCCTTTGTCTACGAGTGCCAACCCGCCTTGGTGTACTTCAGACTCGAACTTTGCGGCAACGGTGACCACAATATGGCATTCCATACAATCCTTTTTCTGGATTCAACGGCGATGACCCGGCAGAGGCAGTCTACGGCCGCCGCAAAAGCCCGGCATGTACCATTTCAATTCAAATAGATAGGCGTCTCGTCGCCCTGTATCCAAGAGGTGCCCAGTTTGCCACGTATCCCAACCGGGTGTTGTTCATATCCAACCCGATCATCAAGAAATCGTAAGGGTGCTGCGGATTTGATGTAAAGTTTGGTAACCAGAGGCTGTGCGCCCTGGTGAATTCCTATAACAACAGATCCCCATCCATGTCTCTCAGCCCCACCTTTGTCCAGCAGATGTACGTGGCCTACTTCGGCCGTCCCGCAGACCCCGGCGGTCTTGTCTATTTCGCCCAGTTGGACGAAAACGCGCTGATCCAGACCTTTTCGGCTTCTGCCGAATCGCAGGCGCTGTTCAACGGCGCTACCGGCAGCGCCGCCATCAACGCCATCTACCAGAACCTGTTCAACCGCGACGCCGAGGCCGCGGGCCTGGCCTACTGGAGCGGCTTGGTCAGTCGAGGCCAGATCAGCGCCGTCGGCGCGGCCCTGTCCATACTGCGTGGTGCGACCAACGACGACCTGACCGCGGTGACCAACAAGGTGGCGGTGGCAGCGCTGTTCACCAGCCATGTGGACACCACCGCTGAAATCATCGGTTATGCCGGCGACGGCGCCGCGGCCGTCGCGCGCACTTTCCTCAAGGCAGTGGGCAGCAGCACCGACTCGGTGACCACGGCCCAGAACAATGTGGACCAGGCGGTGCTCAGCGCCCTGGTTCCCGTTGCAGCCCAGACCTTCGTCCTGACGGCCAACGCCGATACGGTCACCGGCGGTGCAGGCAACGACACCATCACTGCGTCTGCAGCCGGCTATTTCGGCAGCGGCGACAACATCGACGGCGGCGCCGGCAGCGACACGCTGAGCGTCTCCGGTGAAACTGCCGACATCACCGGCAGCGGCATCACCGTCACCAACGTGGAGACGGCCAGCCTCACCACCTCGGGGGCCATCAACCTCGATACCACCAGTTGGACGGGCCTGACCAGCCTGGCGGCGGCGGGCAACGGTACCTACGTGCTCAAGACGGCCGCCGGCACCAACACCACGGCCAATGCGGGCGCGGTGGCCGACAAGCAGGTGGTCGTCGATGGCGGCGCAGCCGTCACCGTCAACGCCAGCGGCATCACCACGGGCTCGATCACCGTCGGCAGCAACGCCGCGCCGGCCGGCGCCATCGTGGTCAACGCCAGCGAGAGCAGCAATGCCGCGATGGGCAACATCTTCGTCCAGGGCGGCACCTCGGTGACGGTGAACCAGACCGCGGCCAATGCGGTGAACACCACCAGCACCAATCCGGCGATCGATATCCAGGGCACGGCCGCGACCACGGCGGTAGTGCTGAACGCCGCGGCCCGCGCCACCGCCAGCGCCTCGGTGGCCGGGGTCGCCACCAGCACCATGAACGTCACGGACGTGAATGCCGGCAGCACCACGCTGGCGGGCACCATCACCAGTGTCACGGCAGGCAACTTCTCGACGCTCAATATCGCCGACAACGCACTGTCCACCATGACGGTGAACGGCAGTACGGGCACCCTCAACATCAGCAACGGCGGGCTGACCGTGCCGGCCGCCACCACGCTGAACCTGAACCTGAACAGCGTTCTCACCACGCTGCAGGATGCCGGTGTCTACACCACGCTCAACGTCGCGGTCTCGGGCAACCTGGTAGGCATCAACAACTTCAGCACCTCCGCGCTCAAGACCCTGAACGTAGGCGGCACCGGCCAGTTCTTCTACGTCGATCTTGGCGCCATTGGCGCGCTGCAGACGGTGAAGGCCACCGGCGCGGCCGGGGTAGGAGGCACCTTCTCGGCCAACAACGGGCTCACCCTGATCGACACAAGCGGCACCACCGGCGGATCCAGTCTGACCTACGACCCCTCCAAGACCACTTTCGTCGGGGGCGCGGGCAATGAGAACCTCAACCTCTCTTCGGCCACGCTGATCAGCGCCATCAACCTTGGCGACGGCGATGACGCCATCACGCTGGCCAGCGGCACCACCGCGCCCGCCTTCGCCATCAGCGGCGGCAATGGCACCGACAGGCTGACCATGCTGGCCACCGATGCGGCCGCCGTCACGACCGCCGGTACCAATGCCTTCTCCAGCAAGGTCATCGGCTTCGAGAAACTGGTGCTATCGGGCCCCAGCGGCACCCAGGTCGTGGACCTGGCGCTGCTGGGAGGAAATTTCACCCGCGTGGACCTTAGTCCCGCCTTCTACGACACCAGCGCCAACCTGACACTCAATCACTTCGCCGCCGGTGCCACGCTGGGTCTGTTCAACCCCGTCACGAGCGTCACCGTGAACGGCGACTTCTCCGGCACGAACGACACCCTGAACCTGCAGCTGGGCGCCACTGATACGACAAACTTCACCTCCACCGGCCTCACGGCGGTCGGCATCGAGAACATCAACATCAACGCCAGCAACGGCAACCCCAGCCCGGCCGCCAATGCTACCGAGTCCCTCATCCTGCTGGGCAACGATGCCAAGACCATCACCGCCACCGGTACTGTCACCCAGAACAATGTTGCCATCGGCAGCGTTACCCTGGCGCTGACGGCGGCCAGCACCGCGCTGACCAGCGTGGACGCCAGCGGCATGGCTACAGGCAGCCTCACCTGGACCTCCGGCGTGCTGGCCAATGCCGCGGTGGTCAAGGGTAGCGCCCAGGGCAACGACGTCATCAGCCTGGCAGCGGACGCGAATGCCGTCACCTTCACCGGCGGCACCGGCAATGTCAGCATCACCACCGGCGCGGGCAACGACACCCTCAGCGTGGGCGGCGGCGCCAACACCGTCAACGTGGGCAGCGGCACGGACCGGGTGAACATCACCGCGGTGAACGCGGCCTCGTCCACGGTGTTCACCACCATCACCGGCCTGTCGACCGGCGGTGGCGACACCGTGTCCCTCGGCGGCAGCGTGAATGCCATGGGCAGCCGCGTCACCGACCTGAACACCACCCTGCTGGCCGACCTGAACGCGGCAGCGGCCGGCTCCGCCAGCAGCGCCGCGCCGGTGCTGCACTGGTTCACCTTCGGCGGCGACACCTACATCGTGAAGGATGTGTCGGCCGGATCGGCCTTCACTGTGGGCGCGGACATGGTGGTGAAGCTGGCTGGTGTGCTCGACCTCAGCGCGGTAACCGTGGCCGGCGGGGTCATCACCCTGTAGGCCGGGGGTTTCCCCCAGGCAGAAACATTATTAAGGCTCCGTTCACAGAATTGATACAAGCTGTATCCTCTTGTTCGGAATCGCGCAGTGCGCCGTGCCCTGCCTTCCCCTTATGAAAGGTTTTCCATGAAGAAGCTTGCTCTCGCCCTCGCCCTGTGCGCCATCAGCACGATGTCTTTTGCCGGCGGTTGCTGGGTCAATGGGAAGTACGTGCAGTGCGCCAAGAACACAAGCGCTCCGGCCACGCAAGACGCCGCCCTGTAAGTCGCCTGCGCAGGCCCGTCCCGGCCGACCGGCCTGCGCATGCAAGGCACCCGGAAAAGGACAGCGCCTCTGGTGCAGGAAGGACGGGGGCCGGCGCCTGTGCCGGAACTCCCATTCCAACGGATTTAGTTATAAAGCCTCTGCGGCGGCAGATGTGCAAGGGCGAAAGTGCGTACTCCGCAGCGAAACGTACATGCCTATACTAATGGCTTCCTATACCAAAAATCCGGAGACAAACTGACATGGATAGACGCCTCTGCCTCGCCACGGCATTGATTTGCGCGACCCCGCTGGGCCGTGCCGCCCCTTCCGCCGCCGACGGCTACCCGGACCGGCCGATCAAGCTGGTCGTGGGTTATGCGCCCGGTGGCGGCAACGACATCGCCGCCCGGCTGCTGGCCAACGAGGTCGGGCCCATCATCAAGGGCAACTTCGTGGTGGAGAACCGGCCGGGCGCGGGCACCAACATCGGCGCGTCGTATGTTGCCCGGTCTGCACCGGACGGCTACACGCTGTCCCTGTCCTCCACCGCCCTGGCGATCAATGGCTCGCTGTACAAGAAGCTGGACTACGACGCGGTGAAGGACTTCGAGCCCATCGCCCTGGTGGCCGACGCGCCCAACCTGCTGCTGGTGAATCCCAAGCTGCCTGTCAATTCGGTGTCGGAGTTCATCGCCTACGCCAAGAAGAACCCGGGCAAGCTGAACTTCACCTCGGCGGGCAGCGGCAGCACCCAGCATCTGGCGGGCGAGCTGTTCAAGATCAAGTGCGGTTTCGAGGCCACTCACGTGCCCTACAAGGGCTCCGCGCCCGCGATGGCCGCCATCATCAGCGGCGAGGGGGATTTCAGCTTCGTCAACATTCCCAGCAGCAAGCAGTTCGTCGAGAGCAAGCAGGTCCGGGCGCTGGCCATCACCAGCGCCAAGCGCTTTGCCGCGGTGCCGGATATCCCGACCATGGCGGAGGCTGGTGTAAAGGGCATGGAAGTCGCCACCTGGTATTCCATCCTGGCGCCGGCCGGCACGCCGCGCGCCATCGTCGAGAAGCTGAACAAGGCCATCAACCAGGCCATGGCCGGGCAGGAGTTACGCAAGCGTTTCGAAGACCTCGGCATGGCGCCGAACACGGGTTCTCCGGAATACTTCAAGAAGTTCCTGGCCGAGGAGATTGCCCGCTGGAAGATAGTGGTGCAGCAGGCGCACGCGTCGGTGGATTGATCGGCTGATACGCGGCGCCGGGCTCAACGGGCCTGGCGCCCAGCCGGAGAATTGCTGCGTGATCATGTTGCGGCCCTCAGCAACATGATCAGGACGGGCCTTATTTCGAAAACCAGCCAGAGACGCGCTGGCCGATGCGCTGGAAGAACCCGGCGCGTTCCACGCTGGCCAGCGCGATGATCGGCGCCTCCCCGAGTGGCTTTCCATCGGCGGTGGCCACGACCTTGCCAATCACCGCGCCCTTGGCGATCGGCGCCGTCAGGTCCGGGTTCAGCACGACCGAGGTTTGCACCTTGGCACCCTGCCCCTTCGGCACCACCAGCGACCACGCCTGTGCAACGCCAGCGGCCACATTCGGTGCCATGCCGTACAGCACCTTGGCGGTCGCCAGCGTCGCGCCGGCCTGGGCGGGCGTGGCTTCCTCGAATTTGCTGTAGCCCCAGTTGAACAGCACACGTGTCTGGTCGGCCCGGGCCTGGGCGCTGTTGGCGCCCATGATGACCGAGATCAGGCGCATGCCGTTGCGTGTGGAGGACGCCGTCAGGCAGTAGCCCGCTTCGTTGGTGTGTCCCGTCTTGAGCCCGTCGACGGTCGGGTCGGTATACAGTAGCGCATTGCGATTGCCCTGCTTGATGCCGTTGTAGGTGAACGAGCGCTCCGCGTAGATCGGGTAGTAGTCGGGGCTGTTGCGGATGATCGCCTGGGCGAGCGCGGCGAGGTCGCGCGCCGAGGCCCTGTGGTTCGGGTCGGGCAGCCCGTCCGAATTCACGAAGTGGGAACGGGTCATTCCCAGCCGCGCCGCTTCGGCGTTCATCATGGCGGCGAACCCGGACTCGGAGCCTCCGATGTGCTCGGCCAGTGCCTTGGAGGCATCGTTACCGCTGTCGATGATGACCCCGCGCAGCATGTCCATCAGGCTCGCCTGGGCGTTGAGCGGAACGAACATGCAGCTGTCGCCGTCCTTGCCGCCACGGCACCAGGCGTTCAGGGACATGGTGACGGGTTCCGTCGGCTTCAGCTTGCCGCTCTTGAGGCCCTGCTCCACGAGGTAGCTGGTCAGCATCTTGGTCAGCGACGCCGGCGGAAGCGGTTCATCGCCGTTGGAGGACGCGAGGATCTGCCCGGTGTTGAAGTTCATGAGCACCCACGCCTTGTTGGTGAGCACCGGCACCGAGACGCCGTTGGCGTCCGTCGTCATCGCCTGGGCTTCGGTGGATGCGGCGGGCTTGCGGGCCGCAGCATGGGCTGCCGCGTGGGGCTTGGGGTGTGGTGCGCCGTAGGCAGTTCCCGCCAGGGCGACCAGGGACGCAGCGGTGATGAGGGAAGGGAGCAGGCGTGCGCTGCGTGCAGTGCGAAAAAGGATGGTCATCAGGTATTGCTTCGTGGAGAAGCCCGTAGGGTGCCCGCGGCAAGGCCGAGGCTTGGGATTCTGGAGTGGCGCATGGCCGTGGTCGTGCCCAACAGGGAGCTTGCGCATGAACCGCAGCATTGTGCCGGATTTGCGTGCCCCCTGACGCGGCTGGAGGCAGCGTTACCTCTTCAAGCCAGGGGCTGGCCGTGGTGGTCCCCGCTGTGGGCGAGCAGCCTGGGGAGCGGCCCATGCTGGTGACAAGTGGACCGCATCCCTCTTTTCCGGTATATTTGTGTACGGCGTCCACAATAGCAGCCCCGAAAAGAAAGAGATGCAACCATGAGCACCGTATTTGTCAACATCGGACTCAGCCTCGATGGCTACATGGCACCGGAAGGAATGACCATGGGCAAGCCCGAGTACAAGAACTGGGGCGCCAAATGGGGCGCGATGATGGCCTGGCTCGTCAAGCAGCAGTACTTCCGCGAGAACATGCTCAAGCTCGGACCCGGGGGAGAGACCGGCCCGGTCAATGACCTGGTTCGTTGCACCGCCGAGCGCATCGGTGCCAACATCATGGGCAAGCGCATGTTCGACCAGGGCGAAGTCGCCTGGCCGGAGGAGGCTCCGTTCCACACACCGGTCTATGTGCTGACCCATGAGAAACGCGAACCCTGGGTGCGCCCCGGGGGGACCACGTTCTTTTTCGTCAATGACGGGCCGGAGCGTGCCCTGGCGCTGGCGCGGGAAGCCGCAGGCAGCCGTGATGTTCGTATCGCGGGGGGAGCGGATGTGATTCAGCAGTACCTGGGCCTCGATGCCGTCGACGAGCTGGAAATCGCCTTGGCACCCGTGTTGTTCGGTAGCGGGAGGCGTCTCTTCGAGAACCTGCGGGAGCCCGGGCCGCAGTTTCGCATTGACAGGGTTTTGGCTGGTCCAGCCGCCACGCACTTGCGCTACGTGCGTCCATGAGGGCGGCTTGACAAGCACCTGCGGCGGACAGTCCGCTGCAAGGCCCACGAATCCCGCCACCGATTTATTTTTTGAATCCTGCGGGCAGGTTCCATAAAATCTGCCCGGCTCGGTCATGGCGCTCTGCTTATCAGGCAGTGCACGGGCGGTAGAGCGCATGGCCTTGCGGAAAGGTAGGCCCGTGGACGCTAGCCTTCGGCCGCGGCGTGGATCCAGTCCCACCCGCAGTTGCACCAGGCGCCGCCGCCTTGCTCTGCCACGTAGCAGAGCCCTTCCAGCGGGCGGTACATCCAGCCCGCCACGCAGCTACCCTGCCGCAGTGGCAGGCGCCAGGTGCCGGGCATTCTTGAGGTTGATGAGCCGGGAGGAATGACGATACACGGGCACACGGTGCCGCCGCGTTCCGCGCAGGGAAAACGCTAGGTTCTCACCGCGGTGGGATCGGAGAAAAATGCCTGGTTGCACGTGCGGGGCGACGCCGGCCTGGCTCGCCCAAAAATACCAACCAGATGCGTGTAATACAACCCCTTGGAGACAATCATGGCAATCAACATCACCAGAAAATTCGCGGGCATCTGCGCTGTCGCCGCGGTGTCCGCCGCGGTGGGCGGCCTGGCCCAGGCCGCGGTGGATACCCTGCCTTCGGGCGCGCCGGTGGCGCCGCTCTACGGCAAGCGCTTCCACAAGCTGACCGACGCCGACATGACTCCCGAGCAGAAGACCATGGCGCACAACGTGCTGACCGGTCCGCGCGGTTCGCTCAACGGCCCGTTCAGCGCCTATATCCGCAGCCCGGAACTGGGCGATGCACTGCAGAAGGTGGGCGAGATGGTGCGCTTCCGCTCCAGTTTCCCGGTGGGGTTGCGCGAGCTGGCGGTCTGCCAGGTGGCCCGGCAATGGAACTCGGCCTATGAGTGGGCCGCCCACAGCGAGCAGGCCGTAGCGGGTGGCATCTCGAAAGAGACGGTCGATGCCATCGGCCAGAACAGGCGCCCGCCGCACCTGAAGCCGGAAGAGGCGGCCATCTACGATTTCACCCGGGACCTGCTCGAAAAGCACGCGGTGAGCGACGCGCATTTCAAGGAGGTGCAGAGCCGCTGGGGCGACAAGGGGGTGATGGACCTGACGGGGGCCATCGGCTACTTCGTCGTCGTCGCCATGGCGCTCAACGTGGACGTGTATCCGGCTCCTCCCGGCGCCAATCCGCTGCCCAGGCTCGCGATGCACTGAGTGCACGGCGCCCCTGCGCCCGCACCCTACCCCGCCACCGGCACGCTGAAGCCGATACACGTCAACCCATCCTCCCCGCTCTCGGCCGCCACGTTCCCGCCGTGCATACGTGCCACCGCCTTGACGATGGCCAGCCCCAGCCCGTGGCCGTGGTGCTCCCCGGCATCGTGCCGCGAGGCGTCCACCCGGTAGAAGCGGTCGAACAGGCGTGGCAGGTGCATGCCGGCCACCGGCTGGCCCGGGTTGCAGACCCGCACCCAGATGCGGTCGCCCTGGCGTTCGATACGGGTCACCAGCCGGGCGCCGGCCGGGGCGTGTTCGATGGCGTTCTGCAGCAGGTTGGACAGGGCGCGGCGGAACAGCGCGGTGTCGATGGTCGCCTCAGCCTCCAGCTCGCCCTCCAGGCCGACGCTGCTGCCGGTCTCATCCAGCACGAACTCGAAGAACTCGATGGTGCTGCGCACCTCGTCGACGACGCGGGTGCGCACCAGGCTGGTGGCGGCGGCGCCCTGGTCGGCCCGCGCCAGGAACAGCATGTCGTTGACGATGGAGCGCAGCCGCTCCAGCTCTTCGAGGTTGGACTGCAGGGTTTCCTCGAAATCGGCCGCGCTGCGCCGGCGCGACAGCGCCACCTGGGTGCCGCCGATGAGGTTGGTGAGCGGCGTGCGCAGCTCGTGCGCCACGTCGGCGTTGAAGGCTTCGAGCTGGGTATAGGCCTCTTCGAGCCGGCCCAGCGCGCCGTTGAAGGCGGCCGTCAGGTCGGCCAGCTCCACCGGCATGTCCAGGGGCTTCAGGCGCTGCGACAGCGTACGCGGGCGCAGCGCCTGCGCGTCTTTCGACAGGTGCTGCAGCGGCAGCAGGCCGACCCGGGCGATCCACTGGCCCACCAGCACCACCAGCAGCACGGCGGTGAGCGACACGCCCAGCAGCGCGGCCAGGAAGACCCGCAGCGTGTGGCGGTAGACGTTGGGGTCGCTGCCCACCACCAGCAGCACCTTGGGCCGCTCGCCATAGGCCTCGATCGCCACCGACAGGATGCGCAGCGGCTGCAGGCCGTCGGGCAGCCGCAGCCCACGGGCCACGGTGCCGGCGGCGGCCGACTGGATGGCCTCCACGCCGTCGCCGTAGCGGTAGCGCGCGTCGTCGCTCAGCACCCAGAAACGCACCCGGTTGTCGCTGGGGGTGAGGGTGTCCATCTTGGTCTGCAGGCGCTGCCAGCGGTCGAGTGTGCCGGTGCGCTCGATGGAGTACTGGATACTTTCGAGGTTGGTGCGCATTTCCTCGGTCTGGTGGCGCATCAGCTCGCCGCGCAGCACCACGTACAGCACCGTGCCCACCAGGGTGAAGGTGACCACCGCCGCGACCGCGAACATCGCGACCAGGCGCCGGGCGATGGAGCGTTTCACCCGGCGGCGGCCGGCCCCGTGCCGGTGGCCGCGCCCTCGCCCGCCGGCGCGCTTTCGCGCACCTCCAGCACATAGCCCATGCCGCGGATGGTGTGCAGCAGCTTGGGTGCGAAGCCGGTGTCGATCTTGTCGCGCAGGCGCTTGATGGCAACCTCGACCACATTGGTGTTGCTGTCGAAGTTCATGTCCCACACCAGCTCGGCGATGGCGGTCTTGGACAGGATCTCGCCCTGGCGCCGCGCCAGCACCGCCAGCAGCGAGAACTCCTTGGCGGTGAGCTCGATGCGGGTGCCGGCACGCCAGGCCTTGCGCGCCAGCAGGTCGACCTGCAGGTTGGCGATCTTGAGCTGCACCGGCTCCTGGGTGCGCCCGCGCCGGGTGAGCGCCTGCAGGCGCGCCAGCAGCTCCAGGAAGGAAAAGGGCTTGACCAGGTAGTCGTCGGCGCCGTCGTGCAGGCCCTTGATGCGGTCTTCCACGCTGTCGCGGGCGGTGAGCATGATGACCGGTGTCTGCCGCACCAGGCGCAGCGCGCGCAGCACCGCGAAGCCGTCCATGCCGGGCAGCATGGCGTCGAGCACGATCACGTCGTAGTCGTTGACCAGCGCCATGTGCTGGCCGTCGATGCCGTTGTGCGCCAGGTGCACGGCGCAGCCCTGCTCCGTCAGCCCCTTCTGGAGGTAGTCGGCGGTCTTGGGCTCGTCTTCGACGATCAGGATTTTCATGGGCATCTTATTGTGCCGCTCAATGGGCGTCGGCTGGCGGGGACGGCAGCGCGTGGCCGGCGGCGTCGGCGGGAGCACCCTCCTCGGCCGCGATGCGCGCCGCCTTGCGGGCCTGGCGCGCCTTCTTGCGCGACTCGTACCAGTAGTGGGCACGGTCGAGGTAGAGGTAGACCACCGGCGTGGTGAACAGGGTGAGCGCCTGCGACAGGATCAGCCCGCCCACCATGGCGTAGCCCAGCGGCCGGCGCAGCTCGGAGCCCGAGCCGTGGCCCAGCATCAGCGGCAGGCCGCTCAGCAGTGCGCACATGGTGGTCATCATGATGGGGCGGAAACGGAGCAGGCAGGCCTGGTAGATGGCCTCGTGCGGCGACATGCCCTGCTCGCGCTCGGCCTTGAGCGCGAAGTCGATCATCATGATGCCGTTCTTCTTGACGATGCCGATGAGCAGGATGATGCCGATGAGCGCGATCACACTCAGGTCGTAGCCGCCCGCCATCAGGATCAGCAGCGCCCCCACGCCGGCCGAAGGCAACGTGGAGAGGATGGTCAGCGGGTGGATGTAGCTCTCGTACAGCAGGCCCAGCACGATGTACACCGCCACCAGCGCCGCGGCGATCAGGTAGGGCTGGGTGCGCAGCGAGTCGCCGAAGGCCTTGGCCGTGCCCTGGAACGAGCCCTGCACCGAGGCCGGCAGCCCCATCTCGGCCTGTGCCTGGTTGATGGCGTTGACCGCGTCGCCCAGCGCCGAGCCCGGCGCCAGGTTGAACGAGATGGTGACCGCCGGGAACTGGCCCTGGTGGCTGATGGACGAATACGCCGTCTTGCTGGTGTCCACCTTGACGAAGGTCGACAGCGGTATCTGCTGGCCGTTGATCGGCGAGGTCAGGTAGAGCTTGCTGAAGAGCGAGGGGTCGCGCTGCATCGCCGGTGTCACTTCGAGGATGACACGGTAGCTGTTGAGCTGGGTGAAGAACTGCGCGATCTGGCGCTGGCCGATGGCGTCGTACAGCGTGGCGTCGATGGCCGCGGGCGTGATGCCGAAGCTCGATGCGCGGTCGCGGTCGATGGTCAGCACCGCGGCGGCGGCGGCGCTCTGCTGGTCGGTGGCCAGGTCGGTGACCTGCGGCAACTGCCGGAAACGCGCCAGCAGGCGTGGCGCCCAGGTGTTGAGCTCGTCGAGGTTGGAGTCGGTCACCGTGTACTGGTACTGGGTGCGCGACGAACGGCCGCCCACGCGGATGTCCTGCCCGGCCTGCAGGAACAGGTTCACCCCCTGCACCCGGGCCAGCTTGGGCCGCAGGCGGGCGATGATCTCGTCGGCCGTGGCGGTGCGCCCCTCGTCCTTGGGTTTCAGGCTGATGTAGAAGTTGCCGGTGTTGTAGGTGGACGAACTGCCGTTCATGCCGAAGCCGGTCACGTCCGGGTCCTGCCGCACCACGTCGGCCAGTTGCAGCATACGTGCGTTCATCGAGGCGAAGGACGCGTCCTGCGCCGACTCCGAGAAGCCCGAGATGAAACCCGTGTCCTGCTGCGGGAAAAAGCCCTTGGGGATGATGGCGAACAGCACGCCGGTGGTGATCAGCGTGAGGATGAACACGCACAGGGTGATGAACTGGTGGTCGAGCACCACGTGCAGGCCGCGTTTGTAGCCGTTGAGCATGGCGTCGAAACCGCGCTCGCACAGCAGGTACAGGCGGCCGTGCTTGCGGCCGTGCTCGTTCTTGAGGAAACGCGAGCACAGCATGGGCGTGAGTGTCAGCGAGATGATGACCGAGACACCGATGGTGAGGGTGACGGTGACCGCGAACTCGCGGAACAGCCGGCCCACGATGCCGCCCATCAGCAGCAGCGGGATGAACACCGCCACCAGCGAGACCGAGATCGAGATGATGGTGAAGCCGATCTCGCCCGCACCCTTGTAGGCCGCCTCCAGCGGTTCCATGCCGTCTTCGACGTAGCGGTAGATGTTCTCCAGCATCACGATGGCGTCGTCCACCACGAAGCCGACGGCGATGGTCAGGGCCATCAGCGACAGGTTGTCCAGGCTGTAGCCCACCACGTACATGACGGCGATGGTGCCCAACAGGGCCAGCGGCACGGTGGCGCTGGGGATCAGCGTGGCCGGCACGTTGCGCAGGAACAGGAAGATCACCAGCACCACCAGCCCGATGGTGAGCAGCAGCGTGAATTCGACGTCGTGCACCGAGGCGCGGATGGTCTGCGTGCGGTCGACCAGGACGTTGACCTCCACCGTCGGCGGGATCGAGGCCTTCAGGCGCGGCAGGGCGGCGTTGATGCGGTCCACCGTCTCGATGACGTTGGCGCCCGGCTGCTTGGTGATGGCCAGCACGATGGAGCGGCCGTTCTGGATGGTGCTGCCCTCGGGCGCGGCGGCACCGGCGTAGGCCCAGCCGGCGATCTTGGCGTTCTCGGGGCCGTCGACCGCCACGCCCAGGTCACGCACGCGGATGGGTGCGCCGTTGCGGTAGGCCAGGATCACGTCGTTCCACGGCGCGGCCTTCAGCAGCTGGTCGTTGGTGTAGACGGTGAAGGCCTGGCTGGCGCCGTCGATGGTGCCCTTGGGCTGGTTGACGGTGGCGGTGGCCAGCACGGTGCGCACGTCTTCCAGGCTCAGGCCGGTGGCGGCCAGTTTGGCGGGGTCGAGCTGCACCCGCACCGCCGGTTTCTGCACACCGCCGATATTGACCAGGCCGACGCCGGCGATCTGCGATATCTGCTGCGCCAGGATGTTGTCGGCGTAGTCGTTGACCTCGATCAGCGGCAGCGTCTTCGACTGCACCGCCATGATCAGGATGGGTGCGTCGGCCGGGTTGATCTTGCGGAAGGTCGGCGGACTCGGCAGTGTGGCCGGCAGCTGCCCGGTGGAGGCGTTGATGGCGGCCTGCACGTCGAGCGCGGCGGCGTCGATGCTGCGGTCGAGGTCGAACTGCAGCGTGATCTGGGTCGAACCCAGGCCGCTGGTGGAGGTCATCTGCGACAGCCCGGCGATGAGCGAGAACTGCCGCTCCAGCGGCTGCGCCACGTTCGACGCCATGGTCTCGGGACTGGCGCCCGGCAGGCTGGCCGACACCTGGATGGTGGGAAAGTCCACCTGCGGCAGCGGCGCCACCGGCAGCAGCGGAAACACCGCCGCCCCGACCAGCAGGATGGCGATCGCCAGCAGCGTGGTGCCGATGGGGCGCTTGATGAAGGCGGCGGAAACGCTCAATTGGATGCTCCCGCGCCGGCGGGCGCAGCAGGGGCGTCAGGGGCCGGCGCCTTGGCGCCGCCCGCAGGCGCGGTGCCCGGGGCTTTGGCCTCGACCGCGACGGCCCCCGGGCGCAGCTTGTACTGCCCGTCGACCACCACCCGGTCGCCGGCCTTGAGGCCATCGTCGATGATGGCGATGCCGTCCTGGATACGGGCCACCTTGATCGGCTGGTTGCGCGCCTTGTTGTCGGCGTCGATCACGTAGGCGTAGGTGCCGTCCTGGCTGCGCAGCACCGCCGCCGAGGGCACGGTGAGCGCATCGGCGCGCTGGCCCAGGACGAGCCGCACGTTGATGTACTCGCCCGGCCACAGCGTGTGTTTGGGGTTGTCGAAGATGGCCTTGAGCTGCACCGTGCCGTTGGTGGTGTCGATCTGGTTGTTCAGCAGCAGCAGCTTGCCGGTGCCGAGCAGTTCGTTGCCTTCGCGGGCGAAGGCCTGGATCGAGATGTCCTGCGGTGCGGCCTGCATGGCACGGTTGACCTGGCCGAAGGCGTCTTCCGGAATGGTGAACACGGCCGTGATCGGGTCGATCTGGTTGATGACCACGATGCCGCCCACGTCGGCGGCATGCACGATGTTGCCCACGTCGACCAGCCGCGCGCCCACCCGCCCCGCGATCGGCGCGGTGATGGTGGTGAAGCCCAGCTGCACCTGGGCGGAGTTGACCAGCGCGTCGTCCGTCTTGGTGGCCGCGTCGAGCTGCGCGACCAGCGACTTCTGCGTGTCGAACTGCTGCTGCGTGGCCGCGTCCTGCTCGCGCAGGGTGGTGATGCGGCGCAGGTCGGTGCGGGCGTTGTCGAGCGTGGCCTGGTCCTTGGTGCGCTGGGCCTGGGCCTGCTGCAGCTGGGCCTGGAGCACCCGCGGGTCGAGCTCGGCCAGCACCTGGCCGGCCTTGACGTCCTGGCCCTCGGCGAAGCCGATGCGGATCAGCTGGCCGTCGACCCGGGCCTTGACCGTGACGGTCTGGCGTGCCGTCACCGTGCCGACACCAGTCTGGAAGATGGGCACGCTCTGCGTCTTGACCGGCACGGTGCTCACCTGCACCTGCGGCACCCGGGCGGCCGGCTTTTCGGCCGGATGGAAGTAGTGCCAGGCGCCCCAGCCGGCGGCGGCGAGCACCAGCAGCGTGATGGTGGCGGGCCAGAACCGCGAGCGCTGGGAAGGGGTGACGGCTTTCATGGAGTCGGCTTTCGCGAGGATTCGGCAACGGTATCGGTGGCTGGGGCGGCGCCCACGGGGCTGCCGCCGCTGCTGGCGGGCGCGGCGGTGAAACCGCCGCCGACGGCGGCGACCAGCCCCACGCTGGCGTTCAGCTGGCGGCCCAGCAGCTGCACCGCGGTACGCTGGTTGGTGAGCGACAGGGTCTGCGCTGTGACCACCGAGAGGTAGGTGGCGCTGCCGGCGCGGTACTGCACCAGCGCCAGGCGTTCGGCCAGCTGCGCGGCCTCCACCGCGTCGGCCTGGTACACCGCCTCGTCGGCCAGGATGCGCAGGGCCGAGAGGTTGTCCTCGACCTGCGCGAAGCCGTTGAGCACGGTTTGTTTGTACTGCGCGGCGGCGGCGTCGTAGGCCGCCACCGCCTGCGCGGTGCGGGCCTTGCGCAGGCCGCCGTCGAAGAGGGTCTCGGCCAGCACCGCGCCGAGCGACCAGACGCGGCTGGGCGTGTCGAACAGCGTGGACATGGCCGGCGAGGCGAAACCGCCGCTGGCGCTGAGCCCCAGCGAGGGGTAATAGGCCGCCTTGGCCACGCCGATGTTGGCATTGGCCTGTGCGGCACGGCGTTCGGCCGCGGCGATGTCGGGCCGGCGCTGCAGCAGGTCGGACGGCAGCATGGCCGGCGCTGCGGGCAGCCGCGCCTCGAAGGGATGCCCGGCCAGGGCCGGCGGCAGGCTGAAGGCCGCCGGCGGCCGGCCGGTGAGCACGGCGATGGCGTGTTCGAGCTGGGCCCGCGAGGCATCCAGGTCGACCCCCTGGGCCTGCGCCGTCTTGAGCTGGCTCTGCGCCAGCGCCACGTCGGAGCGCAGCGCGGTACCGGCGTTGTACTGGGCCTGCACCAGCGCCAGGGCGCGGGTGTAGGCCGTGACCGTGGCGGCGTACAGGTCGCGCTGGCGGTCGATGATGCGCAGTTGCAGGTAGTCCTGCGCCACGGTGGTCTGGATGCTCAGGCGTGCGCCGGCCAGGTCGTCGGCGCTGGCATCGGTGGCGTCGGTGCCGGCCTCCACCGAGCGGCGCACGGCGCCCCACAGGTCGGGCGCCCAGCTGGCGGTGAAGCCCACCGTGCGGGCGGTGGCCTGGCGCAGGCTGCCGTTGGTATTGCTGCGGGCGCGGCTGATGCCGCCGTTGACGCCCACCGTGGGGAAGAAGCCGGCACGCGCGGCGTCGGCCAGCGCGGCGGCCTGGCGGTACTGGGCCTCGGCCACACGCAGGGTCTGGTTGGCGGCGTTGGCCTGCTGTTCCAGTGTGTTCAGTGTGCTGTCGCCATAGGCCTCCCACCAGGGCGCCTGGCTGTCGGCGGCCTGCGGCTGCGCAGGTTTCCAGGGGCCGGTTTCTTTCCAGGCGGCGGGGGTTTCGACCGCAGGCCGCACGTAGTCGGGGCCGACGGTACAGCCGGCCAGCAGCGCAGCCGCCGCGGCGGCCAGGGCCACCAGGCGCCGGCGGGAACGCGGCGGGGTGCTGAGCAATGAAACCATGGCCTCTCTTTTCGCAGGATGGTCCACTCTAGGCCGCGCCAGACTACGCCAAGCTGTCGCGAAGTTGACAGTCCTGACAGTTTCGCGGTATTGCCGCGGTCTTTACCCGCGCTTCACCCGGGCTTCACCGGACTTCACCAGGTCCTGGCCAGCGCCACCAGCTGGTCCAGCGCCGTGCCCCAGCCCTCGTGGAAACCCATGGCCTCGTGGCGCTTGCGGCTGTCCTCGTCGGCATGCAGCACAGTGGCGGTGTAGCGGGTGCCGCCGCCCGCGGGCGCCAGCGCGACGGTGGCGGTGAAAATGAAGGGGCAATGCTCCGAGCCCGCCACCGGCGCCAGGTCCACCGGGCGGAAACCGGCCACGAGCGTGTTGGTCCAGGTCAGCCGCTGCTGCGGCACGATGTCCAGGTAGCAGCCGTTGTTGGGATATTCCTCGCCCTCGGGCGAACGCATGACGGTGTGGAACAAGCCGCCGGGGCGCAGGTCGACGGTGCAGTGCACGGTGGACCAGGGCACGGGGGTGAACCAGCGCAGGATGTGTTTCGGCTCGGTCCAGGCCGCCCAGACCAGGGCGGGCGGCACGTCGATGGTGCGCTCCAGGACGAGGTCGAAGCGGGGGTCGGGCTGGACGACGGCGGTGGCAGGCGTAGCGGATGTGCTCATGCTTGTTGCTCCTTCTGGAGGTCTTCCAGGTAGTGGTCGAGTTGGTCGAGGCGGCGTTCCCACTGGGCGCGTTGCTGCGCCACCCAGGCTTCCACCGCCTGCAGCGGCTGCGGTGCGATGCGCCAGGTACGCACACGCCCGGCCTTGCGGGACTTCACCAGGCCGGCCTGTTCCAGCACCCCGAGGTGCTGGGTGAAGGACGGCAGGGCCATGCCGAACGGCTCCGCCAGCTCGCTGGTCGACGCCGGTCCGCGTCCCAGCCGCTCCAGCACCGCGCGGCGGGTGGGGTCGGCCAGGGTCTGGAAAACGCGGTCGAGGCTGGCGGATTGGTTAGGCATTTACCTAACTATAAGCCTGGAAAACACCAAGGTAAAGATTTTTATGGCTCCCCGGCGTCGGAGCGCCGCGCGCCGGACACAGTTTTTCGCAGTCCGGATACTCAGGGTGCGGTCAGGTTGGCGGGATTCCACTGGCCGGCACCCGGCCGGGAGCCGGACCACCACAAGCTTGCAGCCGCAAGAGGCTGGAGAGAGACGCCCATGGATCCGGACATCCGCAAGACACTCGACGTGCTGGGCGAAGACCACCGCGGCATGAAGAAGCTGCTGCTGGGGCTGCTGGACAGCATGTCCAAGCGCGAACAACTGCTCAACGGGCTGGACGACGAAATCCACAGCCCGCAGCACCCTGGCCGCCTACCCGAAGACACCGACGGCGAGCATCCGCAGGGCTGACGCCCCACCGCGAAGCCCGGGCGCATAGGGGCGCCCCCGGGTAAATCCCCAGTGTTTGGGGTAGCCAGATAAAACGCGCGTTTTACAATGCCGCGCATGCATACCCTCCCCGCCTGCTCCCTGGTCCTGGTCGCCGCACTCTGCGGCCTGTCTGCCGCTGGCGCGCTCGCACAGCCGGCGCCCGCCTTTCCCGCCCGGCCGGTGGAAATCATCCTGCCCTATGCCGCGGGCGGCGGCGTGGACGCGATGGCGCGGTCCTTCGCCGTCGAAGCGGGACGCGATACCGGCCAGCAATGGGTGGTGGCCAACCGCGAAGGCGCCGGCGGCGTGGTGGGCTTTTCGGCCCTGGCGCGGGCCAAGCCCGACGGCTACACCGTCGTCTTCTCGCCGGCTTCGCCGATGACCAACTCGCCTTTCCTGAACAGCAGCATGCCGTTCACCAACGCGCAGATCGAGCCGGTGTGCCAGGTGTTCGAGAACGTGTTCGCCATCGCGGTGAAGGAAGATTCGCCGATCCGCTCGGTGACCGACCTGCTGGCGCGGGCGCAGGTCAACCCGGGTGGCGTGTCGTACGGCCATGCCGGGCCGGGCAGCGTGCCGCACCTGTCGATGGCGGCGATCGAGCGGGCCACCCGGGTCAAGTTCAACCCGATAGCCTACCGCGGCGACGGCCCGATGGTCGCCGACACGCTGGGCGGCACCCTCAATTTCAGCGTGCCCGCCATCTCGTCCATCGCTGGCAAGAAGCTGCGGGTGCTGGCGGTGCTGGCCGAACAGCGCCAGCCTTCGATGCCCGACGTGCCCTCCATCGCCGAACTGGGCTACCCGGCCATCAGCCCCGGGCTCAACGGCCTGTACGTGCCGGCCGGTACACCCAAACCCGTGGTGGCGCGGATCGAGGCCGTCTGCCGCCAGGTGACCGCCTCGGCGGCCTACACCGAGAGCGCGAAGACCCTGCTGCAGGTGCCGCGTTTCCTCAGCGCCAGCCAGTTCAAGGCGCGCATCGCCGCGACCTACAAGGTCCACGCCTCGCTGGTGCCCGACCTCCACCTGGAAAAGAATTAGGGCCGGTGAAGACCGCCTAGGCTGGGCGGGCTTGCCGGTCGCCCGGCGCCGTCAGCCCGCCCACCAGGAAAGCCATGAGGTAGCGGCGCAGCTCGTCGTGGTGTGTGGTGTCGGCCGCGCCCTTGGACATGCGGGCCAGCCGGTTGTGGGTGGAGTGGTCGGTCACCGTGAGGATGACGGTGCTGACCATGAAGGTATAGCGCCAGAACCATTCGGCCGTGGACAGGCCGGGCACCGCGGCGGCCAGCGCCTCGACGTAGCGCACGGCCGTCGGGTCGAAGTGGCGTGCGACGACACGCACCGTCATGTCCGACGGCGCCAGCCGGTGCTGCAGGATCAGCTGCGCCAGCAGGGGCCCGGTCGGCCCGGCCTCGGTCTCCACATAGGGGCGGATGAAACTCGACAGGATGGCCTCGAGCGTGGGCGGCATATGGCGGGCGGCGGCGTCGGCCAGGTGTGCATCGAGTTCGGCCAGGCGGGCCCGGTTGACCCGCTGCGACACACTGTCGAACAACTGCTCGGCCAGCCCTTCCTTGGAACGGAAGTAGTAGTTGACCGCCGCCACGTTGACACCGGCCAGCGCCGTCAGCTCGCGCATGGCGCTTTTTTCCATGCCCTTGCGTGCAAACAGCGTTTCGGCGGCGGCCAGGATGCGCTCGCGCGCGTCGTCGGCGGCACTGGGCGGGGCTGCCGGCGGAGCGGCTTTTTTCCTGGTGGCGGTGGGCATGGTCGTGTTCCGGGACCGGACTGTAGCAGCACGATTGTCCAAAGGTGCTTATATTGGGCGCCATGAAAAACCTCTCCGCCTTCCCCATCACCCGCAAGTGGCCGGCCCAGCACCCGGACCGCATCCAGCTGTATTCGCTGCCCACGCCCAATGGCGTGAAGGTGTCGGCCATGCTGGAGGAAACCGGTCTGGCCTACGAGCCGCACCTGGTGAGCTTCCAGAACCACGACCAGATGTCGCCGGAATTCCTCTCGCTCAACCCCAACAACAAGATCCCGGCCATCCTCGACCCGAACGGGCCCGACGGCAAACCGCTGGCGCTGTTCGAGTCCGGCGCCATCCTGGTGTACCTGGCATCGAAGTCGGGCCGGTTCATGCCCAAGGACACCGCCGGCCGCTACGAGGTGCTGCAGTGGCTGATGTTCCAGATGGGTGGCATCGGCCCGATGTTCGGCCAGCTCGGCTTCTTCCACAAGTTCGCAGGCAAGGACTACGAAGACAAACGCCCGCGCGACCGCTACGTGGCCGAGTCGCATCGCCTGCTGGGCGTGTTGGACCAGCGCCTGGCCGGCCGCAAGTGGATCATGGGCCGGGACTATTCCATCGCCGACATGGCCGTCTTCCCCTGGGTGCGCGCCCTGGTGATGTTCTACGGGGCCGGCCCGCTGGTGCAGATCGAGACCTTCCCCAACGTCACCCGCGTGCTGGAGGCCTTCGTGGCACGGCCGGCGGTGGTGCGGGCGCTGAACATCCCCAAGCGGGACTGACGCCGGTGCCGCGGGTCCTGGAGCCTGTGGCCTGTGGCCTAGAGGCTCACGGCTCAGACCCACATTAGGCCCGGTAGGCCCGGGCACCTTCAGTGGTGCTCACCCCGTCCAGCGCGCTGCGCCACCGCTGCCGCACGCTGCTGCTGCTGCGGGGCCTGCGCCGCGTGCTGCTGGGCCTGCTGCTGCTGGTGCTGCGCGGCCTGTTGCTGCCTTTGCATCTGCTGCGCCTGGCCCTGCTGCGCACGTATCTGCTGCATCTGCTGCTGTTGCGCCTGGCGGGCCTGGGCTTGCTGTTGCTGCTGGGCCTGGCGGGCCTGTTGCATCTGCTGCATCTGGGCTTGCCGCGCCTGCTGCTGCTGCTGCTGCTGCTGGCCCGCGGCCTGCTGCCGCTGTGCTTGCTGCTGGGCCTGCGCCTCAGAGCGCTGTTGGGAGCGCTGCGCCTGCCGCTGCTGTTGGGCCTGCTGGTCTTGCTGTTGCGGGGCCTGGCGGGCCTGCTGGCGCTGCTGGTTCTGCTGGGCCAGCAAGCCTTGCTGGCGCTGTTGTTGCTGTTGCTGGCGTTGGACCAGCGCCTGCTGGTTCTGTACGCCGCGCTGCTGCTGCGCCTGCTGCGAAGCCTGCTGGCGCTGGACCTGCTGTTGCTGGCGCTGCTGCTGTTGTGTCTGCCGCGTCTGCGCCAACTGCTGCTGCCGGCCCTGCTCCTGCTGCTGGCGCAGCTGCACCTGCTGGGCCTGGAGTTGCTGGCGGTTCTGCTGTTCCTGCTGGCTGCGTACCTGCTGCATCTGCGCCTGCTGCACCCGCTCCTGTTCACGCACGGCCTGGGCCTGCGCCTGGCGCGGGTCACCGCCGTTGTTATAGAAGTTGTTGCGCACGAAGCTGTTCGAGCGCGAGACGTAGGTGCTGCGGTTGTAGACCACGGCCGGCCGGTCGACCGCGGGCAGTGAACGGAAATCGTTGCGGTGCCAGCCCGGACGGCCCCAGTTCATGCCCCAGGAATTCCAGCCCCAGCCATGGCGCTCCAGGGCCGAGCCGACCACCACGCCCAGGCCGAAGCTCAGCGCACCGGCGGTGGCGATCTGGGCGTTGCTGTAACCCGGCGCATAGGCGTAGGCCGGCGGGGCGTAGGCATAACCCGGGTAGGCCGGCAATGGATCGCCGTAGGCCTGCCAGGGGTCGTAGGCGGGTACGTAGACCATGTCGGGCTGCACGGCGTCGATGGTCACGAATTCCTGCGGCGGCTCGATCATCGGTGTGCCGGCGTACAGCGGCCCGGCGTCGGGCGACGGCAGGTAGGCACTGGCGGGGGCGTTGGTGGTCGCCACCCGCAGTTGCGGCGTGGTCTTGAGCTGGCCGGCGGTCTTCGCGCGCTGGCGCATGACCTGGATGGCGTTCATCACGTCGGCCGGGTCGTTGTAGTAGGCCTGGCCCAGCGCGCTGGTCCAGGGCATGTTGCCCGCCATCTGGTCGAGCACGGGGCGAAAGGCGGTGAGCGACTTGACGCTCGGGTCCCAGGGCTGGACCTCGGCCGCGTCGGCCAGCGCCCCGCCCTTCAGGGCGGCGTTCTGCGCCAGCCAGCGGTCGGCCGCCTGCACCTGGTCCGGGTAGGTGGCACCGGCCAGCACCTGCGCCACCAGCTTGTCGGGGTAGAGCGCGATGGGCGCCACCATCTCGTAGAGCTTGTCGGCGGCCAGCGGGGTATAGGCCGCCGGCACCGGCTGGGCCTCGGCCGGCGCCGCGGCGGGTGCGGCTACAGCGGCAGGTGCGGGTGCCACGGCGGCCGTGGCGCTGTCGCCATCCTGTTTGCAGCCGGCGACCAGCACCACGCCTGCGCACAGCACGGCCGCGAGCAGCCGGGAGGACTCGAACGGCGGGCGTGCCATGGCCGGCTCCGCGGCCTCAGCCGCCGCTCTGCATGTTCTTCAACGCCTGCTGCCGCGACTGCTCCTGCACCCGGGCGTCCAGCGCTTCCTGGCGGTTCAACTGCGACTGGCGGTCGGCCTCCTGGTTCAGGGCGCGGTTGCTCACGTGGCGGGGGGCGCGCGAGAACGCACGTTCCTGCTGGCGGGTGAGTTCACCGTGGCGGGTCGCCAGCTGGCGGCGTTGTTCGGCCGTCAGTTCTGCCGGGTGGACCATGACCTGGGGCACCGCCACCATCGGGCCGATGGGGTTGAATTCCTGGTAGGTCTGCGCGTGGGCCGCCATCAGGGCGCCGCCGCAGCAGGCCGCCGCCAGAAACGTGCGGGAGAAG
This sequence comes from Pseudomonadota bacterium, assembly GCA_040390235.1. Taxonomy (GTDB): domain Bacteria; phylum Pseudomonadota; class Gammaproteobacteria; order Burkholderiales; family Burkholderiaceae_C; genus Xylophilus. The sequence goes on along the minus strand of JAZJYT010000002.1, from coordinate 58,104 downwards.
CGGGAAATCTTCGTCGTCATGGTGTGCCTCGTCTTTCTCTGTTCGATGAAACAATCAACCGAACGCCAATATACGCCCGGGCAGGTGTCCATCATGCCGGCACCGACGGGTGCCGCGTGACAGTCAAAACGCCGTGATGGCGCCGGCCGCCTACCGGCCTCACGAACACTTACCCCAGCAACACCTGCTGCACGGCTGTCTCGTGTACGCAATGCGTATTAATTGTCTTGCCACCGCCCTACGCAACGCGTATATTTCTGCGCCATGCTGACCCAACAAGACCTGCTGCGCGACGCCATGCGGCGCCTGAACCTGACCCGCGACGCTTTTTCCGACCGCCTGGGGGTGCGGCGCCGTGCGCTCGACACCTGGCTGCTGCCGGCCGAGTCGAGCGAGGCGCGCGGCATGCCCGAGATGGTGCAGAAATTCGTCGCCGAGATCCTGGCCAATGCCGCGCTGGCGCCGGCCGGTGCGGCGGCGGGGCCGGACAACCGGCCGCTGGTCCAGCGCATGTCGGCCGAGGGCCGGCCGCACCTGCTGTCGGTGGCGCAGTTCGACCGCAGCAGCCTGGAAGACCTGTTCCACGTGGCCGACACCATGCAGCCCATCGCACGGCGGCAGAAGGTGTCGCGGGTGCTTGAAGGCGCCGTCATGGGCAGCCTGTTTTTCGAGGCCAGCACCCGCACGCGGGTGAGCTTCGGCGCGGCCTTCTGCCGGCTGGGCGGCTCGGTGTGCGACACCACCGGTTTCACCTTCTCGTCGATGGCCAAGGGCGAGTCGATCTACGACACCAGCCGGGTGATGAGCGGTTATGTCGATGCGCTGGTGGTGCGCCATCCCGAGCAGGGTTCGGTGGCCGAGTTCGCGCGGGCCACCAACATCCCGGTCATCAACGCGGGCGACGGCCCGGGCGAGCACCCCAGCCAGGCCATCCTGGACCTCTACACCATCCAGCGCGAGTTCTCGCGCCTGGGCAAGCTGGTGGACGGCGCACACGTCTCCATCGTCGGCGACCTGAAGTACGGCCGCACGGTGCATTCGCTGATCCGCCTGCTGGCGCTGTACAAGAACATGAAGTTCACCCTGGTGGCACCACCCTCGCTGGAGATGCCGGCCTACCTGATGGAACTGGTGGCGCGCAACGGCCATGTGGTGGAGCAGACCTCGTCCATCGAAGACGGTCTGCGCGGTGCCGACGTGGTGTATGCCACGCGTATCCAGAAAGAACGTTTCGAGGGCGAAGCCATCGAGGGCTACACCCCGGAATTCCAGGTGCGCAAGGCGGTGGTGGACGCGGTGTGCAAACCCGACACCATCCTGATGCACCCGCTGCCGCGCGATGGCCGCGACGGCTCCAACGACCTCAGCACCGACCTGAACCACGACCCGCGCCTGGCCATCTTCCGCCAGACCGACAACGGCATCCCGGTGCGCATGGCGCTGTTCGCGGTGCTGCTGGGCGTGGAGAACCAGGTGGCCCGTTCGCTGCGCGACGTGACCTGGCGCTCGCCGGCCTTCGTGGGGCCGGACGACGCGGTGTTCGACGGGCTGGATTGACTTGCGCGATCAGGCCTTCGGCGGCACCCAGGCCATGGGGGCCATGAGGTTGACGTCGGTAATGACCTCGACCACCACCGGCTTGTTCATGGCCAGGGCCTGCTTGATGGCGCCCTGGATGTCCTCGGGCTTTTCCACGCGGATGCCGCCGCAGCCCATGGCCTCGGCCACCTTGGCGAAGTTGAAGTCCTGGCGGAACTTCCACATCTGGTCGGAGTTGCCGCGCAGCTTGCCGCCGTAGTTCATGGTGAGGTGCGGCAGTTCCTGGCTCAGGGCGCCGTTGTTGTTGACCACGATCACCAGGTTGATGCCGTAGCGCAGCGCGGTTTCGAGTTCGGGCAGGTGGTAGTAGGCACCGCCGTCGCCGGTGAAGCAGATCACCGGGCGGTCGGGCATGGCCACCTTGACGCCCATGGCGCCCGGGATGCCCCAGCCCAGCGAGCCGGCGCAGCGGATGTAGCGCTGGCCGGGCTTGGTGAGCTCGATCATCTGGCTGGTCCACATGCCGGCGTGGCCGGTGTCCGAGACGATGATGGCGTCGTCGGGCAGCACGGCTTCGAGGTCCTTGCACAGGCGCTCGGGGCGGATCGGCAGGTCGTTGGAGGCCATCTTGGAGGCGAAGGCGTCGCGCCAGGTCTTGCACAGCTCCTGCACGCGGTCGGTCCAGGCCTTGCGGTCGACCTTCTTGCCCTGGGCCTCGGCGATCATCTTGGTCAGCGTGGCCTTGGCATCGCCGAGCAGCGCGACCTTGTTGGGGAAGTTGCGGCCGAGTTCGTTGGCCTCGATGTCGAGCTGCATGACAGTGGCACCGAAGCCAGGCACCGTCCAGTTGCCGGTGACCATGCCGCCGGCCGGGCTGCCGATGTAGAACACCAGGTCGGCTTCGTGCACCGCACGGTTGGTGCATTCACGCGAATAGGTGCCGACCACGCCCACGGACAGCGGGTGGTTCTCGAGGATGGTGCCCTTGCCGTTGAGCGAGGTGGCGACCGGGATCTGCAGCAGTTCGGCCAGCGCGACCACCTCGGCCTGCGCGCGGGAGTGCGCCACGCCGCCGCCGGCGACGATGATGGGGCGCCTGGCTTCGACCAGGGCGGCGATGCCGGCCTTGACGGCGTGGGGTTCCGGTTCGGGGCGGAACGGCGGCACGGAGGCGAACTGGGTTTCGACCACTTCGTCGATGTCGCCCTCGCCCAGCGGCGCGTCGGAGCGGCGGCCCTGGAAACGCAGGTGCACCGGGCCGGGGCAGCCGGTGGTGGCGTCGCGGAAGGCCTGGCGGACCATGTCGGGCAGGCGGCCGACGGTGTCGACGTTGTAGTTGGCCTTGGTGACGCTGTCGAACTGGCTGAAGTCCTCGACTTCCTGGTAGGCGTAGCGGTAGCGCGACACAGGCATGGGCCCGCCGGAGATGGCGATCAGCGGCGTGTGGGCCATGTAGGCGTCGCGCAGGCCGGAGGCCAGGTTGGAGGCGCCGATGGGCTGGGCCGCGCACACGGCGGGCGTGCCCTTGGCGCGGGCGAAGCCGTCGGCCATGTAGGCGGCGCCTTTTTCGCTGTGGGCCACGACACGGGTAATGCCGAGGTCTTCCATTTCCACCAGGGCGACGGAGGCGACCTGGGGCACGTAGAACACGTGGGTGATGCCATAGCCCTTGAACATGTTGGCCAGGGCTTTGGCGCCGGTGGTTTTTGCCATCGCGTTTCTCGCTTTCTCTATCTCGGGGGTGGGGTGTGGAAAATCCGGTGATCGACCGCCGCACCGGGCAAACTGGTCAACTGACCAAATAGTACCCTTTTTTGCGGCCGAGCCCGACCTATGGAAGACCCTAGGCGGCCTTCTGCCACGCCGGGTGAGGTCCACTCCGGCGGACACCGGGAACCCGGGCCAAAAGACGTACGCAGGGGATGTGTGAAAAAGTAACGTGGATGGGGCCGCTGCGCTACAGTGGCGCCCAGGTTCCTGAAAACAGGCGCCCCTCCCTCCCCTCCCGCGAGCCACGCCATGCCCCCAGCCAGCGACCCGTCCCGCCCCAGCGGGGGACGCCTTCCGCAACAAACCTACCTGCCCCGTGCGATAGGCCTGGGCCTGGGGTCGATCGGCATGGGCCTGGCGCTCTCGGACCTGTCCCGGCCACTCTGGGTGTGGGTGGTGGTGGGGTTCACGGCCCTGCTGTGGCCGCACCTGGCCTACCAGCGGGCGGTGCGCTCGGCCACGCCCTACCCGGCGGAACTGCAGAACATCATGCTGGACGCCGGACTGATCGGTTTTGTCGTCTGCGCCGCGGGTTTCAATCTCATGCCCAGCGCCATCGGCCTGACAGTGGCCAGCATGAACAGCATGGCCATCAACGGCTGGCGCCTGTGGTGCTTCTGCGTGCTGGCCACGCTGGCCGGCCTGGCGGCGGGGCTGCTGGCGATGCCCTGGGTCTTCGCGCCAGCGTCCAGCCTGGCGGTGCAAGTGGCCTGCCTGCCGATACTGGCCCTGTATTTCCCGACCATCGGCCTGGGCACGCTGAAGCTGGCGCGCAGCCTGCGCCGCAGCCGCGAAGCCCTGCGCCAGGTCGGCCAGGTGGATGGCCTGTCGGGCCTGTTCAACCGGCGCTGCTTCGAGGAGCGCATCGCCGCGGCCTGCGAACTGCGGCGCATGCGGCCGTCCGGGCACCCGCGGGCGGCGCTGCTGCTGCTCGACGTGGACCATTTCAAGCACATCAACGACACCGCCGGCCATGCCACGGGCGACGCCGTGATCCGCCACATGGGCGTGGTGCTCAAGGCCACCGTGCGCTCCGAGGACATTGCCGCGCGTTACGGCGGCGACGAGTTCGTGGTGCTGCTGCAGGATGCAGGGCAGGACGAGGCACAGGCCTTCGTCGAGCGCATGAAATCTACCCTGCAGCACCGCCAGCGGTCCGGCGATGCCCTGCCCGCCTTCACCCTGAGCACCGGCATCGCCTGCTACGACACCAGTGCACCCACGCCGCAGTCCTGGGTGGCGCGGGCCGATGCGGCGCTCTACACCGTCAAGCGCCGTGCGCGCGGCGGTGTAGAGATCAGCGGCAACTGAGCCCGGGCGGCAAGGCCCCGGGGGCTGCGACGGTGTGCCGCTAAGCCCCGAACAGGGGCGGAAAAGCGCGACAAAACGGGTGTTTGCAAAAGTAACGTAAACGTAACCGCTGCGCTACAGTGGGGCAGCCATGTCTCCCTCCCGTTTCCTGCCCGGCACCAGCCGTGGGCGCCTGCCCCGCCAGATCTACCTTCCGCGCGCTGCGGGCCTGGGCCTGGGTGCCGTCGGCATGGCGGTGGCGCTGTGGGAGGTGTCGCGGCCGGTCTGGGTGTGGGCTTTTGTAGCCTTTGCCGCCCTGGTGTGGCCGCACCTGGCCTACCAGCGCTCCCTGCGTTCGGCCAACCCCAACCGGGCAGAGACGCAGAACATGCTGCTCGACGCCGCGCTGATTGGCTTCACCGCCTGTGCCGCCGGCGGCAACCTGGTGCCCAGCGCCATTGCGCTCACCGTCGCCGGCATGAACAGCATGGCCGTCAACGGCTGGCGCCTGCTGGTAGCCAGCATGCTGGCTGCGGCCGCCGGCATCGGGGCTGCGTTGCTGGCGCTTCCGGTGGTCTTCGCACCCATGTCCAGCCTGGCGGTACAGCTGGCCTGCCTGCCCTTGATGGTGGTGTATTTCCCCGTCTTCGGCTGGACCATGCTCCAGCTGGCGCACAACCTGCACCGCAGCCGCGAGGCGGTACGCCAGGCCAGCCAGCTGGACGGGCTGTCGGGCCTGCTCAACCGGCGCAGCTTCGAGGACTGTTTTGCCGCGGCCTGCGATGGCCTGCAGGCCGCACACCCCCTGCCCGCCACCACCGCCCTGCTGCTGTTCGACGTGGACCATTTCAAGCGCATCAACGACACCGCCGGCCATGCCACGGGTGATGCCGTCATCCGCCATATGGGCGAGGTACTGCAGGCCAGCGTGCGGCCGCAAGACACCGCCGCGCGCTACGGGGGCGACGAGTTCGTGGTGCTGCTGCAGGGCGCGGGCGTGGAGGACGCCCGTGTTTTCGTCGACCGCGTGAAGGCCACCCTGCAGCAGCGCCAGCGGCCCGGCGATGGCCTGGCCGCCTTTACCCTGAGCACCGGCATCGCCTGCTACGACGCCGGCGCACCCACGCCGCAGTCCTGGATGGCGCGGGCCGATGCGGCGCTCTATACCGTCAAGCGCCGTGCGCGGGGCGGTGTGGAGATCAGTTGCTGAGCGGCACCGAAGAGAAACGCCAGCCGCCGCCGGGCCGCCCCAAGGCGGCGACGGCCCCCTCGGGGGGCAGCGACGACACGCAGTGCGGAGCGTGGGGGCCCGCTAGTCCCGTACCAGGAAGTCGTCGGCGCCGCCGATTTCAGGTTCGGCCCGCGGCAGGCGCGACTTGAACGAACCCTGGGCCACTTCGCAGCGCTCCAGCATGATCTTCGCCAGCCGGTCCTGCGGGAAGGCTTCGGCCACCGCGCGGAACAGACGGATCGCCTCGTCCCACTGGTCGGCGGCGAAGGCCTCGTAGGCCAGGTTGGTCATCTCGCACAGGCGAATGGTGTCGGGCGAGGCCTCCAGCGCCGGGTCGCCGCCCTTGATGCCGAGCAGCTCGTAGACCTGCAGGTCGGCGCGCCGCCCCTTGACGGTGACCATGCCCATGCGGCGCAGCCAGAGCCGCTCGCCGGCCTCGCGGTAGACCGCGTGGCTCAGGCAGATGCGGGTGCCGAACTCCTTGTTGGTGCCTTCCAGCCGGGCGGCCAGGTTCACGCCGTCGCCCATCACGGTGTAGCTCATGCGCTCGGCCGAGCCCATGTTGCCGACCAGCACCGCATCGCTGTGGATGCCCACCCGCACGTTCAGCGGCGGCATGCCCTGCGCGGCCCAGCGGGCGTTGAGCTCCTCCATGCCGCGCTGCACCCGCACCGCTGCCACGCAGGCGTGGTAGGCATGGTCGGCCAGCGGCGCGGGTGCGCCCCAGAAGGCCATGACACCGTCGCCGATGAACTTGTCGAGTGTGCCGAATTCCTGGTTGGTGGCGCGGGTGACGACCTCGAAGTAGGCGGAGATGCGCACCAGCAGTTCCTGCGCGGGTGTGGCCTCGGCCCAGGTGGAGAAGGACTCCAGGTCGGTGAACAGGATGGTGAGAAACTGGCTGCGCCCGCCCAGTTCGAGCTGCTGGCCGGAGTTGATGAGCTGGCGCACCAGGTCGCGCGGCACGAAGGACGAGAACGCGCCGATGGCGCCCTGCAGCTTGTCGACCGCCGTGGCCAGCGACGAGATTTCGCGGATCGGCGAGCGGATGGTCACCCCGCCGTGCGCGGTGAAGTTCTGCACCTCGGCCACCTGGCGCTCCAGTTGCTCCAGCGGCATGGCGATGCGCCGCGACAGCGCGTAGATCAGCAGCACCTGCAGCGCGATGGCGACCAGGCCGAACACCAGCAGCTTGTTGTTGTTGTTCCTCCACTCGCCCAGGAAGTCTTCCAGCGGCGCCAGGATGACCACCTCCCACTGCTTGCCGAAGGCCGGCGGGAACGGCGAGAACATGGCCACGTACTCCAGCCCGCCGTAGATGAAGGTGAAATGGTTCTCCTTCTTCTCGGCGCGCACCGCGAAGGCCATGGCGGGCACCGGGTCGGTGAGCTCGGTCAGGCGGGTGCGCGTCAGGCTGCCGCCGGCTTCGCGCTTGAGTGCCTGTTCGTTGTCCGGGTGCACCACCACCAGGCCGTCGCTGTCGACGATGAAGGAGGTCGAATGCGCGCTGACCGGCCGCGTCTTCAGGTACTGCGAGAGGCTGTCGAGCAGGATGTCGATGGCCAGCACGCCGGCGAATTGCCCGTTGCTGTAGAACGGCATGGCCACGGTGATGCCCGGCAGGCCGGTGGTGGCGTAGATGTAGGGGTTGGAGATGACCAGGTCTTTTTTGGCCACCGCGTCGGTGAACCAGGGGCGCACGCGCGGGTCGTACAGCGCCGGTGCGTTCAGGCGCCCGACGGCGCGCCGGCCGCCATCGAGGAAGGTGTAGATGTCCTGCGGCTTCGGTGCGCGCCGGTCCAGCCAGCGCGAGGAGAACTTCGTGGCTTCGGGCGGCACGGTGTTCTGGATGCGCAGGCCCTTGGGCACCCGCAGGGCCATGCGGTAGGAGCCGTCGGCGAAACCCACGTACACACTGCTGATGTTGGCGCTGTGGCCCAGCACCGCCAGCATGGCCGGCACGGCCTTTTCGCTGCGGTAGAAGTCGGGCTGTTCGGCCGCCACCTCGGCGCTGACGCGCACCAGGGAGGCGATGGGGTACAGCAGCGCCTCGGTCTGGCCGATGGTCTCGAGGCGGGACCGTTCGACCGTCTTCTCGGCGGTATCGCGCGCCATGCGGTCATTGGAGACGTAGCCCACCCAGATGGCCGCGGAGAACACCGGCAGCATCATCAGGATGAACAGCATGACGATGCTGGGCCGCAGCCTTACGGCGACGGTGCCCGGTCGCGACAACTTCATTGCGGTCCCTCGTCCTTTTCGAATCGCGGGCAGCAAGGCCCCCACGGTCGGGATGATAGGTCACCTGTGCAGACATGACGGAGCGCCGCTGCCGCGAATGGCACGCATGTGTGGCATGCCGCATACGTATTACGGTTACCGTAATTCGCGGCCGGGGCATGGAGGAGGCCGACAATGCCCGCCATGGTCACCATTTCCACCCGGTACAAGTTCGTTGCGGCGCCGGGCCGCGCAGCCTCGGACACGGCGAGCGACAGCGCGCGGGACGTGCTGCGCCGCTGGCAGCACGAGGCCGATGGCCGCAGTTTCGACGTGCTCGAAGACAAGGTGGTGTACCTCCTGGCCAGCCTGCATGCCGACGACGCCGAGGCGCCTGCGGCACACGGACGGCTGCTCGCGCTCCTCGCCGGCAGCGGCCTGAAGTCCGCCATCCTGCCCTGCGGGATCTAGCCGGCGGCCGCAATGCGGTGCTCTTTGGGGTGGCGCCGATCGTCACCTGCGGGCTGCTGCCGGTGGAGACTCTTCTCGCCCGGCACTGCGGATTGCCTCGCCAGGCAGCCGCAGGGGATGCCGTTTACACTTTCGGTACAAACCTCCGGCCCCCCACCCCACCGCCGAAAGCAGTCCATGCCTTTTTCCGCTCCCATCACACTTGGCGCCGTAGGCAACTTCTCGCAGGCGGCGCAGGACTCGCCCCAGCAGGTGGAGGCCGGCGACTTCAACGGCGATGGCCGACTCGACTTCCTGGTCACCCGCATCAAGGGCGACGGCAGCGTGGCCGCGGGCTTCCGCCTGATGGTGGGCCAGGCCGACGGCAGGTTCCTGGACCAGACCGAGGCCCTGTTCGCCGGCGGCGTGCCGACCGCCGAATACGCGCCACGGGTGATCGTGGCGGACTTCAACGGCGATGGCCGCAGCGATGTGTACGTGCCCGACTTCGGCCTGCACGCCGCCAACGGTGTGGGCGGACGCGACCAGGTCTGGCTGTCGACACCCGGCGGCCAGCTCGCCGTGGCCAGCATTGCCGCGCCGGCCCGCGCCCATGGCATGAGCTTCGGCGATATCGACCGCGACGGCGACATCGACGTGGTGGTGGACAACGTGACCAGCCCCTTCACCGCACCAGCGTCGGACCTGGTGCTGCTGAACAACGGCGCGGGCGCCTTCACCGACAACCAGGCCCTGCTGCCGGCCGCCTTCCGCACCGGCGCGCCGGGCCGGCTCAGCCACACCTGGTCGCTGCTGGCCGACCTGACCGGCGACGGCGCTCCGGACCTGGTGCTCGGCACCTGGGAGGCCGCGACCAGCACGCGGCCCAACTTTTCACCGCCCAGCCAGGTGCTGGTCAACGACGGCAAGGGCAGTTTTGCCAACAGCCCGGTCTTCCTGCTACCGCAAAGCCCGATCCTGCCCGAGTCCACGGTGGACATCGACGCGGTGGACATCAACGGCGACGGGCTCAACGACCTGGTCATGTCCATCACCCGCGGCGGCGACGGCAGCACCGGGCAGTACTACGGCACCGGCTACCTCCAGATCCTGATCAACCGCGGCGGCGGCCAGTTCGCAGACGAAACCGCCTCGCGCTACGCGGAGCAGACCGCCAACGCGCCCGGCGCCTGGTGGAAGTTCGTGCGGGTGGCCGATTTCAACCACGACGGCAAACCCGACCTGCTGCTGACCGGCGCGGGTGGCGGCGCCTTCCAGTACAACCAGGCCGCCAAGGTGCTGATGAACGATGGCAGCGGGCACTTCAGCGAGGCGCTGACGGTGCCGGTGTCGTCGGCCGTGTCGGACGCCACCACCCTGGCCGACGTGAACGGCGACGGCTATGCCGACCTGGTGGGCCTGCAGTGGACCTCGGCCACCGGCCTGTCGCTGGTGGCCATGCTCAACGAGGCCGGCCCGGTGCAGCGCACCGGCACCGCCGGTGCCGACACGCTGGCCGGCGGCGCGGCCAATGACGCCCTGACCGGCCTGGGCGGCAACGACACACTCGACGGCGGTGCCGGCCGCGACACGGCGGTGTATGCCGGCGCCCGCGCCAACTTCACCATCACCCACACCGCCACCGGCTTCACCGTGGCCGACAGGACCGGCGCCGAGGGTACCGACACCCTGGCCAACATCGAACGCCTGCAGTTCGCCGACGGCAAGGTGGCGCTGGACGTGGACGGCAACGGCGGCATCGCCTACCGCCTGTACCAGGCCGCCTTCGACCGCACGCCCGACCTGGCGGGCCTGGGCTACCAGATGAAGAACCTGGACAACGGCGTCGGCCTGTACGACGTGGCCCAGGGTTTCGTGACGAGCCCCGAGTTCGCCGCGAAGTACGGTGCGCTGGACAACAGCGCCTTCGTCACCCGGCTGTACAACAATGTGCTGCACCGCGCGCCCGACGCCCTGGGGCTGGCCTACCACGTCGGCAACCTCGCGACCGGGGCCACCCGGGCAGAGGTGCTGGCGGCTTTTTCGGAGTCGCCGGAAAACAAGGCGGCGCTGCTCGGGGTGGTACAGAACGGCATGGACTACCTGGCGTGAAGGCCGCATAGGGCGAAATCCCGATGCGGGAGGGCCCGGATGGTTCTACATTGAGGGCTCTGACGACCAATCCAGCCCAATACAGGACCTTCCAACATGGCATCTTTCTTCCGCACCGCCCTCGCCGGCGCCCTGGCGCTGGCCGGTTTCACCGGCATCGCCGCCCATGCCCAGGCGCCCGCTTACCCGAGCCGGCCGGTGACCATCGTCGTGCCCTTCGGCCCCGGCGGTTCGGCCGACGTGTATGCCCGGCAGCTGGCGCAGAAGCTGGGGCAGGAAACAGGCCAGTCCTTCATCGTGGACAACAAGCCCGGTGCCGGTGCCGTCATCGGCACCCAGTACGTGGCCAAGGCGGCACCGGACGGCTACACCCTGCTGATGATGTCCAACACGCAGACGGTGAACGAGTCGCTGCTGAAAAAGAAGCCCTATGAGCTGATGCGCGACTTCGTGGCGGTGGCCCCGGTCAACGAAGCGCCGCTGGCGCTGGTGGTGCGATCGCAGCTGCCCGTGAAGTCGATCCAGGACCTAGTGAAGCAGGCCAAGGCCGAACCGGGCAAGTTCAATTTCGCATCGTCGGGCACCGGCACGCCCTACCACATGGCCGGCGAGCTGTTCAAGAGCATGGCCGGCATCGACATCGTGCACGTGCCCTACAAGACCAGCGGCGCGGCGCGCTCCGACGTATTGGGCGGCCAGGTGCAGATGATGTTCGACGCGGTCAGCACCATGGCCGAGCTGACGGCCAACGGCAGCATGCGCGCGCTGGCCACCAGCGGCGACAAGCGCTCCAACGTGATGCCCGACGTGCCGACCATGGCCGAGGCAGGCTACCCCGGCTACACCGCCACCCTGTGGCTCGGCATCCTGGCGCCCAAGGGCACGCCGCAGGCCATCGTCGACACCCTGAACCAAAAGATCGCCAAGATCGTGCAGGAGCCCGAGGTACGCGCCACCTGGGCCAAGAGCGGCGTGGCGCCGATGAAGATGACCCCGGCGGAATTCCACACCTTCCTGCAGCAGGACATCGTGAAGTGGGGCAAGATCGTCGACTCCGCCCACATCACGGTGGAATAAAAGGCGACACGACATGCGCAGCCTGCTCGCCGCCGGGGCCCTGGCCCTGGCGGCCATCACCAGTCCGGGCCTGCATGCGCAGACCTACCCGAGCAAGCCCATCACCCTGGTCGTGCCCTTCGGCGCGGGCGGTGGGGGCGACGTGTACGCACGCATCCTGCAGCAGAAGCTGGGCACGATGCTGGGCCAGCCGGTGATCGTGGACAACAAGCCCGGCGCGGGTTCGGTCATCGGCACCGACTTCGTCGCCAAGTCGCGCCCCGACGGCTACACGCTGGTGATGATTTCCACCGCGCAACTGGTCAACGAAACCCTGGTCAAGAAGAAGCCCTACGAGCTGATGCGCGACCTGGTGGCGGTGGCGCCGATCAACGCCGGGCCGCTGGTGCTGGTGGTGCGTTCGTCCTTGCCGATCCGCTCCATCCAGGACCTGGTGCAGCAGGCGAAGGCCTCGCCCGGCAAGTTCAACTATGCCTCGGCCGGTGTCGGTACGCCCTACCACATGGCCGCCGAACTGTTCAAGAACATGGCCGGCATCGACATGGTGCATGTGCCCTACAAAAGCAGCGGCGCGGCGCGCGCCGACGTGGTGGGGGGCACGGTGCAGATGATGTTCGACGGCGTCAACACCATGAAGGAGCTGATAGCCAATGGCAGCGTGCGCCCCCTGGCGGTGACCAGTGGCACCCGCAGCCCTGTGCTGCCCGACGTGCCGACGCTGGCCGAGTCCGGCTACCCGGGCTATGCCGCCAGCGGCGGCGTCGGCCTCATGGCGCCGCGCGGCACGCCCGCGGCGGTGATCACCCTGCTCAACCAGAGCATGGCCAGGATCGCAAGCGACCCCGATATGCTGGCCGCACTGGCCAACGGCGGCCAGACCGCCGTGGTCATGACGCCGGCCGAATACACCCGCTTCATCGAAAGCGAGATCGCCAAGTGGCGCAAGGTGATCGAGGACGGCCACATCAGCGCGGACTGACGGCCCCCCGGCTTCTCACTCGCTTCCGCTCGTGTAGTAATTTTTTTGTTAGACCCTTTAGCTTTTTCAAGCGTTTCAATGCAACTCAACATCTTCAGCGGCGGTGCCGCGCAGGCGGTCGTCGGCGGCCTGCAAAAAGACTTCGAAGCGGCGCACGGCTGCACCCTGGCCGGGACCTTCAACGCGGTGGGTGCGATGCGCGACGCGGTGGTGGCGGGCCAGCCCTGCGACCTGGTGATCCTGTCGGCATCCCTCATCGCATCGATGACCCGCGAAGGCCATCTGGTCGAAGGCAGCAGCGCTGCGGTGGGCGGTGTGGCCACCAGCGTGGCGGTGCGCAGCGGCACGGCGCCGGTGCAGGTCGGCACCGGCGAGGAACTGCGCCAGACGCTGGCCGGGTGCCAGGGCCTGTTCGTGCCGCACCTGACCCAATCCACCGCCGGCCAGCACGTGGCCGCGGTGCTGAAGAAGCTGGGCCTGGACGAGGTGCTGCAGGACCGCATCCACGAGTTCCCCAACGGCGCCACCGCCATGGCAGCCCTGGCCCGGACCACCGGCGAGGGCATGGTCGGCTGCACCCAGGCCACCGAGATCATGTACACGGCCGGTATCGACCTGGTGGCCGACCTGCCGCAGGACTATGGCCTGGTCACGGTGTACACCGCCGCGGTCTGCGCCCGGGCCGCGCAGCCGGCGCTGGCCGCGGCCTTTCGCGACCTGCTGTGCGGTGCCGGCACCCGTGCGCAGCGCGAGGCGGCGGGCTTCCGCGTCTGAACCCGGGCCGGCGGGCCTTCAGTCTGCCGTCACCCCTGCCGACTTCACGATGCGGCCCCACTTGTCGTATTCAGCCAGGAAGAATTGGCTGAACTGCTCGGGTGTGCCGCCACGCACCTCCGCGCCCTGCGCGGCCAGGGTTTCGCGCAGGTCTTTTTCCTGCAGCGCGGCGTTGATGGTCTTGGACAACTGGTCGATGACAGGCCGGGGCGTGCCGGCCGGAGCCAGCACGCCGAACCAGGTGCCGGCCTCGAATCCGGCGATGCCGGCCTGCTGCATGGTGGGCACGTCGGGGAACTGCGGCGACCGTTCGGTGGACGTGATGGCCAGCGGCCGCAGCTTGCCGGCCTTGGCCAGCGGCGCGGCGGTGCTGAAGACGTCGAACATCAGGTCGATCTGGCCGGCCACCACGTCGACCAGCGCCGGGGCACTGCCCTTGTAGGGCACGTGCACCATGTCGACGTGGGCCAGTGTCTTGAAGTACTCGCCCGCCAGGTGGGCCGCACTGCCGTTGCCGAAGGAGCCGTAGGTGAGCTTGCCCGGCCGGGCCTGCGCCTCGCGCACCAGGTCGGCCACGTTCATGGCCTTGAGCGCGGGGTTGACCACCAGCAGCAGCGGCTGCGTGGCCACCAGGGTGATCGGCTGGAAACCCTTGATCGGCTCGTAGTTGAGTTTGGCATAGGTGTGGGGCGTGACGGTGAGCGGGCCGGCCGCGCTGAAGAGCAGGGTGTAGCCGTCGGCCGGCGCCTTGGCGACGAATTCATGGCCCAGTGAACCGCCGGCCCCGGCGCGGTTTTCCACCACCACCGGCTGGCCGAGCCGCACCGAGAGCGACTGCGCCAGCAGCCGCCCGGTCTGGTCGGTGGAGCCGCCCACCGCATAGGGGATGATGAGCTTGATGGCCTTGCTGGGGTAGGCCTGCGCATAGGCGCCGCCGGCGCAGGCCAGCGCCAGGGCGCTTGCGCAGGCGCCGCGCACCAGCGTGCGCCGGAAGAAGGATGTCGTCATGGGGTGTCTCCTATTGTGTTGTTGCCGACCCGTCCGACCGGGTCACCGAAACGCTCGCGCATCACCTGCTCGAAAGACACGCCTTCGGACGCGAACCAGCTGCCCGAACGCAGGCGGTAGGCCTGGTGTTTGTGCGGCGCGACGGGCTCGGTACCGCCGGCCAGCGCCTTGGCGCCGCCCAGCACGGTGCGGCGGAAACGCACGATGGCGGCATCGGACGCGGCCAGGTGCTCCTGCGTGCGGTCGGAGATGCGGCCCTGGCTGTCCTGGACCATGGCATCCTGCTCGGCCACGCCGCGCACACCGGTGAAGCTGATGTGTTTCTGGTGCTGCCGGTCGATCAGGTATTCGTTGGCGCGGTTGCGGATGGGGATGTAGTGGGCATCGACTTCGCCGATCACACCGTGGCCGCCACCGAACTTGGCGCGTTCGTCGTCCGTGAGCGGCCGGTCGGGGTTCCAGGCGTAGGTGTAGATCCAGCAGCTCTCGTCGTCGATCGGCACCCAGGTGTAGCCAAAGTGGGTTTCCCCCGGCAGGGTGGAAGGCGTAGTGCTGTGCGCGGGCAGCGCGAACTGCGCGCTGCGCCAGTAGCGTTCGCCACCGTCCGCACGCCGCGCCCCGCCCACCACAAAACCCACCTCGTGCTCCAGGATGGAGAACAGCGGCAGCGGGTCGTCGCGGATCCAGCGCAGGCGTTTTTCGTCGGCCGGCGCGTCGGGGTTGGCGTTGGATGGCACACCCGGTGCCGGCATGTGCAGGAACGAGAAGTGCGAGGTATCCAGCGCGCCTTCGATGGACTGCGCCCAGTTGCATTCCTGCAGCTTCTTGGTGACGTAGCGGTGCGAGGCCGGCAGGGTGCCGAATTCCAGTTCCGGTACCTCGGGCAGCACCCGCCCCCAGGGGTCGGGCCCCATGTAGGCCCACACCACTTCGCCGAATTCGCGGGTCGGGTAGGCCTTGAGCCGCAGGCTGTCGTGGTAGGCCGCGCCCGGGGGCACATTGGGCAGTTCCAGCGGGCGGCCCTGCAGGTCGAACTTCCAGCCGTGGAACACACAGCGGATGGCGCAGTCCTCATTGCGGCCGAAGTACAGGTCGGCGCCGCGGTGCGGGCAGCGGGAATCCACCAGCCCCACCTCACCTTTGGCGTTGCGGAAGGCCACCAGGTTCTCGCCCAGGATGTTCACCCGCAGCGGTGCGCCATCGCGTTCGGCCAGTTCGCGCGACAGCGCTACCGGCTGCCAGAAGCGGCGGAAGAACTGGCCCATGGGAGTCTGTGGCCCGGTACGGGTCAGCAGGTCGTTGTCGGCGGCATTCAGCATGGCATGCCTCCTCAGGCCGCCACGGCGGCTTGTGCCTTGCGCGGATCGTGTATGCCGTAGGGCTCGCCCCAGCCCAGCGTGTCCAGGGTATGGCCCGAGGGGCTGTATTCGCAGCCAATCCAGCCCTGCCAGCCCAACTGCTCGACCTGCGCCAGTACATAGGGAAAATGGATCTCGCCGGTGCCGGGCTCGTGCCGTCCCGGCACGTTGCCGACCTGGATATGGCCGATGTGTGGCCACGCCGCATGCAGGTGGTCGCTGATGGCGCCCTCCTCCATCTGGATATGGAAGGTGTCGAAGCACAGCTTGACGTTGTCACGCCCCAGGGTCTTGACCACCTGCACACCCTCGTCGATGCGGTGGTACAGGAAATCGGGGAACCGCGCGCGGCAGCAGGGCTCCAGGATCAGCGTCAACCCCGCGGCCTTCGCTGCGTCGGCGGCCCAGCCGAGGTTCTCCAGGAACAGGTCCATGCAGCGGCCGCGGTCCATCTGCGGGGTGATGCTGCCGGGCATCACATGCACCAGCGGTTTGCCGATGGCCGCCGCGTAGTCGATGGCGGTGTGCATGCTGGCCCGGAAGGCGGCCTCCTTGCCCGGCAACGCGGCCAACCCGCGCTCGCCGGCGTTCCAGTCGAAGGGCGACAGGATCTGCACCATCTGCAGGCCGTTGTCTTGCAGCCGCGCGGCGATGTCCTTGGCCAGGTGCTCATAGGGGAATGCCACTTCCACGCCGCGGAAGCCCGCGGCGGCGGCCGCCGCGTAGCGGTCCAGCATGGGGACCTCGGTGAACAGCCACCGCAGGTTGGGGTCGAATCGCAGCATCGGGGGCATCTCCTGGGTATGTCGTTATGGGCGCCGATGGTAGATTCGACCGACTGTTGAGACAAACCAGCAATATTTACCGTGCAGTGAGTTTTTCTTATGAATCCAGGTAACGTCACCCTGCGCCAGTTGCGCGCCTTCGTCACCATCGCCGATGCCGGCAGCTTCGCCGCGGCGGCACGCCGGCTGCATGTCACGCCTTCGGCGCTGAGCCTGCTGGTAAAGGAACTGGAGCGCGGCATGGAAGTGCGCCTGTTCGACCGCACCACCCGCGCCACCTCGCTGTCGCTGGCCGGTGGCGAGTTCTACCCGCTGGCGCGCAAGGTGCTCGACGACCTCACCCTGGCCCTGGAAAGCACCCACGACCTGGAGCAGAAGAAGCGCGGCACCGTGCGGGTGGCCTGCACACCGCTGTACGCGGCAACCACCCTGCCCGCCCTCATCCAGCGCTACCGCCAGCGGTTTCCGGCGGTGGCGGTGTATGTGCTGGACTCCCTCAACCAGCAGGCGCAGATGCGGGTGGTGAGCGGCGAGGCCGACTTGTGTGTGGCCCCGCAGCGCCAGGCTCCGCCCGAGCTGGCGCAGCAAAGCCTGCTGCGTGACCGCCTGTGGCTGATCTGCCGCCCCGACCATGCCCTGGCCGCCCGCAGCCGCGTGACCTGGGTCCAGTTGCTGCAGCAGCCGTTCGTGAGCCTCACGCCCGACTTCACCAACCGGCTGCAGGCGGACCTGTTCAAACATTCCAGCACGCTGCTGCTGCAGCCGGCACACGAGGTGTCGTTCATCACCACCGCGCTGGGTATGGTGCAGCATGGCCACGGCATCACTGCCCAGCCGGCCGCCACCCTGTCGATGCTCGACTCCTTCGGACTGGTCGCGCGGCCGCTGGTGGCGCCGGTGGTGCACCGCACCCTGGCGCTCTACAGCAAACGCGGACAGGAGCTTTCGCCCGCAGCGCAGAGTTTCATGGCGTTTTTGTGCGAGGCCGATTCGTGGCGTGGCGGCGGTCCGCAAGGCGAGGCATGAAGACCAGGGTTTACCTGTACGCGTCTTCCGCCAAATCCAAAATATGCATTAGCTTAATCGGAAAATGAGGTTTGATTTAGGCGCGGCAGCTTCCTATGATCGCCGGTTATCACAGGAGATACCGAGAATGCCCAAGCGCCTGGCCCCCGATCGTTTCACCACCCGTTTCGACGAAACTTTCGACATGGTCGTCGTCGGTTTCGGTTTTGCCGGCGCAGTGGCCGCGATCGAAGCCCACGACCGCGGCGCCCGGGTGCTGCTGATCGAGAAGATGCCCGACCCCGGCGGCATCTCCATCTGCGCCGGCGGCGGCCTGCGCTACGGCGCCGATGTGGAGGCCTCCTACCAGTACGTCAGCGCCACCAATGCCGGCAAGACGCCCGACGCGGTGATCCGCGCCTTCGCCGAGGGCATGGCCGAATTGAAGGACTATCTCGAAGGCTTGGCCGAACCGGTCGGCGGCACGGTGGAACTGGTCCACCGCAAGGCCAACTACCCCTTCCCCGGCTTCGAAAAGATGTCCTTCGTGCAGGTGGCGAGCGTTGCGGGCTTCGACGCCAAGGCCGAATACCCGCATGCCAGCGGCAAGCTGGGGCTGAACCTGTTCAAGGTGCTGCACGAGAACATCCTGCGCCGCGGCATCGAGGTGCGGCTGTCCACCCCGGCCCAGCGCCTCATCACCGACACGGCCGGCAAGGTGCGGGGCCTGTGGGTCGACACGGCCCACGGCCCGCGTGCCCTGGAGGCAACCCGCGGCGTGGTGCTGGCCTGCGGCGGTTTCGAGGCCGGCACGGCCCTGCAGCAGCAGTACTGGCAGTTCGGCGAGGTGCGCTCGGCCGCCTTCCTGGGCAACACCGGCGACAGCATCCGCATGGGGCAGGACGTGGGGGCCAACCTGCAGCATCTCTGGCATTTCCACGGCAGCTACGGCTTTCACCATACCGACCCGTCGTTCCCCTTCGGCATCCGCGTCAAGCGCCTGCCCGACTGGACACCGGGCGTGACCGAGCCCAGCGTGCCCATGAGCTGGATCCTGCTGGACCGCCAGGGCCGGCGCTTCATGAACGAGTACGAGCCCTATTTCCAGGACACCGGCCACCGCGCGCTGGAGCGCATGGACACGTTGACCCAGACCCATGCCTACGGCCCCTGCTTCCTGGTGGTGGACGAGGCCGGCCGCCAGCAGTACCCGCTGGGTGTGGTGGACTTCAACGACCGCAGTGTGGAGCGCTACCAGTGGAGCACCGACAACCTGAAGGAAGTCGGCAACGGCATCCTGAAGAAGGCGGATTCGGTGGCCGAACTGGCCGCACTGCTCGGCGCCGAGGAGGCCGACCTGCAGAAAAGCCTCGACGAATGGAACGCTGCCTGCGCGGCCGGTGTGGACCGCCAACACGGCCGCCCGGGGCCGAGCATGACACCGGTGCGCCAAGCCCCCTTCTACGTCGGCGAAATGTGGCCGGTGGTTTCCAACACCCAGGGCGGCCTGGGACATGACGCCGACCAGCGGGTGCTCAACAGCTTCGGCGAGCCTATCGAAGGGCTGTACGTGGCCGGTGAGGCGGGCAGCCTGTGGGGCCACCTGTACCTGGTGGGCGGCAACCTGGCCGAGTGTTTTATCTCCGGCCGGCGCGCCGCGGCGCACGCGGTGCCCGCGCTGCAGGAAGTCTGACCATGGTCAGCAAACGGCATTTCGCCGGCGGGCTGGCAGGTCTGGCCCTGGCCGGCGCGGCGGGCCGCGCATTCGCCCAGCCCCAGCCCAACCCCATCACCATCTACGTGCCGTTTTCCGCCGGCGGCGCGGTGGACATCGTGGCACGGATCATCGGCCAGCAGCTCACCAAGGAGCTAGGCGTGGGGGTGCTGGTGGACAACCGCACGGGCGCGGGCGGCACCATCGCCACGGCGCTGACCGCCAAGGCCAAGCCCGACGGCAGCGTCCTGCTGGCGTTCCACCAGGGCATCACCTACAACGCGGCGCTGTACGGCAACCTGCCGTTCGATACCCAGCGCGACCTGGCGCCTCTGGCCATCGTGGGTGTTACGGGCAATGTGCTGGTGGTGCCCTCCACCGCGCCGTTCAAGACCATGCGCGAGTTCGTGGCCTACGCCAAGGCACACCCGGGCACACTCAACTACGGCTCCGCCGGCATCGGCAGCAACGGCCACCTGGCGATGGAGTTGCTGCAGTCGGCCGCCGGCATCCAGCTGACGCATGTGCCCTATAAGGGCATGTCGCAGGCCATCGCCGATGCGGCGGGCGGACAGATCCAGGCGGTGCTCACCACCATTCCCGCAGCCATGCCCTTCATCCAGGGCGGCCGGGTGCGCGCGCTGGGCACCTCGGGCCTGAAACGCGCCGGCGCGCTGCCCGACGTGCCCACCATCGATGAAAGCGGCGTGAAGGGTTTCGAGTACCAGCCCTGGTACGGTTTCCTGGCACCGGCGGGTGTGCCCGAGCCGGTGCTGCAGAAACTCAGCAAAGCCATCGTGGAGGCGGCCAACGACCCCGACATCGCGAAGAAGTTCGCATTGGAAGGCCTGGACGTCGATCCGGTCGGCCGCAAGGAATTCGTTCCACTCTTCGCCAGCGACCTGAAACGCTGGGGCGAGGTGATCAAGCGCCTGGGCATCAAGGCATAGCCCTCCCCTGCCTGGCCGCCGTGGCCAGATGCGGCCAGATGCGGCCAGCCGCGCGAGCCGGCACTCCTGGTTGGCATTCGGCAGCTTCTATTCTCACTATCCAGCGTCCTGCATATGGGAGGCAGGGGCACGGGAATAGACTGCGCCGACAAGCCACAACGACAGGAGACAGACCCGCATGGAACACTGGCCCCCCGGTGGCGCCCGCCGCCGCACCGCGCTTGCCGCCCTCGCGGCCACGGCCGCCACCTGGCCGGTGCTTGCCGCCCACGCCCAGGCAGGCCCCTACCCGACCAAGTCCATCCGCGTCGTGGTGCCGTTCGCGGCGGGCGGCACCATCGACACGGTGGCGCGCGACGTCATCAAGCAGCTCGCGGACTCGCTCGGCCAGGCCATCTACCTCGATGCCAGGCCGGGCGCCAATGGCGTGCTGGGCACGGACATCGCGGCGCATGCCACACCCGACGGCTACACCTTGCTGCTGGTCACCGGCTCGCTCGTGGTCAACCCGGCCATCTACAAGAAGCTGCCCTATGACCCGGTGCGCGACCTCACGCCGATCACCGCCATCGCCAAGGCGCAGGGGCATCTGCTGGTGGTCAATCCCGCGTTGCCGGTCAGCAACGTGCAGGAACTCATCGCCCTGTCGCTCAAGCCCGGGTCCGAACTCAACTACAGCTCACCCGGCGTCGGCAACACATTGCACCTGTCGGGCGAGCTGTTCAAGCACAACACCGGCGCACGCATCACCCACGTGCCCTACAAGGGCAGCCCGCAGGCGCTGAATGCCGTCATCGCCAACGAGGTGCAGATGGAATTCACGCCACCGGCCCTGGCCATGCCCTTCATCAAGGCCGGCAAGCTGAAGGTACTGGCCTATACCGGCCCCGAAAGGCTGCCGGAGATGCCCGGCATCCCGATCATGGCCGAGGCCGGGGTGGCCAACATGGTGGTCGAAGGCTCCTGGGTCGGCCTGTTCTGCCCGACGGGCACGCCGGCCGAGGTGCAGGCCCGGATCTACTCCGCGCTCGACGAGATCATCAAACGCCCGGCGGTGCGCGATTCGATTGCGGCCAACGGCTCGGGTTATCTCGCCGACGGCCGGCCGCCGGCTGCCTTCGCGCGCCAGGTGCAGGCCGACATGGCACGGTATGCCGAGGCGGTCCGGCTGGCGGGCATCCAGCCGGAATAGGCGGCGGGCAGGTACGGCCCGATGGCGGTGTTGCCTCAGGCCGGATCCAGGCGCAGGTCCGCGAATCCGCGCAGCAGCCGTCCCACCAGCATGTTTTCCGGCCCGGCCCGCCATACCCCGTAGGCTTCGGACTGCGCAACGGCCTGGTCCAGCGGCCGGAACACGGCACCCCGCAATGCCGAGCGCCGCATCGCCTCCGGCACCAGCGCCACGCCCAGCCCCTGCGACACCAGGGACACCACGGCCAGCCAGTGCCGCACCTCGTGCCGTACTTCGGGGCGAAAACCGGCCCCGGCGCAGATCGACAGGATACGTTCGTGGTAGTCCGGTGAGGCGCTGCGCGAGAACAACACAAAAGGCTCCGTGCGCAGATCGACCAGCCCGATCACCCGCTTGCGCGCCAGCCGGTGCTGCGCCGGCAGGCAGCAGACAAACGGCTCCGCCAGCAGCAATTGCCGCTGCAACTCGTCGGGCATACGGCTGGTGTGGACAAAACCCAGGTCCAGCCGGTCGTGCAGCAGTTCGGCGATCTGCTCGCCCGAATTGAGTTCGGCCAGGGCGATCCGCACCGCCGGGTACTCCGCCTGGAACACCCGCAGCGCCTGTGGCAGGCCGCGGTACAGCATGGCGCCGACAAAACCGATGCGCAGCCGCCCGGCAAAGCCGGCCGCCACGTTGCGCGCCTCCAGCGCCGCGTCCTCCGCCTGCGCCAGCAACCGGCGTGCCGACACCTGCAGCGCCATGCCGGCCGCCGTCAGCCGCACTTCCTTGCTGTTGCGGTCGAACAGACGCGCCCCCACACTGTCCTCCAGCTGTTTGATGGCCACCGACAGAGGCGGCTGCGAGATGGCGAGCCGCACGGCGGCGCGGCCGAAGTGCAGTTCTTCGGCCAGTACCGAAAAGTAGCGCAGGTGCCGCAGCTCCATGGGTGGTCTTTCAACAATAGGCAAACCGGATCGTACAAGACCTATCCAATATTGGACAGGTATCGCTGCAGGACCAACAATCCGCCTTCCTTGTCCGGAGACATTGCCATGCAGAGCAGCCAGGACGGCCCCGCCGCCCATCCCATTCCCGACCGCCGCGGCCAGAACCTGTTCAGCACCGACACCGAGCTGCACGCCCTGCTGGCCCTGTACCTGCCCGACGATGTGCGCCGGCACATGCAGCCCCATTTCGAGCGCCTGGGCGCCCTGGCCGGCGGCCCGCTGGATGAGCTGGCGGGCACCGCGGACCGCAACCCGCCCACGCTGGAACACCGCACCCGCACCGGCCGCGACGAGCAGCAGGTGGTCAAGCACCCGGCCTATGTGGAGATGGAGCGCCTGGCACTGAGTGAATTCGGCCTGGGCGCCATGTCGCACCGCGACGAGACGCTGGGCTGGAAGGGCCGTATGCCGCCGGCGGTGAAATACGTGCTCACCTTCCTGTTCGTGCAGGCCGAGTTCGGCCTGTGCTGCCCGGTATCGATGACCGATTCGCTCACCCGCACGCTGCGCAAGTTCGGCACGCCCGAACTGGCCGCGCGCTACCTGCCGCGCCTCACCACCCTCGACTTCGACCAGCTGGCCCAGGGGGCCATGTTCATGACCGAGCAGGCCGCCGGCTCCGACATCGCCGCCACCGCCACCCGGGCCGCGCTGGACGGTACCGGCCAGTGGCGCCTGACCGGCGACAAGTGGTTCTGCTCCAACCCCGATGCGGATTTCGCCATGGTGCTGGCCCGTGCGGACGGTGCGCAGGAAGGCTTGAAGGGGGTTTCGCTCTTCCTGCTGCCGCGGCGGCTGGAGGACGGCAGCCTGAACCACTACCGCATCGTGCGCCTCAAGCACAAGCTGGGCACCCGCTCCATGGCCAGTGGCGAGATCCGGCTCGAAGGCGCGGTCGCCCACCTGGTGGGCGAGGCCGGCCGCGGTTTTGTGCAGATGGCCGACATGGTGAACAACTCGCGCCTGTCGAACGGTGTACGCGCCGCCGGCCTCATGCGCCGTGCGGTGGCCGAAGCCGAGTTCATCGCGAGCGAACGCCGCGCCTTCGGCCGCACGCTGGCCGACATGCCCCTGATGCGCCGCCAGCTCGACAAGCTGCGGGTGCCGGCCGAGCAGGCCCGCACCATGGTGTTCCAGACCGCGCAGGCCCTGGCCCGCTCGGATGCAGGAGACGCCGGTGCCTACCCGCTGCTGCGTATCCTCACCCCCCTCATCAAGTTCCGTGCCTGCCGCGATGCCCGCAAGGTCACCGGCGACGCCATGGAGGTGCGCGGTGGCTGCGGCTACATCGAGGAATGGAGCGATCCGCGCCTGGTGCGCGACGCCCACCTGGGCTCCATCTGGGAAGGCACCAGCAACATCGTGGCGCTGGACGTGGTCCGCGCGGTGAAGCGCGAGGCTTCATTGCCGGTGCTGCGCGCGCACTGCGAGGCGCTGCTGGCCGAGGCGGCGCCTATGGCCGCATCCGCCGGCACGCCCACGGTCACACCCGCCTTCGCCATGGCCCTGCGGGATGCCCTCACGGGGGCCTGTGCGCTGGCCGAGACCGCCGCAAGCGAAGGCGGCGAAGTGCTGGCCCGCCAGGCAGCGTCGGCCCTCTACCACTGCACCAGCGCCATCGCCATGGCATGGGAGGCGGCACGCGGCGGCTCCGCCGACCGCCTGCGCTGGGCCCAGCTGGCCCTGCAGCACCGCGTGCTGCCGCGCGACCCGTTGTCGCCTGGCGGCCTGCCCGCGGCCTGGAACACCGCCGGCGCGGACGCTCCGGCCGCCCTGCCGGCCCTTGCCTGAAGAGCTTTTTTCGCACCTCCCATAAACAAAGAGACACTATGCACACCACCAAACGCTCCCTGCTGATCACCGCCGCCTGCGTGGCAGCCGCCACGCTGCCCCTGGCCGCGAGCGCCCAGGCCCCATCCTTCCCTGCCAAACCGGTCACCCTGGTCATCCCCTTCCCGCCCGGCGGCCCCACCGACGCCATGGCCCGCACCCTGGCGCAGGAAATCCAGTCGCGCATCGGCCAGCCCATGGTGGTGGAGAACCGCGCCGGTGCCGGTGGCAACATCGGTGCCGAATACGTGGCCCGCGCCGAGGCCGATGGCTACACCCTGCTGTTCGGCACCAGCGGGCCGCTGGCCATCAATGCCAGTCTGTACCGCAAGATCAACTACGACCCGCGTACCAGCTTCGCACCCGTGATCCGCGTCGGCTACCTGCCCAATATCCTGGTGGTCAACCCGAGCCTGCCGGTGAAGACCGTGCCCGAACTCATCGCCTACGGCAAGGCGCACCCCAACACGCTCAGCTATGCCTCGTCGGGCAACGGCGCCTCGTCGCACCTGGCGGGGGTGATGTTCAACGCCATCGCGCATACCGATCTGCAGCACGTGCCCTACAAGGGCACCGGCCCCGCCCTCAACGACCTGCTGGGCAACCAGGTCGGCATGAGTTTCACCGACATCCTCACCGCCATTCCCTACGTCAAGGCCGGCAAGCTGCGGGCACTGGGTGTCACCACCGCCGCCCGCTCACAGGCGCTGCCCGATGTGCCCACGGTGGCGGAACAGGGCCTGGCGGGCTACGACGTGAGTGTGTTCTTCGGCATAGTCGCTCCCGCGGGCACACCGGCGGACCGCATCGCCGTGCTCAACAAGGCCTTCGCCGCCACACTCGCCACACCGAAGGTCAGGGAGCTGTTCGCCTCCCAGGGCCTGGAGGCCGCCAGCGATACCAGCCCGCAGGCCCTGGGCAAGTTCATCGCCAGCGAAACGGCGAAGTGGTCGGGGGTGGTCAAGCAGTCGGGCGCGCAACTGGATTGAAGGCTGCTTCCATGGACATGACTCCCCCCACGCCGCAGCCGGCACCGGCATCGCCCGCAGCCGCCGGCGGCGGCGCGCTGGCGGGCATCCGCGTGCTCGACATCTCCCGCATCCTGGGCGGGCCCTACTGCGGCCAGATCCTGGGGGACCACGGCGCCGACGTGCTCAAGATCGAGCCGCCGCAGGGCGACGACACCCGCACCTGGGGGCCGCCCTTCAAGAATGGCGTGGCTTCGTACTACCACGGGTTGAACCGCAACAAGCGGGTGCAGCACCTGGACCTGGGCTCACCCGAAGGCCGCGAGGCCTTCCTGGCCCTGGCGGCCCAGGCCGACGTGCTGGTCGAGAACTTCAAGACCGGCACCATGGAGCGCTGGGGCATCGGGTACGAGGCACTGTCCCTGCGTTTCCCGCGCCTGGTGTGGTGCCGCGTCTCCGGCTTCGGCGCCGATGGCCCCCTGGGCGCCCTGCCGGGCTACGACGCAGCGGTCCAGGCCATGACCGGCATCATGAGTGTCAACGGCGAGGCAGAAGGCGGCCCGCTGCGGGTCGGCCTGCCGGTAGTGGACATGGTCACTGGCCTGAATGCCGTCATCGGCGTGCTGCTGGCCCTGCAGGAGCGGCACCGCAGCGGCCGCGGCCAGTTCGTCGAGGCAGCGCTGTACGACAGCGGCCTCTCCCTGCTCCACCCCCACGCCGCCAACTGGTTCATGGACGGCCGCGCGCCGCAGCGCACGGGTAACGCCCATCCCAACATCTACCCCTACGACGCCCTGGCCACCGGCACCGACCCGGTGTTCGTTGCGGTCGGCAACGACCGCCAGTTCGCCGCCTTCTGCCGCTGCATAGGCGTGCCCGAGTTGGCCGAAGACCCGCGCTACCGCGATGCCGGCGGACGTTCCACGCACCGGGCGCAACTGAAGCCCGTGCTCGAAGCAGCGATGGCAGCCTTTGATGGCAGCGTATTGGTCGACCAACTCATGGCGGCCGGCGTCCCCGCCGCACCCGTGCTGCCGGTGGACGCGGCACTCGCCCATCCGCACACCATCCACCGCGGCATGGTCGTGGAAATGGAGGACGGCTACCGTGGCCTGGGGGCGCCCGTCAAGCTGAACCGCACCCCCGCGGTGTACCGCCACGCCCCGCTGACACCGGGCACGGCCTTCGAGGAGCGCTAGCTAGCACCCCCAACAGCCCCTTGGCAATACGGCGACAATGCGTGGGCAGACAAGAACCGCATAAAGAGACATCGCCGCCATGAACCGCAAACTGCTGCTGCTTGCCCTCTGCCAGGGCCTGCTCCTCACCAACAACATCACCTTCCTGGCCATCAACGGCCTGGTCGGGTTCAGCCTGGCGCCCCTGTCGTGGATGGCCACGCTGCCGGTGGCCGGCTACGTCTTCGGCGGCGCCATCGCCGCGCCGCTGGTGGCGCGCCACCAACGCGCCTGGGGCCGGCAACGCACCTTCATGCTCGGGCTGGTCGTTGCCATGGTGTCGGCGGCGCTGTGCGGCGTGGCCGCCCTCACCCGCAACTTCTGGCTGCTGACGGCGGCGACCATCCTCGCCGGCTACTACAGCGCCAACGGCTCCCTCTACCGCTTCGCAGCCGCCGAACTGGTCGGCCCGTCGATGAAGGAAAAAGCCATCTCCTGGGTCCTGGCGGGCGGCCTCATCGGCGCCATCCTCGGCCCCAACATGGCAGCGGCCACCCGCGACGTACTGCCCCAGCCTTTCGCCGGCGCCTACCTGGCGCTGGTGGGGGTCGCGCTGCTCTCCATGGCGATCATGTCGCGCATCACCTTTCCCCCGCTCAACCCCGTGGGCGGCGCGCCCAAGGCCGGCCGGCCGCTGCGCGAGATCGCCAGGCAGCCCGTCTTCATCGTCGCCGTCGCCGGCTGTGCCCTGGGCTACGGCGTCATGAACCTGCTCATGGCCGCCACGCCCCTGGCGATGGCGCAGTGCTCGCTCCCCTTCTCCGCCGCTGCACTGGTGCTGGAGTGGCATGTCATCGGCATGTACGGCCCCAGTTTCTTCACCGGCGCACTGGTGCGCAAATTCGGCGCACTCCCCATCATGGCCATGGGCCTGGCGCTGATGCTCGTGTGTGTGTTCATCGCCATGTCGGGGGTGGAGCTGGTGCATTTCCTCATCGCCCTCATCACAGTCGGTGTGGGCTGGAATTTCCTCTACATCGGCGGCACCACCCTGGCCACCGAAGCCTACCGTCCCGAGGAGCGCACCACCGCGCAGGCCACGGTCGACACCAGCGTCTACGCCACCATGACCCTGACCGCCTTCAGTTCCGGCGCCCTGGTCACCACCGGCGGCTGGACGGCCATGAACCTCGGCACGCTGGCCCCCTTGTCGCTGCTGGGCGCGGCCCTGCTGTGGCTGGCATTGCGCCGGCGCCGCGCACGGAACGGCGCCGGCGGGGCGGTCGTCTGATCTTGCGGCACGGCCTCAACGCCGCATCAGCGCCACGCCACTACCCCAAGATTCGGAGCTCCATGCGCATGCAGTAGCCGTGCGGCATCCTCCATCCTGGCCGGTTAGCTACCAGCCTTGCTCGCCAGTGCCTGAAGTTTCTCAGGGGTCACTCCAGCCGCCTGCAGCAGCGCCGACGACAGATCTTGCATGCACTCGGCCAAGAAGTCGGGTGTGACCTGCACACTATGCGCCTGCTCCAATAGGTCTAGGCCTTCGCACAGCAGGATGGTCGCAGCGGGAATGCCGGCCTGCATGGGGATCGTGCCCTTGCTCTGGTTCACCAGGATGCCCAGCAGACCCGCGACGCCGGCACCGATCACCTCCGCAGGCTCGCCAAGCGCGCTCAGTTGCTTGATCAACAGGTCGCGTGTCTCCGGGCTGTACATCACCTTCTTGCCGGCATCGACGATCTTCTGCACCACCGGTTGCAGCTGTGGCGGATTCACGCGCGACATGATCGCGTCTTCCGTCTTTTGCAATAGCGGGTTCATGCGTTGGCCCTTGCGAAAATACTGGGGTTGTAGGTACTGGGGGTGCCAGTGCTGACGACGGAGTTTGCGTTGGCAATCCGCTGCTTCTGCATGGCCAGTTGCTGGTCAGCCAGGTTGCCCTGCTGAATGCTCTGGAACATACTGCCACCCAGCTTCAGGCCGCCGGCCAGCAGCGTCTGGTTCTTGGTGGCCCAGTCGCCAAATGCCTTGAAGTAGTCGGTCGCGCCCAAGGTGGGCGCCCCGCCGGGGGCCTGCGCGCCAGCCGGATTCAGGGTGCCGGAGCGGCCGTCAGCTGCTCCGGTGTTGTCCACCACCGCCCGCACCTGCGGTGCGCCCGCGGTCGGGTCTACTGCAGGCGCCGCCCCCACCGTGGAAATGCCCTTGTCGATCTGGCTGATGGCGCCGGTGGCGTCCGGGCCCAAGCCGCTGCCGCCCAGATCCATACCCGAAATGCCCTTGTCGATCTGGCTGATAGAGCCGGTAGCGTCGGCGCCCAAGCCGCTGCTGCCCAGGTCCATACCCGAAATGCCCTGGTCGATTTGACTGATCGCGCCAGTGGCATCTGGACCGACAGCCGCCACGCCGGCCGCGACGTCCGCCGCACCTGTCGCCGCGCTGGCTCCCATAGCGCCAGCAATGCCACCCGCCAGTGAGCCTACACCACCGACCAACCCCAGCACCCCGCCGATTTTCGTCAGGGACTTGTTGCCAGTCACCAGCCCGACCACGCTGACCACAGCGCCGACCTCTGCGATAACGGTCATGGTCGGAGCAGCCGCGACCAGAAATGCGCCTATTGAAACAGCCATGTCAATTCCCTTGAAGAAGTCTTCCGAAAGCCGTTTCCTCGGGCGCGTACCCCCGCATGCGGCTCAGGATGTTGAAAAGTGGTGTGTTCGGCTTCGCACGCCACAGGATGTGCACGCAGCCTTCGGCGGCTGCCTCCTGCTCGCAATACCTGATCAGCCGGACGCCGGTGGCGCCCTTGCGGTGGCCCGGATGCAGAAACAGCACGTCGTTGATCGCGTGCTTGTAGGCCGCGTAGTGCAAGTGGTAGTCGACCAGAAATCCGGCGTAGCCCAGCAGGGTGCCTTCATCGCGCGCAGTGATGGTCATGAAGCGGCCCGACTGCTCCAGGGCGGCATACACGTCCCACCGCGGCGCCAGCACCTTGCGTTCCTTGTGGCCGCACAGCTCCAGGTAATGCAGTTGCAGCAGCGCATCCACCTCGCCTGCCATCTCGCACAGCATCTCCCGCTGCATCGTGACCATCAGCCGCCATCCCCAGGCGCGCCAGGCGTCGGCACGCCGGCCACAGGCGTGGGTGCTACGGGCATGGTTCCAAAGGTTGACCCATCTGGATTGATGCCAACGTACACCCCCTGTGCATTAAATCCGTCCATGCCGGCAAAGCTCAGCAGACTCGACAGGTTCAGCCCGGCGACGGATCCCAGCACATTCAACTGGCTCTGAAAACTCGCATTCTCATTGGCAATGGCGATGCGCTTGGCCACCGTGTCCATCGTGCTGCTGGCGTTGATGTTGGCCAGGTTCACGCTGTGCTGATTGAACGCCTGTGCCGCCTGGGCATTCGTGTTCAGCAGTGTGGTGTTGTCGGCAGCGATCTTGTTCGCGTCGGCCTGCTGCTGTGCCGTCAGCGTCGAAAGCTGCTTCTGCGTATCCGCATTGAACTGCTGGATCGCCATCGTGTTCTGGTAGTTCGCGTTCTGCACCGCGAACTGGTTGCTCTCATCGGCGTTGTAGCCGGCCGCCTTGGCGAAGGTTGCGGCGTCGGCAGTGGCGATAGGCATCGCAGCGGTGTAGGCCGCATCCTGGCCTGCCGTGGTGGCGATGCTGCTGTTCAGCAAACCGCGGCTGTTCGCCTGTTGTGCCGCGCGCGCCATGGCCTGCTGGATGATCGGGCTGTTCGGATTGACCAGGTTGTTGATGCGCCCTTCCACCGTCTGATCCGGGGTCACCACCCACTGGGTCGGGTCGCCCAGTAGAGTCACGCCCTGGGCCGCAGCCTTCGCCTTGATCTGCTGTTGCTGGGGTGTGAGCTGCGAGGCCTGGGCAATCGACATATCAGCAGGGTTCTTGCCGTTCGCCGCGGCGAACGCCGCATAGGCAGCCGCCGCCGAGGTCGGGTCGGTGTAACTGCCGTACTGGGCGATCTCGGCTGCAGTTGCCGGTCGGCCCAGCAGGTTCCGTGCCCACTCGTCCACAGAGGTGGTACCGGCGCTGCTGGTTGGGCCGGTGTAAGCCTTGCTCGCGTCCGCTAACGATTCATTGGGGTTGTACACCTCGCCGTTGGCCTTCAAGCCGTTCAGGAAGGCTTGGTACGCCGCATCCGCCCCTTGGCTGGCAGTCTGCTGGTTCCAGTAGTCCAAGCTGCTGGTGTCGGCATCACGACCGGCCACGTTGCGGTAGATGCTCGACCAATCCACGGCGGGTGCGGCCGGAGCCGGCGCGGGGGATGGAGCCGACACACTGCCCAGGCTCAGCGCTGGGGCCGGGGCCGGCGATGGTGCGCTGTAGCCACCCGACGTGTCCGGGGTGGGCGCTGCGTTAGGCGCGGGAGCTGCAGCTTTTTCTGCAGCCACACCGGTGGCGAAGCTGCCTCCGGTCGCACTGAAGCCGTTTGCCGGGTCCTGCCAGAAAGCCAGTCCTGCCGCATCCGGCGCGCGGCCCAGTTGCTGCTGGTAGGCTGCGGTGATTTCCTCCGCGGTGGCAAACTCCTGCGCACCCGTCGTCGGATTCGTACGGGCGTTCTGCCCCACCACGTAGCGCGACGGGTCCACGCCGTATTGCGCGATGGCGTTCTGCACGTGCGCCACCAGATCCGGGCGCATAGCGGCCACCTCCTTGGGTACCACCATTTCCCCAGGCGTCAGGTGGGCCATCGTGGTATCGCCGTTTCGGCCGGCGCGGGCCATTTGCATGATGGAGGGCATGGATATCTCAGGTTAGAGGGTAGCGGCCTGGATGAACAACGCATCCGTCCGTTCTTCCGTAAGGGAAGTCTGCTGAATCAGCGCCAGGACCAGCGAGTCGGTACGGTCTACGAATCCGGCGTAGTCCCACTTCACCTTTGCGGCGCTCTGGTATGGCTCGGGCAACGCGGCAATCAGTTGATCTACTCGGGGATTCAGATTCTGTCCGTCCACGTCGAGCAGGACGGTGCGGGCTTTCCACATAGCGACGGACTGGGGAACGGCTGGCGGGGGCGCGGGTGGCTTGCTAAATTGAGTTCCATCCCAAAGGTCGCCGATTGCTGCACCGACTCCGTCGATCCAGCCTTGAGACGCAGCGAATACTGCGTTTGCCTCGGCGATGTTGACCACCATGCCGTTGTCGATGACTGCGTAGCCCATCAGATAACTCCCCAAATCCGCAATTCACCACGAGCGCCGGCACCGCTTTGGGGCCCGGTATTGGTGCCTCCGCCGCCGCCACCTGGTGCTGCTCCATCAACCCCCGAGGTCGAAACGTTACCTGCGCCGCCCGCGCCGCCGAACAGGGACGTGCCACCTATAGCCCCAGCAGCGCCACCACCCGCACCCCCATACACAGAGTCACCTCCGGCGTTGCCGCCCCCTCCACCCGCGGCTCCGCCATAGATCGACGAGCCGCCTTTTCCCGAGCCAGTGCCCGTACCACCGCCGAAGCCCGCGTTGTCGAAATTGCCGTCGACACCCGTTCCAGTCAGCAAGTAGGGTTTGCCGCCCGTAGTGATCGTCCCTGCACTTTGGAGGCCACCGCCCCCCCCCGAGGTCGTGCCTGGCGTACCTGGCCCACCACCGTAAGAAGTGCCGCCCGCAAAAATGCTATTTCCGCCAACATTTCCGGCAGCGCCGCTGCTGGTCTGCGCCACCCCACCTGCACCGAGGGTGACCGTGGCGGTTGCAGAGAGCGCGGACGCAAGAATGGTGAGAGGAAGGCACGCGCCACCACCAGCGCCCTGCCCCGAGCCCCCGCCTTTTCCGCCTGAGGCACCACCCGCCCACAACAACCCGCTGAATAGCGTATAGCCAGGTGGTTTGATGAAGCTGCCGGATGCGATGAAAGTCTTGTGGAACGGCTGCAGCACCTTGCTGCGCACCGTGGTACCGTCGGAGTAGAAGTCGCGCACCTCATCGGCATACATGACCCAGTTGGTTACGCCGTCGCTCGACGCGATGCTGATCTCAGCGCTGGAGCCGATCGCAGAGATTCGGCAGAATGCGCTAGTCGAGGCGACGAAGGTCGCATCGAACGTGAGCGTAAGCACGGCTACACAGTCAAACCAAACGCCAACGTCAGACGCAAAAATGGTGCGGTTTCCAGTCACAGGAACACGTCCGGTGTATATGCCTACCCCGATGGGTCCGGTCGCGCCGACGGGGCCTCGCATCCCAGAAATTGTGATGATCCAGTCGGCAAAGCTGCCCGATCCTCCGACGTCCAGTACATTCAGCGCCAACGCGCCCGTAGCCGGGTCATAGCTGGTGATCTGGCCATGTATGTAGTTCGCATTGTTCGCGGCACTGGCGGCGACCAAGAACTGCCCGGTGGACCACCCACGATTCAGCTGCGTGGTGAGCGCTTTCGACGCGACGGCGATCAGCAGCGACGTGGTGCTGGTGCCTTGCAGGCTGGCGGAGTAGCTTGCTGCGGATGCAGCGCTAGCAGCAGCCAAGCCGGCCTGCGTTGTCGCCGTTGTGGCGGAAGCAAATGCGGAATTCGCCATCGCCAACGCGTTGTTACTGATCTGGAACTTTCCCGCCGTCGCATCGTAACTGATCTGGACAATGACGCCTTCCAGAATGTCGTTGGCTTGCAGCGCAGTCCCATCCTGCCGCACGATGGCAGTAGCCCCAAGCGCATTCACATTAATCGTGCTCGCCCCAGTGTTGCCATTCGCCGCCTTCACCAGAAGGGTCAGCCCGTCCACGTAGGCAATGATGGCGCTGCCAGCCGTGACGGCATAGGCGTTGGCCGAGCCGGTGTCTACGGCGTAGTTGCCGAAGCCGCCAGCGATGGCCGCCGGGCTGGGCAGCAGCGCGAAGCCCGCTGCCACCAGCGCATATTCGTTCCGGATGCTGGGTGACGTGCCGCGCGTCTGCTGAACCGGCGCGCCCGTAGGGTTGTAATAGGAATTCGTTGCCATGTGCCCTCTAAGAGTTCGTGCGCGCCATGCGGCGGGGGGTATAGGCCAGGCTCACCGCCTGGACGGTATGTGGCTGGTCCTGCGCCCGGTTGCTGTAGAACAGGAAAGAGATGTTGGACGCCGAGCCCTCGACACTGATCGTGCTGGTCGTCACCACCTGCGTATCCCAGGTGAACTGGTCCCAGATGAACTGGTCCCAGTAGCCGCCGGCCCCCACAATGGCCAGGTCCGGGCGCGCAGCGCTCTGCTGCGCGTCGGTGTTTGCATACCCCAGGTCGTACGTAATATTCACTGAGGCATACCCACTTGCCTTCACGTCGAAGTTGGCCCGTCGGTAGCGTTTCACGATACGGGGACTCTTCAGGTTGTTGAAGGCCGGCCGGATCCACGCCTCGATAGGGGCTCCATCAAAACTGGTACCGATCGCGTCCCGGAAAACATAACCATCGTCGCTGCCGAAATAGATCACCTCGACCCCGGTGCCCAGCGTGCTCGAATGGCAGCAGCGGACCACCTTGCCGTAGTTCAGCGGCATGGCCCCGTTCGGCTTGCTGCCGGTCAGACCCAGCGTCACGCCGGTTCCATCGGCGAAGAACAGCCGGTATTCGCCCGAGTTCTTGCTCACGTAACTGGCGATCTGCGTCCCCCGCCGCGTGTTCATGAAAGGCGCGATCAGGTGCGTCAAAGAATCAAAATCAAAGTCTCCATAGCTCAAGGTCGTAGTCAGCCCCTCCACGCCGCGTGCAGTCAACCCCCAGCTGTCGTTGCCCACCGGTTGCAGCGTGTACGCCGAATACCCCAGGTCATACGCCGAGTTCACCAGCTGGAAATCGATGTTGCTCGATCCGTAGAGAACAAAAGTCCGACCAGTTGTGTAGATCCCCATCGACGGTCCGCTGGTAGAACCCGTCTGCGGCAAAAAGCCGGTGATCGTCTCGCCCGTAGCGATTTCCCCTGCGCCCAGCACCGCCGTCCAGGCGTAGGGCAGACCTAGTCCGGAATACTGTGCGCTGCCCAGGAAGGATAGAAACAGGTAATTCTGGTGTGCCATGGCATGTAATGGCGTGTCCGTCGTCATGCCCGTGCGGATCGGAATGTAGTTCGTCCCGTCGAACTCGAAAGCCAGGTTGACCCCGTCCGCTCCGTACATGCGCTTCGTCGCGGTACTACCCGTGAAATTGGCGTTAACCGCCTCCACCCGACCGCCAGGCAGCCGCGAAATCGCCGTGGCCAGGCTGGACGACGTGGCCTTGGTCACCGCAGCGACCTTCAGTGCCTCCCCATTCTGGAACGTGCCGCCGGTCACCGTGATGACCAGCGTACCGGCGCCTCCCACCGTCCAGGTTCCCGTGCGCAGCATGGCGCACACCACCGTCGCCGTCGCACCACTCGTGCCGCCCGTGACCACATTGCCATCGAATACCTGCCCGACCGCGCCGGTGAACTGGATCTCGGTCCCGAAGGTAACCGGTACCCAGCCTCCGGTGGTGGCGCGCCACATGCCGCCTGCCGTCGCGCCCGCATTGTCCCGAAAGGCGTACTCCACGTCGTTGTAGTTCCATACCCCGCGGATCGGCCCACTACCCGGCACCGGCTGGATATCGGCGCGCAGATCGTTCGCCGCCAGCAGCATGTAGTCAGCGTCGTCGGAAGACACCGCCGCGCCATTCTGCTGCGCGGTGCTCGTCGCCGTGGCGACCGTCACCGCCGCCACCATCAGGGCCTCCCCCAGCACAAAGGTGCCGCTCACCCGCCCCATCACGATGGTGTCGCCACTCAGCGCCAGCACCTTGCCCGTAGCCGCACTGGTGCCGCCGGTGACGGTGTCGCCAACCGATATCGCGAGGGCCATCGTGGCCGCCATGACCCAATAGCTCGCGCTGCTGGGGTTCTGCCGCCCGTCGTACCGCTCGAAGCCATGGAGGCGGCTGTAGCCTCCGGAAATCTGCGGAAAGTAATTCTGGCAATCAAAACACTTGCCCGGACTCAAGGCCACCGCCGGCGTCATCAGGTCCAGGCCACCCGCCATCGGATAAAAATCCGTCAGCACCTGCGGCATCTTCCTCACCATGGGGTTCAGCACAGCGGACCTCCCACCTCGACCCTCGGCAACTGGTCCGCCACCAGCCGGCGCATCATCTTCGCGTACTGCTCCTTGCCCTGCGAGAAAACCTCCGTCGCCGCTTCGTACGCACCGTAGTACTGCATCGCCTGGTACACGATCAGCAGATGGAACCGCGCCGGCAACAGCGGCACATCCCCCTCCGCCACCAGGGCCTGAGGCGCACGGAAATACTGCCCATCCACCGTATAGCCGCCGGAGTCCGGCCACAGGCCCAGCGCCAGCGCCCGGTTGTCCGGCCGCATCGACACATGCACCGGCATACCCGCCGCCAGCCGCAGATTCCCGTACAGGTAGGTGTCGCGCCAATCAGCCCAGTCCAGCCAGCGCAGGAACACCTCGCTGCGAACGCCTGGGTCGTTGAAATACACCCGGAAGCTCTTCGCGTCCCACGCGGCGAAGTCGTTGACTCCGCACTGCGCCGGGGTGTAGAACGCCTGGCCCGCCACCGTCGGAAAAGACACCTCTCCCACCATCCAGTCCCAGTCCGGCTGCAATTGCTGGATATTCAGGTACGCCTCGTCGATCCAGCCCGCCACCCGCGCCATCTCCCCCGCCGGGCTCTGCAGCGTGGCCAGCGGACTGCCCGAAATCCCGCACTTCTGAATCAGCCGGTTGCACAGCTGCAGATAGGTCATCGGCGCCACAGTCCCCATCTCAGCGCACCGTATCCTCGGCCAACAACGCGCGCAGCCAAGCCGCACCACGCGGGTTGTCGTCCTGCGTCACCTGGAAGGGGTACTTCAGCAAAGCCGTCCGCACAATGCGGTTCGCCGGGTTCTCGCTGTTGCGCTCCTCCACGCTGGTACGCACACTCACCGGCTTGGCCCGCACCAGGCCCTCCACGAACTTGCGGCGGCAACTCACCTCCACCCCGCGCGGAAAATACTGGGCCACACCATTCACATACACCGCCGGCATCGGCTCGGCATTGGCGTCGGTCGTCTCGCCCACCACCACGCCCACCCGCTCCTCCATGAAGGCCAGCATCGCGTGGTAGCCATCCTGTCCGGCGGCCGCCACAGCCTCGCCGGTAATGATCGGTTCCGGCCCGGGACGCACGATGTCGCCTGTGGTCGGCAAATCGAAATGGCTCTCGCTGCGCTGGTCGCCGGACTCGACCTGCTGCTCTCGTATTGCACGGGGCATCTGCTACTCCTGAAAAGAGAAATCTGAAGAAAAGAAAAAGGGGCCGAAGCCCCCTTGCACATCAGGCGAAAACGCCGCCTCTACGCCACCTGCGGCCGCGCCGGCAGCGTCAGCACATCCACAAACGTGTACATCACCCCGGTCGCACCC
Source organism: Pseudomonadota bacterium (assembly GCA_040390235.1). Taxonomy (GTDB): domain Bacteria; phylum Pseudomonadota; class Gammaproteobacteria; order Burkholderiales; family Burkholderiaceae_C; genus Xylophilus. The sequence goes on along the minus strand of JAZJYT010000002.1, from coordinate 21,291 downwards.
GACAGATTCGAACTGCCCAGCGTCCAGGCCGAGCCCGTAGCCCCCACCTTCAGCACCAGGTAGCCAAACGCCGCCGCGGCATCGGGGAAAGCCGGGAACTGCGGCGCATCCCCAAAATTTCCGGAGGCATCCAGCGCCTTGGTATCCCCCTGCGCCACCACCACAGCGCCCGCCGCGTTGAAACCAAACAGAAACACGCTGCCCTGGTTCGGCAGCACCGGCCGCAGCGAAAACAGCGCGCCGGACGTACCGTCCGCCGTCGGCGTCGCGCCATTGGTCACCGCCGTCTTGGCATACGCTCGGCCTGCAATGGAAGACTGCACCGTATTCGCCGTGCTGAAAGTCGTGGTGGTACCGGCTGCCAGGCCGGCCTTCGTGGTGGTGTAGTTGCCACCGGCAAGATCGAGTGTTTGCGACATCGTCAAAATCCTTTCAAAAAATTGCGAGCTGGTCGAAATGCCCGCCCGTGCTCACGAACAAGGCGTTGGGCACCACCGTGGCATCGTCCAGGGGGGTCGTGCCGCCCACAAAACTGCCCGTCCCGGTCGGATGCACCTCGACGTAGCCCAGCACCGCACGCCGGTCGGCAACAGGCGGAAACCTCACCGCCGCCAGGCTCGCGCCCGCCGCGCCCATCTGCACCGCCACGGCACCCGCCGCATCCGCGGAAAACACGAACACGTTGAAGCTGCCATTGGCCACCGTGCCCACCAGCGCCGGCAGCGTCGTCCCGGCAGCCACGCCGATGTACGTGCCACCCGCCAGCGCGCGGTAGGCACTCGCACCGGTTTTCGCGGTAGTCCCGCCGGCACCGGTAATCACCAGGCCAGCGGTGGCCAGCGTCTTGCTGGAAAGGTAGTTGTACGCCGCTTGGGCCAGCATCCGCACCGCCTCGCGGTCACGGGCGTTACCCATCTTCTGCAGCGTCGCACTCAGGGGATTCGCCGGCATACCCTTAGCCCACCAACTGCTTGGCGCCAGCGTTGCCCACCGCCATCCAGCCGTTGTTCAGCACCACACACTGGCTCCAGAAACTGGTGCCGATGTAGCCGCGCTGGCCGAGCGGATCGTTCTTGTCCTTCTGCTTGGGCGGAATGTAGGTCGGGTCCACCGCATTCATGCCGCGCAGCATCACCTGGCCCCACGCATCCTCGCCCGTCACGATGAACGGGTAGATATCGATGTTGCTGCCCGAGGTCGACACGCAGCCCGTGCCCGCCAGCGCCGCACCGCTGTCCTGGATAGGCACCAGGTCCGGCGACAGGATGAAACGGAAATTCTCCACCGAGCCGATCTCGTACTCGTTGATCGGCTTGCGCTGGCCATAGTCCGCCACATTCTTGAAACCCGGCAGGTCACGGATGTCCTGCTCCAGATCCGTATGTGCATACACCAGGAAGCACGCCTCCACCGCGGTAGTCGCATAGTTCGGCGACGGCGCCAGCGCCTGGCGGATGAACTTCGTGTGGTTCGCCTTCAGGTTGCGGGTGATCCGGCGCAGCATCGGCAGCGTCAGGTAGCTGTTGGTCGTCGCCCGGCTGGTACCCGTCCCCGCGTAGTACTGGTTGGTACAGCCCTTCAGCACACCGTAGCGCACCATCTCGCGGATCAGGCCCACCCGCTCACCGACCTGACGGATCATCTCCGGCGGAATGTCATCTTCGTACAGCGCCACCGTCTTGTCCGTCACGCCATACAGCACCGAATACTGGTTCAACACCGCGGTGATGTCCTGCGGCACCAGGCTGTCCGGCGGCGGCGTCACCCCCTCCTGCGTCAACTGCGCCTGCGCATAGGCTGCCGCCCGGTCGCCCGTACCGTTGGCAAAAAACTGGTTCGGGTTGCCACTCGTGCCGCCAAACGGCAGCCAGCGGCGGAACACGATCGTATCGCTCGCGTTCTGCGGCATCGCAATCTGCTGGCCCGTCAGCCCCAGCACCTCCACCGGCTGCGCATGCTTCAGGATCTGGCCCTTGAACTTGGCAATCCGTGCCGGGTTCAGGGCAAAGGTATTCATCGACATGGTCGTTGTTCCTTGGAATCGAAATCGAAAAAAGAGAAATAAAAGCCGCAACCAACCCGCTCAGGAAGAAAACCCCTCGCGGAAATAGTCCTGCTCGGTCTTCGCGGGCGCTCCCCCGCGGGAGCCGCCCTGCGGTGTGATCGCCGCCTCCAGGCGGGCCCTTGCACCAGGGCTCCGGGATGGCACCCGGCCGTTCGACGGGGAATCGCGCACCTGCTTGAAATCCGCAATCACCCGCACCATGAACCGCGGATCGTTGCTGCTCAGCACCTGTTCGCCCCGCGCCTTCGGCAGCGCCTGCCGCCAGCGCTCGAACGCATCGCTGCGCAGCACATCCACATAGTCCTCGTGCGCGTCCAGCAGCCGCTCGTGGATACGTTCCGACTGCAGCTCGTCACGCAGTTCCCGCTTCACCCGCAGCGACTCCTGCGCCAGCCGCTCCTGCACCCGGCGCTCCAGGTCCTCCGGGCCCGCACCAGGCGCCTTCACTGCAGGCGCTCCCGCCAGCGAAGACGCCATCAACGTCCCCAACTCCGGAAACTCGTCGCGGATCCGCTCGAACCGCTCCCGCGTCAGCGCCGCGCCCTTCGGCAGCCCCTGCAACGCGCGGTTCACCTCGCCGTACTTGCCGCCCAGCGTGTCGAACTGCCGGCTCGCATGGCTGCGGAACTGGTTCAGCTCCGCCAGCGTGGCCTGCGTGGCATCCCACTGCTCCCGGGTCAGCGCCACCGTGGCGGGCGGTGCGGCAACGGCTTGCGCGGCCTCCACATCGCCCGGCACGTCGTGCGCCCCTGCAGCCACATCCCCACCCGGCCCCGCCGTATCGAAGCCGTCGGCAAAAGCGGCATCCTCCACCGCCTGCGCCACCTCCCCGCCCGCATCCACGTTCCCACCCACGTCCTGTGCCATCCCTGCTCCCCAAATGCAAAAGCCGCCCGGAGGCGGCCAACGGCGAAGGGCTGCCGTTGCCGGCCACTGTTCGCCTCCATGTGCCAGAGCCCCTTGCGAAGGCGCCAGCCAATCTTCAAAGAAAAACTGCCGTGCTTCAGTCCACCACCGGCCGCTCGTCTGGCCGCTCCAGCGCCAGCACCTGGCGCAGCGCCTTGATCTGCCCGCGCAGCCGCGCCGTGTCCACCTCCGCCCGGTCGCCCTCCAGCGCACGGCGGTGCAACACCAGTTGCGCCTCCACATGGGCCCGCACCCGCTGCCACACGGGCGTCGCAATGTCCTCGGGCGACAACTTCATGCCACGAACGCCTGGCCAGGCTGCGCGCGGCCCGCGGGCTCCGTCGGCGGCGTAGCCGCCTGGCCCCCATCCACCACCTGCCGCACCATGGCCGACGCAGGGCTGTGGTGCTTGTGCACATCCACCGCCAGCGCCGCGGCACTCAGCTGCTTCTGCACATCCAGCCGCATCGCCGTATCCGCCAACGTGCTCTGCACCTCACTCAATTGCATACGTTCCTCCTGCGCAAACTTCATCAGCGCCATCTCGTACTCGAAGCGTTTCATCTCGCGCTGGTGCTGCCGGTCCCGCTCCGCCTCGTCGGCCTTCAGGCGCAAGGCCTCCATGTCCAACTGCTGCGCCATCTGCGCCTTGCCCAGCTCCGTCCCCTGGCGGATATGCGCCACCTGCACCGCCACATCCGGCCCTGCGGGAACCGATGGAGCCCCAGGCCCACCAGGCGCACCCACCACCGCCGTGGCACCCGCAGCGCCATCCGCTCCATCCCCCGCACGGACCTGCGCCGCCTTCACCAGCGAATCGCTGCGGATCTGCGCCACCTGCACCGGCGGCGCCGGCGGCGTCAACGCCATCTTCGCCAACTCGTCCTCGCTGTACTGGAAACGTTTCGGGTCCAGCCGCTGCGCCTTGCACGCCTCGGCAAACGCCTTCTTCGGGTCCACCCCAAAAGCCGGGTTCGTCGACAGCGCCAGCATCTGCACCGTCGCGTGGTTCTGGATATCGCGCTCCACCAGCGCCGACGACCCCCGCGCATCCACGGTAAAACTCCCCTTCTCCGAGTCGTCCTCGCCATACAGCATCAGGTACTCGTAGTACCGGCGCACATGCGGCTCCGTCGAATAGTCGTCATCCAGCCGCGCAATCCGCCGCAACACCGTCGACGCATTGTTGTTCGCCAGCAATTGCCCGCCCAGCGTATCCGGCGCCGCCCCCGTCTGCCCCTGCAGCAGCATCGGCATGCCCGTCGTCTGCTCCGCCATCTTCAGGAAAAAATCGATGATCTGCATCAACTCCGCCTGCCGCGACGGAATATCGAAGGCATGGATCGCCTGCGCCACATTGCCCCCGTCCTCACCCTCCTTGGTGTAGAAAATCTTGCGCGGCGTCAGCACCCAGCTCTCATCAGCCGGCTGCAGCAGGTTGCGGTCGATCGCCAGAATCGGCCCACCCGACAGCGCCGCGTTGTCCAGCATATTGCGCACCGCCGCATTGATGCCGCCCTGCGCCTCCCGGCACTGCCGTGCCACACCGATGCCCGCCCAATGCCCCGTACGCCCCTGCCACGGCGTCGCGTCATACGGAAACCCCCCCGAATCCAGCGTATTCAGCGCCGCCTTGATCACCCGGTCATTCACCAGCGTCACCAGCGCCGGCCGCGTCACACCGGCATCCCCGCCCGAACCCGCAGCGTCACCGCCCGCATCCTCTTCCACCGTGCACCCACAGGCCCGCAGGTCATCCACCCGCAACTCACCGTAGTAGTACCAGATCTCGTAGCGCGCCTGGTCCGCCCTCTCCGTACCCGGGCCCATACTCCCGCCCGACCGCTGCGCCCCCAGAAAAGCCTTCTGCGGCCCCTCCTCCAGGCACCCGTCGATCTGCGCATCCAGATAACCCGGCACCCCCACCAGCGCCCGCAGCTGCTTGTCCGTCAGCCAGTCCCGCTCCAGCAGGTAATTACCGCTGTGGATGTCCTCGCCGCAGGCCGGGTCCGGGAACAGGTTCCACGGATCGATCCGCCGCGACGCCGGCTGGATCTCTTCCCGCACCACCAGCCCGGCACCACCGCCCCCCATCCCGCCGATACCCGCACCGGCACCGGCATCACCGGCCCCCTCCTGCACCGCCAGCCGCGCCTTGCGCCGCACCGGAAACGGCCCCTTCATCACCCCCACCCCCAGCCGCGCCCGGTCATGGATCGCCTTGCGCTTCTCCGCATGGAACTGGCACTCCACCAGCCAGTCGTCGATACGCCGCTCCGCCTTCTTCGCCGACTCCGCCGCCACATCCAGCGCCTGCTGCGCCAGGTCGCCCACCGTCTGCGGCGCCGCCGGCGCCCCCGGCATCACCGGCAAATCACCACCCACACCAGGCACACCCGCCGGAGGCGCCATCGGCACACCGCCGCCCCCCGCCACCGGCGTCGCATCCCCCTTCAGCTTCGTCAACTCCGGCATCGGCACCGGCCGAATCTCGAAAGCCCGGTCATCCGTCGGCAGCAGCATGTCCCCCACCCGCGCCGCGGCTGAATCCACATACTGCGTTGTGATCCGCAGAAAAATCGTCGAGCGCGTCGCCCCTGCGCCGCGCCGCGGTGCCGCCGGCTGCAAGCCCCCCTGGCTGCTCGCCGGCTTCATGCTGCGCACCTCGCCCCGGTTCGCATCGTCGATACCCTCGTACGCCTCCTCGTCCTCCGTCCAGATGTCCTCGATGCCCGACTGCCGCCGCCCCGCCACCGCCTCCTCGCGCTTGCGCGCAATCAACAGGCTGATGCCGTCCAGCTGCTTCTGCCGCATCTCCGCATCGCCATGCATCTGCACGCGCAGGGCATCCGGCAGATCGGCATCGATGTCCGTGGAATTCGGGGATTGCATGGGTGTCCTGAAAAACGTTTCGGAAAACAAAAAGCCGCCCTGTGGGGCGGCTTGTGGAAAGCGGAAAACGGAGCGCTGCTCCGATCCCTCCGCAGGGATCGTCAGCTCTATGCGTATTCGCGTGCTGGAGCAATAATTATAAGGCCACACCTAATTAAATGCAATCTTTCTTCTCAACTGCCAAACCTCTTTCCATACCGCTCCTCCACGAACTGAACAACGTCCGAGAACGGAAACTCCCACTCTTCGACCTCGGCCTGCTCCTCCGGTGTTCCCTCTTTGCGCTGCAGTATGTACCCCGCCACAACACTCGGCGGTTGTGTCAACATCTCCAGCGACTGATCCACACTGATCATCCCGTGTACATACACGGTTTCGCCCTCTTTATAGAGCGACCAATAATTGACAAAATGATCATACTTCGGATTGATGATATGGGTTATCAAAATACAACGATCGACAAGCCCGTACACCAGGGCTCCCAGAGATTCCTTCCATCGCGACTCGTAATCATTGCGACTCCAAAAGGTCGTTACCAAACTCCCTTCCTCGCTGAAATCCCTGCTTTTCTTGGAATCCCGCATTTTTATTTCATAGCGGGCTACCGGAGGGAATCTCCCATATCGATTAATCTGATCTCAAAACCCACTTCTCATTCCCTCTAGTCAATTTTATTCAGCTTTCCATCATACGTACCCAAGCGCTGCCCACGCCCTTTGCGACCCGCACAGCCCTTGGCAACGCGACTTGCGAAAACACCAACGGTCTGCTGCGCCAGTACCTGACCATTTACCTCGAAGGCGCTAAAAAATAGAGTCGAACGATGCGTCATCGACCCCTATGCCATATCGCTATGCGGGCATCAATCGTCAGGCCACCTTAAATAAGGATACACAGCATGACGGATATTAACTCCCATTGCCACAGCGCGCGCCAGTATTTCAACACGCAACGTGCTACTGAAGTACAATTTTCCAAGAAAATTGATGGATACGATTATTTCTCCGCCAGTCGCGCAAAAATCCCCAATGAGTTCTGGCTTGCCTTCCAGCCACTCAATAATTTCCTCTATCTCCTCGCCAACATGGTCGCCCCTTGTCCAACTGAGAACAGACCACCTGGTAAAGGATCTACCGGATTCCTCCACGCTAGAGGAAAAGTCGGGTTCCCCTAGGAACTCAGTAATTCTCTTTGCAGAAACAGTGGGATGAGTCAAGCTTACCCTTACCGTGAAGAAGCGGCTGGGCACATTAAATTCTTTGGACTCCTCCGGACTCAAGGCAGCACCACTGTCAGAATTTTTTTCCACGACTTTTTTTCCAGTCTGAATCACGATCCTTGCCACGGCGGCCGCTGGGCGTGTTGGCACCGATCATATCGTTTGCATTGCCAGTAAGCTCCCAGCTCCCGGTTGGCCGCTGCACCCAAACATCGCCCTCCGGCGTCACCCGCACATTGTCGTTGCCCCCAGCGCTACTTTGGTGTTTTATTTCCCCGTGGTTGCCGCTCCACTTTGTTTCATCTATCGGAATAGATTCAGGCGGCGGACGGGTCCACGTACCATCTTCATTATCCCGCCGGCGACTGAGCATGGATTGCGCCGCCATTCCTCCGATATCCAACGCCGCGCCCAGAACAGGCGAAGCCCTCGCCATTCCTGCCGCAACGCGCCCGCCCACGGACGACAAATCAGGCAACCGCACAGCCGGCAGACCCGGCGTCCCCGCAGCCGGCCTGTCCTGCACCACATCCCAGCCCGGCGGGCCCATCCGTCCAGGTTGTTGCCCCGCGGCAAAACCACCCACGGCCAACGCGCCCTGGGCCGCAGCCTGCCCGCCCACCGCTGCGCCCAAAAGCGCCACCTGCGTATCGCTGGACCTGTCGTGCGCAGGTGGCACCAAGGTTTCCCCGAAGCCACCGCCTGCCGTAGCAGGCAAACTTGCCCAGCGGTGAGTCCCATCGGCAGCCCCCGCCACAAGATGGTCACCCGTACCCTCATCCACCGCCGGAAAGGAAGGGGCTTTCGACGGCTCTGCCAGCCGCTGCGCCGCGTCCACCATCTCCTGCGCCTTCTGCGCCTGGCTGCGGCCGATCATCAAGCCGCCCTCGATCGGCAGGAACATCGTGATGCCCGCCTTGTCCAGCTGCGCCCGCAGCGTGGCCCGGTCCCCGCGCAGCGAAAACGTGCCGTCGCGGTTCATGCCCGAAGGCGGCCCGCCCGGCGTCATCCGCGCCTCCGAGACCGATCCCACCGGCGGCCAGGGCATCACATCGTCCGGTGCTGCACCGGCCTGTTCCGCCCACAGCTGCCGATAGAACGCCAGCGCCTGCTGCCGCATCACGTCTGTCGGATCCTCATCCCCAGCCGGTGCAAGACCGCTGCCGCTGCCGCGGCTGCCAGTCGCTTCATCCATACCCAAGGCCTCGCCCGTCTACAGAAAGCGTGGATAGAACAGGCAATCCCCCGCCCCCGCCGTCCGCGTCGCCGCCGTGCTGCTGTTGCCCACATACAGCCCCGCCTGAAAACCCAGCCCGTACGCCCCCAGGTCCAGCGCCGCCGTAGCGCCCGCTGGCAGCGCCACGCACAGCACCGGCACCGCACCGCCCGCCGGCGAAGTCGCCGAGTCGTAGCAATGCAGGAACTGCGCAGGCCCCGTATTCGTCACGGCAATGCCATACAGCACCCCCGCGCCGCCAAAAGCCGCGCCAGGCGCCTTCACCGCACGCAGGTTCTCCAGCGCCTGCGAAGGACTGTTGCGCGGCGCGGTCGACGGGTCGCCATAGGGCACGACCCGGATGGTGGTTCCGGACATGGAAATTCCTTGCTGATTGAAATGCGTTGGGGAAATAAAAAAGCCGCCCTGTTGGGCGGCTTCGTTGCAGAACTCGAAGAACCGGACCGATCCCTCCGCAGGGATCGTCAGCTCTATGCGTATTCGCGTGCTTTGATGGACCTGATTATACGGTAAAACCTAACAAGGTCAAGCCTTTTTAATGGCTTTTTTCTTCTCCTCCACGCTTGCGAAACAAGCCCTTCCGCAAAGCCCTCTAAACTCACCGCAAGCCATGCACAACACCCCCCTCCCGCTCCGACACAATCCCGTGCGGTTCTCGCCCGCCCGGGCCAGGCTCGCATCCGCCCTCCTGGCCACCGCCGTCGTGCTCGCCGGCTGCGCATCGCAACCCATCCCAGGCTTCCCATCCGCGCAGCCGCAATCACAACCGGCGGCCAACCTCTGCCAACCCAGCCGCCAGGCCGGCACCTTCGAGCTCACCGCCCTGCTGGCCCCCAACGGCCCGCCCGTCGCAGCCAAGTTCAGCTTCCACCCGGCCGCCCCCGGCGCCCCCCTGAAACCCGACATGGACCTCGGCATGCAGTACCTCGACAACATGCAACCCGGCCAGACCTTCCAGGGCTACCGCGAAACCGGCGCACCCGGCGTATGCCCAGCAGTCACCTACAAGCTCGAGATCAACGGCAAGACCTACGTCCTCGAGGCCAGCCAGTAGGCCCCCGGTGAACACACGCCCCACCTTCCACCACCCCGCCGCCTTCTGGCTCGGCTGCCTCGCCATCATCGGCGGTGTACTGGCCCACGTGCCCATGCTCTGGATGGGCCGCCACACCGGCTGGCAGATGGTCGGCATGCCCATGGACACCACCATGCTCACCGGCATGGCCATGATCCCCGTCGGCCTCGCCCTCTCGGCCTGGGGCCTCATGCCCCGCCTCCGGTCGCGGCCCAAAAGCCACGGCGGCGCGCACAGCCACCTGCATTTCCACGTCGCCGATGGCGTTCCCCTCAACGCCGAGCACTGGAAACTCGTCGCGGTCCTCGTCGTCGCCCTCGCCGTCGACGTACTCAAGCCCGCCACCCTCGGCTTCGTCATGCCCGGCATGACACACGAATACGCCATCAGCAAGCAGACCGCCGGCCTGCTCGCCCTCGTCGCGCTCACCGGCACCACCGTCGGCTCCGTCGTCTGGGGCCGCCTGGCCGACGCCTTCGGCCGCCGCGCCGCCATCCTGCTGTCGGCCCTCATGTTCATCGGCACCGCCATCTGCGGCGCCATGCCCGCCTTCGGCTGGAACCTCGCCATGTGTTTCCTCATGGGCGCCTCCGCCGGCGGCCTGCTGCCCATCACCTTCACCCTCATGGCCGAAACCATCCCCGCGGCCCACCGCGGCTGGCTGCTCGTCGCCCTGGGCGGCATCGGCAACTCCGCCGGCTACGTCCTAGCCGCCGGCGCCGCGGCCCTGCTCGAACCCCAGTTCAGCTGGCGGGTCCTCTGGCTGCTTGGCCTGCCCACCGGCCTCGTCATCATCTTCCTCGGCCGCTACATCCCCGAATCCCCGCGCTTCCTCTCCAGCGCCGGACTCGAGAAAGAAGCCCGCGCCGTCCTCGCCCGTTTCGCCGGCCGCCCGGCCACGACAGCCGCGGCAGACCCCGCGGCACCGCCCCCCATCGTCGTCGAGCTCGAACCCGACCTGCTCCCCGTCAAGGCCGGCATGCGCGACCTGCTCCGCGGCAGCCACGCCAGCATCACCTGGGGCCTGCTCGCCTGCGGCATCGCCTGGGGCCTCGTCAACTTCGGTTTCCTGCTCTGGCTGCCCACCAACCTCGGCAGCATGGGCGTCGACCACAGCGCCGCCAACGCCCTGCTGGCCCGCTCCGCCCTGCTGGCCCTGCCCGGCATCGCCCTCGTCATCTGGCTCTACCACCGCTGGAGCAGCATCAAGGCCCTGGTCCTCTTCACGGCGCTGACCGCAGCCACCCTGCTGGTGTTCTGCGCCCTCAGTGCCCTGGACATCCGCTCGGCCGCCGCCATGGTCGCCACCACCGCCCTGCTGCTCGTCAGCTCCAGCGGCGTCATCGCCATGCTCATCCCCTACGCCACCGAAATCTACCCCGTGCACCTGCGCGGCACCGGCTCCGGCCTCATCGCCGCCGGCTCCAAGTTCGGCGGCATCCTCGGCGCCGGTTTCGGTGTGCTCGGCATCTTCAGCCATTTCGCCCTGTCGGCCCTGCTCATCGCCCTGCCCATGGCCATCGCCGCCGCCGTGCTGCTGCGCAACGGCATCGAAACCCGCGCCCGCACACTGGAAGACATCCAGCGCACCCTGGGCAGCAGGGCCTAGCGGCCCGCGCGGGTTACCGGGTTACCGGGTTACCGGATTACCGAATGGTGGTCCGCCCCGCCACGCGCCGCACAACCGTGGTCGGCAACACCCGGCGTACATAACGCACCGCCACGTTGCGCCCCGGCCCGGCGCAGGCCTGGTCCTGCCGGCGCTGCGCCTCCGCTACCCGTTCGGCCGACTGCTGCGGCGTCACGTACTTGTCGTTGGCCGCCGCCTCCAGTGCGCGCTGGGCCTGGGTACAGCCATCCACCGCAGGGGTCGGCACCACGGCTACGGGGCGCCACGGCGGCTGCAACTGCGCCTGCCGCCACCGCTCCGCCGCCAGTTCCGCCCGCGCCCGCTGCGCCTGCGCCTCCTGCTCCGCCAACTGGGCCGGCGTCGGCTTCTCCATCAACTGCTGGCCGACGGCCCGGCCACCGCATGCCCCATCCGTGTACACCACCGCCCCGTGGCCGCCTCGGTGCACTTCATCACCTGCGCCCACACACCGGCAGGCAAAACGCAGCACAGGGCCACCAAGCATCGGCAGCAGCTTCGCATGGGAATCTCCCGTTCTTGCTCACGCCATTCTGATCGCCGCGGCAGCCCGCGGCACCATCGCCATCGCCACCACCGTCAAAAACGCAATCACCAGCATCGTCCAGAACGTCACGTGCAGCGAATGGTGCAGCGCCTCGCGCACGCTGCCATTCTCCAGCAGACCCGCCGTCTTCGCACCCAGCAACTGCCGCAGGTGCTCCGACGTATCGCCCGCGCCTCCGGGTGAATGCACGAACACCGAGCCCTGCACCGCCCCGAACAGCGCCGCCCCCAGCGTATTGCCCAGGTTGCGCGCAAACAGATTCGACGCCGTCGCCCCCCCGCGCTCCGAAGGCACCACGATGCTCTGGATCAGCATCACCGAAGCCACGCTAAGCAGCCCCATGCCGAACCCCATCACCAAGGACCCCGCCGCCGCCAACAGCGGGCTGCTGTCCGGTCGCATCAGCACAAAAGCAATCGCCCCGACCGGCAGCACCGCGCTGCCCCCCACCAGGTAGCGCCACAGCCCCACCCGGTGGAAAGTCCGCGCACACAGCGTCGCACCCGCGGGCCAGCCCACCATCATCACCGTCAGTGCCAGCCCCGCCACCACCGGCGTGCGCTGCGACACCGCCTGCAGGTACATCGGCAGGAAGGTCGTCAGTCCTATCAGCGCCATGCTCGACAGCAGGTTGGCCGCATTGCACGCCGCAATCGGCCGCGAGGCCCACAACCGCAGCGACACCATCGGGTCCGGCGTGCGCCGCTCGTGCCACAGAAAAACTGCGGTACTCAGCACAAAAATGCCGAACTCCGCCGCCACCCGCGCCCCGCTTGCCGCCGTCGACACATCCGTCAGCCCCAGCATCAACGCCACCACCGCCACCGTGAACAGCACCGCCCCCGCAAAATCGATCGGCCCGCGCACCTGCACACGCGCCGGCTCGTGCAGGTAGGCCACGAAACCGAACGCCGCCAGCAGCCCCACCGGCACATTGATCCAGAAGATCCACGCCCACGACAGCTCCTGCACGATCAGGCTCCCCGCCATCGGCCCCGCCACCGCCGACACCGCCCACACACTCGCCAGGTAACCCTGGATCTTGCCCCGCTCCAGCGGCTTGTACAGGTCTCCCACGATCGTCAGCGTCACCGGCAATATGGCACCCGCCCCCAGCCCCTGCAGCACCCGGAAGGCAATCATCGACGGCATCGACCAGGCACACCCCGCCAGCACCGACCCTGCCCCGAAGATCGCGATGCCCGCCAGAATCGTCGGCTTGCGCCCAAACGTATCCGCCAGCTTGCCGAACACCACCGTCGTCGCCGTCTGCGCCAGCAGAAAAGAAGAAAACACCCAGCTGTACAGGTGCAGTCCCCCCAGCTCCGTCACGATGCCCGGCATCGCCGTGGAAACGATGGTCGCCTCCAGGGCCACCATGGCCATGGAAGCCATCACCGCGGCAATGACGAAAGGACGGCGGGTAACCCGGGGAAAATCACGCATGGCGGCATCCTACTAGCCGCGGCAAAACCGTGGGCGCCACCCCGGCCCCGCACATCTGCTAAGGTCGCCGCAAAAAAGGAGACCCCTCTGGCCTACGCACTGGTACTGATCGTCGGCTTCGTCGCGGGCACCATCAGCGGCATCATCGGCACCGGCTCGTCCATCCTGCTGCTGCCCATCCTGGTCTTCCAGTTCGGCCCCAAGCAGGCCGTCCCCATCATGGCCATCGCCGGCCTCATGGCCAACATCGCCAAGGTGTTGTCCTGGTGGCGCGAAATCGACTGGCGCGCCTGCGCCGCCTTCTCCGTCACCGGCGTCCCCGCCGCCGCACTCGGCGCCCGCACGCTGCTGCGCCTGCCACCCACCGCCATCAACGTGGCCCTCGGCCTGTTCTTCCTGGGCATGATCCCCCTGCGCCGCTGGCTGCGCGTGCGCGACCTGCGCATCACCCTGCCGCACCTCGCCCTGGCCGGCGCCGTCATCGGCTTCCTCACCGGCATCGTCCTGTCCACCGGCCCCCTCAGCGTGCCGGCCTTCGCCTCCTACGGCCTGCTGCGCGGCGCGCTCCTCTCCACCGAAGCCGCCAGCGCCCTCCTGGTCATGCTCAGCAAGGTCGCCACCTTCCAGCAACTCGGCGCGCTCCCGGTCCCGCTCATCGCCGAAGGCCTCATCGTCGGCTCCTCCCTCATGGCCGGCTCGCTGCTGGGCAAAACGGTGGTCCAGCGCATGAGCACCCGCACCTTCGAACACCTCCTCGACGGCATGCTGCTGTGCTCCGGCCTCTCCCTGCTCTGGGCGGCCTGGCGCGTGGCCGAATAACACGGCTGGCCACCACGTCAATACCCATAAGTCGAATTCAAGGGCTCGAACGGCGCCGCCCCGCCCCTGCCGCCCGGCACCGCCTTCGGCCACTGCAAACGCAGCTGCGGCTCCACGATCCGCGCCAGCGCATCCAGCATGTCGTCCGTGCGCCCCACCGGAAACGCCGCGTACTCCTGCTCCAGGAACTCCTTCACCAGGTCCCGCTGCTGCCCCGCCAGGTCCCGGTACGGCAGCGCCAGCGGCAGGTACAGCCTGCCGTTCTCGAACAGCGGCACCAGCCGCCGGATACGGTCCTCCTTCTTCACCCCGCCGCCCACCTCGGTGATCCTGAAGCGGTACTGCTGCCGCTCCTGCTCCCCGCGGATCGCCTCGATGTCCGCCTGCAGCCCGTACTGCTCGTAGCGCACCTCCAGCGGCTTCCACTTGCGGTGCAGCGCCATCAACGCCGCGGTACGCTCCGTCAGGTTCAGCCGGTCACGCACGCAGTCCAGCACATAGATGTTCTCGTCCGCCGCCAGCCCCAGCACCCACATGCAGGTGAAATCCCCGCTGTCCTTGCTGCGGCCACCCGCCGGGTCCACCAGCACCACCTTGTTCAGCCGCGGCGGCGCCACCGTGTAGCGCAGCACCCACGCCAGCCCGAACTCCGCCCCCTCCCCCGGCCGCGGCCGCTGCTGGAACAGCGCCGCCCAGGTCCGCGGGTTGCCGCGGAACTTCTCGAAATGCCCGCCCGTGAACCACTCCGGCCACAACGGCTCGCCCATCGCCCGCCCCAGCGGATCGTCCGCGCGGTCGCACAGCGCCGGCAGGCACAGCACGAACCACGGCTGCCCATCGCGCCCCTGCACCGTCCCGCTCTGCCCGTCCCAGCCCTCCGGCAAAATCCCGCCCGCAAGGTCGGCCTCGTGCCAGCGCGTCTGGATGATGATCGTCGCCCCGCCCGGCACCAGCCGCGTCGCCAGATCGTCCTCGTGGGCCTCGCGCGTCTTGCGGCGGACCACCTCGCTCTCCGCATCCTCGCGCCCCGCCACCGGATCGTCGATGATCAGGTCCGTCGCCCGGTTGCCCGTCATCCCCGCCAGAATGCCGCCCGCCATGTACTCGCTGCCATTGTCCAGCGCCCACTCCTCCACCGATTGGTTGCCCGCCGCCAGCGCCGTGCCGAACAGCGGGCCGAACGGCTCCGACCCCGCAATCTGCCGCGTCTTGCGGCTCTGCTTGCGTGCAATCGCCGACGCATAACTCGCCAGAATCACCCGCGTTCCCGGCCGCTTGCCCATCGCATAGGCCGGGTACACCACACTCGCATACGTGCTCTTGGCACTGCCCGGCGGCATGAACACCATCAGGTTGCGCAATTCGCGCTTGAAGACCCGCTCCAGCGTATCCATCAACAGCACATGGTGCGCCGCCACCACCGTCTCGACCGGCCGGAACAGCCACTCGTCCGGATCATCCGACACTGGCCGCCCCGGCACCTCGATCGCCTGCGCGAACTCCACCAGACTCGTGCGAGCAAAACGCCGCCGCATCACCTCCGTCGCTGCCGCCTCCGGCGTCGTCCCGCCCGCCTGCGCCAAATCCGTCCCCGGCATCAGGCCGCAGCCCCCTTCACCGCCCTCGCCGCAATCCGCAGCAGCGTCTCGTCCGTCATCGCAAACGCATTGCGCATCGCCGGCAAATCAGCCGCCCCACCCACCGCCACCTTCTCGCCGAACTCGCGCGGATTACGGATCGCCGCCCACTTGCGCAAATGCCCCGCCACCTCCTTGGCCTTCGCCAGCTCGAACGCATCCGCCGCCCGCGCCACGCACTCGTGCGCCTGGTCATAAAACGCCTCCGCTGACAGCGCCCGGCTCTCCCGCGCCCGCGCCGCCCGCTTCGTATCCGCACCCAGCCAGCGGCTCACCGCCGCGCGGTCCACGCCCAGCCCCCGCGCAATCGCCGTCAACGTCTCCCCCGCCTCGATACGCTCGCACAAACCATCGATCCCCAGCGCCGCCAGCACCTCCGGCGCACTCACCAACGCCGGCACTGGCGCCACCAGCGACACGGCCATCGCCGTGAACACCGTCTCCGCAGGCAATGGCGCCGCGGCCAAACCCTCCGCCTCCGTCGCCGTCTCAGGCGGCACCGCTGCAACAGCGCTTGCCTTGCTCCTTGCACGCACAGTCGCCGCGCTGCTGCCTGCTGCGCGTGTTCCTGCCGTCACTGTCTTGCGAGTCGTAGCCATGGCCATGCTCCTCCTGGTACCGTTTCGTGTTGCGCCGTGCCCGGCATTCAGACCCGCGCGCCCAGCGGTGCCCCGCCCATGCCCCCGGCGCCGCCCGCACCCGTGCCGTCCCCACCACCGCCACTGAAGCCCGATGCAAATTCATCCTGCATCGCGCCGCTGTCCGCAGGCCCATCGCCATTCGAGCGGTAGATCTCCAGCGCCATCGTCAGCGCCTCCTTGATGTCCGCCGCCGGCTGCATGCCGGCATCGCCACCCTGGCCGCCGCCATCACCGCCGTAGCCCGCGGCATCATCCGCACCCACACCGCCACCGTGCGAAACACCTACGGCAAGCGAACCATCCTCCGCCACGTGGATGCAAATGTCGTAAGCCCCCTGTCCCGAGCCGCCACCATCTGCGCCCGCCATGCCATCGGGACCCCCACCTGGGCTCGCCAGATCCATCGACCCGGCAGAACCGTCCCCGCCGAAAGAACGCGAAGCCCCCGCCACCCGAGTGCCCAGACTCTGCCCGGAAGACGAAGATTTGAAAGAAGAAGCCATGGAATTTCCCATCATTCGAAACAGTCACAACAAAGAAAAAAGGGGATCGCGTCCCGGACGCGATCCCCTGCAACAAGAGCCCCGTGTCGGCCCCCGCATCCACCCTCACGCCGCCCCCTTCACCTTCTCGATCGTCCGCAACCCCCCCAGCCCCAGCATGCCCAGCATCAGCGGCAGCAGCTCCGTCGAATCGATCTGCGGCAGGGCAATCGACAAACCGCAATACGCCCCCACCATCACCAGCAGCGGCCCGCCGATGAACTTGAAACCGAAGGCGCACGCGCAAATCCAGCCCACGAACGGCCGCCAGCCCGCAACGAAAAGCCGCGCATTCGCCGCCTCGATCTTGTTCGTCTCGTTCTGTCCCTGCGCCAATTGCACCTGCGCATCCAACTGCGCCAGCTCACCCTTCTGCATCAGCTCCACCAGCTTCAGCTTCGCATCCGCCGCCGCCTGCGGGTCCGGAATCAACTTGTCCAGCACCGACGGAATCAACGCCAGCAATTGAGGCCACATACCATCCTCCTTTTCAGTTGTCCTGCGCCGCATAGCGCAAATTGCCCGCCACCCGGCGTGTCCAGCCACGCCCGAAGGCATCGAAGGTCGCCAGCTTCGCGTAGAACTCCAGCCGCTCCGCGTTGAAACCCAGCACCAGGTCTACCGGGTCGGCCCGCCCCACCGCCCCCAGCGTCATCGGCCCGATCACCCCGTCATCGGCCACCCCCGCCGCGCGCTGCATCCAGCGCACCGCATTGCCGATGCCGTGGTTCACCGCCGCATCCAGCGCCTGGAAGGCGAACGCCCGCGGCAGCCGCTCCCCCTGCACCCGCGCCCAGAAGTCCCGGCGGTAGATCTCCACCGCCTGCGCCCGCGTCAGCGCCGCAATGTCCAGTGCCGGATAACTCCGCTTCGAGATGCCGAAATTCGTCTCCCCGCCCGGATCCCGCGCGTCGTGCACATAACCACCCTCGTTGCCCAGGATGCGGCCGATACAGTCCTCAAACATGCCCATCGGACTTCTCCTTGCGGCCCGCGCGCCACAGCCGCCACTCCCTGCGCAAGCGCAGGTAGAGCAGCAACAGCGTGTAGACGATCGTCACCCCCGCCGCGACCTCCGGCAGCGTGTAGCCGAAAATCGTCGCCCCCACCACCACAATGGGCGGCGTGTTCATCACTCTCTCGATGGTTGTGGTCATGGTTCTCCCCGAAAAGAAGGTGCCGCCAGAACGCAGAGGCGATCCCCCCAACTGCGGTGCATGGGGCGGGCTCTGGCCTGGCGGCGAAAATGTCGCGAAAATAAAAAAGCCGCCGGGCAGGGCTGCCAGGCGGCTTCGGTCGGTAGATGCGCATGCCGATCCCTCCGCAGGGGATCGTCAGGCTCTATGCGTCTTCGCGTGCTTGTGTGGATGCAAGTATACGGCATAACCTAACAAGGTCAAGCCTTCTTGAAAAACAAAGACAACAGAGACAAACCTGCGCGGCCCCATCCCTGCAGCCTCCAAGACATGCCCACACCCGACTTCGCCCCCACCCTCATCGCAGACACCCTGGCCCCGCCGCACCGCACCATCCTGGTCGTCGACAGCGCACCGGCCGGCCGCACCGCCTTGGCACAGCTGCTGCGGGCCGACTACACCGTCCTCGAAGCGGCCACCGGCGAAGCCGCACTGACAATCGCCACCCGCACCCCACCGCACCTCATCCTGCTCGACATCTTCCTGTCCGGCCTCAATGGCTACGAAGTGCTCCAGCTCCTCAAGGCCGAGCGCCGCACCGCGCACATCCCCGTCATCGTCGTCACCCGCCTGCGCCGGCCGGAAGACGAAGAACGCGCCCTGCGCCTGGGCGCCGCCGACTACGTGGTCAAACCCCTCAACCCGCCGGTCGTCCGCGCCCGCATCGCCGCGCAGCTGGGCGCCGCACACGACCGCCAGCTGCTCCAGGCCATGGCCAACATCGACGGCCTCACCGGCATCGCCAACCGCCGCCAGTTCGACGACTTCCTCGCGTCCGAATGCCGCCGGGCCATCCGTTCCGCGCAGCCGCTCTCCGTGGCCCTCATCGACGTCGATTTCTTCAAGCAGTTCAACGACCGCTACGGCCACGCGGCAGGCGACAAGGCCCTGCGCGCCGTGGCCCAGGTCCTGCACGCCGGCATGCGCCGCACCGGCGACCTGGCGGCCCGCTACGGCGGCGAAGAATTCGCGCTCGTCATGGTCGACACCACCGCCGACCGGGCCCTCGCCTTCATGGAATCGCTGCGCCAGACCATCCGCGCCCTGGCCATCCCGCACGACCAATCCACCGTGGCCCCTATCCTCACCGTCAGCGCGGGCATCGCCACCGCCGCCGAAGCCCCCCAGCACACCGCGCTCCAGGCCGCTCCGCTCCTCCAACTGGCCGACCAGCGCCTCTACCACGCCAAGGCCGCCGGCCGCGACCGCGTGGGCGGCGGCACCTCCTGCCCGGGCTGAGGCTACGGCAGGGCGGGGGTCTGCTCCAGCAGGAACTCCCGAACCACCTTCAGGTAAGCCTCGCTGTTCTCCGGCCCGTCCCAGTCCCGTACCAGCGTCGCATGCGGCGCCAGCGCCGCAATCTCGTCCGACACCGCCGCCGGGTGCGGCGCATTGCCCCCGCGCAGCACCAGCAGCGGCACCGGGCACTGCTGCACGAACGGCCGGTCCACCGCAAACACGAAGTCACTCGCATACAGCCGGTCGCGCATCGCGTCCAGCCAGGCCGGATCCACCTCCGGCCGCTGGGCCAGCAGACCCTTTTTCCACGACGCGAACGACTCCTGGAACAGCCCGGCGTTCTCATGCAGCCCGATGGTCGCCTGCACCACGAAGGCCGACACCCGCTCCGGCGCCCGTTGCGCCAGCTTGAAGCCGAACGGCCCGCCGATACACGCGCCGATCACGTGGAACCGGTCGATGCCCAAATGGTCCATCAAGGCCAATTGGTCCCCGGTATAGGTATCCCAGCCATCGTCCGGCCCGACCTCGCCCATCGACCGGCCCGCATTACGCTGGTCCATCGTCACCACCCGGAAATCCCGCGCCAGCGCCGTCACCGGATTCGGGTACGACTGCGGCTCCCCATCGCGCTTGCGCCCCCACAGCCCGATCTGCGAACCCAGCCCCCCCGGCGCAATCGCCAACACCGGGTAGCCACTACCGTGCTCCTCGTAGTAGATACTCGCATCTGGCAGCGCTGCGTAAGGCATGGTGCGTCTCCGTCCTGGTCATTCTTTGGTGCACCATCGTAACGCCGCGCCCGGATTTCGTCTCGGCCGGCCAGTCCCGTCAGGACACACCCAGCCCGGCCGGCTCATACGCATCCCAGCGCCGTTGCGCCCACCGCACCGCCGCGTAGAACAACTCGGCAAACCGCCAGTCTCCGCTGTAGAGCATCTTCCAATTGGCGCCGTTCTCGATGCCGTCGCCCGGCACGGGCACCGGCAGCGGCACCGGCACGGCCTCGGGGGTATGGCTGCGGATCTCCGCGATCACCAGATCGCGGAGCTGCTCGGGGGTACGCTGGTACTGCTGCATGGAGGCTCTCTCTTTCTCTCGCTTCGTGCGCCCGCAGATTGCATGGCGCGTCCAGCCCCAACGCGGGCTCCATTCCCGCCGTTGACCCCCCTTACCGCCACTTACCCGTCCTTACCCCCGCTATACCTGCGGCCCGGCCTCCCGTACGCCCGTTGGATTCCAAACCACAAGCCGCCCCGGCATGGCCATTACCCCTGCTAACATCCTTCAGGCAAACCTTGAGCGACCGACGACCTTTGGAGAAAGCCCGATGCTGAGCCCCGGTAAATTAACCTCCCTTCTTGCCGCAGCAGCACCGCTCCTCGTCGCCTGCGGCGGCGGCAGCGACAGCGGCACCTCGCCCACCGGCGTGGTCATGCCCCCGCTCGAAGGCCTCTACCAGGGCACCACCTCCCGCAACGACGCCACCCAGACCCTGGTCCTCGAAACCGGTGAAATCTGGAACCTCGCCGGCAGCGCCAACAGCCTCACCGGCGCCTTCATCCCCACCAGTTTCATCCAGGGCACCGGCGGCTCCAGCAGCAACCTCATCCAGAACGTCAACCTGTACACCGTACCCGACATCAAGCAGATCACCCGCACCCAGTCGGTCACCGGCGGCACTCTCACCGCCAGCTACCTGCCGCGCACCAGCATCCGCGGCACCGTCACCCTCAACGACGGCAGCAACTTCACCATCGCCAGCGGCCCCTTCGCCTCCGGCTTCTACAACTACGACCTGCCGCCCAGCCCCGACACCGTCAACGGCCTGTGGGCCGGCAAGTCGCTCGACGGCAACGACACCTCCCTGACGATCGACAGCACCGCAAAGACCTTCGTCAGCGTCAACGCCGACTGCACCCTGACCGGCACCATCGCACCCCGCGCTTCGGGCAAGAACGTATTCGACATCGTCGCCCAGTACGGCGCGGCCCCCTGCACACGCCCCGGCCTCGGCGTCCGCGGCATCGCCATCAACTACCCCCTGCCCACCGGCCAGCAGCAGCTCACCCTCGCCGTCATCGACGCCGTCCGCGCCTCCGGCACCGTCTTCACCGCCGCCCGCTAGCTACCCCCGCGGCCAGATCGCCTGCGCGCAGGCCGCCAGCCCCTCGGCATCCAG
>JAZJYT010000001.1:110836-114587 GCA_040390235.1 Pseudomonadota bacterium | reverse complement strand
CCGCAGTTCCTGCACGTGGTCACCAAGAAGGGCCAGGGCTACAAGCTGGCCGAGGCCGACCCGGTGGCCTACCACGGCCCGGGCAAGTTCGATCCCTCGGTGGGCCTGGTCAAGGCCAGCACGCCGCCGCGCCCGACCTTCGCCAACGTCTTCGGCGACTGGCTGTGCGACATGGCCGCCGCCGATCCGCGCCTGGTCGGCATCACCCCGGCCATGCGCGAAGGCTCGGGCATGGTGGAGTTCGAGCAGCGTTTTCCCGGGCGCTACTACGACGTGGGCATCGCCGAGCAGCATGCGGTCACTTTCGCCGCCGGGCTGGCCTGCGAAGGGCTGAAGCCGGTGGTCGCCATCTACTCCACCTTCCTGCAGCGCGGCTACGACCAGCTGGTGCACGACGTGGCGCTGCAAAACCTGCCGGTGGTCTTCGCGCTGGACCGCGCCGGCCTGGTCGGCGCCGACGGCGCCACGCATGCCGGTGCCTACGACATCGCCTTCCTGCGCTGCATCCCCAACATGGGCATCGCCTGCCCGGCGGACGAGCGTGAATGCCGCCAACTGCTCAGCACCGCCTTTGCGCAGAACCACCCGGTGGCCGTGCGCTACCCGCGTGGGGCGGGCGCCGGCACCGTGCCGCTGCCCTCGCTGGACACCCTGCCGTATGGCAGGGGCGAAATCCGCCGCGAAGGCACAGGCGGCATCGCCATCCTGGCCTTCGGCACCCTGCTGTACCCGGCACTGGACGCCGCGGTGGAGTTCGATGCCAGCGTGGCCAACATGCGCTGGGCCAAGCCGCTGGACACCGCGTTGCTGCTCGACATCGCCGCGCGCCACGACCTGCTGGTGACGGTGGAGGAGGGCGCCGTCATGGGCGGTGCCGGCAGCGCCGTGGCAGAGGCCCTGCAGGCCGCGGGTGTGGTCAAGCCGCTGCTGCAGCTGGGCCTGCCCGACCTGTTCATCGAGCATGGCGACCCGGTCCGGCTGCTGGCCTCGGTCGGGCTGGACGCCCGGGGCATCGCCGAGGCGATCCGCAAGCGCCGCGCCGGTGGTGCGGCGCCGGAGGCTGCGCCGTCGTCCTGAGGCCGGTCCGCACGTCGGCCCGGCAGCTCCGGCACACTACGGGTTCCCAAACGGCCGTTTACCCCCAACCGGTGTCCCGCATGGATCGTCGTTCCATCCTCACGCAGTCCGGCATCGCCGGAATCCTGGCCGCGGGCGTGGCACCGGCGGTGCACGCCCAGGCGCAGGTGCGCTGGCGCGTGGCGTCGAGTTTTCCGAAGTCGCTCGACACCATCTACGGCGGTGCCGAAACCTTTGCCCGCAAGGTCGGCGAGATGACCGGCGGCCGTTTCCAGATCAGCGTGCACGAGGCGGGCGAGCTGATGCCGGCCTTCGGGGTGGTGGACGGCGTGCAGCAGGGCACGGTGCAGGCCTGCCATACGGCGGGCTACTATTTCTTCGACAAGAACGAGGCCTTCGCCATCGGCGCGGCCATCCCTTTCGGCATGAACTCGCGCCAGCTCACCGCCTGGATGTTCGAGGGCAACGGCCTGAAGCTCACCCGCCAGTTCTACGCCCGCTACAACGCCGTCAACTTCCCCTGCGGCAACACCGGCGCACAGATGGGCGGCTGGTTCCGCAAGGAAATCCACACCCCCGAGGACATCCGCGGCCTGCGTTTCCGCATCGGCGGCTTCGCCGGCCGGGTGATCGAGCGTATGGGGGGCATACCGCTCAACATTCCGGGCGGCGAGATCTATGCGGCGCTGGAAAGCGGCAGCATCGATGCTGCCGAGTGGATCGGCCCCTACGACGACCAGAAGCTGGGTTTCAACAAGGTCGCGCCCTACTACTACTACCCCGGCTGGTGGGAGGGCGCGCTGCAGCTCGACCTGCTGGTCAACCGCAAGGCCTACGATGCGCTGAGCCCCGAGTACAAGGCCATCGTCGAGACGGCCACCTCCGAGGCCCACGTGGTCATGCAGGCGCGCTACGATGCACGCAACCCGGCGGCGCTCAAGCAGCTGGTCGGCGCCAAGGCCAAAGTGCTGGCGTTCCCGAAATCGGTGCTCGACGCCTCTTTCAAGGCCTCCATGGAGCTCTACCGGGAGCTCGACGCCAGCAACCCCGACTGGAAAAAGCTCTACGACGACTACCGGGTGTTCCGCAAGGACCAGTTGCTGTGGTCGCGTTTCGCCGAGGCGCGTTTCGACAGCTATATGCAGGGCGTGCAGCTCTGAAACAGCGTTTTCAGGGGTGCCTCTGTCGTGGCATAACTACAGGGCAGCAAACTCCCCCTTTCGCCCCGTGGATGAGTGTCGTATTGTCGCGGAACAAGGCTGTTCTTTTGCCTGACCCTCCATGACCCAGCCTACCGTCCTGCCCTCTTCCCTGCCGCGTGCCTTGCCCGTCGGTGAGCAGCAGCGCAAGTTCGCCATCGGCGCGGTGGTGGCCCTGGTCGTCGCCACGGTGGTGCTGACGCCGCTGGCCGGCGTGCCCATGGCACCGATGCCGGGCTACATGACGGCTTTTGGCATGGCCATGCTGCTGGCCAACGGCCTGCTGGCGGCGCTGCTGTTCAGCCGGGGCCTGAGCGAGCGCGATTCGGCCACGGTCCGGCTGGGCACGGCCTATTTCTTCGTGGCGATCATCGTCGTGCCCCTGGTGGCGGTGTTCCCGGACGCCGTGGTGCCCGGGGCGCTGCTGGGCGACACCCGCAGCCCGGCCTGGCTGTGGACCTTCTGGCATGCGGGTTTCGGCCTGGCGGTGCTGCGTTATGCACTGGCGGTGCAGCGGCGCACCTACCGCGGGGTGGAGCGTACCGGCGAAATCGTGGGTACGCTGGCCATTGCGGCGGTGCTGACCTGGCTGTCGACCGCCGGTGTCGCCTACCTGCCCGCGGTGATGGCCGAGGGGCAGACCTTCCTGACCGGCGGCGGCCGCCTCATGTCGCTGCTGGTGATCGGCATCAACGCCTGTGCGCTGCTGTGGGTCTGGCGCCTGAAGGAGCCCACCCCCGAACAGCTGTGGCTGCGCGTCGGCATGGTGGCGGCCTGCGTCGATGTCTGGCTCACCTACTGCGGCGGTTCGGAGCGCTTCACCCTGGGCTGGTACGCGGCCAAGGGCGGCAGTGTCATCACCTCCCTGACGGTGCTGCTGTCCCTGTTCCACGACGTCACCGTGCTGTACCGCCGGGCCTCCACCGCCAACCAGCTGCTCGAAAAACTGGCGCACCAGGACGGGCTGACCGGCCTGTTCAACCAGCGTCGCTTCGACGAGGGCCTGCACAAGGAATGGCGGCGCTGCCGGCGCAACCGCACCGACCTGTCGCTGCTCATGGTCGACATCGACTTTTTCCGCCTCTACAACGAGCGTTACGGGCACCTGCGCGGCGACGATTGCCTCAAGCAGGTGGCCCAGGTGCTGGAAGAGTGTTTCCAGCGCCCGGGTGACCTGGTGGTGCGTTCCGGCGGCGAGGAGTTCGCGGTGCTGCTGCCCGAAACCCACACCGCCGGCGCCGCGCGTATGGCCGAGCGCATCCGCGAGGCCCTGGTGGCCCGCGACATCCTGCACGAGGATGGCATCGAGCGCCGGCTGACGGTGAGCATCGGCTTGTCGACCGCGCACCCGTCGGAACAGAGCGAACCCGGCGTGCTGCTCAAGCGCGCCGACGACGCCCTCTACCAGGCCAAGGCCATGGGACGCAACTGCATCGAGTCGGTGCACGCCGACCCGCTGCTGGCACCGGCCTCGG
>JAZJYT010000001.1:0-110736 GCA_040390235.1 Pseudomonadota bacterium | reverse complement strand
TCCAGGTTCATCACCTTGGTCCAGGCCGCCACGAAGTCGCCGACGAACTTCTGCTGCGCGTCCGCGCTGGCATAGACCTCGGCGATGGCGCGCAACTGCGCGTTGGAGCCGAAGACCAGGTCGACACGCGTGGCAGTCCACTTCGCCGCGCCGGTCTTGCGGTCACGCCCTTCGAACTGCTCCCCGGCGTTCGACTCCGGTTTCCACTCCGTGCCCATGTCGAGCAGGTTGGCGAAGAAGTCGTTGCTCAGCGTGCCCGGCTTGCGGGTGAAGACACCATGCGCCGTCTGGCCGGCGTTGGCGCCCAGCACCCGCAGGCCGCCGACGAGCACGGCCATCTCCGGGGCGGTGAGCGTCAGCAGTTGCGCCTTGTCGACCAGCAGTGCCTCGGCCGGCAGGCTGTAGCGGCCCTTCAGGTAGTTGCGGAATCCGTCGGCGATGGGTTCCAGCGGGGCGAAGGAGGGCACGTCGGTCTGCTCCTGCGAGGCGTCGGTGCGGCCGGGCGTGAACGGCACGGTGACCGTCTGCCCGGCGGCCCTGGCGGCCTGTTCCACGGCCGCGCCGCCGGCCAGCACGATCAGGTCAGCCAGCGAGATCTGCTTGCCGCCGTTCTGCGCGCCGTTGAACCCGGCGCGGATGGTGTCGAGTTTCTGCAGCACCTGGGTCAGCTGCGCCGGCTGGTTGGCGGCCCAGTCCTTCTGCGGCGCCAGGCGGATACGGGCGCCATTGGCACCGCCGCGCTTGTCGGAGCCGCGGAAGGTGGAGGCCGATGCCCAGGCGGTGGACACCAGTTGCGCCACCGTCAGGCCCGAGGCCAGCACCTGCTGCTTGAGCGACGCAACATCCTGCGCATCGACCAGCGGGTGGTCCACGGCGGGCAGGGGGTCTTGCCAGACCAGGACCTCGGCCGGCACTTCGGGGCCCAGGTAGCGGGCGCGCGGGCCCATGTCGCGGTGGGTGAGCTTGAACCAGGCGCGCGCGAAGGCATCGGCGAACTGGTCGGGGTTTGCCAGGAAGCGGCGCGAGATCTTCTCGTAGGCCGGGTCCACCCGCAGCGCCAGGTCGGTGGTCAGCATGGTGGGCACGATCTTCTTCGACGGGTCGTGTGCGTGCGGGATGGTGGCCGCGGCGCCCTGGGCGGTCCACTGGTGTGCGCCGGCGGGGCTCTTGGTCAGTTCCCATTCGAAGCCGAACAGGTTCTCGAAGAAGTTGTTGCTCCACTGTGTGGGCGTGGTGGTCCAGGTGACTTCCAGTCCGCTGGTGATGGTGTCGGCGCCCTTGCCGCTGCCGAAGCTGTTCTTCCAGCCGAAACCCTGGCCTTCCAGGCCGGCGGCTTCGGGCTCGTCGGCCACGTGGGACGCGGGGCCGGCGCCGTGGGTCTTGCCGAAGCTGTGGCCGCCGGCGATCAGTGCCACCGTCTCTTCGTCGTCCATGGCCATGCGGGCGAAGGTGTCGCGGATGTCGCGGGCCGAAGCGAGCGGGTCGGGCTTGCCGTCCGGGCCTTCGGGGTTGACGTAGATCAGGCCCATCTGCACGGCGGCCAGCGGGTTCTCCAGGTCACGTGTGTGCGGCTTCTGGCTGTCGTCGTCCTTCACCAGCACGCCATGGCCTTCCGTGACGCCGGGCGAGCCCTGCGCATAACGCACGTCGCCGCCGAGCCATTTGGTCTCGCGGCCCCAGTACACGTCCAGGTCCGGTTCCCACACGTCGGCGCGGCCACCGGCAAAACCGAAGGTCTTGAAACCCATGGTTTCCAGGGCCACGTTGCCGGTGAGGATCAGCAGGTCGGCCCAGGAAATCTTCTGGCCATACTTCTGCTTGATGGGCCAGAGCAGGCGGCGCGCCTTGTCCAGGCTCACGTTGTCGGGCCAGCTGTTCAGCGGCGCGAAACGCTGCTGGCCGCGGCCCGCACCGCCGCGGCCATCGCCGATGCGGTAGGTGCCGGCGCTGTGCCAGGCCATACGCACGAACAGCGGGCCGTAGTGGCCGAAGTCGGCCGGCCACCAGTCCTGGGAGTCGGTCATCAGCGCGGCGAGGTCTTTTTTCAGCGCTGCCAGGTCCAGGCTCTTGAACGCCTCGGCGTAGTCGAAGCCGGCGCCCAGGGGGTCGGACTTGGCGGAATGCTGCTGCAGCAGGTCCAGCCGCAGTTGCCCGGGCCACCAGTCGCGGTTGGTGGTGCCGCCACCGGCGGTCTGGTGGAAGGGACACTTCGCTTCGGTCTTTTCGCTGGCCATGGGGAGCTCCTGCTGTCGGTGTGGTCAATGATCCGTGGACAGCAAATTATCTGGCGCAAGCCGCCGACGGGGGTGACAAAACCCCTATCTCCGCGATAGCGCCCATTGCCATCGGTGGCCGGGCCTTTCAGTGGTGGCCGTGCGTGTGTCCGTGGCCGGAGGCTTCGGCCTGCCCTGGCGGGCCCGTGCGCACGGGGGCCTGGACGTCCTGGTCGTGTGTCTTGCCGAAGGCATCGGTGAATTGCAGCCGGAGCGTCACCGTCATGCCGGCGGTGAGGGGGCGCCTCAGTTGCTCCAGGATGATGTGGTACTGGCCGGGTTGCAGGACGAGTGGCTTGCCGGCCGGCAGGTCGATTCCGCGTGGCAGTGCATACATGAGCATCACGCCATCCTTGGTCCGCGTGCCGCTGAGCTCGGCCGCAGCGGCCATCTCGGTGCTCGCACCGGACAGGCGCAGGGGCCGGCTTGCCAGCAGGGTCATGTAGGCTCCGGTACCACTGGGCAATTGGTAGGCGGGGCGGACCCAGGCATCGTGAATCTCCACGGCGTCCCGGGCCTGCACCGCGGTTCCCGCCGCCACGGCCCAGAGGAACACGACCATCGGCACCCGGCCGACCGAGGCAGCAGCGGATGTGCGTCCGCCACCCCTGGTAATCATGCCGGCGTCACGCCCAGCCGCCGGTGCAGCTCGCTGCTGCTGGTGGTGTACTGCAGCGTGGTCGGCCGGTCGGGAAAGAGGCGTTCGGCCGCCGCGAAGGCCGCCAGCGTGCATTCGTGGAAGGCCGACAGGATGAGTTTTTTCTTGCCCGGGTAGGTATTCACGTCACCCACCGCGTACAGGCCGGGCAGGGTGGTGGCGAAGGTGGCGGTATCCACCGGCACCTGCTTGCGTTCCAGGTCCAGCCCCCACTCGGCCAGCGGGCCCAGGCGGGGGCTCAGGCCCAGCATGACGACCAGTGTGTCCAGCGGCAGGGGGGTGACCGCTGCCTCGGGGTCGGTGACCTCCAGCGCCAGCAGGCGGGCACCTTCGGTGCGCAGGCCGGTGACCTGGCCGACCTGGAAGCGGGCGGCGCCGCGGGCGCACAGCAGCTCGAAGCGGGCCAGGCGTTCGGGTGTCGCCTGCAGCACGGCACGGCGGTGCAGCAGGATGACCGATTGCGGCCGTACCGCCTGTTCCGGCGCCTCGGCCAGGGCGAACACCCGCTCCAGCGCGGCGTCGTCGCCGCCCACCACCACCACACGCCGGCCCGACAGGTCGTCGGACGGGTGCAGGCGGTGGAACACCTGGGTGCCTTCGTAGGCTTCGATGCCGGCTACCTTGAGCCGGCGTGGGGTGAAGGCGCCCACGCCAGCGGCCAGGAACACGGTGCTGGCCTGGAAACGGGTACCGCGCGAGGTTTCGACCGCAAAACCGCCTTCCGGCCGGGCCGCCAGCGCGGTGACTTCCTGCGCCAGGTGGAAGTCCGGGGCGAAGGGCTTGACCTGCAGCAGCAGCCGGTCCACCAGTTCCTGGCCGGTGCACAAGGGCAGGCCGGGGATGTCGTAGATCGGTTTGTCGCCGTACAGCTCGGCGCACTGGCCGCCGGCCTGGCCGAGTGCGTCGACGATATGGGCGTGGATGCCCAGCAGCCCCAGCTCGAAAGCCTGGAACAGGCCGGCCGGCCCGGCACCGATGACCAGCGCGTCGGTGGCGATGGGCTCGGCAGCAGTGCCGGTGGCGGTAGGAGCGGTGTTGTTGTCAGGCATGGCCGGAAACAAGAACGGGAGGCGTTGCGGGCCTCCCGTGGATGGTGCGTGGGGTGTCGACTTTAGCGGATCAGCTCGGGGAGCTTGCCGGTCTTGTCTTTCCACTCGTCGGCGTCGGGCAGCGGCGCCTTGCGTTTGGTGATGCTTTTCCAGCCCGCAGCCAGCGCCAGCTCGGCATTGAGCTTGATGAAGACCTGCTGGTCGGCCGGCACGTCTTCCTCGGCATAGATGGCGTTGACCGGGCATTCGGGGATACACACGGCGCAGTCGATGCACTCATCGGGGTCGATGGTGAGGAAATTCGGGCCTTCGCGGAAGCAATCTACCGGGCACACGTCCACGCAGTCGGTGTATTTGCATTTGATGCAGGCTTCGGTGACGACGTGGGTCATGGGAGATTTCGTTTTCGGATGCGGTGAAAAGCCCTCTATTTTAAGGGCTTGCGAAGCGGGTGGTGTTCAGTCGACCAGTACGGCCGCGGAAGTCTTGTGGCTGGCGGTATCCACCAGGATCAGGGCACCCAGGGTGCGCGAGCGGGCAAACGGCAGGGCCGCGATGGGTTCCTGCAGGGCCAGCTCGATGTGGCCCAGCGCGTTGGCGGGCAGTTGGCTGGCGGCCTCGCGGGCCAGGGTCTGGATGTCGAGCCGGTCCACGATGCGGGTGACCTTGGCCTTGACCCAGCGGTGGCCGTGCAGCGCCCAGTAGCTGCGGCCCGGCACCAGCGCTTCGTCGTCGAGCCAGGCCACGGTGGCCTTCAGCGTACGCGAGGCTTCCAGCGCGCCCGGCGCCAGCAGCCAGTCGCCGCGCGACACGTCCACTTCGCGGTCGAGCACGATGCCGGCGCTGTGGCCCGCGGCCACCGGCCCGGGCTGGCGGGCGTGGTCCAGCACCTGGGCCACGGTGGCGGTCTGGCCGCCCGGCAGTACCGTGACCTGCTGGCCCGGCGCCACGTCGCCGGCAGCGACCCGGCCCCAGAACACACGGCGGCCCTGCGAGGTATCGGAGGAGGCGGAAAACTTCTCCACCCACTGCACCGGGAAGGCGAAAGGCACGTCCACGTCGGCCGGGGTGCCCGGCAGGCCTTCGAGGATTTCCAGCAGCGAGGGGCCGACATAACCGGCCCAGCCGGTCCTGGCATCGACCACGTTCCAGCCCTTCAGGGCCGACACCGGCACGGTGGCGGCCACCGTGATGCCGGCGGCGGTGGCGAAGCCTTGCAGCGCCGCGCGGATACGTTCGAAAGCCAGGCCGGCGTCGGCCACCGCATCGAGCTTGTTCACCGCGAACACCACCGAAGGCACCCGCAGCAGGTGCGTCAGCAGCGAATGGCGGCGGGTCTGGGGCAGCAGCTCGCCGGTTTCCTGGGTGGTCGCCCAGGCCAGCTTGGTGGCATCGACCAGCACCACGGCGGCGTCGGCGCTGGAGGCTGCCGTCACCATGTTGCGGGTGTATTGCTCATGGCCGGGTGCGTCGCCGATGATGAACTTGCGGCGTGCGGTGGCGAAGTAGCGGTAGGCCACATCGATGGTGATGCCCTGTTCGCGCTCGGCCGACAGGCCGTCGGTCAGCAGCGCCAGGTCGGTCTCGCCGCCGCGCTGTACGCCCGCCAGCTGGTCCTGCAGCACCGTCTTGCTGTCGACCAGCAGGCGGCCGATGAGGGTGCTCTTGCCGTCGTCCACGCTGCCGCAGGTGATGAAACGCAGGGCGGCGGCGTGCTGTTCGTCCACGGCGCGCTCGGGCGCTGCGGGGGAGGTCGTGGCGGTCATCAGAAGTACCCGTCTTTCTTGCGTTTTTCCATGGACGCTTCGGACGTCTTGTCGTCCATGCGGGTCGCGCCGCGTTCACTCACGTCGGCCGCCAGCGTCTCGATCACCACGTCGGCGGCGTTGGCCGCATCGCTTTCCACCGGGCAGGTGCAGGTGATGTCGCCCACGGTACGGAAACGCACGTCGCGGTTCTGCACCAGCTCGCCGTCGCGGGCGGGGGTGAGTGCTGTCACCGGCACCAGCAGGCCCTTGCGTTCGACCACGTCGCGCTTGTGGGTGTAGTAGAGCGAGGGCAGGGCGATGTTTTCGCGGTCGATGTACTGCCACACGTCGAGTTCGGTCCAGTTGCTGATGGGGAACACCCGGAAGTGCTCGCCGGGCTGCAGCCGGGTGTTGAACAGGGTCCACAGCTCGGGCCGCTGGGCCTTGGGCTGCCACTGGCCGAAGCTGTCGCGGTGCGAAAAGATGCGTTCCTTGGCACGCGCCTTTTCCTCGTCGCGGCGGGCGCCGCCGATCAGCGCGTCGAAGCGGAATTCCTCGATGGCTTCGAGCAGCGTGACCGATTGGTGCACGTTGCGCGACTCGCCCGGGTGCGCCAGGCGCACCGTGCCGCGGGCCATGGAGTCTTCCACACTGCGCACGATGAGTTCGGCGCCGAGTTCCTTCGCACGCAGGTCGCGGAAGTCGGTCACCTCGTGGAAGTTGTGGCCGGTGTCGATCATCAGCAGCGGGTAGGGGATGCGGCCCGCGCCGAAGGCTTTTTCCGCGCACTTGAGCAGCACCAGCGAGTCCTTGCCGCCCGAGAACAGCAGTGTAGGACGCTCGAACGACGCCGCGACTTCACGCAGGATGAAGATGGTCTCCTCTTCCAGTGCGTCGAGGTGCGTGTTGCTCAGGGCTTCGGGGACCAGCAGGGGCAGGTCGGTGCGGGCATTCATGCGGAAACTTCCTGGATGGGGATCACTCGGGGGCGCAGCGGTTCGAAGGCGGCGGGTTCTTCTGCTGCGGTACTGCCGTCGGCGCTACCGTCGGCCGCCACGTGCAGCCCGCATTCCTTGGCGCTTTCCTGCTCCCACCACCAGCGGCCGGAGCGGAAGTCCTCGCCCAGGGTCACCGCCCGGGTGCAGGGTGCGCAGCCGATACTGGGGAAGAACTGGTCATGCAGCGGGTTGTAGGGCACGCCGTTGTGTTCGATGTAGTGCCACACGTCGCCCCAGGTCCAGTCCGCCAGCGGGTTGACCTTGGCGCGCGGGGTGGACACACCGTCCACCGTGGTCTGCTGCACCTCGATGTCGTCCACCGCCGCGCGGGCGTTGGACTGCTCGCGGCGCAGGCCGGTGATCCAGGCGCGTTTGCCGGCCAGGGCGCGCTCCAGCGGCTCCATCTTGCGGAAATCGCAGCACTGCTTGCGCAGTGCCAGGCTTTTGTACATGGCGTCCTCGCCCTGCGCCGCCACGAAGGCGGCCGCAGTGGCGGGGTCGGGCCGGTAGACATCGACCGTACGGCCGTAGTGCGCTTCGAGCCGGCCGATGAGGGCCACGGTTTCGCCGTGCAGCTTGCCGGTGTCGAGCACGAAGACGGAGGCCGCGATGCCCGAGCGTTGCAGCAGGTCGGTCACCACCATGTCCTCCGCGCCCAGGCTGGAGGCCTGGGTGAGGGGGGTGTACTGGCGGGCGGCTTGCTGGAGCAGGGCGATCGAGTCGGCCACCTTGCGGTCGAAGTCGGCCGAGGGCCTGCTGGCGTAGAGGGCTATCGCGGACATCGGTCAGGCGGTTTCGGCTTCGGTTTCGCGGAAATGGGGCACCGGGTGCATGGCATCGCCCTGGTAGAAGGCGGCGAAACGGTCGAACTGGCGCTGCGCATCGGCCGCGTCCACCCCTTCCTTCAGCACGGCGGTGGTGAAGCCCGAGCGGGCCATCTGCACCAGCTGGTCGATCAGCACGTCGCCGGTGGCGCGCAGGTCGCCGGTGAAGCCCAGGCGGCGGCGCAGCAGGTAGGCCTGGCTGTAGGCGCGCCCGTCGGTGAACTTGGGAAAGTGCAGGTCGATACGTTCGACGCCGTCGAGCGTGTTCTCCAGCGCCAGGGGGTCGGCATCGTTGGCCAGCTGCACCACGTTCGGGTGGCCGTTGCTGGTGTGGTCGGTGGAGGCTATGAGTCGGATGGTCGGTTTCATGGCGGTATTTCTCAGGCGGTTTCCGCGACCTTGAAGCGCGCGCCGTTGGCGGCGGCCTTGAAGGGGTCGAGACCCACGCGGCGCAGCGTGTCGATGAAGTTTTCGCCGGATGTGCGGGTGTTGCGGTAGGCCGTCAGCACGGCCTCGATGACGTCCGGCACTTCTGCCGCCGAGAACGAGGGACCCACCACCTTGCCGGGCAGTGCGGCGCCGCTGCGTGCAGCCCCGTCGGAGCCGCCGAGGGTGACCTGGTACCACTCCTTGCCGTCCTTGTCGACGCCCAGGATGCCGATGTGGCCGCTGTGGTGGTGGCCGCAGGAATTGATGCAGCCGCTGATGTGCAGGTCGATCTCGCCCAGGTCGTCGAGTTCGTCGAGGTCCTGGTAGCGCTCGGTGATGGCTGCGGCGATCGGGATGGAGCGTGCATTGGCCAGCGAGCAGAAGTCGCCCCCGGGGCACGAGATCATGTCGGTCAGCAGGTGGATGTTGGGGTTGGCGAAACCTTCGGCGCGTGCGGCCATCCACAGGGCGTACAGGTCTTCGGCGTGGACCCAGGGCAGCAGCAGGTTCTGCTCGTGCGTGACACGTGCCTCGCCGGCGCTGAAACGATCGGCCAGCCGGGCGGCGGCGTCGAGCTGGTCGGCCGACGCATCGCCGGGGGCCTGGCCCAGGCGCTTGAACGACAGGGTGACGGCGCGCAGCGCGGGGTTCTTGTGCAGCGCTACGTTGCGGTGCAGCCAGCGGGCGAACAGGGGTTCCTCGTCGGCCTGGGTACGCAGGGCGGCATGGGTTTCTTCGGCGCTGCGGATGACCCGCGTGGCCAGCGTGGGAGTGGCGAAACCGGCGCTCACGCGGTCGAGTTCGGCCTGGGTGATGGTGTGGGGGCCGCCGTCGCGCTCGACGATCTGGGTGTACTCCGCCTCGACGTCGTCGATATAGCGCTGCCCTTCGGCCTTCACCAGGATCTTGATGCGCGCCTTCCAGGCGTTGTCGCGCCGGCCGTAGCGGTTGTAGACCCGGATCACGGCTTCCAGGTAGTTCATGAGCTGGTTCCACGGCAGGAACTCGCGCACCACGCTGCCGATGATCGGCGTGCGGCCCATGCCGCCGCCGACCTTGACACGAAAGCCCAGCTCGCCGGCGTCGTTCTTGTACAGCTGCAGGCCGACGTCGTACCAGCCGGTGGCCACGCGGTCTTCGGTCGCGCCGGTCACGGCGATCTTGAACTTGCGCGGCAGGAAGGCGAATTCGGGGTGCAGCGTGCTCCACTGCCGCATGATTTCGGCAAAGGGCCGCGGATCGGCGATTTCGTCGTTGGCGATGCCCGCCAGCTCGTCGCTGGTGATGTTGCGGATGCAGTTGCCGCTGGTCTGGATGCCGTGCATGTCGACCGTGGCCAGCAGGTCCATCACGTCGGCCGCCTTGCTCAGCGGAATCCAGTTGTACTGGACGTTGGTGCGTGTAGTGAAGTGCGCGTAGTGCGTCGGCAGCGGCACGCTGCCCATCTTGCCCTGCACTTCGTTGGCGTGGCGGTACAGCTCGGCTTCGGGCGCATCGTATTCGCGGGCGATGCGCGCCAGTACACGCAGGCGTGCGCTGGAGAGTTCACCGTAGGGCACCGCCACCCGCAGCATGGGCGCGTAGCGCTGCACGTACCAGCCGTTCTGCAGGCGCAGCGGGCGGAACTCTTCTTCGGAAATCTTGCCGGCCTGCCAGCGTTCGAGCTGGTCGCGGAACTGGGCTGCACGCTGGCGGACGAACTGGCGGTCGAAGTCTGTGTACTGGTACATCGTGGTTACTGTCTTGGGTCGAGAAGCCGGGCGCGCCGGGCGTCCTCGCGGGCGGGGTCTTTCAAGCCGGACAACCAGCTGTAAAAACTCGCCGTGAGG
Source organism: Pseudomonadota bacterium (assembly GCA_040390235.1). Lineage (GTDB taxonomy): Bacteria > Pseudomonadota > Gammaproteobacteria > Burkholderiales > Burkholderiaceae_C > Xylophilus. The sequence goes on along the minus strand of JAZJYT010000001.1, from coordinate 100,928 downwards.
GCACTTTAGCCGCGTCCTTTATGCAAACAAACGATTAATTTGTTGGGGCCTTATGCATATAAGCTTATGCAGCGGACCCGGGATTTTGCCTGTGATCGGCCGATGGCGTGTTTTCCGTTATACCGGGTCGGGTTTTACGGGGCCCCGGCGGCGTGCCAGCCGTTCGGCCGAGACGGCCAGCGCCAGCCGCTGTTCGACCGGCAGCGGCTCACCATGCAGCCGGGCCGCCAGCAGCTCGCCGCACAGCAAGGCCAGGGTCAGGCCGCGTGAACCCATGGCGGTACTGACCCACAGCGGTGGCGGGGAAGGTGGCGCATCCTGGGTGCCGGCCGCCGGGCCGCCGCCGGCCGCGCCGGTTTCCGGAGGCAAGGGCCAGGGGCCGACCACCGGCAGCCGGTCGGGCACCGCACCGCGCACGCCGCGCCAGGCCCGCAGGTCTGTGCCGGTCCAGGCCGGTGCCGTCGCCCGGGCCGCCTCTGGCAGCAGGCGGTGCAGCCGGCCGCGGTTCTCCGCATGCGCCGCCGCCACGCCGTCCGGCCCGGTCTCCGGTCCCGGGGCGTCGCGCTCGAAGCTCGCGCCGGCCAGCCAGTGCGCCGGGCCGGCCTCCAGGGGGACCGCGGGCAGAAAGCTGCCATGGCCATTGACCGGAAAGGGCGGAAAACCACCCCCCGGCTCTCCCGCACCATCCGCTTCGGCCGGCCGGGGCGCCAGGGACATCTGCCCGGCGACTGCCTGCAGCGCCAGGCCATCGCCCAGCAGCAAACCGCTCTCGAAGCCGCAGGCGACCACGACCAGCGGGGCCTCGGCCACCAGGCTGCCGTCCACGCCCCATACGGCGCAGCGGCCTGCTGTGCCCGTGTCTGTGCCGCCGACCTGCCCCACCCGGCCCACCCGGACACCGCTGTGGACGGTGATGCCGGGCGCCGCCAGCAGGGCAGCCACCAGGCGGGCCGGCCGCAGCCAGCCGCCGCGTAGGTGCCATACGGCGTGGCTGCCGGGCGGCAGGCCGGCTGCGTCCCGGTGGGCCGTGTCGGCCGGGGCACTCCACTGGTGGCGGGCTTCGCCGGCGGCCCCGGAGCCTTCTTTTTCTCCCTCTGCCGGCGCCGGCAGGCCAGGGCCGGCGTCCACCCGGTGCTCCAGCACACCCTCCGGCCCCCAGTCCGTGCCCGGCTGCAGCAGGGCTGCACAGGTCGCCAGCACGGCGCGCACACCGGCGCGCGACAGGCGCGACAGGGGGGCGTCGTCGGGGGACACATGGGGGGCGAACAGCCCGGCCGGCAGCGACGAGGCGCCTGCCGCAGGGCCGGCGGCATCCAGCACCGTCACCCGCCAGCCACGCCGTGCCAGGCTGTGGGCGGCGGCGGCACCGGCGATGCCGGCGCCGACCACCACGCAGCGCCCGGGCGTCGCCGGCCCAAAGCGCGGCAGGCCCTGGCCGGCGCGCGGCGGGCGGGGTGTCCAGGGCGGGTCGTAGCGCGCCTGCAGGTTGTCGCGCTTGGGTGGCACGCCGGGCACCCGCTCCACCACGAAGCCGGCCTGGGTCAGCGCGTCGCGGACACCGCGGGCAATGGTCCAGGTGGCGACACGCGTGCCGGGGCGGGCGCAGCGGGCCACCGCCTTCATGGCGTCGGTGTTCCACATCTCGGGGTTGCGGCCCGGGCTGAAGCCGTCCAGGAACACGCTGTCCGCCGCCAAGGGCTGCTCGCGCAGCATGCGGGGTGAATCACCCACCAGCAGCGTCAGCAGCACCTGCCCGCCCTCGAAGGCGAGCCGGTGGTGGCCCGGCAGCAGGCCCCACCAGGCATCGGCCAGCAGGCCGGCCAGGCAAGCCAGGTGCGGGTGGACCTGTGCCGCACGGCGCAGGTCGTCTGCCGCCGCGGGGTAGGCCTCGGTCGCCACGTAGTGCAGCAGGCGGGGCCGGGCGGGATCGCTGCGCCAGGCTTCCCAGGCGACGAGGAAATTCAGCCCCAGGCCAAAACCGGTCTCCAGGATGCACCACTGCGCCGCACCCGCCCAGGCAGCGGGCAGGCCGCAGCCGGCCAGGAACACTTCCCGGGCCTGGGCCAGGGTGCGGCCGGCCTCGCTTTGGTAGCGGTCGCCGAAACGGGGGCTGTAGGGCGTGCCGTCGGGCAGCCAGTCGATGCGCTCGGCCATGGGCGGGGCGCGGTAGCGCTAGGGCAAGTGGAGACTAGCTCAGGCGGTCGGCGGCACGTAGCCCTGTACCGCGTCGGCGCCATCGCCGAAGAAGTGGTTCTCCATCTGGCGCGCCAGGTACTGGCGGGCGCGGGCGTCGGCCAGGTTCAGGCGGTTTTCGTTGACCAGCATGGTCTGCTGCTTCATCCAGGCCGCCCAGGCTTCCTTGCTGACGTTTTCCCACAGGCGTTTGCCCAGCTCGCCGGGGTAGGGCGGAAAGTCCAGCCCTTCGGCTTCCTTGCCGAGCTTGATGCAGTTGACCGTGCGTGCCATATCGTGTCCGTGGAGTTCTTTAGAAGATTTTCGAATAACAAACTGAGAACTCATTCGTTCCAGTTTCTTGCATGGCTTCCCAGAATCGGTCCTGTCAGAACCTCTTCACCAACGAGAACAGCCATGCAACTGCGCCGCGACTTTATCAAGATTCCCCTGGCAGCCGCCTTTGCCACCGCCATGGCCCTGCCGGCCATGCCGGCGTTCGCACAGACGGTCAACCTGCTCAACGTCTCGTATGACCCGACGCGGGAGCTGTATGTGGACTACAACAAGGCCTTCGCCAAGCATTGGAAGGAAAAGAGCGGCCAGGACGTGAGCATCCGCCAGTCGCATGGCGGCTCGGGCGCGCAGACCCGCTCCATCATCGACGGGCTGGATGCCGACGTGGCCACGCTGGCCCTGGGCGGTGACGTGGACGCGCTGGTCGCCCGCGGGCTGGTCAAGGCCGACTGGCAAAAGCGCCTGCCGCACAACTCGGCACCCTACACCTCGACCATCGTGTTCCTGGTGAAGAAGGGCAACCCCAAGGGCATCAAGGACTGGGACGACCTGGTGAAGTCCGGCGTGCAGGTCATCACCCCCAATCCCAAGACCTCCGGCGGCGCCCGCTGGAACTACCTGGCGGCCTGGGAATTCGCCAAACGCAAGTACGGCGGCGAGCCCGGCGCGCGCGACTACATCGCCAAGCTGTTCAAGAACGTGCCGGTACTCGACACCGGCGCACGCGGCGCGACCATCACCTTCGTGCAGCGTGGTGTGGGCGACGTGCTGCTGGCCTGGGAGAACGAAGCCTTTCTGGCGCTGAAGGAATTCGGCCCGGAGAAATTCCAGATCGTCGTGCCTTCGGTCAGCATCCTGGCCGAGCCCTCGGTCGCGGTGGTCGACAAGGTGGTCGACAAGAAGGGCACCCGCGCCGCCGCCGAGGAATACCTGCAGTACCTGTACTCCGACGAAGGCCAGGACATCGCTGGGCGCAACTTCTACCGCCCCACGGGCGACAAGGCCAAGGCCAAGTACGCCGCCCAGTTCCCCAAGCTGGATCTGGTGACCATCGACGGCGCCTTCGGCGGCTGGGCCAAGGCGGACAAGGCCCACTTCGCCGACGGCGGCAGCTTCGACCAGCTCTATCAACCGAAATAAGGCCCCCCTAAGCCTCTCACTCGCTGCGCTCGTGTAGTGCGCATCCCCTCCCCCGGGGGGAGGCTGCCCCGGGCCTTGGGGCGGCCCGGCGGCCGGGGCCTGCTGGGTTAAGACACGTCGCCTTCAGGCGGCGTGCTTTTTTACCCAATCCACGTACTTGTCGACCCAGCCCTGCAAAAACTTGCGGGAGCCTTCGTTGGCGATGCTGCCGTCTTCGCCGAACAGGCCGTCCTTGACCTGGAGGAACACCTCGGGCTGGCCGAGGGTGGGGGCGTCGAGGTAGGCCAGCACATTACGCAGGTGCTGCTGGGCCATGCAGGTGCCGGCGGCGCCGACGGAGGCGCCCACCACACCGGCGGGCTTGCCGCCCCAGGCGTTCTGGCCGTAGGGCCGCGAGGCGTGGTCGATGGCGTTCTTCAGCACCCCGGGCATGGAGCGGTTGTATTCGGCCGTGGCGAACAGCAGGCCGGAGGCCGCCTTCACTTCGGCACGCAGGCGCTGCACCGATGCGGCGGGCTGCCCGTCGTCGTCCTGGTTGTACAGCGGCAGGTCGTCGATACGCAGGTGTTCGAAGCTGAAGCCGGCCGGAAACAGCGGCTCCAGTGCCCGTGCCAGCCGGCGATTGAACGAGTCCTTGCGGAGGCTGCCGACAACGACGGCGATGCGGTAGGTGGCCATGGACGCTCCTGGAGAAAAAGGGTGTGCGGCCATTATGGCGGCGGGCGGTGCTATTCTGCGCGGCTCTTTCCCCCCGGCTTCCCCATGTACTCCCCAAACGTGACCCCCCTGTTGCCGCCGCCCGCGGCTTTCCGGCCATGAGGCTGCTGCTGGTCGAGGACGACGTGATGGTCGCCAGCGGCATCAAGCTGGGCCTGGCCGACGCGGGTTACGCGGTGGACTGGGTCGGCAGCGGCGAACGCGCCGAGGAGGTGCTGCGTGCCGAGGTGTTCGATGCCGCCATCGTCGACATCGGCCTGCCGCGCATGGACGGGCTGGAACTCACCCGCCGCCTGCGCGCGGAGGGCCAGACGCTGCCGGTGCTGATCCTCACCGCACGCGACGCACTGCGCGACCGGGTGCAGGGCCTGGACCTGGGGGCCGACGACTACATGGTCAAGCCCTTCGAGCTGCCGGAGCTGCTGGCGCGCCTGCGGGCGCTGCTGCGGCGCTCGCAGGCCGCCACCTCGGCGGTGCTGAGCTTCGGCCCGGTGGAGCTCGACACCGCGCAGCACCGCGGCACCGTGGCCGGCCATGCGCTGGACCTGGGGCCGCGCGAGTGGACAGTGCTCGAATACCTGCTGCTGCACGCGCCCAAGCCGGCCGGCAAGGAAAAGCTGCTGCAGGCCCTGACCGGCTGGGACCGCGAGATCACCGCCAACGCGGTCGAGGTCTATATCTCGCGGCTGCGCGGCAAGCTGGAGCCGCACGGCGTGGCGGTGCGCGCCATCCGCGGTTTTGGTTACCGGCTGGAACTGCGGCCGGCCGGCACGGTGTGAACACCGCGGCTCCGGCGCCCGCACCGGACACCGGCCCCGCCACCCCGACGGGCCGCATGGCCCGCGGCCTGCAGCGCCGCCTGCTGGTGCTGCTGCTGATACCGCTGGTGCTGCTGGCGCTGCTGAGCGCCTGGCTGGACTACCGCTCGGCCGACAACGCCGCCCTGCAGCAGGACGCGCGGCTGCTGCGTATGGCGCCGCTGCTGGCCGACTCCATCATCGTCGCCGACGGCGCCGGGGCCGCGCCGCTGGTGCTGCTGGCACCGCCGGTGGAAGAGTTCCTGAAGGACCGCCACGGTTTTTCCGCCTGGAGTGTCAGCGGCCCCGACGGCCAGGTGCTGCAGGGCGACGCCTGGATGGCCGACGTGCTGCCCGGCACCCGCGAGCCCGAGTTCCACAGCCGCGAGCAGGAGGGGGTGCTCTACCGCATCGTGGCGCAGCGCATCGCCACGTCGGCCGGCGACTTCGTGGTGCAGCTGGGCGATGGCTCCGACCCGCGGCAGAACTGGGCCCGCTCGGTGCTGCTGCGGGCCCTGCTGCCCAACCTGGTGCTGCTGGTCGCCACCGCGCTGGCCATGCAGTTCGCGGTGCGCCACGCACTCAAGCCCCTGATCGCGCTGAAGGAGGAGGTGGAACACCGCTCGCCGCGCGACCTGAGCCCGCTCGACGAACAGTCTTCGCCCGACGAGGTACGGCCGCTGGTGCATTCGCTCAACCGCCTGTTCGACATGGTCAACGCCCAGACCGAGAGCCAGCGCCGCTTCGTCGCCGATGCGGCGCACCAGCTGCGCACGCCGCTGGCCGGCCTGCAGGCCCAGGTCGAAGCCTGGGCCCAGGCCGCCAGCCGCCAGGCGCTGCGGGCGCCGACGGCACGTACCGGCACCGGCACCGAGGCGCCGGCACCCGACACCATCGTGCTCGGCGCCAGCGATGTCTACCAGCTGCGCGATGCCACCCGCCGCACCTCGCAGCTGGCGCACCAGCTGCTGGCCCTGTCGCGCGCCGACGCCCATGCGCTGCACGGGCAGGCGCAGGCGCCGGTGGACCTGAAGGCGCTGTGCGAGGCCATGATCGACATCCACTTCGCCGCCGCCGCCGACAAACACGTCGACCTGGGCCTGGACGTGGGGCCGGCCACCGTGACCGGGCACGAATGGCTGCTGCGCGAGATGCTGGGCAACATCGTCGACAACGCGGTGAAGTACACACCGGCCGGTGGCGCCGTCACCATCCGCTGCCACCAGGGCCCCGCCTCGGCGATCCTGGAGGTGGACGACGACGGCCCCGGCATCGCCCAGCAGGAACGCCCCCGGGTGCTGGAGCGCTTCTACCGGGTGCGCGGCACGCTGGGCGAGGGCACCGGCCTGGGCCTGGCCATCGCCGAGGAAATCGCCCGCCTGCACGGCAGCCGGCTCGAACTCGCCACCGGCCGCAGCGGCCACGGGCTGCGGGTCACGGTGGTGCTGGGCGGAACGCCGTAGACTCCTGCCTCAGAAAAACGCACGGGTACGAACACCCGGAGACACGCAGGGCCAGCGGTTTTGCGGCAGGATAGGACCATGGAAAACCTCGACCTCACCGTTCTGCGCGCCCTGCGCGACTGGCGCCATGCGGGCCGGCGCGCCCTGCTGGCCACGGTGGTACGCACCTGGGGCTCGTCGCCGCGTCCGGTCGGCTCCACGCTGGCGCTGCGCGAAGACGGCGCGGTGGTCGGCTCGGTTTCGGGCGGCTGTATCGAGGACGACCTGATCGAGCGCCACGCCGGACGCGACGGCGCCGCCATGCACATGCCCACCGGCGCACCCACGCTGGTGCGCTACGGCGTGACGGCCGACGAGGCCCACCGCTTCGGCCTGCCCTGCGGCGGCACGCTGGAACTGCTGCTGGAATACGACCCCGACCCGGTGTCGCTGGGCGCGCTGGTGATGGGCTTGGAGACCGGCCACCTGATCCGCCGCAGCGTGGCGCTGGCCTCCGGCCGGGTGACGCTGGAGGAGGCCGGCGAGCCGGCCGAACTGCTGCTCACCGACAAACTGCTGGCCAGCACCTTCGGCCCCGAATACCGCATGCTGCTGATCGGTGCCGGCCAGCTGGCCGAGTACCTGGCCACCATGGCGCTGTTCAGCGGCTTTGCCGTCACCGTATGCGACCCGCGCGAGGAATACCGCAGCGGCTGGTCGGTGCCGGGCGCGCGGCTGGTCACCACCATGCCCGACGACACGGTGGCCGCCTTCCGCCCCGACCGGCGCAGCTGCGTGGTGGCGCTCACGCACGACCCCAAGCTCGACGACCTGGCGCTGATGGAGGCGCTGCGGACCGAAGCCTTCTATGTCGGCGGCATCGGCTCGCGCCGCAACAACGCGGCGCGGCGCCAGCGCCTGGCCGAACACTTCGAGGTGTCGCCGATGCAACTGGCCAAGCTGCGCGGCCCCATCGGCCTCTACATCGGCAGCAAGACCCCGCCCGAAATCGCGGTGAGTGTCATGGCCGAGGTCCTGGCGGTGAAGAACGCGGTGGTGCTGCCGAAGGCGATGGAGGTGGCTATGGCCAAGGAGGAGCAGGAGGCGGTGGGGGTGGCGTAACTGCTGGCGGAGGGGCGACGGAGGTTTGAGAACCGTCGATACGGTGGAGGTGCAAACTGTTTGATTGCACAGTTTGTGCCGTGGATGGGTATGCATTTTGTGTTGCATTTGTGTATACATTGGCCTACCATGGATCCTTAGGAGGGCTTTGCAATGACCCAAGCTCAAGACGCTGTCACCATCAACATCCGTGCGAAGGCACCGCAACGCGACCTGATCGACCAGGCCGCCGACATGCTCGGGCGCAGCCGCTCGGATTTCATGCTGGAAGCGTCGATGAGGGCCGCACAGAACGCTTTGCTCGACAAGACGTACTTCGCCGCCAGCCCTGAGCAGTTCACCGCCTTCCAGGCCATGCTTGATGCCCCTGTGGTGGGCTCGGATCGCCTTCGCCGTACCCTGTCGGCCAAAGCGCCGTGGGACGTTGCCTGATGCGGGGCCCGCAGAGACTGGCGGTTCAGCACCTTCTTGATGGGTTCGATTGTGGGGAACCGGCTCTTGACGACTGGTTGAAGAACCGTGCCGTCAAGAACGAGGCTAACAATTCTTCGCGTACCTACGTCATCTGTGAGAGCGAAAAGGTCATCGGCTACTACTGCCTTGCGGCGGGAGCCGTGGGGCGCGCAGAGGCACCAAGCGCCCTGCATCGCAACCGGCCAGACCCCATTCCTGTTCTTGTGCTTGGACGGCTTGCCATCCACAAGGACCACCATCAAGGTGGCCTTGGCACGGCGCTTTTGCGCGATGCGATCTACCGTACCCTGCAGGCGTCCGAAATCAGCGGCGTCACGGCGCTCCTCGTGCACGCGATTTCCGAGCAAGCCCGGCGGTTCTACCGCTCACGCGGTTTCATCGAGTTTCCGGTGCAGCCGATGACCTTGTGCCTGCTCGTCTCCACCATCGAAAAGACCTTGGCGGGCACAGGGCGCTGACGATCCGTCTCCCGCCCTGTGTGGGTCCCCGAGGCTTCTATGGCTACTCTCGATCCTCAGACCTTGGCCGAATTCTTTCGCACACGGGTCAATGTTTTGGCGACGATGCTGATCGAGGCATTCGGGTTGAAGTACAAGAAGGAGGTGAGTCATCTGAGCTCGCCTCTCATGCGGTGGGCATGGGCGTGACATCGGCGTCCACGCCGCTGCGCATCGTTCGCGCCCACGACACGCTGATGGAACAGGTTCGCGTTCTCGCCGAGTCTTTTTGTGAGCCCGAAGGACTTTTCCTCTCGACGATGAAGAAGCTTGCCGTTGAAACACCGATCGTCGATCTATCCATCACGCCGCAAGGGATTGCGGTGCTCGAAGCACAGTCCAATCATGGATTTTTCATGCCTGAACGGCGGGGATCACACCGTCCAACTTCTGGGGGTCAGTTCAAACCCGGGGCGATTCACCCGGGACAGGTGACGACAAACGGATTAAAAGTCCGTTGCTCACCAGAGGACTCATAAGTCTCTGCTGACGTTGTCCATATGTGATCTATGCCCGTGCTCCGCGGGCTGGGGTCCGCCTTTACCTACATCGCCCGAAACCGCCCCGCATACAAGCGGCTCACCCCGAACCGCTCGTTGCTAAGCCCCCGCACCGCCAGGTGCAGCTTCCCCGCCTCGTCCCGCACCACCGTATCGATAGCCTCGGCACGCACCAGGGTGCCCCGGTGCACCTGCCAGAAGGTCTCGGGGTCCAGCTGCGGCAGCAGTTCCTTCAGCGGCGTGCGGATCAGGTATTCCCGCTCGGCGGTCAGCACCCGCACGTACTTGTCCGCCGCCTCGAAGGCCAGCACGGTGTCGACGGGCACCATACGGATGGCGCTGCCGCCGTGGGCATTGCCGGGCAGGCTGGCGGGGATCAGGCGCAGGGGCGTGACGGGCTGCTGCTGGGGGGTTGGCGGCGCCGTGAGCAATTGCGTAAGCGCAGCCGGCAGCACATCGGAACCCGGCCCGGCGGGCGCGCGTGCGGCCAGCAGGGCCTGCACCCGCTGCACGGTCTTGTCGAGCCGGGCGGCCAGCACGGGTTTCAGCACGTAGTCCACCGCATGGGCCTCGAAGGCCTCGACCGCGTACTGGTCGTAGGCGGTGACGAAGACCAGGGCGGGGAAGGGTGCCTCGTCGGCCGGCCAGTCGTCGGCCAGGGCGGCGGCGGCTTCCAGGCCGTCCATGCCGGGCATACGCACGTCGAAGAACAGCACGTCGGGGCGTTGGGCCAGTGCCTCGCGCACAGCCGATTCGCCGTCGCCCACGGTGGCGGCGATGTGCAGGGCCGGCCAGGCTTTGGCCAGGGCGGCTTGCAGGGCCTGGGCGAGCAGGGGCTCGTCTTCGGCGATCAGGGCCGTGGGGGCGGCGGTGGTGGCGACGTGGCTCATGGCATGGTCGGTGGCGGCGGCAGGGGGAAACGCAGGGTGACCTGGGTGCCGGTCGGCGCCACGGGCGCGAAGCCCAGGCTGGCGGCGGCGCCGTAGGCGGTGCGCAGGCGCTCTTGCACCTGCCGCGTGCCGAAGCCGCCGCTGGCGCCCGGGGTGCCTTCCGGCGCGCTGCCGGGGGCCGGGTCGCCCGGGGGCAGGCCGGCGCCGGTGTCGCACACGGTGAGCACCACGGTGGGCGGGGCCGTGGAGGGGCCTTCTTCCACCCGGGCCGTCACCTGGATGTGGCCGCCGGCCACCTGGGGCTCCAGGCCGTGGCGGATGGCGTTTTCCACCAGGGGCTGCAGCAGCAGCGGGGGGACCGGCACACCGCGCAGTTCACGCGGCAGGTCGAGTGTGTAGCGCAGGCGCGCGCCCATACGCACGGCCATCAGGGCCAGGTAGTCGTCGAGCCGGGCGAACTCGTCGCCCAGCGGGTGCCACACCACCCGCGAGCCGCCCAGGGTGGCTCGCAGGTAGGCGATGAGGTGGTCCAGCATGGTCTCGGCGCGCGGCGGGTCGGTGGCGATCAGGGCGCGCAGGTTGGCCAGGGTGTTGAAAAGCATGTGCGGCTCCAGCTGCACCTCCAGCAGCTTGAGTCTTGCTTCGGCGGCCTCGCGCTGTGCCCGCTCGGCCCGGCGGGTGAGGCCGGCGCTCTTGCCGCGCGAGTAGAAGAAATAGGTGATGACCGCACCCGCCACCGCGGTGACGAGGATGGATTTCACCATCTCGTGCTGGCCCCGGCCCTGCCACGAGGACCAGCCAAACCAAGCATCGCCCACCGTGGTGCCCGCCCCGTAGCCCAGGGGCAGCACCACCAGCACCAGGGCCAGCCCGCGCCCGCCGCCGGGCCATCCGGTTTCGCTGTCCGGGCCCACCAGCAGGCGGCAGCCGATGCCGTAGAAGGCCCAGCAGGCGGTGCCGACGGCGACTGCGTACACCAGCTGCACCAAGTAGGGGGTTTCGGGCTCCAGGAAGGCTTCGATGGCCGAGATGGCGAGGCAGAAGGCCAGCGTTTGCAGCAGGTGGCGCAGCCGTGAGATGGGGTCGCTCCACGCCGGGGCGCGGGCCGGCATGCTGCGCGTTGCCGGCGGTGGGGGCGTGTCAGCCGCCATCGCGCTGGCGCTGCAGGTGGCGGCGTTCGCGTTCCACCAGCCGCTCGCGCAGGCCGCCGCCCAGGCCCCACACCGAGATGCCGTGGAACAGCAGGCCCACGCCCCAGCCCGCGGCCGGGAAGATGGACCAGCGCCGGTGCTCACCGCCGTAGTGGTGCGCGGTGAAGAACAGCACGAGGTTGACGGCGATGTACACCGCCGCGTGGATGAACCAGCCCATCTTGGCGCTGGCGCGCCGGCGGGCGAGGCGCTCGATCTGGTCGTCGGTCAGCGCGGTGTGGGGGGTGCTCATGGCGGGCAATTGTCGGGGCACGTGGTACAGATAGCAAAACATGGCGGTTCAGGCGAAACGTGCACCCTCACCACCGTGGCCACCGTCCTTGCTGCCATTGCTGCGCTGTGCCAGCAGGATGAGGCGGGCCGCCCGTGCGGCAAAGATGCCGCTGAACGTGCCGTAGAGCATGCCCAGCAGTGGGGCGGCCAGCGGGTCGTGCACCAGCGCCGGGTGCAGGGCCATGGCCACACCGGCCGTGTACTTGGTGAAAAAGATGCCCAGGGTGAGCAGCAGCGGCACGGCGCTGCCGGGCATGCGGAACTGCCGGGCGGCCGGGTCGTAGGCCACGCCGGCCTGCACCGGCCGCCGCACCGTGAAGACAAAGGCCGCCGCGCCGCACACCACCCAGCTGGCCAGTGCGGGCGAGAGCCCGCCGAAGGTGGAGAACATGCCGTAGAGCGACAGGAAACCCATGGCCAGGGGCATGAGCAGGGCGCGGACCAGGTGGGTGCGGCCGGGGCGCATCTGGGTGACACCCATCCAGCCGAGGCCGGCGAGCAGGGCGAAAACCCACAGGGGGGTGTGCTGGACGATCTGGAGCAGGCTGGGGCTGGGCATGGCGGTTTCCTTGGAGGGCGGGTGCCGGGTGAGGCGATGGCGGGACTGTGCCGCCGGCTCGTCGCCGCTGCCATGCCGCCGCGACGAAACGCCCCCGCCGCTGCGCAAAATGCCGGCGCCGGGCGTGGAATGCGCCGCCCGGGCCACCTTGGGCCTGCTCCTCGCACCGCCCGTTATGGTTCGCTTCATGTTCACTGGCGATAATCCCCGGCTGTTTTCTCCAGGAGTGTGTGTGGACATCGTCTTGCTGGCCAAGGCCGCCGTGATGGGCATCGTCGAGGGCCTGACCGAATTCCTGCCGGTCTCCTCGACCGGCCACCTGATTCTTGCCGGCTCGCTGCTCGGCTTCGACGACGACAAGGCCAAGGTCTTCGACATCGCCATCCAGACCGGCGCCATCCTGGCGGTGATCCTGGTGTACTGGCACAAGATCCACGACACCATCGTGGCGCTGCCGCGCCAGCGGCAGGCGCGGCGCTTCGCGCTCAACGTGTTCATCGGGTTCCTGCCAGCCGTGGTGCTGGGCCTGCTGTTCGCCAAGGGCATCAAGGCGCACCTGTTCACCCCGGTGGTGGTGGCCAGCACCTTCATCCTGGGCGGCTTCGTCATCCTCTGGGCCGAACGCCGACCGCCCACCGCCACCCGGGTGTTTTCGGTGGACGCGATGACACCGCTCGACGCACTCAAGGTCGGCCTGGTGCAGTGCCTGGCCCTGGTGCCGGGCACTAGCCGCAGCGGTGCCACCATCATCGGCGGCATGCTGATGGGGCTGTCGCGCAAGGCGGCGACGGACTTTTCGTTTTTCCTCGCGATCCCGACCCTCATCGGTGCCGGTGTCTACAGCGTCTACAAGGACCGGGCGCTGCTGTCGGTGGCCGACATTCCGCTGTTCGGTGTGGGTTTTGTGGTGTCGTTCGTCAGTGCATGGATCTGCGTGCGCTGGCTGCTGCGCTACATCGCCACGCACGACTTCGTGCCCTTTGCCTGGTACCGCATCGCCTTCGGCATCGTGGTGCTGGCCACGGCCTGGTCGGGCCTGGTGAACTGGTCGGGCTAGCGGCGGCGGCGGCTTGCCGCCGCGCTCAGATCAGCTTCTCGTTCGGGTTCGAGAGTTTCTTCAGCGGCTTGGTGCGGCCGTCGGGCATCTTGAGCGGCGTGTCGGTAGCCTTGTCGTCCCACACCGGATCGTCCAGGCTGTCGAACACCTCGCGCAGCTTCTGGCCCCAGCTGTTGTGCAGCATGCGGTAGTAGGGGTTGTCGCTGTCGATGGCGATCACCTTGTCGGTGCGCAGGGCGTTGGCCTCGTACACCACCAGGTCCAGCGGCAGGCCGACCGACAGGTTGGACTTGAGGGTGGAGTCCATCGACACCAGGGCGCACTTGGCGGCCTCGTCGAGCGGGGTGTCGGGCGTGATGACACGGTCGAGCACCGGCTTGCCGTACTTGGATTCGCCGATCTGGAAATACTGCGTCTCGGGTGTGGCCTCGATGAAGTTGCCGGCCGAGTACACCTGGAACAGGCGCATGCCTTCGCCGCGGATCTGGCCGCCGAACAGCAGCGATACGTTGAAGTCCACCCCGGCCTGCTGCAGTGCGTCGGCGTCGCGCTGGTACACGTGGCGCACCGCGTTGCCCAGCACCCGGGCCGCGTCGAACATGCTCTTGGCGTTCCAGATGGTGATGGCTTCGCTGTCCTCGGACTCCTTCAGCTGCTCGATCTGCAGGATCTCGCGCACCGACTGCGAGATGCTCAGGTTGCCGGCCGACAGCAGCACCATGCAGCGGTCGCCCGGCTTTTCGTAGACGATCATCTTGCGGAAGGTGCTGATCTGGTCCAGCCCGGCGTTGGTACGCGAGTCGGACAGGAACACGAGGCCGGCGTTGAGCTTGATGGCGACGCAGTAGGTCATGGGGGAGGGCTCCGGGGGGAAAGTAGGCCGTGGGTGTTTCAGCGCGCGTCGCGCAAGGCCAGCTTCTTCAGGACGTAGAGGGTGTCGAGCGCTTCGCGGGGCGTGAGCGCATCGGGGTCGATCTCGGTCAGCCGCGATTCTACGGCGCTCGGCAAGGCCGCGTGGTTCTCGGGCGGCGGGGCGAACAGGTCCACCTGCGCCTGGTGTTCGCCGGCCTTTTCCTCCAGCGCCGCCAGGGCGTGGCGGGCATGCTGCACCACCGCCGCCGGCATGCCGGCCAGCCGCGCCACCTGGATGCCGTAGCTGCGGCTGGCGGGGCCGGGCTGGATCTCGTGCAGGAACACGATGTCGCCGCCGCCGCGCGGTGTGCCCGGCGTCTCGGCCGCACTCACGTGCACGTTGAGCGCCGCATGGTGGCGCGCCGGAAAGTCCGTCAGCTCGAAGTAGTGCGTGGCGAACAGGGTGAAACACTGCGCCTTGTCGTGCAGATGGGTGGCGATGCCCGAGGCCAGCGCCAGCCCGTCGAAGGTGCTGGTGCCGCGGCCGATCTCGTCCATCAGCACCAGGCTGTGCGGGGTGGCCGCGTGCAGGATCTGCGCCGCCTCGCTCATCTCGACCATAAAGGTCGACTGGGCGTTGGCCAGGTCGTCGGCCGCGCCGATGCGGGTGTGGATGGCGTCGATAGGCCCCAGCCGGCAGGCGGTGGCCGGTACGTAGCTGCCCATGGAGGCCAGCAACACGATCAGGGCCACCTGCCGCATGTAGGTGCTCTTGCCGCCCATGTTGGGGCCGGTGATGACCTGCATACGCTGCTTCGGCCCCAGCCGGGTGTCGTTGGCGATGAAGTTGTTGCTCTTGGTCGCGGTGCCGGCCGTGCCGTAGCCCTCGGCCAGCCGGGCCTCGACCACCGGGTGGCGGCCGGCCTCGATCTCGATGCAGGGCTCCTTGGCAAAGGTCGGCGGGCACCAGCCCAGCGTCAAGGAGCGTTCGGCCAGGGTGCACAGCACGTCCACCGTGGCCACTGCGCGGGCCAGGCGGCCGAGCGTGGGCACGAAGGGCTGCAGCGCGTCCAGCACCTGGTCGTACAGCCATTTTTCGCGGGCCAGGCCGCGTTCCTGGGCCGACAGGGCCTTGTCCTCGAAGGCCTTGAGCTCGGGGGTGATGAAACGCTCGGCGTTTTTCATCGTCTGGCGGCGGCGGTAGTCGGCCGGCACCTTGTCCAGCTGGCTGCCCGTCACCTCGATGTAGAAACCGTGTACCCGGTTGAACTGCACCCGCAGGTTGGCGATGCCGCTGCGGGCGCGCTCGCGGGTTTCCAGCTCCAGCAGAAAACTGTCGCAGTTGTCCTGGATGGCCCGCAGCTCGTCCAGCTCGGCATCGAAGCCGGTGGCGATGACACCGCCGTCGCGCACCAGCGCGGCCGGCTCGGGGTGGATGGCACGCAACAGCAGGTCGATGGCCCCGGCCGGCGGCACCAGGTCGGCCGCCATCTCGGCCAGCAGGGCCGCCTCGGGTGGCAGCACCTGGGTGATGCGCCCGGTCTTTTCCAGCGACTGGGCCAGGGCCACCAGCTCGCGCGGGCGCACCTGGCGCAGGGCGATGCGGGCGCTGATGCGCTCCACGTCGCTGGTGCCCTTCAACTGCTCGCGCAGCCGGCCGAAAAGGCCCGCACCGTGTTCGCCGCGCAGCACGTCGATGGCCTCCAGCCGGCGCCGCGCCTCGCGGCGTTCGCGCTGTGGCTCCAGCAGCCAGGTGCGCAGCAGGCGGCTGCCCATGCCGGTCATGCAGGTGTCGAGCAGCGAGAACAGGGTGGGTGTTTCCTCGCCGCGCAAGGTCTTCACCAGCTCCAGGTTGCGGCGGGTGAGCAGGGGCAGGTCGATCAGTTCGTCGTCGCGCTGCACCCTCAAGGACTTGACGTGCGACAGCGCCCGGCCCTGGGTGTGTTCGGCAAAGGTCAGCAGCACCGCCGCCGCAGCATGGGCCTGCACCAGGCCACCGGCGCTCCAGGCGTCCAGGCTCTGCGCGCCGAGCTGTTCCAGCAGGCGCGTCTGCCCCAGGGTGGAGTCGAACTGCCATTCCGGGCGGGCCGTCAGGGCAAAAGCCGTGTTGCGGCGTGCCGCCTGCAACTGCTGGGCAAAGGCGCTGGCCGCATCGGCGCTGTAGAGCACCTCGCTGGGGGCGATGCGGGCGATCCAGCTCTCCAGCGCATCGGGTGGGCATTCGGCCAGCTGCACCTCACCCTGGGTCACGGCCATCCAGGCCAGGCCCAATACGTTGCGCGGCCCCTGCTGCACCGCCAGCAGCACGGACTCGGCCTTGTCCTGCAGCAGCTCGGCATCGGTCAGCGTGCCGGGCGTGACCACCCGCACGACCTTGCGCTCCACCGGCCCCTTGGACGCGCCCACCTCGCCCACCTGCTCGCAGATGGCCACCGATTCACCCAGGCGGATCAGTTTGCCCAGGTAGTTCTCCATGGCGTGGAAAGGCACACCGCACATCACCACCGGCTGCCCGGCCGACTGGCCGCGGCGTGTCAGCGTGATGTCGAGCAGCCGGGCCGCCTTCTCGGCATCGGCCCAGAACAGCTCGTAGAAGTCCCCCATGCGGTAGAACAGGAGGGTGTCGGGGTGGTCCGCTTTAAGTGCCAGGTACTGGACCATCATCGGCGTATGGCCAGCGGCGGCGGCGTCCTTGGCGGCGGTTTCGGGGGAGGGGGGCACGGTGTTCGGGTGGGGGCTGAGGGTCAGCGGGCCATTATCCCGTGTGCGCCGTTCAGGCTTCGCCGGGGTCCGCCGCCCGCCACACATTGAAAAGCAGCAGCGCGCAGGCGGCGATGGCCAGCCAGGCGGCGAAATCGGTGGTTCTGCCCAACACCGTGTCCAGCTCCAGCAGCCCCCACCGGTCCAGTATCTCGTTCCAGTTGTGGAGCCGGTCGCCATTGCCCACCAGCGGCAGTTCCTGCGCCCGCGCGTCGGCCATGTAGACGCCCATCGAGTGGATGGCGGTGGCCTCCCACAGCAGGCTGAAGCAGAAACCCAGGGCGTTGCCCTGGCGCAGGAAATGTCCGCAGAACACGGCCGGAAACAGCAACTGGAAGAGGGTGCCGCCATAGACCATGAGCCGTTCGTTCACGATGCCGAAGATCGGGTGGCCGGCCTCGTGGATGGCGAGAGTCGCGTTGTCGATGGGAAAGACCCAGTTCTTCGTCCACATCGCGTAGGCGCACCAGGCCAGCAGTGCGGCCATGCCGACCACGCCGGCATTCGCCGGAAGCGGGTTCCAGAAGCGGGAGGACAGGGGAGCGAGGAGGCGGGGCATGGACTCTTGATGGGGCGCCCTGAATCTGCGGGTCAGCCGATGGCGAGTCGGACCGGTTTGCCCACCCGGCTCAGCATTTCCACCAAAGTATCGATAGTGAATTTCGCCGTTTTCTTGTTCACTACATCGGATACCCGCGGCCGTGACACCATGAGGATTTCAGCGGCTTCGGCTTGTTTCAGGTGATGCTCGGTGATCCAGTTGGACAGTTCGTTCATCAACTGCTGCTTGAGCAGGCGCGTGTCGTTGATCTGCTTGCGCGATGCCGCCTGCAGCCGCTTGGCTTCATCCGGCGCGAAGCCAAGTTCCAGGAAGAGGTTGGCCCCTGGCTTGGTCACGTGGCGGATTTCGGTGTCGATCGTCATTTCGATGTCCTGTGGGCATTTGCCACGGCGCGGTAGCGCGCCTGCGCGATAGCCTTGTCCTGCTTGCTGGTAGCCTGCGTCTTCTTCTGGAAGCAGTGCAGGACGTAGACCGCTTCCTCGAATTTTGCGACGTACATAACCCGGTAGATGCCGCTGGCGTCCTTGATGCGGATTTCCCTGGTGCCGGCGCCTGCTTCCTCAAAAGGCTTCCAGTCCGTAGGTTCGAGTCCGGCCTGTACCTTGCCAAGCTGAAAACCGGCCTCCCTGCGGGGATCTTGCGGGAAAGCCAGAAGATCGTCGTAGGCCGACCCTACCCATCGGATCTCTTTGTTGTCGGTCATGGTATTGTGTATAAAATTTTATACGCAATCGAAGGCGGAGGTCAATGCGGCGTCCGGCATCTCAATATTCAGTCCCCCACCTTGTCATGCGCCCCCGCGCTGCCGCGGCGCCAGTAGCCGGCGGCCTTGACCCATTTCGGGTTCCATCCCCGTTCCTGTACCAGGTGCCCATGCAGCGCCCGGGCCACGGCCGATTCGGCGGCCACCCAGGCGTGCAGGTCGCCCGGCGGCAGTTGCAAGGCCCGCACGGCGGCCAGCAGCAGGGCGGAGTCGCCGGCCGGGGCGCCGTTGCGGTGGACCCAGACGATCCTGGCTTCCGCATCACTCTCCATCGCCACCTGGTCGGCTTCGCCCTCCACTTCGGCGATGACAAAGGCGCGGGTGCTGTCGGGCAGTTCACGCAGGCGGCGTGCGATGGCGGGCAGGGCGGTGTCGTCACCGATCAGCAGGTGTCCGTCGAAGTCGGTGGACAGGATGAAGGAGCCCTTGGGGCCGCCGATGCCGATGCGCTGGCCGGGAGCGGCCTGCACCGCCCAGTTGGTGGCCGGGCCGGCGTCGTGCACGGCGAAATCGATGTCGAGCGCGCGGGCGGCGGCGTTGTAGCGCAGCGGCGTGTAGTCGCGCATCAGCGGGCGCGGACCGGGGAAGACGAGGCCGT
The DNA here is from genome assembly GCA_040390235.1 of Pseudomonadota bacterium. Classification (GTDB taxonomy): domain Bacteria; phylum Pseudomonadota; class Gammaproteobacteria; order Burkholderiales; family Burkholderiaceae_C; genus Xylophilus. The sequence continues at coordinate 82,245 of JAZJYT010000001.1, read as the reverse complement.
CCGGCCCGAGCGTGGGCAGCGCCAATACGCCGGTGGCCGGGTCGGGGAACACCAGCTTCACATGGTCGTCGAAGCCCAAGCTGGCAAAACCGTCGAGGTCGCTGCCGCCGAAGGTGACCCGCACCAGGTGCGGGGTGACGTGGCGTACCCGCTGCACCTCGACAACGCGGAACTGCAGCGGGTGGCGCACCCGGCGGGGTGTGCGGTCGGGGGTGTGCGAAAAAGTCATTTAGATCCTTTCGATCTGCTGGGCCGCGGTGTCGAGCACGGCGGCAAAGGCGCTGGCCTGGTCGGGCGTGAGGGGTTCGCCGTGCATGCGCATACGCACGGCCAGCTTGAGGTTTTCCAGGGCACGCATGACCTGGGGCGGGTGGCCGCCGCGGTGGAGGCCGTGCATGCCGTGCGGGCCGTGGTGGCCACCGCCGCCCTGGTCCATGCGGGCCAACACGGCATCGACCATGTCGCGGTGCTCCTGCAGGAAGGCGCGGCCGGCGTCGGTGGCACTGAAGACCTTGCGGCCGGCTTCCTGCTCGGCCTGCACGATGAGGCCCTGCTCTTCCAGCATGGTGAGGGTGGGGTAGACGGTGCCGGGGCTGGGGCTGTAGCGGCCCTGCAGGCGTTCCTCGATGGCGCGGATGAGTTCGTAGCCGTGGCTGGGCTTGTCGGCCAGCATCTGCAGCAGAACCAGGCGCAACTGGCCGTGGCCGAAGATGCGGTCGCCGCCTTCGCGCATGCGGCTGAAATGGTGGAGAAGTTGTTTGACCATGTTTAGATCCAAAAAAGATATATCGAAATCATATCTGTAAAAGTCGAGATGCGTCAAGACAGGCTGCAAACCGGTTCCCGGATAATGGCGGGTTGACCCATTCATGCGCGCAGAGCGCGGCGGAGCACACACGACATGACGACTGAAGCAAGCCCCTTCCTGGACCAAGGCGCGGTGGCGACCGGCCTGGCCACCATCGCGGCCGATGGCGCGGTGCTCGACACCTGGTTTCCCGCGCCCGCGTTGCGCGCCGCCGGCGGCGAAGCCGGCACGGTGCGCCTGTCGGCGGCCGATGCCGTGGCGGCGCTGGGCGCGGCTGCGGCCGGCAGCCTGGGCAAGGACGAGGTCCGCGGCGTAGAAGTGGTGGCGGTGCGCACCGGCATCGCCTCGCTGCAGCAGCCGGCGGCGGATGCGCACGACGTGTACCTGCGCCTGCACCTGCTGAGCCACCGCCTGGTCAAGCCGCACCAGTCCAACCTGGCGGGCATCTTCGGCCTGCTGGCCAACGTGGCCTGGACCTCGCTCGGCCCCTGCGCCATCAGCACCATCGAGGCGGTGCGCCTGCGCGCCCGCGCCGCGCGCCAGCAGCTCGGCATCCACAGCGTGGACAAGTTCCCGCGTATGGTCGATTACGTGGTGCCCACGGGTGTGCGTATCGCCGACGCCGACCGGGTGCGACTGGGTGCCTACCTGTCGTCGGGCACCACCGTCATGCACGAGGGTTTCTGCAACTTCAACGCCGGTACGCTGGGCGCGTCGATGGTCGAAGGACGTATCAGCGCCGGTGTGCTGGTGGACGACCACAGCGACATCGGCGGCGGCGCCTCCATCATGGGCACACTCTCGGGTGGCGGCACGCAGGTGATCTCGGTCGGCAAGCGCTGCCTGCTGGGCGCCAACTCGGGCATCGGCATCTCGCTGGGCGACGACTGCATCGTCGAGGCCGGCTGCTACGTCACCGGCGGCACCCGTGTCACCCTGCCGGACGGTTCGGTCGCCAAGGCTTCCACGCTGTCGGGCAAGTCGGGCCTGCTGTTCCGCCGCAACTCGCAGACCGGTGCCATCCAGGCCATCGGCCGCACCGAGGCCTGGGGCACGCTGAACGCCGACTTGCACAAGAACTGAAGACGCCGCCGGCCTTGTGCCGGTTGTGCCGGACTACTTGTCCGGTGCACTCGGCGCCTCGGCCACACCGGCCTTGGCATCGCCGGCCAGCGGCGGCACCGGCGGCGGTGCGTGGCGCGCCCGCATCGCTGCGGCGTGCTCGCCGTCTTCGCTGAGGAAACGCAGGGTGGGCAGGTAGTCCGGGTATTCGCGCTGCATGTAGGCGATCATTTCCTCGCGCACCCGGCAGCGCAGGTCGAAGGCCTTGCTCGACGACTGGGCGGTGCACAGCACCCGCAGTTGCATGGTGCGTTCGGTCACGTCGGTCACCTGCAGGTTGAAGAAACGTTTGTCCCACTCCGGCAGGGTGGGCATCAGCCGTTCCAGTTCGGTGCGCAGCGGCGCCACCGGCATGCGGAAGTCCACGTTGAGGAACACCGAACCGAGCAGCTGCGAGCCGGTGCGGGTCCAGTTCTGGAACGGGTTCTCGATGAACCACTGCAGGGGAATGATCAGGCGCCGGTCGTCCCAGATCTTCAGCACCACGTAGGTGCCGGTGATTTCCTCGACCCGGCCCCATTCGCCCTGCACGATCAGCACGTCGTCGATGCGGATCGGCTGGGCCAGGGCGATCTGCAGGCCGGCGATGAGGTTGCTGAACACCGGCTTGGCCGCCAGGCCGGCGATGATGCCGATGACACCGGCCGAGGCCAGCAGGCTGGCACCGACCTGGCGCGCGCCGGGGAAGGTCATGAGCATCATGGCCAGGCCCGCCACCAGCGCGCCGGAGATGGCGGTGCGCGACAGCACCCGGGCCTGGGTGTAGATGCGCCGGGCCTGCAGGTTGTCTTCCACGTCCGCCGGGTGCTGGGCCATGATGCCGTTGGCCAGGCCCGAGATGGCGCCGATCGCCAGCCAGGTGGCGGCGGCGATCAGCGCCAGGGCATTGAGGTGGCGCACACCCGCGATGTGGCGCATGCCGTCGTCGGCGGCCTGCCATACCAGCTGCAGCGCCAGCAGCGGCAGCACGAACAGGGCGGCCCGCTGGCAGGCCAGTGCCATGGCGTGCAGCACCGGCGTGCCGTGGGTGGCGCGCAGCAGCACCAGCCCGCCGATGCGGTGCAGGGCCAGGGCGGCTACCAGCGCAATCGCGGCGGCGAGGGCCGTGGCGACCCAGGGGGAGAACTGCGAAAAATCGGGCATCGGGCTCCTTGTGCTCCATGTCAACGCCGGTTCCCGGCGCCCATGGGGAAAAGGGAACAAGGCGCGCCGGATCAGCCGCGGCTGCGGACCGCCGCGTCGCGCATGCGCCGCGCCACTGCCACCGTCAGCTGCAGGCGTTCCAGCAGCCAGGGCGTCAGGTCGGGAGCCAGCATGTCGGGCGGGCGGGCCTGCGACGGGTCGGCGGCGCCGGTCGCTTCCTCGGCCGGCGCCACCGGCGCGCTGGTCGACAGAGCGGCGACCACTTCCTCGGCCGCCTGGCGCAGCGCCGGGCCGGCCACCGCCATGTCGAGCTGGGGCTGCCGCAGCTGCAGCATGGACTTCACCGCGGTCAGGTGTGCCAGCATCTGATAACTGAGCGCCTGCAGTGTTTCCAGAGGTTCCAGCGGAGGGCGCACGGCCTGCGGTTCCGACAGGGTGCGCGCGGTGGCCTGCACCAGGGCCGACAGGCTGTCGTAGGCCTCGCGCCGGGCCAGCCGCCAGTCCACGTCGGGGGCGTGGCCGTCCAGCGGCGTGAGCGCCGTTTTGGCGTGGCGCTGCTGGGCGGTGAGGGTGCGGTTGACCAGCCCCGGTATCTGGCGCCGCTCCCACACCGGCAGCACGTAGCTGAACAGCCAGGCGATGGTGGCGCCGATGACGGTGTCGGCCAGCCGCTCGGCGATGGCGAAACCCAGGTGCAGGTTGGCCTGCAGCATATGGGCCTGCAGCAGGCCGGCGGTGGTGGCCGCCACCGCCGCCACCCAGTAGCGGCGCAGGGCCATGGCGTGGGCCACCGCGGTGGCCAGCGCCACCGCCGCCAGGATGTGGGCCGGCTCGGGGTGGGTGGCGAGCACGGCCATGACCACACCGCAGCCGGCCAGCGTGCCGGCCACCCGGGCGTTGCGCCGCTCGATGGTCTGCGCCAGGTTGGTCCGCATCACCACCGAGATAGTCACCAGGATCCAGTAGCCGTGGGTGGCCCAGGGCAGGTACAGCGACACCAGGTAACCCGTGCCGATGGCCCCCGACACCCGCAGCGCGTGGCGCAGGGTGGGGGCCGACCAGCCGTTCTGCGCGCCCAGCGGTTTCCACGACCAGTGGGTGGGGCTGATGAACAGCTGGAACTGCTCACGCACCGCCGAGATGTCGGGCGCCAGGTCGCCGCGCTGCAGGGCGGCCATACGCTCGATCTCGTCGCCGATGGCGGCCACCCGTTCGGCGACGTGGCGCACCATACGCGCGTCGGGCCGTGCCGGTGTTTCCTCGGGTGCGTGGAAGGGGTTCAGGCGGCCCAGCGCCGCCTTCAGTTCCAGCGCGCCACGGGCCACCCGTCCCAGCAGCAGGTCGGTGGCGAGTTCCTCGGTCTGCTCGGCGAAGGCCATCAGCGCCTGGCACATGCGCGGCAGTTCGGCCGCATCGGCATGGCGGCGCGCCAGCGTGTCGAGGTCGAGTTCGCAGGCGATCAGGTGGTCGCGCGCCTCCAGCAGCGACAGCAGCATGGCGGCGCGTTTCTGGCGGCGCGGCTTGCGCGGCGATTCCAGCACCAGGTCGCGCACCGACTGCAGTGCGTCGGCCAGCGCGGCCTGCTGGCGCAGCATGTCGGCCATCAGCGCTTCGGCCTTTTTCTCGTTGCCGGCGGTGAAGCGCTGGGCCTGGGTACGCAGGGTGCGGGCGAAGGCCAGCAGTACCTCGGCCAGCATCTGGGTGCGGTAGCGCCGGTTCAGCAGCGCGCCGACGGCCACGCCGTAGACCAGGTAGGCGCCACCGCCGGTCAGGAACCAGCCGGTGCGTTCCAGCGCGTCCAGGAAACCCTCGGGCGGTGGTTCGGCCAGGGCGAACAGCATCGAGAAGGCCATGGCCACGCTGACCGGCCCGCCGCGTTTGCCCCAGGCCGTGCCCATGAAGCAGACAAAACAGCCGAACACCAGCACCAGCCCCTGTTGCAGCGGGTTGTGGTGCGCCAGCTGTACCGCCAGGAACAGCGGTGCGCCCAGCAGGGGGGCCGGCAGCATCTGCTGCAGCTTGTGGTGGCGCGGTGCCGGCTGATCGGGCAGGGTGGTGATGAGGGTGCCCACACCCGCCGCTGCGGCCGAGGCCACGCCGTCGAGCCAGTAGATGGCCAGCGCAATGCCGGCCAGGCCCACACCTACCGCGAGGCCATTGGTGAAGTTGCTGCTTTGCAGCGACCACAGCAGCCGCAGCAGTTGGCGCCGCAGGCGCCGCGCGGCCTGGGCGGGGTTGGTCATCTCCATGCCCGCATCATCGCCGAGCCGGCCCGTGCGTCAAGCGCGTTGGCAACGGATGGCAACAGCCATGGATGCGGCAGGGCTCACTCCCCGGCGCCGGGGACGGCCTTGCGCACGCGGGTCAGCTTGCGCGGCGCGGGCGCTGCCGGTGCGGCATCGGTTTCCGTGCCCGCGGCGTCGGTGTTGGTGTCGGCATCCGCCGTGCCGTCGCCGGCCGGCGCATCGCCTTCACGCAGGCTGTCGGCGACGCCGCGCTTGGCGTCCACGCCGGCGAACTTGGAGTGTTTCTGCAGGATGCCCACCAGCTGGCCGTAGACCTTGGGGTTGGCCGCCACGCATTCGCGCTGCTCGAGGAAGTCGGACTCGCCGGTGAAGTTGCCGACCAGGCCGCCGGCCTCCGTCACCAGCAGCGAGCCGGCAGCCACGTCCCAGGGCGACAGGCCGGTTTCGAAAAAGCCGTCGGTGAAGCCCGCGGCCACGTAGGCCAGGTCGAGCGCGGCGGCGCCGGGCCGGCGCATGCCGGCGGTGCGCGCCATCACTTCGCCCATGATCTGCAGGTAGTGGCTGAGGTTGTCGCCCGGGCGGAAGGGGAAGCCGGTGGAAATGAGCGTTTCCTGCAGGCGGGTGCGCTTGCTGACGCGGATGCGCCGCTCGTTCATGTAGGCGCCGCGGCCCTTGGTCGCGGTGAACAGGTCGTTGCGGCTGGGGTCGTACACCACCGCCTGCTCCACCTTGCCGCGCACCGCCAGCGCGATGCTGACGCAGTACACCGGGAAGCCGTGGATGAAGTTGGTGGTGCCGTCCAGCGGGTCGATGATCCAGACGAACTCCGAGTCGCGCGCGCCATGGGTGTTGCCGCTTTCCTCAGCCAGGATGCCGTGGCCGGGGTAGGCGGTGAGCAGCGTCTCGATGATGATCTGCTCGGCGGCCTGGTCCACCTCGGTCACGTAGTCGTTCACCTGCTTCTGCGAGATGCGCACGGCCTCGACGTCGAGCGCGGCGCGGTTGATGATGGCGCCGGCGGCGCGTGCGGCCTTGATGGCCACGTTGAGCATGGGATGCAGGTTGGACGACATGTGATGAGGAGCGGTGGCGGCCGCAGGCGGGCCGGAGTGGGGCGGCCCGGCGATGCGGGCGGCGACAATGGCGGCATTTTACCCGCTGGCCCATGAAGACCCGTTTTGTCCTGATCCACACCAGCCACGCCGGCAATGTCGGCGGTGCCGCGCGCGCCATGAAGGTGATGGGGTTCACCGACCTGGTGCTGGTCCAGCCGCGCTGGGCCAACGTGCTGCGGCGCGAAGAAACCATTCAGCGCGCCAGCGGCGCGCTCGACGTGCTGCGCGACGCGCGTATCGTCGAGACGCTGGACGAGGCGCTCGACGGCATGACCCACCTGTGCGCCACCGCCATGGTGCCGCGCGACTTCGGCCCGCCCACCAGCACGCCGCGCGAACACCTGCCGGCCCTGGCCGCGGGCGCCGCGGCGGCCGGCGAGCTGGGTGTGGCCTTCCTGTTCGGCTCCGAGCGTTTCGGCATGGCCAACGAGGACGTGTACCGCTGCCACGTGGCGCTGCGTATTCCCACCGACCCGCAGTTCGGCTCGCTCAACCTCGCGGCAGCCCTGCAGGTGGTGGCCTACGAATGGCGGCTGGCCCTGGGCGGCTTCGAGAGTTTCGGGCAGGAGGCCGCCGCGCAGGTGCCGCCCGGTGTGGACACGGCGGCGCGGCGTGCCGACGAACGCCAGCTGGCCGGCATGCTGGGGCACTGGGAGCAGTCGCTGGCCGACATCGGTTTCTTCGACCCGGCGGCGCCGAAAAAGCTCATGCCGCGCCTGCAGCAGCTGTTCCATCGGGCGCAGCCCACGGAAGAGGAAATCCACATCCTGCGCGGGATTGCCAAGGCCATGTCGGCAAGCGCCACGGCGGCCAAGGCCATGCCCGCCGTGGGGAAGACCCCGGTGCCAGCGGAGCCACCGGCGAACCGATAGACTGTTTACCCAGATCCTTATTACCAAAACGAATGTTCGACCGCCTGCGCTCCGATATCCAGTGCATTCTCGACCGCGACCCCGCGGCGCGCAGCACCTGGGAGGTGCTGACCTGCTACCCGGGCCTGCACGCGGTGGTGCTGCACCGCCCGGCGCACTGGTGCTGGAACCACGGCTTCAAGTGGCTGGGGCGTTTTATCTCGCATGTCACCCGGTGGTTCACCGGCATCGAGATCCACCCCGGCGCGAAGATCGGTGAACGGGTGTTCTTCGACCATGCCATGGGTGTGGTGGTGGGTGAGACCGCCGAAATCGGCGACGGCTGCACCATCTACCAGGGCGTGACGCTGGGCGGCACCTCGCTCTACAAGGGCGCCAAGCGCCATCCCACCCTGGGCCGCGACGTGGTGGTGAGCGCCGGTGCCAAGGTGCTGGGCGGCTTCACCGTGGGTGATGGTGCGCGTATCGGCAGCAACGCGGTGGTCATCAAGCCGGTGCCGGCGGGCGCCACGGCCGTGGGCATTCCGGCGCGCATCATCCAGGCCAGCGACCGGGCCCGGCGCGAGGAAGCGGCGTCGAAGATGGGTTTCTCGGCCTACGGCATCACCGAGCAGGACGACCCGCTGTCGCAGGCCATGAAGGGCCTGATCGACAACGCGGCCTCGCAGGAACACCAGATCGCCCTGCTGTGGAAGGCGATCGAGCAGGTCACCAGCCGCCGCGGCGAGGAATGCTGCGTGCCGCCCGAGGCCGAACTCACCGGCCATTTCGAGGCCCAGAAGCTCAACGAGCTGGTGGGGAAGTAGGCTGGGCCCGGGTACCGGATGCCGTGACGTCGCGGCGAAGGCCGGCGGGGCACTCGGGCACTGGAATGTCCCTCCGTCGCCTGCGGCGCCTCCTTCCTACATTTTCTGTGCCCGAGTGCCCCGTCGACCTTGAGGGGGGTGATCGACCACCATGCCCTCTGCACCGTGGTCAACAGAACATGGAAAATCGTTTCTTCACCGACGTACTCCGCAACCCTCACAACCGCGCCATCCTCGAGCGCTGGGATGCGCTTGCACTCCCGGATGGTTGGCTGGTCGCCGGCTGCCTTTTCCAGACGGTCTGGAATGTCCAGTCCGATTGCGCACCCGAGGCCGCCATCAAGGACTACGACCTTTTCTATTTCGACCCCTCGGATACAAGCGAAGCTGCGGAACGGGACGTCCAAACGCGGACAGAGCAGGTGCTGGGTGACCTCGGCATCCGGGTCGAAGCCTCCAACCAGGCTCGGGTACACCTCTGGTATGAATCGTATTTCGGTCAACCCTATGGCCCCCTGCAAAGCGCCAAGGACGGAATTGATCGTTTTCTCATCCTCGCCACTTGCGTCGGTATTCGGCCAGGCGAACTCTACGCACCGAACGGGCTGGAATTAATTTATGACGGGCTGCTGACACCCAATCCAATGACGCCCCACCGCGACCTGTTCGACCGCAAGGTCGAGTCGTATCGAGCCCGCTGGCCGTGGCTGACGGTCAGGACTTAGAACGTTTTCGGCGCGTTGGATCTCCCCCGCCGCAGAGGCGCAAAACAGACCACCACCGTAGTCTTCGGGCTCCGGCCCCTGGCTCCCGCGCATCGGGGAAGCTGAGTAGCGCACCGGCAGGCGGACAAGGGCCCGCAGATGTTTGACCGTAGCGAAGCGAAGGGAGTTTCTGCGGGACCCCGCCTGGCGGGAGCAACGCAAGGCAGCCCGAAGGGCCTTCCTCGTTAAGCGGGAGCCAGGGGCCGGAGCCCGAGGACGGCACTGGGCGCATCCGTACCCGAGTACCCTCACCGGCGCTCTCCATGAGCGCCACCCCGGAAGAAACTAAGCCCGGACCCGGATAGCCGACTTGGGCCGGAAGGCTTTGCAGACCGCGTCCTGCGTTTCCAGGTAAGGCCCGCCGATCAGGTCGATGCAGTAAGGCACGGCCGCGAAGATGCCGGGCACCTTCTGCTTGCCCTCCGCATCCTTCAGCCCTTCGAGCGTCTCCTGGATCGCCTTGGGCTGGCCTGGCAGGTTGACGATCAGGCTTTTTCCCCGCACCACCGTCACCTGCCGCGACAGGATGGCGGTCGGCACGAACACCAGGCCGATCTGGCGCATCTGCTCGCCGAAACCGGGCAGTTCCCGGTCGGCCACCGCCAGCGTGGCCTCGGGTGTTACGTCACGGGGTGCGGGGCCGGTGCCGCCGGTGGTCAGCACCAGGCAACACCCTGCGTCGACCAGTTCGACCAGCGCGGCGCTGATGCCCGCCTGTTCGTCGGGGATCAGCCGGCTCTCGAAGGTGATCGGGTTCAGCAGCGCGCGGCCGAGCCAGTCGCGCAGGGCGGGCAGGCCCTTGTCCTCGTAGACGCCGGCCGAGGCCCGGTCGCTGATGGATACGATGCCGATGGTGACGGCATCCGGACCGGTGGCGGAGCCGGTGTCAGGCATCGTGGCCCCCGTCGCCCTCGTCTTCCATCTCGTGGTCGTCGTGGGCTTCTTCGGCATTGCCGGTGAGCTGGGCGCGCACCAGTTGGAAGATGTCGCGGTAGGCGCGGCCGTGGCGCGGTGCCAGGCCGGGTTTCTCGGGCACGGCATCCTTGCGGGCCTGGCGCACCAGGGCGCGCAACTGCTGGATGTCGGTGGCGGGGAAACGGTCGACCCAGCGCTGCACCGTCTCGTCGTCTTCCAGCAGCGACGTGCGCCACTGCTCGGCCTCGTGCAGGGCCAGGGTTTCCTTGGCCGAGCCCCGGTGCTGCTCGTCCAGCGCGGCGCGTACGGCCTTGACCTGGTCCTCGTCGAGCTTGCGCATGAGTTTGCCGATGAACTGCATCTGCCGGCGCTTGCCCTCGAAATTGGTGATGCGTTTGGCTTCGGCGACGGCGTCGGCCAGCTTTTCAGGCAGGTCGAGCTTGGCCATCAGGCCGGCGCGCAGCTCCATCAGGTTTTCGCCCAACTGCTGCAGTTCGGCGCTTTCGCGCTTCAGGTCGGTACGGCTGGACCCGTCGGTGCCCTTGAGTTCAGCCTTGAGCTGAATATCGAGTTCGCTGCCCTCCGCGACGAATTCGCCGCGGACGTAGTAGCCTTTTTTGGGTTTGCGTGACATGAAAAGAGGGGATCTGGAGAAGCGGCGCGGGCGCAGCGAAGGGCGACAAGTATCATAGCCCTCGACATGAAGAACAAGACTCCTACCGATTCCGCCCCCAGCGGCGCTGCCCGCGGCTTCAGCTACAGCCGTGCTTTCTTTGAGCAACTGGTCGATACGGCGCTGGCGCACGCGAAGAAACTCGGGGCCACCGACGCCGGTGCCGAGGCCTCCGAAGGCTGCGGCCTGAGTGTGAGTGTGCGCAAGGGCGAACTCGAGACGGTGGAGCGCAACCGCGACAAGTCGCTGGGCGTCACGGTCTACGTCGGCCAGCGGCGCGGCAATGCCAGCACCTCGGACTTTTCCGAGCCGGCCATCCGCCAGACGGTGCAGGCGGCCTACGACATCGCGCGTTTCACCGCCGAGGACGTGGCCGCCGGCCTGCCCGACGAAAAGGACATCGCCACCGAGCACCGCAACCTGGACCTGTTCCACCCCTGGGACATCACCAGCGAGCAGGCCGCCGAGATGGCGCGCGCCTGCGAGCACGCGGCGCTGACCACCAACCGGCGCATCACCAACAGCGAGGGCGCGGGCGTGTCGGCCCAGCAGTCGCATTTCTTCAGCGCCCACACCCGGGGTTTCCGCGGCGGCTACGCCAGCTCGCGGCACAGCATGTCGGTGGCGCCCATCGCCGGGCGTGGCTCCGACATGCAGCGCGACGCCTGGTACAGCTCCATGCGCGACGCCACTGCGCTGGCCAGCCCCGAGTCGGTGGGCCGCTACGCCGCCGAACGTGCGCTGGCGCGTCTCAAGTCGCGCAAGATCGCCACCACTGAATGCCCGGTGCTGTTCGAGTCGCCGCTGGCTGCCGGCCTGCTGGGGGGCTTCACCCAGGCGGTGAGCGGCGGCGCGCTCTACCGCAAGAGCACCTTCCTGCTCGACTCGCTCGGCAAGAAGGTGTTCCCCAAGCACATCGACATCCTGGAAGACCCGTTCGTGCCCGGCGGCAAGGGCAGTTCGCCTTTCGACGAGGAGGGGGTGCGCACCTCCGCCCGCAAGGTGGTGGACGCGGGCAAGCTGCAGGGCTATTTCCTCAGCACCTACTCGGCGCGCAAGCTGGGTATGCAGACCACCGGCAACGCCGGCGGCTCGCACAACCTCACCATGACCTCGCGCCAGACCCGGCCGGGCGACGACCTGGCCGAGATGCTGCGCAAGCTCGGCACCGGCCTGTTCGTCATCGAGCTGATGGGCCAGGGCGTGAACTACGTCACCGGCGACTATTCGCGCGGCGCCAGCGGCTTCTGGGTGGAAAACGGCCGGATCGCCTTCCCGGTGCACGAGATCACCATCGCCGGCAACCTCAAGACCATGCTGCAGGACATCCAGGCCATCGGCGCGGATACCTACAACTACGGCGCCAAGACGGTGGGCTCCGTCCTCATCGGGCGCATGAAGCTGGCAGGCAGCTGAGCTACTGCTGCCGCTGGAAGCGGTTGCCGCGGCCTTCGCGGCCTTCGGGGTTGCCGCCCTGCCGGGGCGGCTGCCCCGCAGCGGGCGGGGCCGGCCGGACGGCCTGAGCGGCCTGGGCCGCCTGGCGCTGCTGCTGCTGTTGCAGCAACTGCTGGTTGACCTGCTGCTGTTGCTGGATCAACAACTGGTTGTGTTGCTGCTGCTGTTGCAGCAGGCGCTGGTTGTACTGCTGCTGTTGCTCCAGCACCTGCTGGTTCTGGCGCTGCTGCTGTTCCTGCCGCTGGCGTTGCTGGAAGTCGGGCTGGAAGCGGTCCTGCCCACCACGCATCTGCTCCTGGCGCAGCATTTCGGCGCGCTGCTGGGCCTGCAGGGCCTCCTGCGCACGCTGCCCCTGTTCCTGCCGCATGCGGTCGCCCGGCGATGCACCGAAGGGCTGCGGCTGCACGGCCAGCGAGGGCGCACGCTCGAAGCGCACACCGTCGCCAGGTCCGCCGCCGAAGCTCTCCGGCCGCCCGCCACGCCCCGGTGGTGGGGCCACCAGGCCGCCACGCGCCAGTTCGGCGGCCGGCACCTGCCCCAGCCCCTGGCGGGCGCTCTGTACCGGCCGGCGGCCGAAGTCGCCCGCGCCCACGGCCGTCACCGCGCCGGGGCGGGTCTGGTAGTAATAACCGTTGGTGTTGTCCCGGGCAAAACCGGCGCGGTTCAGCCGTGCGAGGTAGCCGGGACTGGCCGGGTAGGGCGGCCGCCAGGCTTCGCCCGGGGCCAGCGGGAACCAGCCCACGCCGGCACGGCCGTTGCCGAGGTTCAGGTTGCCGCCGTTGCTGCCGACAAAACCGACCAGGGCGGGGGCATAGGCTGCGCGCTGGCGCGATGGGCCGGGCACCCAGCCCCAGCGGTTGCCGCTCTGCGCCCAGCGGCCGTAGTGGAAAGGCGCGAAGCCCCAGGGCGCATCGTCGATCCAGGTCCAGCCCCAGGGCTCGATCCATTCCCAGTGGCCGTAGCGGTAGGGCGCCCAGTCGTCGGCCACCGCCCGCGGGTACCAGATGGGGCCGTAGCTGGGGTCGTTGCCCCAGTCGCCGTAGCCGTCGAGCTGCTGGGCGCCGGGCATGTCGGGCGACACGTAGCGGCTCGCCACCGAGCGGGATTCGATGCGGTCGCGTTCATTCGACCAGCGGTCGAATGCATCGCCGGCCACCACCGCCAGCGGGGCGGGCGAGGCCAGGCCGCGCCCGGTAAAGTCGCGGCGCTGGCCGCTGCCCATGGCCACCGATTCGCCGTTGCCGCCGTAGAGGGTGGCGCTGCCGTCCTCGGCGAACACCCGCGTCAGGCCCTGGCCGGGCTCCACGTCGATGCGCCAGCGCCCTGGCGTGGACAGCAGCAGGGCGAGGTTGGGGGTGTCGACCTCGAAGCGCTCGCCGGGCTGCAGGTCGCGCACCACCAGGCCCAGCGTGCCGCCGGTGAGCTTGACCTGGGCCGCCAGGTCGTCCAGCGCGGTGAGTTCGATGGCGGCGCCGTTGCCCAGCCGCAGCGTGGCCGCGCCCAGCTGTACTTCGGCCCGCGATGCGGGATCGGTCCACACCTGGTCGCCAGCGGTGAGGGGCCAGCGGGGATCGGCGGCGCGTGCCTGGCCATCGGAGGCGGGCTGGAAACTCACCGCGCCTTCGGTCGCTTCTATACGGCCGACGCGCCCTGGCGGGTCGGCCTGCGCCAGCGCGCAGGCGGTGCCCAAAAGCAGTGCCGCGCCCAGGGCCGCGGAGCGCAGCCAGGTCGGGGCACAGGAGAGGGGGCGGGAAAAAGCGCGCATAGGCCAACAACGTTCGAGGGCGGCGCCACGTTGATGCGGCGCTGCTCCCAGTGAGCGGAATGTTGCAAGCGACGGTAACACGCCCGGTACAAATACCGCCCAGATGCAAGCGGACCGGCCTGCGCCGGCCGGGGCGGCCTTGTCAGCCGGCGAGCGCGGCCTTCACGGCGGCCGATACCTGGCCCATGTCGGCCTTGCCCGCCAGGCGCGCCTTGGCGGCGCCCATGACCTTGCCCATGTCGCCTGCGGCGGGCTTGTGGCCCAGCTCGGTCGTGAGTGTCTCGACGATGGTCCGCACTTCGGCGGCTACCTCGTCGGCCGACAGGCGGCTGGGCAGGTAGGCCTGCAGCACCTTGGATTCGGCGATTTCCTTGTCGGCCAGGTCCTGGCGGCCGGCCTGCTCGAAGGCGGTGATGGAGTCCTTGCGCTGCTTGAGCATCTTGTCCACGATGGCGACCACGGCGGCATCGTCGAGCACCACCCGTTCGTCGACTTCCTTCTGCTTGCAGGCGGCCAGCAGCAGGCGGATGGTGCCCAGGCGCTCGCTGTCCTTGGCGCGCATGGCGGTCTTCATGTCTTCGGTGATCTGGTCCTTGAGGGACATGGCGGTCTCCTGTTGAAAATGGGGGCCGGAAAAACGAAAACCCGCACCTGGCGTCCCGGGCGCGGGTTTGAGCGTCCAGCGAAAGGGCCTGTAGGCCCTGGCGCGGGAAAGAAGCCTAGTAGAGCTTCTTGGGCAGCTGCATGCTGCGCACACGCTTGTAGTGGCGCTTGACGGCGGCTGCCTTCTTGCGCTTGCGCTCGGCGGTGGGCTTCTCGTAGAACTCGCGGGCACGCAGGTCGGTCAGCAGGCCGAGCTTTTCGATGGTGCGCTTGAAGCGGCGGAGAGCCACGTCGAAGGGCTCGTTTTCTTTGACACGGATGGTCGTCATTACGTAATGGTTTCCGAAAATTGTGCAGGTGCTTGTGTCCAGGGAGATCGGGCCCTGGACAGGCTGCCTGCGGGTTCCCCGGCCGTAGGTTGATCGGGCCGCCGGGGTATTTGCCAGCAAAGCCGAGCATTATAGCCAGAAGACGGTGGCCGGCAAGGCACGGGGGCTCCCGCCGCAGCGCTGTAACGTTCCATTTTCCGCCGCGGCGGCTTCCACAATGGCCGGTATGGACTACATCGACCTGCTGCAATGGCCCGCCATGGCGGTATCGCTGCTCGCTGCCTGGCTGGTGGCCGCGCAACACAAACGCCGCCGCGAGATCGGTTTCTGGGTGTTCCTGCTGAGCAATGTGCTGTGGATCGTCTGGGGCGTGTCCACCGCGGCCTGGGCGCTCATCGCGTTGCAGGTCGGGCTGGCTGCGTTGAACATCCGGGGTGTCAGGAAGAACGAGCAGGGAGGGTAGGGAGCGCTTGCAGAGGCGGCCGGCGAGGCGCTCGGGCACTGGACTGTCCTTCCGTCGCCTGCGGCTCCTCCCCCCTTTATGTCCTGTGCCCGAGCGCCCCGCCGACCGTGAGGGGGTGATCGACCTTCATGCCCCCTGCATCCTGGGCAATGGGTCGTCGCAGGTTTTTGCGAACCGAACAGATGGTCAGCCCCAGCGAGACCTGACAGGTCGTTCTGGCAACAGCCGCTACGCAGAGGGCACGATGTCCGATCATCCCCCAGAGGTCGGCGGGGTACCCGTGGAGGGGAAATCAGGAAGGGAGGGCCGGCAAAGCCGGTCCGGAATGACATTCCCCGTAACGGGTACCCCGCTGGCCTCCCGCTGAAGCGCTACTGCTGAATCCGCTTTTGCAACGCCGTCCCACACGCATGCCCGCTGGCCCAGGCCCACTGGAAGTTGTAGCCACCGAGCCAGCCGGTCACGTCCACCACCTCACCGATGAAGAACAGCCCGGGCTGCGTACGCGCCTCCAGCGTCTGCGAGGACAGGTCGCGGGTATCCACGCCGCCCAGTGTCACCTCCGCCTTGCGGTAGCCCTCGGTGCCGCTGGGCACGACCTGCCAGTGGGCGATACGTGCCGCCAGAGCCGCCAGGGCCTTGTCGGGCGCCTCGCTGATGGGGCGCTGCAGCAGCGGATCGCTGCCGGCCCAGGCATCGGCCAGGCGCGAGGGCACCAGGGCGCCGAGTTCGTTGGCCACCAGCTTGCGTGAGACGGCCTTGGCATCACGCAGCCGGGCGGCCATGTCCAGGCCGGGCGCGAAATCCAGCACCAGCGGCGTGCCTTCGCGCCAGTAGCTGGATATCTGCAGGATGGCGGGGCCCGACAGGCCGCGGTGGGTGAACAGCAGGTCCTCGTGGAAGGCCGCGCGTGCTTTTTTCTCGCCGGTGGCCACTTCCACCGGCAGGGCCAGCCCGGCCAGGCCCGCATAAGGCGCCCAGCCCTCGCCATCGAAGGTCAGCGGCACCAGGCCGGGGCGTGTTTCGACCAGGCGCAGGCCGAACTGCGTGGCCGCGCGGTAACCGAAGTCGGTGGCGCCGATCTTGGGGATGGACAGGCCGCCGGTGGCGATGACCAGCTGGGGCGCGCTTGCCGTACCGTTGCTGGTGTCGATGTCGTAGCGGCGGCCTGCACCGTCGGTGCTGGCTTGCGATACCCGGATGGCCTCGACCTTGCACGGCTGCCAGCGCACCATGCCGCCGCCGCTGGCCCCGCCGCCGCATTCGGCCAGCAGCAGGTTGATGATGTCTTCGGCCGAACGGTCGCAGAACAGCTGGCCCTTGTGTTTTTCGTGGAAGGCGATGCCGTGGCGCTGCACCAGCGCGATGAAGTCGCCCGGTGTGTAGCGGGCCAGCGCCGAGCGGCAGAAATGCGGGTTCTGCCCCAGGAAGTGTTTGTGCGGCGCGGCCGGGTCCAGGTCGCGGTTGGTGAAGTTGCAGCGCCCGCCGCCGGAGATGCGGATCTTCTCGGCCAGCTTGTCGCCCTGGTCGACCAGCAGCACCGACAGGCCGCGCTGCGCCGCCACGCCCGCGCAGAACAGGCCGGCCGCACCCGCGCCGATGACGATGGCGTCGAAATTCATCCCTTCCAGACGAAGGGGAACTTGAGCTGCTTGAAGAAGCCTACGGGCACGTAGTCGCCCTTGACGCCGTAGTCCTTGGGCCACAGCTCGTCGCTCTTGACCGCGGTGCCGAACAGGTAGTCGATGAAGGCGAACTGCGAGGCGTAGTTGCGGTCGAGTGCCGCGTCGTCCTGGCTGTGGTGCCAGTGGTGGAAGTTGGGCGTGACGATGATGTAGCGCAGCGGCCCCAGCCGCACACTCACATTGGCATGGTTGAACACCGCCTGGAAGCCGACGATGATGATGTAGGCGTCAATGACTTCCTTGGAGAAGCCCAGCACGAAGATCGGCGCCAGCACCATGGTGCGGGTGATCAGCAGTTCCAGGATGTGCTGGCGCGAGCCGGCCAGCCAGTCCATGCTTTTGACGCTGTGGTGCACCGCGTGCAGGCGCCACAGCAGCGGCACCTCGTGGTAGGCGCGGTGTGTCCAGTACTCCACCAGGTCGGCCACCAGCACGATCAGGAACAGCGCCACCCAGAAGTTCTGGCCCTGCACCCAGCCGCGGATGCCGTCGCTGGCGGCCCAGCCGAAGAACTTGTGCACCATCAGGTTGGTGGCCAGCAGCACAAAACCGACCACCATGTGGTTGACGATGAAGTGGTGCAGGTCGCACTGCCATTCGGCGCGGAACACCGGCTGGTCCTTGCGCAGGGCAAAAAGCTTCTCGATGAAGATGAAGACCAGCGCCGAGCCCAGCAGGTCGAGGATGAACCAGTCCAGGCCGATGTAGGGGGTGTTGTCGGCGAAGTCGTGCACCGGCACCTTGTGGCCGCCCAGCATGGCGGAAGACACCACCAGCAGGAAGGCGGCCGCCGCCAGCCAGCGCGAGCGGTTGAAGATGATGTTGACCACCGAGAGGCCGCCGGCCACCACCAGCGACCAGAACATGATGATCCGGATCACGTCGACGTTGTAGCTCTTGCGCAGTTCCGGCGTGGTCAGGTACTCGGGAAACAGGAAAGCCAGCACCCCCAGGAAACACAGGATGCCCAGCGCCAGGGCGATGGTGCCGGTGACCAGGCCCTTGCCGCGCTGCATTTCGCCGTGGCTGGCGGTGAATTCGTTCAGTTTGTCGAGCATGGGCGTCTTCCCGGCGGTGGTTTCGGCCGAGTCTAACGCGGGAACCTACGGGGAAACCCGTGCGCAGGTGGTGTTCTCCGGCGCGCAGCAGGCGCGCGGACTGACACCGGCGCCGGTCCGTAGCGCCTAGGCTGGCCCATCGTTTCCATCGGACTCTTGCCATGCACCCCCTCCATGACCTCCACGACCTCCGCCGCCGCCACTTCCTGCTGACCACCGGTGCCCTTGCGGCGTGGACGGCCTTGCCCGCCTGGGCCCGCCAGGCCGGGACGCACGCAGCGGCCAGCGGCACGGCGGCGCTGGACCGGCTGAACGACACCTCGCAGCAGCCGGTGCTGTCGCAGGGTTCGCGCGGCGCGGCGGTGGTGCGCGCGCAGGTCCTGCTGGACCGGGCCTGGTTCTCCACCGGCGAGATCGACGGCGGCTTCGGCACCAACATGCGCCGGACGGTGGAGGCCTTCCAGACCCTGCAGGGCCTGAAGAAGACCGGCAAGGTCGATGCCGCGACCTGGACCGCGCTGACCCGCGACGCCGCGCCGCTGTTCACCGGCTACACCCTCACCGACAAGGACACGGCCGGCCCGTTCACCCCCACCCCGGCCGACATGGCCGAGCGCGCCAAACTCAAGTCGCTGGACTACCAGAACCTCCAGGAGGCCCTGGCCGAGCAGCACCACATGGCACCCCAGCTGCTGAAGGACCTGAACCGCGGCGCGCGTTTCCAGGCGGGCGACGACATCGTGGTGGTGGATACCGCCGGCAATGGCGCTTCCGCGGCGCCGGCCAAGGGCGCCTCGATCGAGATCGACAAGGGCGCCTTCATGCTCTTCGTGCTGGACAAGGCGGGCACGCCGGTGGCGGGTTTCCCCATCAGCATCGGCGGGCCGCAGGACCCGCTGCCGCTCGGGAAAATGAAGATCGTCAACGAGGTGAAGAACCCCACCTTCACCTACAACCCGGCCATCCTCAAGAATGCGCCGGCCGATGCGGCCAAGGTGGATATCGCCGCCGGCCCCAACAACCCGGTGGGCACGGTATGGCTGGGCCTTTCCAAGCCGCACTGGGGCATCCACGGTACCCCCGAGCCCTCGCGTGTGGGCCACATGGAGACCAACGGCTGTATCCACCTGACCAACTGGGACGCCGAACGGGTGGCCACCCTGGCCAAGGCCGGCTTTGCCGTCGAAGTAAAGGCCTGAAGCCGTGGTGCGGGGCGGGGCAGGGATGCGAGGCATGCCGGACATACCGGGAATAGGCCGCCGGGCGCTGCTGGGCGTGCTGGCCGGCGGTGGGCTGGCCGCCGCCGGGGCGGTGCGGGCGCAGCCAGCGACGGACGGCGAAGCCCTGCTGGCGGCACGGCCCCTGGCCTTGCCGGTCGAAGGGGTGCCAGCGGCGGCCCTGCACGACAGTTTCCGCGAGGGCCGGCCGGGCCACCCCCACGAAGCGCTGGACATCATGGCGGCGCGCGGTACCCCGGTGCGGGCCGTGGACGACGGCACGCTGGCCAAGCTGTTCACCAGCGTGCCGGGCGGCCTCACCATCTACCAGTTCGATCCCGCCGGCCAGCTGGCCTACTACTACGCGCACCTGGACCGTTATGCCGAGGGTTTGCGCGAATGCATGGCGCTGCGGCGCGGCGACCTGCTGGGGTATGTGGGCACCACCGGCAATGCGCCGCCCAACGCGCCGCACCTGCATTTCGCGGTGTTCCGGCTGGGCCCGGAAAAACAATGGTGGAAAGGTACGGTGGTGAATCCGTACCCGGCGCTGCGCCGGCTGGGCTGACCGGCCCCCCCGCCGTGACCGGGCCTCAGGCCGCGCGCGACAGCGCCTGCCCGGCCGGAACCTGGGCGGCCAGCAGGCCCTTGAGCACGTCGCCGACCACGATCACCGAGGGGCTCTGCAGCCCTTCGGCGGCGATGGTGGCATGCAGCGTGGCCAGGGTGGTGACCGCGTGGCGCTGGGTCGGCAGGCTGGCGTTCTGGATGATGGCCACCGGCGTCTGCGGCGGCAGGCCGCACAGCAGTTCGTCCTGGATGTGGCCGGCGCCGGAAACCCCCATGTAGATCACCAGCGTCAGCCGCGCATCGTGTGCGGTGGCCGCCAGGGCACGCCAGTCGGTGCCGGTGTCGCCGGGTTTGGCATGGCCGGTGACGAAGACCACGCCGTGCGCATGTTCGCGGTGCGTCAGCGGTACGCCGAGCGAGCTCAGCCCGGCCAGGCCGGAGGTGATGCCGTTGACGATCTCGACCTGTACCCCGGCCTCGCGCAGGTGTTCCGCCTCCTCGCCGCCGCGGCCGAAGATGAAGGGGTCCCCGCCCTTGAGCCGCACCACCCGTTCGCCGTCGCGCACCGCCATCAGCATCAGGCGCTCGATGAAGGCCTGGGGGGTGCTCTTGCAGCCGCCGCGTTTGCCGACGTGGACGATGCGCGCGCCCGGCTGCGCCAGGGCCACGATGGCATCGCTCACCAGGTCGTCGACCAGCAGCACGGTGGCGGCCTGGATGGCCTTGACGGCCTTGACGGTCAGCAGGTCGGGATCGCCGGGGCCGGCACCCACCAGGGTGCAGCTGCCGTGGGGAAGGGCGGGGGAGAAGGTCATGGTGTCTCCGGGGATTCGTTGCGTGCCAGATGCAGGATGTATGCCACCTGGCGTGCGATTGGTTCAGGTACGGGCAGGGTGCCGTCGAGCACCTGCCGGGTGTAGCGGACGGTGCTGTCCACGCCGATGTCGGTGGGCAGGCCCTCCACTTCGGCCAGGGTTCCGGGCGCCTGGGCCTGCAGTTGCTGGCGCACACCGGCGACAAAACCGGTCATTTCGGCGGTACGGCGCGGGTCGGCGGCCACTTCGCCCTCCAGCCCGCGCGACAGCAGGGCGGTGGCGCCCATCAGCGCGAAGGTCTCGCCCATCGACACGGCGTAGGCCGCATGGGTGTAGCTGGCCACCAGCACGGCCGGGCCGGCGCAGGGGTTCATGAGTTTGACGACGCTGTGGGCCGGGTTGCGCAGGCCGACCACCCGCCGCACGTCCAGCAGGCGTTTGAGGCCCGCGCACAGCAGTTCGGTCGGCGCGAAGGCCACTTCGCCGGCGGCCAGCGGCCGCATGGCAGCGAGCGCCGGCAGGTCCATCGCGGCAAGGACCGAGGAAGCGGTGACACGGCCGGCCTCGGTGGCCGCGCCGTGCAGCAGCACCGGCAGGCCTTCGCGTGCCAGCAGCAGCGCCAGCAGGGGGGTCAGCACCGGCAGGCGGCGTGCGCCGTTGTAGCTGGGCAGCACGGCCACGGGGCCGTCTGCGGCCGGCAGGCGGTGGGTGCGGGCGGCCGTTGCGTCGAGGAAACCGGCCATTTCCTCGGGCGTCTCGCCCTTGATGCGCATGGCCAGGCAGAAGGCGCCCACTTCGAGGTCGGTCACCGAGCCGTCGAGCACCTGGCCGAACAGGTCGGCGGCAGCGGCCCGGTCGAGCGGCTTCGCGCCGCGGGCACCGCGGCCGATTTCCTTGAGGTAGTGGCTGATGGCCATGAAAGTCGTGGGAGGGAAACCCCCGATTGTCCCGGATGCTTGATGACCGCTGGCTATAAGGCGATTCATGCTGCCGCCGCCAGGGGGACGGTCGCATGGACGATGCGCCGCAGTTCGGGAATGCAGGAGCCGCAGTTGGTGCCGCATTTGAGCGCCCCCTGCAGCGCCGCGAGCCGGCTGTCGTCGCTGCCCTCGCAGGTGGCGAGGAAACCCTCGATGGCGCTTGCGCTCACCCCCAGGCAGCTGCAGACCTGTTTGCCGCGTGCCACCACGGCCACCGGGGGGGCCGATTCGGGCACCAGCAGCAGGCGGCCGTAGGCCTGGGCCGGCAACTGCTCCTGCAGCAGGGTGCGCAGCCAGCCTTCGGAGCGGGTGTCGCCGGCCAGCAGGAAACCTTCGAGCCGGGCGTCGGCCCCGTCGCGCCGCAGGCGGGCGGTGCGGCGCTGGCCGCGGCGCGGATCGAGGTAGCGCAGCGCATCGACACCGGCGCCCAGGCCGAGCAGGGCCTCGACCTCGGCCAGCAGTTCCTGCGGCGGCGCGTCGTGGGCGGCGGCGCGGAACAGCACGCCGGTGCGTTCGCCGGCGGCGTCGGCCAGGGCCACGTTGTTGGAGAAAGGTACGCAGCTGGCGTAGGGGAAACGCGCCATCAGCGGGCGCAGGGCCTGCTGCGCCTCCAGCGCCCGGTCCGCGGGCAGCCAGGCCATGCCCAGCAGCGTCCAGGGCAGTTCGGCCTTGAGCAGCTTGACCGCGGTGTGTTTGAGTTCGGGCTGTTTCGAGTCCGGGCAGTAGGCCGAGGTGGTGACCGCGTTGACACCGGCCAGCCGTTCGCCGATGGACGACAGGCCCGAGAGGTATTCCTCGCCCCAGTGCATGGCGATGAAGGCCTGGGTCAGCGCCACGTCGTCCGAGGGCTGGACCGGAACCACGATGGAGCCGCGGCGCGAGGTGACCTGCACCAGGTCGCCGGCGGCCAGCTTGTGCCGGGCCATGTCGCCCGGGTTCATCTGCACCGACGGTTCGGCCGCGTGGCTGAACAGGCGGCCGAGTGTGCCGGTGCGGCTCATGCCGTGCCACTGGTCGCGCAGGCGGCCAGTGGTCAGCGCGAAGGGGTAGCGTGCATCGCGCGGCTCGGCCACCGGGCGCCAGGCTACGGCCACGAAACGCGCACGGCCGTCCGCCGTCGGGAAGATGCCGTCGGTGTACAGGCGGGCCTTGCCGGTGGCCTGGCCTTCGGGCAGGGGCCATTGCTGCGGGCCGGCGCTGTCGAGCAGGGGCCAGTCCAGGCCGGTGATGTCGAGGTCGCGGCCGCGGGTGCTTTCGCGGTGTTCGTTCCAGATCGCCTCGGCCGCCTGGTCGGCCCGCGCGGGGGCCAGGTCGTAGGGGAACAGGTGCTGTGGCGCGGCCGGCAGCCGGGCGGCCAGGCGCTGCGCGAAATCGGTGGCGGCGGCCCAGTCGTGGCGGGTTTCGCCGGGGGGCGGCACGGCCGGGCGCACGCGGCTGATGCGGCGTTCGCTGTTGGTCACGGTGCCGGTCTTTTCGCCCCAGGTGGTGGCCGGCAGCAGCAGGTCGGCATAGGCGCAGGTGGCGGTGGTGGCGAAGGCTTCCTGCACCACCACGAACTCGGTGCGTTCCAGCGCCCGCCGCACCGTCGCCTGGTCGGGCATGGACTGGGCGGGGTTGGTGCAGGATATCCACAACGCGCGGATCTCGCCGTCGGCCGCGGCCTGGAACATCTCCACCGCCGTCTTGCCCGGCCGCGACGGCACGTCGGCCACACCCCACAGCGCGGCCACCTCGGCGCGGTGCGCGGAGTTGGCCAGGTCGCGGTGGGCCGACAGCAGGTTGGCCATGCCGCCGACCTCGCGGCCGCCCATGGCATTGGGCTGGCCGGTCAGCGAGAAGGGGCCGGCGCCGGGCTTGCCGATCTGGCCGGTCGCCAGGTGCAGGTTGACCAGCGCGGCGTTCTTGGCGGTGCCGCTGCTCGACTGGTTCAGGCCCTGGCAGTAGAGGCTCAGCGTGGCGCCCGCGGTGGCGAACAGACGCGCGGCGGTGTGCAGGTCTTCCTTGGAGATGCCGCAGGTATGGGCCACCGTGTCGGGGGTGGCGTCGCGCACCAGCGCCTTCAGCGCGTCGAAGCCGCTGGTGTGGGCGGCGATGTAGGCCGCGTCGGTCCAGCCCTCCCACAGCATGGTGTGCAGCATGCCGTGGTAGAGCATCACGTCGGTGCCGGGCTGCAGCGCCAGGTGCAGGTCGGCGATGGCCGCGGTATCGGTGCGGCGCGGGTCGCACACCACGATCTTCATGGCCGGGTTGGCGGCGCGTGCATCCTCGATGCGGCGGAACAGGATGGGATGGGCCCAGGCGGTGTTGCTGCCGGTGATGAACAGGCACTGCGCATGGTTCACGTCGTCGTAGCAGGCGGGCGGCGCGTCGGCGCCCAGCGTCTGTTTGTAGCCGGCCACGGCGCTGCTCATGCACAGGCGCGAATTGGTGTCGACGTTGTTGGTGCCCAGCAGGCCCTTGGCCAGCTTGTTGAAGACGTAGTAGTCCTCCGTCAGCAGCTGGCCCGAGAGGTAGAAGCCCACCGCGTCCGGTCCGTGCGCGGCCACGATGCCGGCGAAGCGGTCGGCCGCCAGGTCGAGCGCCGCATCCCAGCCTACTGCCTGCGGCGCCTCGCCGCGGCGTGCCCGCTGCATCGGCCGCAGCAGCCGCGTCTGCAGGGTGACCTCGGCGCTGGCGGTGCGGTGCAGGGTCGAGCCCTTGGTGCACAGGCGGCCGAAGTTGGCCGGGTGGTCGGGGTCGCCGCGCACACCGGTGATCTGGCCGCCTTCCGACTCGATGACCACGCCGCAGCCGACACCGCAGTAAGGACAGGTCGAACGTGTTTCAGCCATGGAGTCGGTCGTGCGGTGGAGGGGGGATTCAGGCAGCCTGGGGATGGCCGGTGCCGGTGGCGCCCTGGGCGCCGCGTGTGTGCTGCGGCCCGGCGACAGGGCGCGGCAGGTCGATGGCATGCGTGGCCAGCTCGGCCGTGTCCAGGTGCACCGTGCCGGCCTCGACCTTCACCGCGAAGCGCGGGGTACAGCCTTCGTCGGGCGCCTTGGCGCAGCCGTCGGCCAGGCCGATGGTCCAGTTGTGCAGCGGGCAGGCCACGCTGGTGCCGAAGACGATGCCCTGCGACAGGGGGCCGCCCTTGTGCGGGCAGCGGTCCAGCAGCGCGAAGACCTGGTCCTGGTCGTTGCGGAACACGGCCACGTCCACGCCGACGGGGCGCGCCACGCGGCGGGAGCCGAGGACCGGGATGTCCTCGACGCGGCAGATGGGTTTCCATTCACTCATAAGCTCTTTTCCTTGGGGTCTCAGGCGTGGGCCGGCTGGGCCGGAGCCGGGGTGGGTGCCGGCAGGGCCGTGCCAGTCACCGGCACGAACTGGCGGGTGTCCACGGAGGCCTTGGACGATTCCAGCCAGGGGTCCGGCGCGCCATCGAGCGCGAACTGCAGGCGTTCCCACAGCGCCTTGCGGCCCTCGGCATCGTCCAGGATCTTTTTCTTGACATAGTCCAGGCCGACACGGCCGATGTAGTGCACCGTGCGTTCCAGGTACCAGCCTTCCTCGCGGTAGAGCTGCAGGAAGGCGCCGGCGTATTCCATGACCTCGTCGGAAGTCTTCACCTTGGCGAAGAAATGCGCCACCTCGGTCTTGATGCCGCCGTTGCCGCCGACGTAGATTTCCCAGCCGGAGTCGACACCGATGATGCCCACGTCCTTGATGCCCGATTCGGCGCAGTTGCGCGGGCAGCCCGAGACCGCCAGCTTGACCTTGTGCGGTGCGTACATGGCCCACAGGGCGCGTTCCAGGTCCTTGCCCATCTGGGTGCTGTCCTGGGTGCCGAAGCGGCACCATTCGCTGCCCACGCAGGTCTTCACCGTGCGCAGCGCCTTGGCATAGGCCAGGCCGCTGGGCATGCCCAGGTCGTGCCAGACGTTCTGCAGGTCTTCCTTCTTCACGCCCAGCAGGTCGATGCGCTGGCCGCCGGTGACCTTGACGGTGGGGATGGCGTACTTGTCGGCCACATCGGCGATGCGGCGCAGGTCGTCGGGTGTGGTGTGGCCGCCCCACATGCGCGGGATGACGGAGTAGGTGCCGTCCTTCTGGATGTTGGCGTGGCTGCGTTCGTTGATGAAGCGGCTCTGCGGGTCGTCCTTCGCCTCCTTGGGCCAGGTGCTGATGAGGTAGTAGTTCAGCGCCGGGCGGCAGGTGGAGCAGCCGTTGGGTGTCTTCCAGGCCAGCGTGCGGAAGACCTCGGGCATGGCTTTCAGGTGCTCGTTGCGGATGGCGTCGCGTACTTCCTGGTGGCTGTGGTCGGTGCAGGCGCAGAGGGACTTCTTCTTCGGCGTGGCCGAGTAGTCGCCGCCGGCGGTGAACATGATGATCTGCTCGACCAGCCCGGTGCAGGAGCCGCAGGATGCGCTGGCCTTGGTGTGCTTGCGCACCTCGTCGAGCGTGAACAGGCCCTTTTCCTTGATGGCCTTGCAGATGCTGCCCTTGGTCACGCCGTTGCAGCCGCAGACCTCGTCGGCGTCGGCCATGGCGGCGGCCTTGCTCTGGCCCTGGTGGCCGGTGTCGCCCAGGTTGGACTCGCCGAACATCAGCTTGTCGCGGATGTCGTGCAGCGTGCGGCCGTCGCGCAGCAGCTTGAAGTACCAGCTGCCGTCCACCGTGTCACCGTAGAGGCAGGCGCCGACCAGCTTGTCGTCCTTGATGACCAGCTTCTTGTAGACACCGCCGAAGGGGTCGCTCATGACGATCTCCTCGGTGCCTTCGCCGCCCATGAATTCGCCGGCGCTGAAAAGGTCGATGCCGGTGACCTTGAGTTTGGTCGAGGTGAGCGAGCCCAGGTAGCGGCCGATGCCCATCTCGGCCAGGTGGTTGGCGGCCACCTTGGCCTGCTCGAACAGCGGGGCCACCAGCCCGTAGGCGATGCCGCGGTGCGCCGCGCATTCACCCACCGCGTAGATGCGCGCGTCGGTCACGGTCTGCAAGGTGTCGGTGACGACGATGCCGCGGTAGCAGTGCAGGTGCATGGCCTCGGCCAGCGCCACGTTGGGGCGGATGCCCACGGCCATCACCACCAGGTCGGCCGGCACCTCGCTGCCGTCCTTGAAACGCACGGCCTTGACCCGGCCGTCCTGGTTGCCCAGCAGGTCCTGCGTATGCGCCTTCAGCAGGAACTTCAGCCCGCGTTCTTCCAGCGAGCGGCGCAGCATGCCGCCGGCAACGTCGTCGAGCTGGCGCTCCATCAGCCAGTCGCTGACGTGCACCACGGTCACCTCCATGCCGCGCAGCATCAGCCCGTTGGCCGCCTCCAGGCCGAGCAGGCCGCCGCCGATGACCACCGCATGCTTGTGCGTCTTGGCGGTCTCTATCATGGTGTGGGTGTCGGCGATGTCGCGGTAGGCGATCACGCCCTCCAGGTCCTTGCCCGGTATCGGCAGCATGAAGGGGTTGGAGCCGGTGGCCAGCAGCAGCCGGTCGTAGGGCGCCTCCGTCACGTTGCCGTCGGCATCGGCCGCGCGGGCGATACGCCGCATGCGGTCGACCTCGAAGACCTTCATGCCGGTGTGCAGGGTGATGCCGTTGTCGCGGTACCAGTCCAGCGGGTTGAGGATGATCTGGTCGACCGTCTGTTCGCCCGCCAGCACCGGCGACAGCAGGATGCGGTTGTAGTTGGGGTGCGGCTCGGCGCCGAAGACCGTGATGTCGTACAGGTCCGGGGCGATCTTCAGCAGTTCCTCGAGCGTGCGCACCCCGGCCATGCCGTTGCCCACCATCACCAGCTTGAGTTTTTTCATCGTGACTCCGCTCATCCGTTCGCTAATGAAAAAAGGCGTCCGCACTGTGCTGCCGGCCGGGAGCCAACTGCAAGTGGGGACGCCTTTGTCCTGTTGGCCGTTTCCACCCTCGTTGGTGGAAGCCGGCCGTCCGGCCCCTCAAGGCCGGTTGAGGTACCTGTAAGCAACGCCTGTGCCAGGTTGATCTTTGGCGTAGCCAATGCCATGAAACGGCGCCAGCTGTCCTTCTTCTGCTATGTATTTCGCAGCATTGAGGGCGGATGGCCGCGGTGAAATGTTGCAGTGCACCGTAGCGGGACATGGCTGCACCGCAGGGCTGCACTACATTGGTACCGTTTTGTTGTCCCTGTCCTCCCCACCGTCCGCGCCATGAGTTTCGACCTCGACATCGGCTTTGTCTCGCTTGCGGGCCGCAAGGAAAGCAATGAAGACTTCGCTGCGGCCATGCTGGCGGCCCCGGGCGAGCACGACATGGGGGCCATCGCCGCCATCGCCGATGGCGTGAGCACCGGCGGCATGGGCCGCGAGGCGGCGCAGACCACGGTGACCAGCCTGGTGCGGGACTACTTCGGCACGCCTGCCACCTGGGACACCACGGTGGCCCTGGACCGCATCATCGCGGCCCAGAATGCCTGGCTGTGCGGCATCAACCGGCGCCGTGCGCCGGCGCTGGGGCTGACCACCCTCACGGCGCTGGTGTTGCGTGGCCAGTCGTACGCGCTGGCGCATGTGGGTGATACCCGGGCCTACCTGCTGCGCGGGGGGCGGCTGGAACTGCTCACCAGCGACCATGTGGTGGCGCAAGCCGACTTCAAGCACCAGCTGACGCGCAGCGTGGGTGCCGACGAGCGGCTGGTGGTCGACTACCGGCAGGGCGAGTTGCAGGCCGGCGACCTGTTCGTGCTGCTGTCCGACGGTGTACACGGCGTTCTGCGCGCGGCCGAGCTGTCCGCCGCCCTGGCGGACGGTGCCGGTGCCCAGGTGGCGGCGCAGGCGCTGGTCGACGCCGCGCTGCGCCGAGGCGGTGCGGACAACACCACGGCACTCGTCGTGCAGGTGCGCGGCGCCGCCGAAGGCACCCTGCAGGACGAGAACCGCCGCGCCCGGGAAGTGCCCGTGCCCTCCCGCCTGCTGCGGCCGGGCGACCAGTTGGATGGCCTGGCCGTCACCGCCCTGGTGGCCCAGGGCGGGGCGAACCTGCTCTACCAGGTGCGCGATCCCTTGACCCAGCGTCTGTATGCCCTGAAAACGCTGCACCCGCGGCGTGCCCACGATCCCGAGGAGCGCGCCATGCTGGCGCACGAGGCCTGGCTGGCGCGTCACATGCAGGTGGGGGCGGCCGCGCCCTATCTGGTGCACCTGCACGCCGGGCCCCCAACGGGCGACGCCACGGCTTTTTACCTGCTCTACGACTGGCAGGCTGGCGAGACATTGCAGCAGATGCTGGGCCGCGGGCACCGTTTTGGTGTGGCGCCTGCCGTGGAGATGGCGCTGCGAACCGCGCAGGCGCTGGGCCAGCTGCACCGGCAAGGCGTGGTGCACCGCGACATCAAGCCGGCCAACCTGCACCGCGGCGACGACGGCGCGCTGCGCCTGCTGGATCTCGGTGTGGCGCTGAGCGGGCGCGAGCCCGCCGCGCTGAGACTGCTGCACGCGGGTACGCCCAGCTACATGAACCCGGAGCAGTGGGGCTTCAGTCCCTTGCGCAGCGGTGTGGCACCCGCCGAGCCGGCAGACCCCCAGGGCGACCTGTTCGCCCTGGGGGTCACCCTGTACCAGTTGCTCGCGCAGGGCCGCCTGCCCTATGGCGAGGTGCTGCCCTACCAGGCCGGCCGCTACTGGCGCGATCCGGTGGCGCCCAGCCGCCACAATCCGCAGGTGCCGATCTGGCTGGACCATGTGGTGCTGAAGGCGGTCGCACGGGACCAGCGCCAACGTTTCGAGACCGCCGAGGAACTGCAACTGGCCCTGGAGCGCGGCGCGGTGCGGCCCCTGACCGCGCCACCGCCCGCCGCACTGCTTGAGCGCGATGCCACGGCGCTATGGAAGATCGCACTGGGCATCAGCGTGATTTTCAACCTGCTGCTGGCGGCGGCACTGGTGATCGTGCCGCGGTAGGGGCCGGAAACATCAGGCCGTGCGTGCGCGGCCGCCCTTTTCCGCCCAGGTCCGTGTCCACCGGATCTGCATGCAACGCAGCAGCACCAGCATGGCCAGTGCGCAGGCCGCGAACAGCAGGAAACCCCAGAGGTAGCTGCCCGCGTGCTGCTTGGACTGGCCCATGGCGTTGGGGATGAGCCCGCCACCCAGCGCCCCGATCTCGCCGATCATGGAGCCCGCCACCGCCGTGCTGGCCGGCCAGCGCAGCGGCACCAGCTGGAACAGCGCGCCGTTGCCCGCGCCCAGCGCGGCGAAACAAACCAGGAACAGCAGCACCGTGGCCGGCAGCGACTGCTGCGCGAAGCCGCACAGCACCAGTGTGGCGGCCACCACCGCCAGCACACCGGTGAGGGTGTTGACACCGCCCCAGTGGTCCGACAGCCAGCCGCCGAACACCCGCAGCGCCGCGCCGATGAAGGCGGCCAGCATGGTCAACTCGCCGGCCTGCACCTTGCTGACGCCGAACTGGTCGTAGAAGTAGCTCGGCAGGAAAGTGGTCAGGCCGATGAAGCCACCAAAGGTCACGGCGTAGATGAGGCTGAAGGCCCAGCCATCCTTCTCGAACAGGCAGGCGACGTGCTCCCGCAGGCTGGCATGCGCGGCCGCGTCGGGCGGTTCCTGCGCAAAGGCGATCATCACCGCCATCGGCAGCACGATGGCGACCGCGGCGAAACCGTACACCGCCTGCCAGCCCCAGGCCTGCGCGAGCAGCGGTGCCAGCAGGGCCGATACGGCCGTGCCCACGTTGCCGGCGCCCACCAGCCCCATGGCCAGGCCTTTGTAGCGCGGCGGGAACGAGCCCGCGCCCAGCGACAGCGCCACCCCGAAACTGGCACCGGCGATGCCCAGCAGGACACCCATGGCCAGCAGGTCGTTGAACGAATGCACAAAAAAGAAGCCAAACAGCATGGCGATGCAGATGCCGCCCATCTCCACCAGGGTGGCATTCTTGCGGCCGATGTACTGTGCCAGCACGCCCAGCGGAAAACGCATCAGCGCGCCGGCAAAAATGGGCACCGACAGCATCACGCCCTTTTGCGCGGGCGAGAGTTGGAACGCCTCGCTGATGAAGGGCGCCATGGCGCCGTTGATGACCCAGATCGCGCAGGAAAACGCGAAGTAGAAAAAGGCCGCTCCCAGGGTGGGAGCATGGCCGGAACGAAGAAAGGTGCGAAAGCCAGCCATTTCGGAGTCCGTGTCTCTGTAGTTGTGCAGAACGCAGCTGGCCGGCGCTTGGAAAGGCGCCGGCCGCGGTGAGGGGGAGGGAAAACTCAGGCGGCGGTCTTTTCGACGTGCGCCTGGCGTGTGTACAGGAAGTCGATCACCGCCTTGCGGCAGTGCAGGTACTGCGGGTCCTCGGCCAGCGCCACCCGGTTGCGCGGGCGCGGGATGTCCACCGCCAGCACTTCGCCGATGGTGGCGGCCGGGCCGTTGGTCATCATCACGATCTTGTCGGACAGCAGCACCGCCTCGTCCACGTCGTGCGTCACCATGACCACCGTGCTGTGTGTCTTGGCGACGATGGCCAGCAGTTCGTCCTGCAGCTTGGCGCGGGTCAACGCGTCGAGTGCGCCGAAGGGTTCGTCCATCAGCAGCACCTGAGGTTCCATCGACAGGGCACGGGCGATGCCCACACGTTGCTTCATGCCGCCGGAGATTTCGCCGGGGCGCTTCTGCGCGGCGGCGGTCAGGCCGACCAGGGCCAGTGCGTCGTCGGTGCGGTTCTTGAGCTGGGCCTTGGACTCGGTGGCGGCAAAGACCCGCTCCACCGCCAGGTAGACGTTCTCGAAGCAGGTGAGCCAGGGCAGCAGCGAATGGTTCTGGAACACCACGCCCCGCTCGGGCCCCGGCCCGGTGATCTCGCGGTTGGCACAGACCAGGGAGCCCCGGGTGGGCGTGGTCAGGCCGGCGATCAGGTTGAGCAGCGTGGACTTGCCGCAGCCCGAGTGGCCGATGAGGGCGGTGAACTCGCCCTTGGCGACCGTCAGGTTGATGTCGCGCAGCGCCGGGAAGGCCCCCTTGGTGGTGCGGAAGGTCTGCTCGACGTTATGGATCTCGATGAACTTGGAACCCATGCCGTCGCTGCTCATGATTTGACCTCCTCGAAGGTGAATGCGGTCGCCAGCTTGATCAGGGCGAATTCGAGGACCAGGCCCACGATGCCGATGACAAAGATCGCGATGATGATGTTCTTGACGTTGAGGTTGTTCCACTCGTCCCACACCCAGAAGCCGATGCCGACGCCGCCGGTCAGCATCTCGGCCGCGACGATCACCAGCCAGGCGGTGCCCACGGCCAGGCGCACGCCGGTGAGCATGTAGGGCAGGGTGGCGGGGAACAGGATGCGGGTGAGGATCTTCCACTCGGACAGGTTGAGTACCCGGGCCACGTTCATGTAGTCCTGCGGCACACGCTGCACGCCCACCGCGGTGTTGATGATCATGGGCCAGATCGAGCAGATGAAGATGGTCCAGATGGCCGCCGGGTTGGCGCCCTTGAAGACCAGCAGGCCGATCGGCAGCCAGGCCAGCGGCGACACCGGCCGCAGCAGGCTGATCAGCGGGTTGAACATGCGCGACAGGAAACCGAAGCGGCCGATGAGGAAACCCACCGGGATGCCGACCAGCGCCGCCAGCCCGAAGCCCATGGCCACGCGCTTGAGCGAGGACAGCACGTTCCAGCCCACACCCTGGTCGTTGGGACCGTTGCTGTAGAACGGATCGCTGAAGATGGTGACGGCCTGCTTGCCGGTCTCCAGGGGCGAAGGGATGCTGCGCCCCGTCGAGATCGACACCACCTCCCACAGCAGCACGAGCAGGCCGAGGCCGAAGACCGGCGGCAGCACCCGCAACCAGAGGCCACGCCAGTCGAAGGGCAGGCGCGCGGGAGATTTCGCGGGGGCGGCGTCCGTGGCAGCGGGCGTGGCGACAGGGGTGGCTGGCATGGTGGTGGTGGGCACGGACGCTGCCGTGCGGGGCGCGGCGCCCTCGGCGGTGGGGCGTCCCATCGGGTTGTGGAATACGGCGCTGACCATGGCGGTCTCCTTCAGGCGTGGATGGCGAACGAATCCGCGTACTTCTTCGGGTCCTTGCCGTCCCAGACCACGCCGTCGAGCAGCTTGCTGGTGCGCATCGGGTCTTTCGGCACGCTGACCTTCATGGCGCCGGCGACGTCCTTGTACAGGTCGATCTGGTTGATCTGTTTGGCGACGGCGAGGTAGTCGGGGTGTTCCTTCAGGATGCCCCAGCGCTTGTGCTGGGTCAGAAACCACATGCCGTCCGAGAGGTAGGGGAAGTTGACGGCGCCGTCGTCGAAGAACTTCATGTGGTTGGGGTCGTCCCAGGTCTTGCCCATGCCGTTCTCATAGCGGCCCAGGATGCGCTGGTTGATGGCGTCCACACCGGTGTTGATGTAGGACTTCTCGGCCACCGTCTCGGCCATCTTCAGCTTGTTCTGCAGATTGGCATCGATCCATTTGCTGGCTTCGAGGACCGCCATCATGACCGCGCGGCAGGTGTTGGGATTTGCCTTCACGTATTCCGCGCGGGTGCCCAGCACCTTTTCCGGGTGGTCCCTCCAGATGTCCTGGGTGGTGATGGCGGTGACGCCGATCTTGTCCATGATGGCGCGCTGGCCCCAGGGTTCGCCGACGCAGAAACCGTCCATGTTGCCGACGCGCATGTTGGCCACCATCTGCGGCGGCGGCACGACGATGACCTTGGCATCCTTCACCGGGCTGATGCCCGAGGACGCCATCCAGTAGTTCAGCCACATGGTGTGGGTGCTGGTGGGAAAGGTGCCGGCGAAGGTGTATTCGCGTTTTTCCCGGGCCATCAACTTGGCCAGCGACGGGCCGTCCACCGCGCCCTTGTCGGCCAGCGTCTTCGACAGGGTGATGGCCTGGCCGTTGCGGTTCAGGCCCATCAGCACCGCCATGTCCTTCTTCGGACCGCCGGCACCTACGTGTACGCCGTAGACCAGGCCGTACAGCACATGGGACATGTCGAGCTCGCCGTTGACCAGCTTGTCGCGCACGCCGGCCCAGCTGGCTTCCTTGCTGGGGATGATCTTCACGCCGTACTTCTTGTCGAAGCCGAGCACCGAGGCCATGACCACGCTGGCGCAGTCGGTCAGCGGGATGAAGCCGATCTTGACTTCTTCCTTCTCCGGCTTGTCGGAGCCCGCGGCCCACACACCGCTGTGGCCCAGCGTGGAGAACACGGCGGCGGTGCCGACCGCGCCGGCCTGGCGTACGAAGGCGCGGCGCGAGGCGTCCGGTTGCGTGGCCACCGTTGCGGGGACCACCGACTGCGAAAGGCCGGAGCGGCCGGAGGACTGATGCGCCATGTTCAAACTCCTTGCGTGACGAAGACAAAAACCAGCCTGGAAAAAACGAAACGGCGCCCATCCCCGGCCGCCGCATTGCGAGCACCGGGAATGGACGCCGTTGTCCAGATTAGCCGTGGGTTGACTGGTGAAACCCGACCGCCGTTGGCCGGGCCTCGGTACCTGTAAAGCAGGAGGCGTGCCAACCACCGGGAGTGGGGGTTTCAGAGGGAAATCTTGGCAAGGCGCGGCCTGGCTGTGGATGCCGTGCAGCGGAAAGACCACCAGATTGGGGCCAACTTTTGGTGCATCGCACCATACTGACCGGGAGATGCCGGATGCGGCGCCCCACCGCGGGCCCGGCCGGGACTCAGGTCTTTTGCGCCGGCAGCAGGTCGGCCATGGCCAGCACCGCCTCGGCCACGTCCACCAGGCGGCGGCTCTGGCTCATGGCGGTCTGCCGCAGCATCTTGTGGGCGTCTTCCTCGCTGAGGTGGCGGTGCGCCATCAGCACCCCCTTGGCCCGCTCCACCAGCTTGCGTTCGTTCAGCGCGGCGCGCACGGTGGCGAGCTCGTCGCCCATGGCCTGCAGGCGGCGCGACTGGTCCTGCACCATCTCCAGCACCGACCTTTCCAGGTGCGGCCCGATGGGGGAGGGGGGTGTACCCGGGGCGGGGTCGTCGAAGAAGCCGCTGGCGGCTGGCGGCAGGGCCGGCAGCTTCTCCAGCATGGCCTGGTGCGCCAGCAGGTCGCCGCGGGCCTGGCCGATCTTGCGTTCGCACAGCCGCAGCAGGTCGGCTGCCAGCCGCACCTCGACCGCCTGCATGGCATCGATGCGTGCGGTACAGCAGTCGAACCAGGTGCGGCTCATGCTGCGGTCGAGTTCGCTGTCGGCCGGCGCGGTGCAGGCGATGCGCCGCAGCCGCTCCAGATCGGCCAGTGCGGGAACCGCCAGGCACACGCTCCACAGTTGCAGGGGGGCGGCCTCGGCGAATTCGCCGAAGACGGTGAAGCAGCGCTCCTGCGACTCGATCAGGTGCAGCCACTGCTGCTGGCGGACGGCCTCGATGCGGCCGAAGGCAAAGGCGGCGGCGCCGGTCGCCCGCTCCTGGCCGGCCAGCTCCTTGCCCTGCATGAAATGGAACATGGCCACCAGCAGGCGCGAGACTTCCGGGTCGGTGGCGCTGTCGGCCGCCTCGAACACCACGGCCAGCAGGCCGGCGATGAGCCTGACGAAGGCCTGGGTGGCCTCGGCCGGCGCCAGCACCCGGCCGTCGATACGCGCGCGCAGGCCCGGCAGCGCATCCAGGCCGTGCAGCACGTAGGCGATGCGGCTGAACAGCCGGGCGCCATTGCCGATGCGCCCGCCCTCGGTGTCGAGGCGGTCGAAGGCGGCCCGTGCGCCGGCCTCGACGGCGCGGCAGCGGGCCAGCAGGTCCTGCCGCTGGAGGGCGATCTGGGCTTCGGAGGAGCCGAGGAACAGGTTGGTGAAACCACGCTCCTTCTGCAGGGCGTGCACCAGTTCGGCGGTGCGCTGTACCAGTTCGCTGGTCAGGGTGAGCTGTTCCAGTTCACGGATTTCGCACTGCTTGGCGGCGATCAGGAAACTCAGTGCTGATTTCATGGGGCGGATAGGGGCCATCGGCATGGAATGCCTGCAATAGCCGTGCCGCCGATTGTGCCGAAGCTTCCCACCTACACTCGCCGCATGCTGCTTCTGGGCTTCGAATCTTCCTGCGACGAGACCGGTGTGGCCCTCGTCGAAACCGCCGGGGGCCCGGGCGCGGGCCTGCCGCGCCTGCTGGCCCACGCGCTGCACAGCCAGGTGGCGATGCACGCGGCCTATGGCGGCGTGGTGCCCGAACTGGCCAGCCGCGACCACATCCGCCGGGTGCTGCCGCTGTCCGACGCGGTGCTGGCCGAGGCCGGGCGAACCCTGCAGCAGGTGGATGTGATCGCCTTCACCCGCGGGCCGGGCCTGGCCGGGGCGCTGCTGGTGGGGGCGGGCGTGGCCTGCGCGCTCGGTGCCTCGCTGGGGGTGCCGGTGCTGGGCATCCACCACCTGGAAGGGCACCTGCTGTCGCCCTTCCTGAGCGCCGACCCGCCGGAATTTCCTTTTGTGGCGCTGCTGGTGTCGGGCGGCCATACCCAGCTGATGCGGGTGGATGACGTCGGCAGCTACCAGATGCTGGGCGAAACCATCGACGACGCGGCCGGCGAGGCCTTCGACAAGTCGGCCAAGCTGCTGGGCCTGGGCTACCCGGGTGGGCCGGCACTCTCGAAGCTGGCGGAGGGGGGCAAGGCCGATGCCTTCCGCCTGCCGCGGCCGCTGCTGCACAGCCATGGGCTGGATTTTTCCTTTGCCGGCTTGAAGACGGCGGTGCTGACACAGGCGAAAAAGCTGGGCGCCGAGCTGGAGGCCCGCAAGGCCGACCTGGCGGCGAGTACCCAGGCGGCCATCGTCGAGGTGCTGCTGAAGAAGTCCCTGGCCGCGCTGGAGCAGACCGGACTCAAACGCCTGGTGGTGGCCGGCGGGGTGGGGGCCAACCGCGAATTGCGCACGCAGCTCGACGCGGCCTGCGCCCGCCGCGGCATCCGGGTGCACTACCCGGAACTGCACCTGTGCACGGACAATGGCGCCATGATCGCCATGGCGGCGGCCATGCGTATCCAGGCCGGCAGGGCCCAGCCCGACCGCGTCTATGCCTTCGACGTCCGGCCGCGCTGGCCGCTCGACCAGATCGACAGCCCGGCGCCGGAGCGGCCGGGCGCAAAAAAAGGCGCCTGAGTCACAGGCGCCTTTATGGGCGGGAGCAGGGGCAGGAACTGCCGCCGTTCAGTTGATGGCGAGCTGGGCCACGTTGCTGACCGGTACCTTCTTGCCCAGGGTCAGCGTCAGCACCCCGTTTTCGAGCCTGGCGCTGCTGGCGACCACGTCGATGTCTTGCGGCAGTTCGTAGGAGGCGTTGAAGGCGCGCGGGGCCTCCTTGACGCTGTCGATGCGCACCACGGCGCCCTCGATGCCGATGGTGAGCTGTTCGCGGGCCAGGCCGGGTACGTCGAGCTGCAGGGTCCAGGTGGTGTCGTCCTGGGTCACGGTGGGGGTGCGGGCGCCGGTGCGGGCCAGGGCTTCGCTGACGAAGCGCTCGAAGCCGCGGTCGACGGCACGCGGGGTGGGAACGTAGGCGGAACGGCGGATCACGGGGGTGAAAAACATGGCGAAACTCCTGTGGGGGAAACTCCGCGGCCCTCGGAACAAGCGCCGCATGGCACACATCTGCGACGGACCAAAATCTTTTCAAGAGCGGCCAAGGGTTGCAAAAAATTTAGGCAAGCCGGCCTTGAAAAGCGGGGTTGGAGCGTTATGTGGCGCAGACGCTATAATCGACAGGCTTTGCATTCCGCAGAGCGCACGTGGGGCGCAGTTCCAGCACCCCTCGCAAGTCAAACATTTACCGGAAACACCGACATGATCGCATCCTCCATCAAGGCCGAAGTCGTCAAAGACAACGCCCGCGCGCCCAACGACACGGGCAGCCCCGAAGTGCAAGTGGCCATCCTGACGGCCCGCATCAACGAGCTGATGCCCCACTTCAAGACGCATGCCAAGGACCACCACGGTCGTCGCGGCCTGCTGCGTATGGTGAGCCGCCGCCGCAAGCTGCTGGACTACCTGAAGTCCAAGGACGCAGAGCGCTACACCGCACTGATCGCCAAGCTGAGCCTGCGCAAGTAAGCAAGGTTATGCAAAAAACGCCTGGGTTAGCGCGCTAGCTCAGGCGTTTTTCAATTCCGGAGTCACGCAAACAGAGCGAAGCTGTGTCATTCCAAGGGATCTCGTGCCGAGGTCCGCTGGAATGGCATCGTGTTCTGGATGGTGCTCCGGCCCTGGCAGGTCCGTGTGGGCCTGCTATCAAACCAAGAGCAGAAGGAGCCGTTATGAGCATCTTTAACAAAGTGACCAAGACTTTCCAGTGGGGCCAGCACACGGTCCGCCTGGAAACCGGTGAAATCGCCCGCCAGGCCTCCGGCGCCGTGCTGGTGGACATCGAGGGCACCGTGGTCCTCGCCACCGTGGCCGCCTCCAAGACCGCCAAGTCCGGCCAGGACTTCTTCCCGCTGACCGTCGACTACATCGAGAAGACCTACGCCGCCGGCAAGATCCCCGGCAGCTTCTTCAAGCGCGAAGCCAAGCCCAGCGAACTCGAAACCCTGACCAGCCGCCTGATCGACCGCCCGATCCGCCCGCTGTTCCCCGAAGGCTTCTTCAACGATGTGCACGTGGTCATCCACACCGTGTCGCTGAACCCCGAGGTCGATGCCGACATCGCCGCCATGATCGGCGTCAGCGCCGCGCTGGCCATCTCCGGCATCCCCTTCGCCGGCCCGATCGGTGCCGCACGCGTGGGCTACATCAACAACGCATACGTGTTGAACCCCGGCCAGACCGACCGCAAGAGCTCGCAGCTGGAGCTCATCGTCGCCGGCACCGAAGCTGCCGTGCTGATGGTCGAGTCCGAAGCCCAGCAGCTCAGCGAAGAGATCATGCTCGGCGCCGTCGTGTTCGGCCACGAACAAGGCCGCACCGCCATCAACGCCATCCATGAACTGGTGCGCGACGCCGGCAAGCCGGTCTGGGACTGGCAGCCGCCGGCCAAGGACGAGCCCTTCATCGCCAAGGTCAACGGCCTGGCCGAAGCCAAGCTGCGCGCCGCCTACCAGATCCGCAGCAAGCAGGCCCGCACGCAAGCCCTGCGCGAAGCCACGGCTTTTGTCATGGCCTCGCTGAAGGAAGAGGGCGTTGCCTTCGACCCGATCAAGGTCGAAGGCCTGCTGTTCGACATCGAAGCGAGCATCGTGCGCAGCCAGATCCTGGCCGGCGAGCCCCGCATCGACGGCCGCGACACCCGCACCGTGCGCCCCATCGAGATCCGCAACTCCGTGCTGCCGCGCACCCACGGTTCGGCCCTGTTCACCCGGGGTGAAACCCAGGCGCTGGTCATCACCACGCTGGGCACCGAGCGCGATGCGCAGCGCATCGACGCACTGGCCGGCGAATACGAAGACCGCTTCCTGTTCCACTACAACATGCCTCCCTTCGCCACCGGTGAAGTGGGCCGCATGGGCTCGACCAAGCGCCGCGAAATCGGCCACGGCCGCCTGGCCAAGCGTGCGCTCATCGCTGTGCTGCCGAACAAGGAAGAGTTCCCCTACACCATCCGTGTGGTGTCGGAAATCACCGAATCCAACGGCTCCTCGTCGATGGCGTCGGTCTGCGGCGGCTGCCTGTCCATGATGGACGCCGGCGTGCCGATCAAGACCCACGTGGCGGGCATCGCCATGGGCCTGATCAAGGACGCCAGCCGCTTCGCCGTGCTGACCGACATCCTGGGCGACGAGGACCACCTCGGCGACATGGACTTCAAGGTGGCCGGTTCCGCCGCTGGCATCACCGCGCTGCAGATGGACATCAAGATCCAGGGCATCACCAAGGAAATCATGCAGGTCGCCCTGGCCCAGGCCAAGGAAGCGCGCCTGCACATCCTGGGCAAGATGCAGGAAGCCATGGGCGAAGCCAAGACCGAGGTCTCCGACTTCGCGCCCAAGATGTACACGATGAAGATCAACCCGGAAAAGATCCGCGACGTGATCGGCAAGGGCGGCGCCGTCATCCGTGCGCTGACCGAGGAAACCGGCACGCAGATCAACATCGATGAAGACGGCACCATCACCATCGCCTCGACCGACAGCGCCAAGGCCGAAGAAGCCAAGCGCCGCATCGCGCAGATCACCGCCGAAGTCGAAATCGGTAAGGTCTACGAAGGCCCGGTCGTCAAGATCCTGGACTTCGGTGCGCTGATCAACCTGCTGCCCGGCAAGGACGGCCTGCTGCACATCAGCCAGATCGCCCACCAGCGTGTGGAGAAGGTCACCGACTTCCTGCAGGAAGGCCAGATCGTCAAGGTCAAGGTCCTGGAAACCGACGAAAAGGGCCGCGTCAAGCTGTCCATGAAGGCGCTGCTGGACCGTCCGGCCTACGCCGAGCAGGGCCAGCAGGGCGGCGCACCGCGCGACCAGCAGAACTGATAGCGGTCGGTTCGCCGCGGGTGCCGGCACCCGCGGCGTGTTGCCCCTCGTGGTCGGTTCAGTCGGTTCAAGGAGACCATTCAATGCGTGCAGTCGAAATCACTTCCTATGGCGCCCCCGAGGTGCTGAAGGCGGGCGAGCGCCCGATGCCGGTGGCGGGTGTCGGCGAGGTGCTGATCCGCGTCGCGGCCAGCGGCGTCAACCGCCCCGACGTGCTGCAGCGCAAGGGCCACTACCCGGTGCCCCCGGGTGGCAGCGACATTCCCGGCCTGGAAGTGGCCGGGGTCATCGAAAGCGGCGACGCCGCAGCGATGGACAAGGCCGGCCTGAAGGTCGGCGACCGCGTCTGCGCGCTGCTGGCCGGTGGCGGCTACGCGCAGTACGTCAATGCGCCGGTGGAGCAGTGCCTGCCCGCACCGGCGGTTTTTTCCGACGTGGAGGCCGCCTCCCTGCCGGAAACCTATTTCACCGTGTGGAGCAATGTCTTCATGCGTGGCCGCCTGCAGGCCGGCGAAACCCTGCTGGTGCAGGGCGGCGCCAGCGGCATCGGCGTGACGGCGATCCAGATCGCCAAGGCCATGGGCGCCACCGTCATCGTCACCGCGGGCACGGACGACAAGTGCGCCGCCTGCCTGCAGCTGGGCGCCGACCACGCCA
Source organism: Pseudomonadota bacterium (assembly GCA_040390235.1). Lineage (GTDB taxonomy): Bacteria > Pseudomonadota > Gammaproteobacteria > Burkholderiales > Burkholderiaceae_C > Xylophilus. The sequence goes on along the minus strand of JAZJYT010000001.1, from coordinate 41,822 downwards.
TCAACTACAAGGCGCAGGACTTCGTCGAAGAGTGCAAACGCATTACCGGCGGCAAGGGGGTGGACGTGGTGCTCGACATGGTGGCCGGCAGCTACATCGGCCGCGAACTCGAGTGCATGGCCGAGGACGGCCGCATCGTGCTGATCGCGGTGCAGGGCGGCACGCAGTCCGAGATCAACGCTGGCCTGGTGCTGCGCCGCCGCCTCACCATCACCGGCTCCACGCTGCGCCCGCGCCCGGTGGCCTTCAAGGCCTCCATCGCCCGCGAACTGCGCGAACGGGTCTGGCCCCTGTTGGACGCCGGCCGCATCCGGCCGACCATCCACGCCACCTTCCCGGCCGACAAGGCCGCCGAGGCGCACGCGCTCATGGAGTCCGGCGCGCACATCGGCAAGATCGTCCTGACCTGGTAAACCATGGCACGCAAACAGCTCATCGCCGGTAACTGGAAAATGAACGGCGGCCTGGCCGCCAACGGCCTGCTCATCGACGCCATCGAGGCAGGCATCGGTTCGCCGGCCTGCGAGGTGGCCGTGTGTGTGCCGGCGCCCTACCTTTCCCAGATGGCCGACCGCCTGTTGGGCCTGCCCGTCATGCTGGGCGCGCAGGATATTTCTGCCTTCGCGCAGGGCGCCTACACCGGCGAGGTCTCGGGCGCCATGCTGCGGGACTTCGACGTGTGCTACGCCATCGTCGGCCATTCCGAGCGCCGCCAGTACCACGGCGAGGCCGATGCGGCCGTGGCCGCCAAGGCCGAGGCCGCGCTGGCCGTGGGCATCCTGCCCATCGTGTGTGTCGGTGAAACCCTGGCCGAGCGCGAAGCCGGGCAGACCGAAGCGGTGGTGCGGCGCCAGCTGGCCGCCGTGGCCGGCCGGCTCGGCGACCGTACCGGCGCGATCGTGCTGGCCTACGAGCCGGTGTGGGCCATCGGCACCGGCAAGACCGCCACGCCGCAAGAGGCGCAGGCGGTGCATGCCGCACTGCGCGCACAACTGGGCGAAACCGGCGGTGCGGACGCCGCGGACAAGGTACGCATCCTCTACGGCGGCAGCATGAACGCGGCCAACGCGGCGCAGCTGCTGGCCCAGCCCGACATCGATGGCGGCCTGATCGGCGGTGCGTCGCTCAAGGCCGCGGATTTCCTGGCGATCGTGGCGGCCGCGCACTGACAGCGCCGCCACAAGCCCCCCGAAGCAGAATTTAGGAGTTAAACAGCGTGAATCTCGTTCTCAATCTCATCCTCGCCGTGCAGATGCTGTCGGCCCTGGTCATGATCGGCCTCATCCTCATCCAGCATGGCAAGGGCGCCGACATGGGCGCGGCCTTCGGCAGCGGCGGGGCGGGCAGCCTGTTCGGCGCCAGCGGCAGCGCCAACTTCCTGTCGCGCACCACAGCCGTGCTGGCAGCGGTGTTCTTCGCCTGTACCCTGGCGCTGGCCTATTTCGGCAATCTGCACCCGACCGGCTCGGGCAGCGTGCTGGACCGCGTCGCGGCCCCGGCGGCGCCCGCTCCGGCACCGGTGGAAACCGGTCCGGCCGCGCAGATCCCTGGCAACGCAACGCCGGCTCCCGCGGCTGCAGGCAGTGCCGCTTCGGCATCTCCGCCTGCGGCCACGCCGTCCTCCGTGCCGGCGCCCGCACCCAAGACCCCCTGAGGGCCGGCAAAACTCCGGCCGCCCTGCGGAAATCAGGGTGATTACGGAGTAGAATCAGAGTCTGTTCGGAAAGCCAACACCGCAAGGTCCTCATGCCATCCGAACAGCGCAAAACCGCCGTCGTGGTGAAATTGGTAGACACGCTATCTTGAGGGGGTAGTGGCGAAAGCTGTGCGAGTTCGAGTCTCGCCGACGGCACCATACAGAGCCCGCCCGAATTCGTTCGGGCGGGCGAGCGGCAAGCCAGTCAGTCTCCAAGATGAACCTCGACCAGTACCTTCCCGTCCTCCTGTTCATCCTGGTCGGCATCGGCGTCGGTATCGCGCCCCAGGTGCTGGGCTACATCCTCGGCCCCAACCGGCCCGACGATGCCAAGAACTCCCCCTACGAATGCGGCTTCGAGGCTTTCGAGGATGCACGTATGCAATTCGACGTGCGTTATTACCTCGTCGCCATCCTCTTCATCCTGTTCGACCTGGAAATCGCCTTTCTTTTCCCCTGGGCGGTGGCACTCAAGACCATCGGCCCGGCCGGTTTCTGGGCAGCGGTCCTGTTTCTGGGCATTCTTGTCGTCGGTTTCGCCTACGAATGGAAAAAAGGCGCGCTGGACTGGGAATGACCGTCCGGCAAGGAGCATCAAGCCATGGCAATTGAAGGTATTCTGAAAGAAGGCTTCATCACCACGTCGTACGACTCGGTGGTGAACTGGGCCAAGACCGGGTCGCTCTGGCCCATGACCTTCGGCCTCGCCTGCTGCGCGGTCGAAATGATGCATGCGGCTGCCGCGCGCTACGACATCGGCCGCTTCGGCGCCGAGGTGTTCCGCGCCAGCCCGCGCCAGTCCGATCTGATGATCGTCGCCGGCACCCTGTGCAACAAGATGGCGCCGGCCCTGCGCAAGGTCTACGACCAGATGGCCGAACCGCGCTGGGTGTTGTCCATGGGTTCCTGTGCCAATGGCGGCGGCTACTACCACTACAGTTATTCCGTGGTGCGCGGCTGCGACCGCATCGTGCCGGTGGACGTCTACGTGCCCGGCTGCCCGCCGACGGCCGAAGCGCTGATCTACGGGATCATCCAGCTGCAGCAAAAAGTCCGCCGCACCAACACCATCGCACGCGTATGACCGACAGCGCCACGACCGCAGCAGAAACCTTCGCCGTAGCCCCCGAGGCGCTGAAGGACACCATCGCCGCCGTGCTGGGCGACAAGGCCTCGCGCATCGACGTGCGCCTGGGTGAAGTCACCGTCACCGTGCCCGCTGCCCACTACCTCGACGCCATGCAGCTGTTGCGCGACGCCCCGGGCTGCCGTTTCGAGCAGCTGATGGACCTGTGCGGCCTCGACTATTCCACCTACCGCGATGGCGTGTGGGAAGGCCCGCGCTACGCGGCGGTGTCGCACCTGCTGTCGGTCAGCCTGAACCAGCGCGTGCGCGTGCGGGTGTTCTGCCCCGACGACGACCTGCCGGTGGTGGCCTCGGTCAACACGCTGTGGAACTCGGCCAACTGGTTCGAGCGCGAAGCCTTCGACCTGTTCGGCATCGTGTTCGAAGGCCACGAGGACCTGCGCCGCATCCTGACCGACTACGGTTTCATCGGCCATCCGTTCCGCAAGGACTTCCCGCTGTCGGGCCACGTCGAGATGCGCTACGACACTGAGTTGAAGCGTGTGGTGTACCAGCCCGTGTCGATCGAGCCGCGCGAGGTCACGCCGCGCATCATCCGCGAAGACAACTACGGCCGTGGTCTCCACCACTGAGAGTCGGCAATGGCAGAAATCAAGAACTACACCCTGAATTTCGGGCCGCAGCATCCGGCCGCCCACGGCGTGCTGCGCCTGGTGCTGGAGCTCGACGGCGAGGTCGTGCAACGCGCCGACCCGCACATCGGCCTGCTGCATCGCGCCACCGAGAAGCTCGCCGAGCACAAGACCTTCATCCAGTCGCTGCCCTACATGGACCGGCTGGACTACGTCTCGATGATGTGCAACGAGCACGCCTACTGCCTGGCCATCGAGAAGCTGCTGGGCCTGGAAGTGCCGCTGCGTGCGCAGTACATCCGCGTGATGTTCTCCGAAATCACCCGCCTGCTGAACCACCTGATGTGGCTCGGCTCGCACGGCAATGACTGCGGCAGCTCCACCATCCTGATCTACGCCTTCCGCGAGCGTGAAGACCTGTTCGACATGTACGAGGCGGTATCGGGTGCGCGTATGCATGCCGCCTACTTCCGTCCGGGTGGCGTCTACCGCGACCTGCCCGACGCGATGCCGCAGTACACCGTCAGCAAGATCAAGAATGCCCGCGCACTCGCGCGCATGAACGAGAACCGCCAGGGTTCGCTGCTCGACTTCATCGACGACTTCACGAAGCGTTTCGAAGGCAACCTGGCCGAATACCACACGCTGCTGACCGACAACCGCATCTGGAAGCAGCGCACCGTGGGCATCGGTGTCATGACGCAGGAACGTGCGCTCAACCTGGGCCTGACCGGCCCGATGCTGCGCGGCTCGGGCATCGCCTGGGACCTGCGCAAGAAGCAGCCCTACGACGTCTACGACCGCATGGACTTCGACATCCCGGTCGGCAAGACCGGCGACTGCTACGACCGCTACCTGGTGCGCATGGAAGAAATGCGCCAGTCCAACCGCATCGTCAAGCAGTGCGTCGACTGGCTGCGCGACAACCCCGGCCCGGTCATCACCGACAACCACAAGATTGCCGCCCCCGACCGCGAGTCGATGAAGGGCAACATGGAAGAGCTGATCCACCACTTCAAGCTCTTCACCGAAGGTTTCCACGTACCCGAAGGCGAAGCCTATGCGGCGGTGGAACACCCCAAGGGCGAGTTCGGCATCTACCTGGTCAGCGACGGTGCCAACAAACCCTACCGCCTGAAGATCCGTGCGCCCGGGTTCGCCCACCTGGCCGCCATGGACGAGATGGCGCGCGGCCACATGATTGCCGACGCGGTTGCCGTCATCGGCACGCTGGACATTGTTTTCGGGGAGATCGACCGATGAGTTCGGGCCACACCCACACCACCACCTCCGCACCCGCGGTGCCGCTGTCGGCCCAGGCGCACGAGCGCTTCGCGCGCGAAGTCGCCAAGTACCCGTACGAGCAGCGCCAGTCCGCCGCCATGGCCTGCCTGGCCATCGCGCAGCAGGAACAGGGTTTTGTCAGCCAGCAGACCGAGGCCATCGTCGCCGAACTGCTGGGCATGCCCGAGATCGCGGTGCGCGAAGTCACCACCTTCTACAACATGTACAACCAGCAGCCGCTGGGCGCGTACAAACTCAATGTCTGCACCAACCTGCCGTGCCAGCTGCGCGACGGCCAGCATGCGCTGCACTACCTTGAGAAGAAGCTGGGCATCGCCATGGGCGGGACCACGGCCGACGGCCTGTTCACCCTGCAGCAGAGCGAGTGCCTGGGTGCCTGCGCCGATTCGCCGGTGCTGCTGGTCAACGACCGCACCATGTGCAGCTTCATGAGCGATGAGAAGCTCGACCAGCTGATCGACGGCCTGCGCGCCGCCGGTGCGGCCACGAAGGAGGGCGCATGACCATGAATGCATCGCAAGTCCTGTCGCAGTTCCAGGCGACGGGCGTGCAGACCTGTTTCCACGGCCGCCACATCGAGCCGCAGATCTACGCCGGCCTCGACGGCACCAACTGGCGCCTGAAGGACTACGAGGCGCGCGGCGGCTACCAGGCCCTGCGCAAGATCCTCGGCCGCCTCGACGTGCCGGCCGACGCACCGGTGAAGACGGATGCCGAGGGCAAGCCCATCGATCCCAATGCCGGTTTGACGCAGGACCAGGTCATCGCCACCATGAAGGAATCGGCCCTGCGCGGCCGCGGCGGCGCGGGTTTCCCGACGGGGCTGAAGTGGAGCTTCATGCCCCGCCAGTTCCCGGGCCAGAAGTACCTGGTGTGCAATTCCGACGAAGGCGAGCCGGGTACCTGCAAGGACCGCGACATCCTGGTCTACAACCCGCACATCGTCATCGAAGGCATGATCATCGCGGCCTACGCGATGGGCATCAGCGTCGGCTACAACTACATCCACGGCGAGATCTTCCAGGCCTACGACCGTTTCGAAGAAGCGCTGGAAGAGGCGCGTGCCGCCGGCTACCTGGGCGACAAGCTGCTGGGCAGCGGCTTCAGCTTCCAGCTGCATGCAGCGCACGGTTTCGGCGCCTATATCTGCGGCGAGGAAACCGCGCTGCTCGAATCGCTCGAAGGCAAGAAGGGCCAGCCGCGCTTCAAGCCGCCGTTCCCGGCCAGCTTCGGCCTGTACGGCAAGCCGACCACGATCAACAACACCGAGACCTTCGCCGCGGTGCCCTGGATCATCCGCAACGGCGGTGCGGCTTACCTGGCCTGCGGCAAGCCCAACAACGGCGGCACCAAGATCTTCTCGATCTCGGGCGACGTCGAGCTGCCCGGCAACTACGAGATCCCGCTGGGTACACCCTTCTCCAAGCTGCTGGAGCTGGCCGGCGGTGTGCGCAAGGGCCGCACACTCAAGGCGGTGATCCCTGGCGGCTCGTCCGCCCCGGTGCTGCCCGCCGACATCATGATGCAGTGCACGATGGACTACGACTCCATCGCCAAGGCCGGCTCCATGCTGGGCTCGGGCGCCGTCATCGTGATGGACGATTCGCGCGACATGGTCGAGAGCCTGCTGCGCCTGTCCTACTTCTACATGCACGAATCCTGCGGCCAGTGCACCCCCTGCCGCGAAGGCACGGGCTGGATGTGGCGTGTCATCGACCGCATCATGCACGAACAGGGCAGGGCGGGCGACCTCGACCTGCTCAACTCCGTGGCCGACAACATCCAGGGCCGCACCATCTGCGCCCTGGGCGACGCGGCGGCCATGCCGGTGCGCGCCATGATCAAACACTTCCGCCCCGAGTTCGAGGCACTGATCCAGCGGAACACGAAGTCCGCCGGCACCACCCCCGCCTGAACAGTCCGGACACACACGACATGGTTGAAATCGAACTCGACGGCCAAAAGGTCGAAGTAGCCGAAGGCTGCATGGTGATGCATGCGGCCGACAAAGCCGGCACCTACATCCCGCACTTCTGCTACCACAAGAAGCTGTCCATCGCGGCCAACTGCCGTATGTGCCTGGTGGACGTGGAAAAGGCGCCCAAGCCGATGCCGGCCTGCGCCACGCCCGTGACCAACGGCATGGTCGTACGCACCAAGAGCGACAAGGCGATCAAGGCCCAGCAGTCGGTGATGGAGTTCCTGCTCATCAACCACCCGCTGGACTGTCCCATCTGCGACCAGGGCGGCGAATGCCAGCTGCAGGACATCGCCGTGGGCTACGGTGGCTCCGCCTCGCGCTATGCCGAGGAAAAGCGCGTGGTGTTCCACAAGGACGTCGGCCCGCTGATCTCCATGGAGGAGATGAGCCGCTGTATCCACTGCACCCGCTGCGTGCGTTTCGGCCAGGAAGTCGCCGGCGTGATGGAGCTGGGCATGATCCACCGCGGCGAACATTCCGAAATCACCACGGTGGTGGGCGACACGGTCGACTCGGAACTCTCCGGCAACATGATCGACATCTGCCCGGTCGGCGCGCTGACCAGCAAGCCCTTCCGCTACAGCGCCCGCACCTGGGAACTGTCGCGCCGCAAGTCGGTAAGCCCGCACGATTCCACCGGTGCCAACCTCATCGTCCAGGTCAAGAACAACCAGGTCATGCGGGTGCTGCCGCTCGAGAACGAAGCGGTCAACGAATGCTGGATCGCCGACCGCGACCGTTTTTCGTACGAAGCCCTCAACAGCGACGAACGCCTCACCCAGCCCATGCTCAAGCAGGGCGGCGAGTGGAAGTCCGTCGACTGGCAGACCGCCCTCGAATACGTGGCCAACGGCCTGCGCCAGATCAAGGCCGACCATGGCGCTGCGGCCATCGGCGCCCTGGTCAGCCCGCACAGCACGCTGGAAGAACTGCACCTGGCCGGCGCCCTGGTGCGCGGCCTGGGCAGCGACAACATCGACTACCGCCTGCGCAACGCCGATTTCACGCCCGCCGCGGGTGTGCGCTGGCTGGGCCTGCCCATCGCCGCGCTGTCCAACCTGCAGCGCGTGCTGGTGGTCGGCTCCAACCTGCGCAAGGACCACCCGCTGTTCGCCCAGCGTATCCGCCAAGCCGTCCGCAAGGGTGCGCAGGTGAGTGCCGTCAACGCGGTGCAGGCCGACTGGGCCATGCCCCTGGCCACCTCGGTGGTGGCGCCGCACGACGGCTGGCTGCAGGCCCTGGCCGACATCGCCACCGCCATCGGTGCGAAGAATGGCGCCACCTCGCCGGTGGCAGGGCAGGCCGGTGACCAGGCCACGGCCATCGCCGCCTCCCTGCTGGGCGGCGAGCGCAAGGCCATCCTGCTGGGCAACGCGGCCGCGCACCATGGCAACGCCGCGGCGCTGCTGTCGCTGGCCCAGTGGATCGGCGAGCAGACCGGCGCCACCGTGGGTTACCTCACCGAAGCCGCCAACACCGTCGGCGCGCAGTTCGCCGGTGCCATGCCGCAGAACGGCGGCCTCGATGCCGGCCGTATGCTGCAGGGCGGCCCGAACGGCCTGAAGGCCGTGCTGCTGCTGAACAACGAACCGGTGTTCGATTCCGCCGCCGGTGCCGCGGGCGCCGCCGCTTTGGGCCAGGCCCAGATGGTCGTCACGCTGAGCCCGTTCAAGGCCAACCTCGACATCAGCGACGTGCTGCTGCCGATCGCCCCGTTCACCGAAACCCCCGGCAGCTTCGTCAACGCCGAAGGCCGCATCCAGGGCTTCCATGCCGTGGTCAAGCCGCGCGGCGAAGCCCGCCCGGCCTGGAAGGTGCTGCGGGTCATCGCCAACCTGCTGGGCCTGCCAGGCTTCGATTTCGAAACCTCGCAGGACGTGCTGGCGCAGGTGCGCGGCACGCTGGCGGCCGATGCCACGCATGTGCCGGCCGAACGCCTGTCCAACGCGGCCGCAGCCGGCGCGGGCACGGCCTCCAGCGCTGCCACGGCAGCGCCGGTGGTGGCCGCCATCTACGAACTCGACGGCACGGTGCGCCGCGCCGTGTCGCTGCAGCTGACGGCCGATGGCCGCGCCGGTGCGGCGGCAACATCCGTCACCGCCAGCGAAGGAGCCGCAGCATGATCGACGGCATCTACGGCTTCGGCTACGGCCTGGTGGGCGCAGGGTGGTGGACGGCCGCCGCCTGGCCGGTCATCTGGACCCTGCTCAAGATCATCCTGGTGCTGCTGCCCCTGATGGGCGCGGTGGCCTACCTCACGTTGTGGGAGCGCAAGCTGCTGGGCTGGATCCAGGTGCGCCATGGCCCCAACCGGGTCGGTCCCATGGGCCTGCTGCAGCCGATCGCCGATGCGGTCAAGCTGCTCACCAAGGAACTCATCAACCCCTCGGCGGCCGCCAGCGGGCTGTTCCGCCTCGGCCCGGTCATGGCCATCATGCCGGCGCTGGCCGCCTGGGTGGCGATTCCCTTCGGTCCCGACACGGTGCTGGCCAACGTCAACGCCGGCCTGCTGCTGATCATGGCCATCACCTCGGTCGAGGTCTACGGCGTCATCATCGCCGGCTGGGCCTCCAACTCCAAGTACGCCTTCCTGGGCGCGCTGCGTGCCTCGGCGCAGATGGTGAGCTACGAAATCGCCATGGGTTTCTGCCTGGTGGTGGTCATCATGGTCAGCGGCAGCATGAACCTGGGCGACGTGGTCGCCGGGCAGGGCAAGGGCATGTTCGCCGACAAGGGCCTGGGGCTGTTGTCCTGGAACTGGCTGCCGCTGCTGCCGATCTTTGTGGTCTACATCATTTCGGGCGTGGCCGAAACGAACCGCCATCCGTTCGACGTGGTCGAAGGCGAAGCCGAAATCGTGGCCGGCCACATGGTCGAGTACTCGGGCATGGGCTTCGCCATCTTCTTCCTGGCCGAATACGCCAGCATGTGGCTGGTGGCCATTCTGGCCGCGCTGATGTTCCTCGGTGGCTGGCTGTCGCCGGTGGCTTTCCTCGACTTCATCCCGGGCTGGATCTGGCTCGGCCTGAAGACCTGCTTCGTGGTATCGCTCTTCATCTGGATCCGCGGTACCTTCCCGCGCTTCCGCTACGACCAGATCATGCGCCTGGGCTGGAAGATCTTCATCCCGGTCACGCTGGTCTGGCTGCTTCTCGTCGGCGGCTGGATGCAGACCTCCTGGAATATCTGGAAATGAACACGATCACGGCCCCCGCGCCTTCCGCCTTTTCCCTCAAGGACTTCTTCAAGAGCTTCATGCTCGTGGAGCTGTTCAAGGGCATGGCCCTGACCGGCCGCTACACCTTCCGCCGCAAGATCACGGTGCAGTTCCCGGAAGAAAAGACGCCGCTGTCGCCGCGTTTCCGCGGCCTGCACGCGCTGCGCCGCTACGACAACGGTGAAGAGCGTTGCATCGCCTGCAAGCTGTGCGAAGCGGTATGCCCGGCCGTTGCCATCACCATCGAGTCCGAGGTGCGCGACGACGGCAGCCGCCGCACCACCCGCTACGACATCGACCTGACCAAGTGCATCTTCTGCGGTTTCTGCGAAGAGAGCTGCCCGGTCGATTCCATCGTCGAGACCCACATCCTGGAATACCACGGCGAGAAGCGTGGCGACCTGTACTTCACCAAGGACATGCTCCTGGCGGTGGGCGATCGCTACGAGAAGGAAATCTCCGCGGCCAAGGCCGCCGATGCGAAGTACCGCTAGGCCGAAGCCCCAAGCCCGCAAAGAAAAAAACCATGGACGTCCAGACTGGCTTCTTTTACCTGTTTTCGCTCGTATTGCTGTTTTCGGCATTCCGGGTGATCACGGCGCGCAACCCGGTGCATGCGGTGCTCTACCTCATGCTGGCCTTCTCGCAGGCCTCGGCCATCTGGCTGCTGCTGCGCGCGGAGTTCCTCGCCATCACCCTGGTGCTGGTGTACCTGGGGGCGGTGATGGTGCTGTTCCTGTTCGTGGTCATGATGATCAACCTGAACATGGAAGGCCTGCGCCAGGGCTTCTGGAAACATTTCCCGCTGGCGGCCCTGATCGGCGTGGTGATCGCGCTCGAAATGGCCTACGTGCTGCTGGGCGGTTTCCGTGACGTGCCGCGGCTGGCCACGGCCGGCGCGCACGCTGCCACGCAGGTGTCCAACACCCAGGCGCTCGGCTACCTGCTCTACACCCGTTACCTGTACCCGCTGGAAATCGCCGCGGTGATCCTGGTCGTCGCCATCGTGGCGGCCATCGCACTCACCCTGCGCCGCCGCAAGGACACCAAGTTCATCGACCCGTCTGATCAGGTGCGTGTGCGCGCCCAGGACCGGGTGTCGCTGGTCAAGGTCGCCGCGACGCGGGCCGCGCCGCCCCCGGCCCCCCCTGTGGCAGAAGCGGCTGCGGCCGTGGAGAAGAAGGCATGACACTCACCCTCGGACATTACCTGGCGCTGGGCGCCATGCTGTTTGCCATGTCGGTGATCGGCATCTTCCTGAACCGCAAGAACCTGATCGTGCTGCTGATGGCCATCGAGCTGATGCTGCTGGCGGTCAACATGAACTTCGTCGCGTTCTCGCATTACCTGAACGACATGCACGGCCAGGTGTTCGTGTTCTTCATCCTGACGGTCGCGGCGGCCGAGTCGGCCATCGGCCTGGCCATCCTGGTGCTGCTGTTCCGCAACCGCTCCAGCATCGCGGTCGACGAACTCAACACGCTCCAGGGCTAAAAGAAGAAGAACCACGATGAGCGCAACGCTTTCCGCATCCACCCTGCTGGTCATCCCGCTGGCGCCGCTCGCCGGCGCGCTGCTGGCCGGCATTCCCGGCACGCTGTTCGGCGGCAACGTCCTCGGCCGCCGCGCCAGCCACACCTTCACCATCCTGGGTGTGCTGGTGGCCTTCATCCTGTCGGCGATGACACTCAGCGACGTCGTCAACGACGGCGCGCGTTTCGACCAGACCATCTACACCTGGATGACGCTGGGCAGCCTGAAGATGGAGGTCGGCTTCCTCATCGACAGCCTCACGGCCATGATGATGTGTGTCGTCACCTTCGTGTCGCTGATGGTGCACATCTACACCATCGGCTACATGGCCGAGGACGAAGGCTACGACCGCTTCTTCGCCTACATATCGCTGTTCACCTTCTCGATGCTCATGCTGGTCATGAGCAACAACCTGCTGCAGCTGTTCTTCGGCTGGGAAGCCGTGGGCCTGGTGTCCTACCTGCTGATCGGTTTCTGGTTCACCCGCTCGACCGCCATCTTCGCCAACATGAAGGCCTTCCTGGTCAACCGCGTGGGCGACTTCGGTTTTATCCTCGGCATCGGCCTGATCGCCTCCTATACCGGCACACTCAACTATGCCGAGATCTTCGCCAAGACGGGTGAGCTGTCCAAGCTGACCTTCCCGGGCACCGACTGGATGCTGGCCACCGTCATCTGCATCTGCCTGTTCATCGGCGCCATGGGCAAGTCCGCGCAGTTCCCGCTGCACGTCTGGCTGCCCGACTCGATGGAAGGCCCGACCCCCATCTCCGCGCTGATCCACGCCGCCACCATGGTGACGGCCGGCATCTTCATGGTGTCGCGCATGTCGCCCATCTTCGAGCTGTCCGACACCGCGCTCAACTTCGTCCTGGTCATCGGCGCCATCACCGCGCTGTTCATGGGTTTCCTGGGCGTCATCCAGAACGACATCAAGCGGGTCGTGGCCTATTCCACGCTGTCGCAGCTGGGCTACATGACGGTGGCGCTGGGCGCCTCGGCCTACTCGGTGGCGCTGTTCCACCTGATGACGCACGCCTTCTTCAAGGCCCTGCTGTTCCTCGGTGCCGGCTCGGTCATCATGGGCTTGCACCACAACCAGGACATCCGCTGGATGGGCGGCGTGCGCAAGTACATGCCCATCACCTGGATCACCTCGCTGCTGGGTTCGCTGGCGCTGATCGGCACGCCGTTCTTCGCGGGCTTCTACTCCAAGGACAGCATCATCGAGGCGGTGCGCGAAAGCCACCTGCCGGGCGCGGGCTTCGCTTCGTTCGCGGTGCTGGCGGGGGTGTTCATCACCGCCTTCTATTCCTTCCGTATGTACTTCCTGGTGTTCCACGGCAAGGAACGCTACGACCAGAACCCGGATGCGCACGGCCACGGCCATGACGACCCTGCGGCGGCGCAGGCCCATGGCGCCCACGGCCATGACGCCAATCCGGACGCCCATGCGCACCACGAGACGACGCTGGCCGCCGCGGTCGAGCCCGATACGCACGGCACGCACGATGCCCACGGCCACGCCCATGGCCACGACGAGAAGCCGCACGAGTCCCCCTGGGTCGTCACGCTGCCGCTGGTGCTGCTGGCCATCCCTTCGGTGGTCATCGGTTTCTTCAGTATCGATTCGCTGCTGTACGGCAACTTCTTCAAGGGTGTGATCGCGGTGAACGCCGAGCGCCACCCCGCCATGGAGGAACTGGCCAAGGAATTCCACGGCCCGCTGCAGATGGCGCTGCACGGCTTCACCTCGCTGCCGTTCTGGCTGGCGCTGGCCGGTGTGGTGCTGGCTTACTACATGTACATGGTCAACCCGGCGCTGCCGGCGGCGATCAAGCGCAACTGCCAGCCGGTCTACCTGCTGCTCGAGAACAAGTACTACCTCGACTGGATCAACGAGAACATCCTGGCGCGCGGCGCGCGTGCGCTCGGCACCGGCCTGTGGAAGGGCGGCGACCAGGCCATCATCGACGGTGCCATCGTCAACGGTTCGTGGAAGCTGGTGGGCCGGGTGGCGGGGGTGGTGCGCAAGCTGCAGTCCGGCTACCTGTACCACTATGCCCTGATGATGATCGTCGGCATCTTTGCACTCCTGACCTGGTTCGTGTGGCACGACCAGTTCCTGGCTCTCTTCAAATAACAAGGAAAACGACGAATGGGCTGGTTGAGTCTTGCCATCTGGACGCCGATCGTGGTCGGCGCCGCACTGTTGCTGCTGGGCCGGGAAGGGCAGGCGAACCTGGTGCGCTGGCTTGCGCTCGCCGGCTCCCTGCTGAGCCTGCTGGTCACGCTGCCGCTGTACCAGGGTTTCCGCATCGGCACGTCTGCCATGCAGTTCGTCGAGGACCATCCCTGGGTCGAACGCTTCAACATCCATTACCACATCGGCCTGGACGGCCTGTCGTTCTGGTTCGTGCCGCTGACCGCCTTCATCACCCTCATCGTGGTGATCTCGGCGTGGGAGGTGATCACCGAACGCGTGAACCAGTACATGGGCGCGTTCCTGATCCTGTCGGGCCTGATGATCGGTGTCTTCAGCGCGCTCGATGGCGTGTTGTTCTACACCTTCTTCGAGGCCACGCTGATCCCGATGTACCTCATCATCGGCATCTGGGGCGGCCCCAACAAGATCTACGCGGCCTTCAAGTTCTTCCTATACACCTTGCTCGGCTCGCTGCTGACGCTGGTCGCACTGATCTACCTGTACAACGCCTCGGGCGGCAGCTTCGACATCGCCACCTGGCAGCGCCTGCCGCTGTCGTCCACCGCGCAGACGCTGATCTTCTTCGCCTTCTTCGCGGCCTTCGCGGTCAAGGTGCCGATGTGGCCGGTGCACACCTGGTTGCCCGACGTGCACGTGGAGGCGCCCACCGGTGGCTCCGCCGTGCTGGCGGCCATCATGCTCAAGCTCGGCGCCTACGGTTTCCTGCGTTTCTCGCTGCCGATCGCCCCCGACGCGGCGCGTGAATGGGCCTGGCTGATGATCACGCTGTCGCTGATCGCGGTGGTCTACGTCGGTCTGGTCGCCATGGTCCAGAAGGACATGAAGAAGCTGGTGGCCTATTCGTCGGTGGCGCACATGGGTTTTGTTACCCTGGGCTTCTTCATCTTCAACGACCTGGGTGTGTCGGGCGGCATCGTGCAGATGATCGCGCACGGTTTTGTCTCGGGTGCCATGTTCCTGTCCATCGGTGTGCTGTACGACCGGGTGCACTCGCGTGACATCTCCGCCTACGGCGGGGTGGTCAACAAGATGCCGCGCTTCGCCGCCTTCGCGCTGCTGTTCGCCATGGCCAACTGCGGCCTGCCGGGCACGGCCGGTTTTGTCGGTGAATGGATGGTCATCCTGGGGGCCGTGAAGTTCAACTTCTGGGTCGGCCTGCTGTCGGCCACCGCGCTGATCTTCGGCGCCGCCTACACGCTGTGGATGTACAAGCGGGTCTACCTCGGCCCGGTGACCAACCACCACGTCGAGGAACTGAAAGACATCGGCGGCCGTGAATTCCTCATCATGGCGCTGCTGGCCATTGCCGTGCTGTTCATGGGCCTGTACCCGAAACCCTTCACCGATGTGATGGACGCTTCGGTCGCCGACCTGCTCAAGCACGTCGCGGTGTCCAAACTGCACTGACGGCCCCACGAGAAGACTGAAAAAGAGCTATGGAAACTTTCGGCTGGGCCACCCTCTACCCTGAAATGCTGCTGCTGGCGGCGGCCTGCGTGATCGCGCTGGTCGACCTCGGTGTGACCGACCGGCGCCGGCAACTGACCTATGTGCTGACACTCGCCACGCTGGCCGCGGCCGCCGTGGTGTCGGGCATGCAGGCCGCCGATGGCGGCACGCACTACGGCTTCTCCAACATGGTGGTCAGCGACCCCATGGGCAACTGGCTCAAGTGCTTCGCCACCATCGCCATGATGGTCACGTTCGTCTACGGCCGCCCCTATGCGGCCGACCGCGACATGATGCGCGGCGGCGAGCTGTTCACGCTCGGTATGTTCTCGCTGCTGGGCATGTACGTGATGATCTCGGGCAACAACTTCCTGGTCATCTACCTGGGCCTGGAACTGCTCACGCTGTCCAGCTACGCCCTGGTGGCGCTGCGCCGCGACGATGGCACGGCGACCGAGGCGGCGATGAAGTACTTCGTGCTCGGCGCCATGGCCAGCGGTTTCCTGCTGTACGGCCTGTCGATGCTCTACGGCGCCACCGGCTCGCTGGACATCGGCGCGGTCTTCAAGGCCGTCAGCACCGGCCAGATCCGCCACCAGGTGCTGGTGTTCGGCCTGGTGTTCATCGTCGCCGGCCTGGCTTTCAAGCTCGGCGTGGCACCGTTCCACATGTGGGTGCCCGACGTGTACCAGGGCGCCCCGACGGCGATCACGCTGATCATCGGCGGTGCCACCAAGCTGGCGGCCTTCGCCATGCTGATGCGCCTGCTGGTCGAGGGCCTGCTGCCCCTGGCCTTCGACTGGCAGCAGATGCTGGCGGTGATGGCGGTGGTGTCGCTGCTGGTGGGCAATCTCGCCGCCATCGCGCAGACCAACTTCAAGCGCCTGCTGGCCTACTCCACCATCTCGCAGATGGCCTTCGTGCTGCTGGGCCTGATGTCGGGTGTCATCCACGGCAACGCCGCCTCGGCCTACAACGCCTACAGCTCGGCCATGTTCTACATGGTCACCTACGTGCTGACCACGCTGGCCGCCTTCGGTGTCATCCTGGTGCTGGCCAGGGAAGGTTTCGAGAGCGAAGAGATCAGCGACCTGGCCGGCTTGGCGCGGCGCAGCCCGCTGGCCGCTGCCGTGCTGTCGGTGTGTATGTTCTCCATGGCCGGCCTGCCGCCGCTGGTGGGCTTCTACGCCAAGCTGGCGGTGCTGCAGGCGCTGATCACCTCCGGCCTGCCGCTGTACGTCGGCCTGGCCGTGTTCGCGGTGGTGATGTCGCTGATCGGCGCGTTCTACTACATCCGCATCGTCAAGGTCATGTACTTCGATGCACCGGTGCTGCCGGCGCTGCCTGCCGCACCCGCCGACGTGCGGCTGGTGCTGGCCATCAACGGTGCGCTGGTGCTGGGGCTGGGCCTGCTGCCCGGGGGCCTGATGACACTCTGCGCCCAGGCCATCCTCAAGACCCTCGCGACCTGAGACAGCCCGTGTCCCAACATCTCTCGGTCTGGATCGTGGTGCTGGCCGCCCTGTGCGCGGCCAACCTGCCGTTCGCCACTCGCCGTGTGCTGGGGGCGGTGCCGCTGCGCAAGGGCAAGACGCTGCCCATCCGCCTGCTGGAACTGGTGGTGCTGTATTTTGTGGTCGGCGGCATCGGCCTGCTGCTGGAGCAGCATGCCGGCCAGATCGCGCCGCAGGACTGGCAGTTCTTCGCGATCACCGGCGCGCTGTTCGTGACACTGGCCTTCCCGGGTTTTGTCTACCGTTACCTGGTGCGCGGCCACGGCTGAATGCCCGCCTGCCCAACCCATGGATGACTCGCATCTGGTCGAACAGCGTGTCGGCGGCGAAACGCTGTTCGACGGCCGTTTCCTGCAGGCCCGGCGTGACACGGTGCGCCTGCCCGACGGCCAGACCACCACCCGCGAATACGTGGTGCACCCGGGTGCCGTGGTGGTCGTCCCCCTGATCGACACGCCCGAGGGCACCCGCCTGGTGCTGGAGCGCCAGTTCCGCTATCCCATCGGGCAGGTCATGGTCGAATTCCCGGCGGGCAAGCTCGACGCCGGTGAATCCACCTTCCACTGCGGCCGGCGCGAACTGCTGGAAGAAACCGGCTACGTCGCGCAGGAGTGGGCGCATGCCGGCACCATGCACCCCGTCATCGCCTATTCCACCGAATTCATCGACATCTGGTTCGCCCGCGGCCTGGCGGCCGGTCCCCGGGAGCTGGACGCGGGGGAGTTCCTCGACGTCTTCACCGCCACGCCCGAAGAACTGTTTGCCTGGGCCCGCGACGGCCAGGTGACCGACGCCAAGACACTGACCTGCATGCTCTGGCTGCAGAATGTGCTGGCAGGCACGTGGCCGCTCGACTGGCGGGAAGCCGCCGCCTGGGAGGCCCGCCCATGAAAGTCCTGAACCTGCAATGCGGCCATGGCCACGGCTTCGAAGGCTGGTTCGGTTCGGAAGAAGACTTCCGCGACCAGCTGGGCCGTGATCTGGTGGCCTGCCCGGTGTGCAACGACACCGCGGTGGTCAAGCTGCCGAGCGCGCCGCGCCTGAACCTGGCCGGCAGCCGCAAGGAGCCGGGGGCAGAAGCGCCTGAGAAAAACGCTGCCGTGCCGGCACCTGCCGGTGCTTCCGATGCGCCAACCGAACTGGCTGCGCTCAAGGCGGCCTGGTGGCGCGCGGCGCGCGAGGCGGCGAAAAACGCCGAAGACGTCGGTGACCGTTTTGCCGACGAGGCGCGGCGTATCCACCGTGGCGAGGCCACCGAGCGGGGCATCCGCGGCCAGGCGTCTGGCGAGGAAGTGCGCGACCTGCTCGAAGAGGGGGTCGGCATCCTGCCGCTGCCGCCCGCCCTGAAGGAGACGCTGCAGTAGCAGCCCTGACGATGGAACAATTCCTGGGTGTGGCCATCGGCCTGGTCGCTTTGGTGGTCTGTGCCGTGGTGGCACGGCTCATCAAACGGCACTTCGAGCGCAAGCGGCGGGTCGCCTGGCAGGCGCAGCAGCCGGCGCCGAGCCGCCAGGTACGCCGCGCGCAGCAGCGCAAACGTTAGTCAGTTCGTGAACTGCAGCGCGGCCAGCCGCGCATAGGTTCCGCCCGCCGCGATCAGGGACGCATGTGTTCCCTCCTCGACGATGCGGCCATGCTCCAGCACCACGATGCGGTCGGACTTCTGCACCGTGGCCAGCCGGTGGGCGATCACCAGCGTCGTACGGGCACCGGCCGCACCCTGCATGGCGGCATCGAGGGCGGCCTGCACCACACGCTCGCTTTCGGCGTCGAGCGCGCTGGTCGCTTCGTCCAGCAGCAGCAGCGGCGGGTCCTTGAGCAGCGCACGCGCGATGGCGATGCGCTGGCGCTGCCCGCCCGACAGCCGCACCCCGCGCTCGCCCAGGAAGGTGCCGTAGCCTTCCGGCAGCGCCTCGATGAAGCCGTCGGCAAAGGCGGCCCGCGCGGCGGCCTCGACCTCGGCGTCGCTCGCCTCCGGCCGGCCGTAGCGGATGTTGTCGCGTGCCGAGGCGGAAAAGATGGTGGCCTCCTGCGGCACCACGCCGATACGGCTGCGCAGCACGTGCGGATCTAACTGGCGCAGGTCCACGCCGTCGAGCCGGATGCTGCCGGCGCCCGCGTCCGGGTCGTAGAAACGCTGCAGCAGCTGGAACACCGTGCTTTTGCCGGCCCCGCTGGTGCCCACCAGCGCCACCGTCTCGCCGGCCGCCACCCGCAGCGTGAAGGCTTCCAGCGCGGCCTGGCCCGGGCGGGAAGGGTAGTGGAACTCCACCTCCGAAAAATCGATGGCCAGCCCGGTGCCGCTGCCCGGGCCGTGGGCGGGCGCCATGTCCCATCCGGCAGGCAGCTGCGGTGAGGCCGGGGGCTGGATGGCCGAGCGGCCGTGCAGCAGCTCCATCAGCCGCTCGGTCGCACCCGCGGCGCGCAGCAGGTCGCCATAGACCTCGCCCAGCACCGCGGCCGAGCTCGCGAGGATCAGCACGTAGACCACGGTCTGGCCCAGTTGCCCGGCGCTCAGCGTGCCGCCCAGCACGGCGCGGGTGCCTTCGTACAGGCCCCACAGCGCGGCGGCACTGGTGGCGATGATGACGAATGCCACCAGCACCGAGCGGGCGCCGGTGCGGCGCACGGCGGCCTGGAAGGCGTTCTGCGTCGAGGTGGCGAAGCGGCCGGCCTCGCGGTCTTCCGCCGTGTAGCTCTGCACCAGCGGCACGGCGTTGAGGGTTTCGGCCGCGATGGCGCTGGAATCGGCGATGCGGTCCTGGCTGGAGCGCGACAGCCGGCGTACCCGGCGGCCGAACCAGGCGCTGGGCAGCACCACCACCAGCAGCCCGATGAGCACCTGGAACATGGCATAGGGGTGGGTCCACACCAGCATGCCGAGCGCACCGATGCCCATCACCGTGTTGCGCAGGCCCATGCTCAGCGAGGAGCCGACCACCGTCTGCACCAGGGTGGTGTCGGCGGTCAGCCGCGACAGCACCTCGCCAGTCTGGGTGGTCTCGAAAAACGCCGGGCTCTGCCGCAGCACATGGGCGTAGACGGCATTGCGCACGTCGGCCGTCACCCGCTCGCCGAGCCAGCTCACCATGTAGAAGCGGCCCGCCGAAGCCAGCCCCAGCACCACCGCCACTGCAAACAGCTCCAGGAAGCGGACGGTGAGCGCCTGGGAACCGCCCGGGTTATGTGCGGCCGCCAGGCCGCCGTCCACCAGTCCGCGCAGGGCCAGGGGAAACACCAGGGTCGTGCCCGCCGCCACGGCCAGCAGCAGCAGGGCCAGGGCGATGCGGCCGCGGTAGGGCCGCAGGAAGGGCAGCAGCCCGGCCAGGGCGCCCGGCGTGCGGGCCCGGGCGGGAGAGGCGGGAGAAGCAGAGGAAGGGGTGGGAACGGTTTCAGCCATGTGCCGAGTGTACCCATCCAATGACGTTGCAAAAAAAGCCTTGACATTGATTGTTTAGGCAATTAATATCGAGGCATGAATTCTTCCACTGACACGTCGTCGCCCGACACCGATGCTTACCAGGCCGTTTTTTGCCAGCTGTCGGCGATAGAAGAGAGCGTCAG
Organism: Pseudomonadota bacterium; assembly: GCA_040390235.1. Classification (GTDB taxonomy): domain Bacteria; phylum Pseudomonadota; class Gammaproteobacteria; order Burkholderiales; family Burkholderiaceae_C; genus Xylophilus. The sequence goes on along the minus strand of JAZJYT010000001.1, from coordinate 21,617 downwards.
CTACCAGATGCGCCGCATCGTCCACCTGGTCGGTGGCGAGATCGAGCGCCGTATGGAGCCGCTCGGGCTGACCGATGCGCAGTGGAAACCCTTGCTGCGTATGCTGCTGTCGCAGGAGACCACCGTGGCCAGCCTGGCGCGCGGCTGCTACCTCGATGCCGGCGCCATGACACGCCTGCTCGACCGGCTGGAGGCCAAGGCCCTGTGCCGTCGGGTGCGCTCGCTGGAAGACCGCCGGGTGGTCAACCTCGAACTGACGCCCGAAGGCCGTGCCGCCGCCGAACAGATTCCGGCCATCCTCGGCCAGGTCCAGGGCGCGGCGGCCAAGGGCTTCACCGTAGGGGAGTTCAACCAGCTCAGGGGTTTCCTGCAGCGCATCCTGGTCAACGTGCAGCCGTTCGGCGGCGACGCCGTGGCCGGCACCGCCCCATCGCATTCCGTTCCGGAGGGCTCTTCCAAATGAATACACACACATCCCTTGCCGGCGCCTCCCGCGCTCCCCGTTCCCGTTCGGGCGCACTGCTGTACCTCGGCACCCTGGTGCTGGCCCTGGGCCTGACGGCCTGCGCCAACATGGCGGGCATCGACTCCACCGCCCGGCTGCGCGATGGCGCCTCGCTGGGCCTGCCGTCGGCGGCCACCGGCACCCCCGACCTGTTCGCCGATGCCGCCGTGCCGGAAGAGTGGTGGCGTGTCTTCGGTGACAACAAGCTCGACGAGTTGGTGGACCAGGCGCTTGCCGGCAGCCCCAACCTGAAGCTGGCCGAAGCGCGTGTGACCCGCGCCCAGGCCGTCAGCGAAGTGGCCCGCGCGGCCGAGGGCCCGCGGGTCGACGGCAGCCTGGACGTGACGCACCAGCGTTTCAGCAACAACTACATCTACCCGCCGCCGCTGGGTGGCCAGGTCTACAACAGCGGCACGCTGCGCCTGACCGGCAGCTGGGAACTCGATTTTTTCGGCAAGAACCGCGCCGCGCTGGAGTCGGCGTTGGGCGCGGCGAATGCCGCCCAGGCCGATGTGCAGGCCGCACGCCTGCTGCTGTCGAGCAACGTGGCGCGCAGCTATTTCCAGCTGGCGCGCCTGCAGGCGCAACTGGGCGTGGCGCAACGTACGCTGGCGCAGCGTGAGGAAACGCTGTCCATCGTGCGTGACCGCGTCGGCGCCGGGCTCGATACCCGGCTGGAGCAGCGCCAGAGCGAAGGTGGCCTGCCCGAGGCGCGCCAGCAGATCGAGGCCCTGCGCGAGCAGGTGGAGCTGACCCGCAACGCCATCGGCGCGCTGTGCGGCCAGCCCCTGGGCCTGCACCCCATCGACGCACCCGAACTGGCCGCCATCAAGGCGGTGGTGCTGCCCGATACCCTGCCGGCCGACCTGCTGGGCCGCCGTGCCGATATCTCCGCCGCCCGCTGGCGCGTGGAAGCGGCCTCCAAGGACATCACCGTCGCCAAGGCGCAGTTCTACCCCAACGTCAACCTGAGCGCCTTTGCCGGGTTCTCGGCGTTCGGCCTGGACCGGCTGGTCGACGGCAGCAGCCGTGAATGGGGCGTCGGCCCGGCCATCCGCCTGCCGATCTTCGATTCGGGCCGCCTGCGCGCCAACCTGCGCGGCAAGACGGCCGACCTCGACGCCGCGGTGGAGAGCTACAACGCCACGCTGATCGATGCCATCCACGATGCCGCCGACCAGGCCGCATCCGCCCGGTCCATCGGCCGCCAGCAGACTGAGCAGCGCCTAGCGCAAGAGGCTGCCGAATCGGCCTACGACATCGCCCTGCAGCGCTACCGCGCCGGCCTGGGTACCTACCTCAACGTGCTGACCGCCGAAACCAGCGTACTGGCCCAGCGCCGCCTCGCGGTGGACCTGGCGGCACGCCGGCTCGACAACCAGGTGGCACTGATCCGCGCCCTGGGTGGTGGTTATGTGGACCACCGCGGCACCGCGGTCGCTGCGAACTGATCCGCCGGCCCCCCGTTTTTTCAGATTTCAGATTTTTGGAGTTCTTTCCATGAACGCACCGCAAGCACCTGCCGCCGACGCCACCCCCGCCGGCAACCCCCAGCGCCGCAAGGGCCTGATCACCGTGGCCGCCGTGGTGGTGGTCGCCGGCCTGGGCTGGGCCGCCTACGACTACGTGGTGGGCCGCCACTTCGAGTCTACCGACAACGCCTACGTGCAGGGCAACGTCATCCAGATCACGCCGCAGATCGCCGGCACCGTGACGTCCATCTTCGCCGACGACACCGACTTCGTGAAGGCCGGCCAGCCGCTGGTCAAGCTCGACCCGGCCGACGTGCGGGTGGCGCTGGAGCAGGCCGAAGCCAACCTGGCGCAGACCGTGCGGCAGGCGCGCACCCTCTACACCAACAACGGTTCGCTGGCCGCGCAGATCACCCTGCGCCAGACCGACGTGACCAAGGCGCAGAGCGACATCGCGCGCGCCAACGACGACCTGAACCGGCGCCTGTCCCTGTCGGGCAACGGCGCGGTCTCCAAGGAAGAACTCAACCACACCCGTACCCAGCTCGACAACGCCAAAAGCGCGTTGGCCGCGGCCCAGGCCGGTGTGGTGGCGGCGCGTGAACAGCTCGCCAGCAACCAGGCGCAGACCGAAGGCACCAGTGTCGAGCAGCACCCCAGCGTGCTGGCCGCCGCGGCCAAGGTGCGCGAGGCCTACCTGGCCAGCCAGCGCGCGGCGCTGCTGGCGCCGGTCGACGGCTACGTGGCCCGGCGTACCGTGCAGCTCGGCCAGCGGGTGGCCGCGGGCACACCCATGATGTCGGTGATCCCGCTGAACCAGCTGTGGGTCGATGCCAACTTCAAGGAAGTGCAGCTGCGCAACATCCGCCTGGGCCAGCCGGTCAAGCTGACGGCCGACGTCTACGGCAAGAAGGTCGAATACACCGGCAAGGTCGGCGGCCTGGGCGTCGGCACCGGCGCGGCCTTTGCGCTGCTGCCGGCGCAGAACGCCACCGGCAACTGGATCAAGGTGGTGCAGCGGGTGCCGGTGCGGGTGCTGCTCGACCCCCAGCAACTGGCGCAGAACCCGCTGCGGGTGGGCCTGTCGATGGACGCCGAGGTGGATGTGTCGCAGAAGGACGGCAAGATGCTGGCCGACGCGCCGCGCGATGCCGCGGTGGCGCAGACGCAGGTGTTCCAGCAGAACGACAGCGGTGCGGATGCCGAAGTGCAGCGTGTGATCGCCGCCAATAACGGCCGCGGCAACCGGGCGCTGGCGGCTGCGCCGTCGTCGTCGTCCGCGCCGGCCATGCCCGAAAAGCTGGCTGCGGCACGCTGAAAGAAGGCCGGCCATGGCAACCGCCTCCGGCAGCATGCTGCCGCATCCGCCGCTCGAAGGCTCCGCCCGCCTGTGGGGCACCATCGCCCTGTCGGCCGCGACCTTCATGAACGTGCTCGACACGTCCATCGCCAACGTGTCGCTGCCGGCCATCGCGGGCGACCTGGGCGTCAGCCCCAACCAGGGCACCTGGGTCATCACCAGCTTCGCCGTGGCCAACGCCATCGCGGTGCCACTCACCGGCTGGCTGTCGCAGCGCTTCGGCCAGGTGCGGCTATTCATCACCAGCGTGGTGCTGTTCGTCATCGCCTCCTGGCTGTGCGGGCTGGCGCCCAACATGGCCACCCTGATCGCGCTGCGCGCGCTGCAGGGTTTCGTCGCCGGTCCCATGATCCCGCTGTCGCAGACCCTGCTGCTGGCCAGCTACCCCAAGGCGCTGGCCGGCACCGCCATGGCCATGTGGGCCATGACCACGCTGGTGGCGCCGGTGATGGGCCCGTTGCTCGGTGGCTGGATCACCGACAACATGACCTGGCCGTGGATCTTCTACATCAACATCCCGGTCGGCATGCTGGCCGCGGGTGCGTCATGGATGATCTACCACAAGCGCGAAAGCGAGACCCGCAAGCTGCCCATCGACTCCATCGGCCTGGCGCTGCTGGTGATCTGGGTCGGTGCCATGCAGGTCATGCTCGACCTGGGCAAGGAGAACGACTGGTTCCATTCGCCGCTCGTCGTGACCCTGGCCATCGTCGCCGTGGTGGGGCTGGCGTTTTTCCTGGTGTGGGAGTTCACCGACAAGCACCCGGTGGTCGACCTGTCGCTGTTCAAGGGGCGCAACTTCTGGGCCGGCGCGGTCGCCACCGCGGTGGGCTATGGCCTGTTCTTCGGCAACGTGGTGCTGCTGCCGCTGTGGCTGCAGCAGTACATGGGCTATACCGCCACCGATGCCGGCATGGTCACCGCGCCGGTCGGGCTGATGGCCTTGCTGCTGTCGCCCATCGTCGGCAAGACCATCCACAAGGTCGACCCGCGGCGCTACGCGACCGTCGCTTTCCTGGTGTTCGCGCTGGTGCTGTACATGCGTTCGCGTTTCAACACCCAGGCCGATGTCTTCACCATCCTGGTGCCGACCCTGGTCCAGGGTGTCGCCATGGCCTTGTTCTTCGTGCCGCTGGTGACGATCACGCTGTCCGGGCTGCCGCCGTCGCGCCTGCCCGCGGCGTCCGGCCTGTCGAACTTCATGCGGATCACCGCGGGTGCCATCGGTACCTCGGTCGTCACCACGGTATGGGAAAACCGCGCCAGCCTGCACCATGCCCAGCTGGCCGAGGCGGTCAGCCGCGGCAGCCCGGCGGCTGACGCCATGGCCGGCCTGTCGACCCTGGGCCTGAGCCCCGGCCAGGCACTGGCGCAGATGAACCGGCTGATCGACCAGCAGTCCTTCATGCTGGCCGCCAACGACGTGTTTTACGCCTCGGCCATCATCTTCATGCTGCTGATTCCGCTGGTGTGGCTGGCCCGGCCGACGGTGGCGAGCCCGGGCAGTGCGGATGCCGCGGCGGGAGCCCACTGAAGCAAAAAAACCGGCGCCAGCCGGTTTTTTTCGTTCAGGTCGGCGCGTGCAGCCAATGCAGGCTGAACAGCCGGTCCGGATCGGTCCAGACCGGGCCCGGCCGGAATCCCGCCCCGGCCGCCAGGTCACGCAGGCTGTCCACGGTGAACTTGTGCGAGTTCTCGGTATGGATGGAGTCGCCTTCGGCAAAACGGAAGCTGCGCTCGCACAACTGCACTTGCTGTTCGCTGCGGCTCACCAGGTGCATCTCGATGCGGCGCTGGCGGGTGTTGTAGAAGGCATAGTGCGCGAACTGGTCGACGTCGAAGTCGGCGCCCAGTTCCCGGTTGGCGCGTGCCAGCAGGTTGAGGTTGAAAGCCGCGGTCACCCCCTGGCTGTCGTTGTAGGCGGCATGCAGCACCGCCGGGTCCTTCACCAGGTCGGCGCCCAGCAGCAGGGCGCCGCCGCGCAGCACCCGCGCCGCCACCTGCAGGAAATGCCCGGCCTCTTCGGGTGTGAAATTGCCGATGGTCGATCCGGGAAAAAACCCCACCCGCTGGCCATTGCCTTCGGCCGGTGCCGGCAGCAACAGGCGCTGGGTGTAGTCGGCCACCACCGGATGCACATGTAGTCCGGGGTAGGCCTGGCGCAGCGTCGCCGCGGCGGCCGTCATGTGTTCGCCGGAAATGTCGATCGGCAGGTAGCCCGCGGGCTGTGCGAAGGCGTCGAGCAGGGTGCGCACCTTCTGCAGCGAGCCGGCGCCGAATTCGACGATCTCCGCGCGCGGGCCTGCCAGCTGGGCGATGGCGCCGGCCTGGGCGCGCAGCAGGGCGGTTTCGGTCCGGGTGGGGTAGTACTCGGGCAGCTCGCAGATGCGGTCGAACAGGGCCGAGCCTTCCGTGTCGTAAAAATACTTGGGTGAGATGCTGCGTGGCTGCCGGGCCAGGCCGGCCACCAGGTCGCGGCCGAACTCCGAGGCCGGTAGGTCGGCCGAGGTGCACGGTGTGGCGGGGGCCCGCGTGGCCGCCGAAACTGCAGAGAGGGTGGAAACCTGTGTCATGTCGCATCCCTGGCGAGGCGCAGCCCCGAGAATTGCCAGCGTGCCGCCGGCGGAAAGAAATTGCGGTAGGTCGGCCGCGTATGGCCCGCGGGCGTGGCCACGCTGCTGCCGCGCAGCACCAGCTGCCCCACCATGAACTTGCCGTTGTATTCAGCGGCCGGTCCGGCCAGGGGCCGGAAACCCGGGTAGGGGTCGTAGGAGGAACGGGTCCACTGCCAGGCATGGCCGGTCATCTGGCGGATGCCGGGTGCGTCCCAGGCGGCCTCCCACTCGTGTTCGGTAGGCAACCGGGCGCCGGCCCATTCGGCATAGGCGGCGGCCTCGTAGAAGCTGAGCTGGCTGACCGGCGTGTGCGGGTCGAGCGGGCGCACGCCGTGGGGGCCGAAGACCTGCCAGCCGCGCGGCGCACCATCCGGCGCGCCCAGGCGCACTTCGTCCGGCGGCAGCCAGTAGGCGGGGTGCTGCCAGCCGCCGGCCTGTACCGCCGCCCAGCCGTCGGACAGCCACAGCCCGGGCCGGCGGTAGCCGCCGTCCTCGATGAAACGCAGGTAGTCGCCGCAGTTCACCAGCCGGTCGGCGATGGCGTAAGGCGCCAGCAGCACGGCGTGCCGGGGGGTTTCGTTGTCGAAGGCGAAATCGCCGTCGTCGCTGCCGGCACCCTCGTGTCCAGCGGCTGGCGGCAGGTCGCGGCCGATGGACACGATGCCGCCCGGCCTGCCGAGCCAGGCCAGGGGCGCCGTCTCGGCGGCCAGGCGCAGGGCGGGCGCCGCGGACGGCTGCCAGGCCGGCAGCAGCGGGTTGCACGAGAGCAGGTGCAGCACGTCGGTAGCGATCAGCTCCTGGTGCTGCTGCTCGTGGTGCAGGCCCAGCAGCAGCAGGGGACGCACGGCGCGCCAGGTGTCCTCGTCGCAGTCGCGCACCAAACGGCGGACCGCGGCTTCCACATGCGCGCGGTAGGCCAATACCTCGGACAGCGCCGGGCGGGTGAGCAGGCCGCGCTGGGGACGCGGGTGGCGCGGGCCCAGTGCCTCGTAGTACGAATTGAACAGGTAGAGGAAGCTGCGGTCGAAAGGCTGGTAGTCCGGCACACCGCACTCCAGCACCACCGCCTCGAAAAACCAGGTGGTGTGCGCCAGGTGCCACTTGGCGGGGCTGGCGTCGGGCATGGGCTGCACACACTGGTCTTCCGGCGAAAGGCCGGCCACCAGCGCACCCGTGGCCGCCCGCACGTGTGCAAAACGTTCCGCCCAGCCTGCCCGTGTGGTCATGCCTGCTGCGTCGGGCAGGCGGGATTTTTCGTTCATGCGTGCACTGTATGCCAAAGGAAAAACGGGCGCAGGGAGTACTTCCCAAACGCCCGTTGCGACGAAACACCGTTTTACGGCATGCTGCGCCGCTTGGTGTTCATGGGTGTAAGCCCGAGGGCTTCACTCAGACCTTGGCCGCAGTGTGGGCCGCCTTGGCATCCTTCACGCAGGCGCTCTTGGCGTCGCCCTTCATGTCGTCGCACTTTTCCTTGGCGGTGTCGTAGGCGGCATCGGCCTTGGCATTGGCCACCTTTTTGTCGTTCTTCGCATCCGGCTTGTACTGGGCTTCGAGTTCGGCCTTGGCGACCTTTTCCTTGCCCTTGGCTTCCGACATGCAGATGTCCTTGGCGTTGTCTTTCAGGTCCTTGCAGGCGGCCTTGTCGGTCTTGTAGGTGGCGTCTACCTGCGACTTCTGGGCCTTGTATTCGTCCTTGGTCATGGCGGAGGCGCTGACACCGGCAAAAGCGGAGGCGACTGCGAGGGCGATGAGTACTTTTTTCATGGTGCTTTTCTGGGAATGGGGGTTAAAGGGGGCAAGGAAAAAGAGGGCGTCGCGGTGGGGGCGTCGCGGCGCGTGTGCCGGGTCAGGACTTCTCGAAGAAGAACGACGGATTGCGCGAGTGCCAGTGCGTGACCTGCACGTCCGCTTCGTCCTTGGTGAGGCCGTGGCGCTCCTGGATGCGGCCGAGCAGCTGGTCGCGCTTGCCTTCGATGACGTCGAGGTCGTCGTCGGTGAGCTTGCCCCACTGTTCCTTGATCTTGCCCTTGAACTGCTTCCAGTTGCCTTCGACGCGGTCGTTGTTCATGTGAATCTCCTGCGGATCGTTATCGGAATGGTTCTGCGGTTGCGGCCGGACCTGGAGGGCCTTTCGAAACCGTGAAGGCACTCTAAGACCGGGCCGCAGAAGCGGCGATAGGAAACGCCCGCCACCCCGTGTAGGCACGGGACTACGGTAGAGATGCGGGCGCGAAGCTGATGGGAAGCTTACGGGTTCGGTCGTCCTGCATAGGCACTTGTCCCAATAGGCGCGCCCACAGGCGCTGCCTACGATGCGTGCACATGACGGCTTGTGCAAAGCCGCGAGGCCCGATCCCGCCAGCCGGCCGCAATGCTGGCATAACAACTTCCAACGGACCGCACCTTTTCGCATGGACGACGTCATCCTGCAGACACGGCAGCTCACCAAGGAGTTCCGGGGCTTCACGGCCGTGAACCGGGTGGACCTGGCGGTGCGGCGCGGCAGCATCCATGCCCTCATCGGCCCCAACGGCGCCGGCAAGACCACCTGCTTCAACCTGCTGACCAAGTTCCTGGCGCCGACCTCGGGCAGCATCGTCTACAACGGGCAGGACATCACCCGCCTGCAGCCGGCGCAGATCGCACGGCAGGGCATCATCCGCTCGTTCCAGATCTCGGCGGTGTTCCCGCACCTCACCCCGCTGGAGAACGTGCGCCTCGGCCTGCAGCGCCGGCTGGGTACCTCTTTCCACTTCTGGCGCAGCGAGAAATCGCTGGCGCAGCTCGACGCACGGGCGTTAGAACTGCTCGAGGAGGTCGGCCTGCGCGACTTCGCGCACCAGGAAACCGTCAACCTCGCCTACGGCCGCAAGCGCGCCCTGGAAATCGCCACCACCCTGGCGATGGAGCCCGAGCTGATGCTGCTCGACGAACCCACGCAGGGCATGGGCCACGAGGACGTGGACCGTGTCACCAGCCTGATCCGCAAGGTGGCCGTGGGCCGCACCGTGCTCATGGTGGAACACAACATGAAGGTCGTCTCGACCATCGCCGACACCATCACGGTGCTGCAGCGCGGCGCCGTGCTGGCCGAAGGCGACTACGCCGCCGTGTCCTCCAACCCCCAGGTCATGGAAGCCTACATGGGCACCGCCGACGGCCAATTGCAGGGAGCGCACGCATGATGCTGCATTCCACCGAAGCCGTTCCCGCGCTGGAGATCAACGACCTGCAGGCCTGGTACGGCGAATCGCATGTGCTGCACGGCGTAGACATGCTGGTGCAGCCCGGCGAGGTCGTCACCCTGCTGGGCCGCAACGGGGCCGGTCGCACCACCACGCTGCGTGCCATCCTGGGCCTGACCGGCAAACGCACCGGCTCGGTCAAGGTCTACGGCCACGAGACCATGGGCATGCCGACGCACCGTATCGCCCACTGCGGCATCGGCTACTGCCCCGAGGAGCGCGGCATCTTCGCCAGCCTGACCTGCGAGGAGAACCTGCTGCTGCCGCCGCGCCTGAAGGGCACCGGCGACGCCGCCGGCATGTCGATCGACGAGATCTACGCCATGTTCCCCAACCTGGCCGAGCGCCGGAACAGCCCCGGCACCCGCCTGTCGGGCGGCGAACAGCAGATGCTGGCGGTCGCGCGCATCCTGCGCACCGGCGCACGGCTGCTGCTGCTCGACGAGATATCCGAAGGACTGGCCCCGGTCATCGTGCAGGCCCTGGCCCGCATGATCGTGGCGCTGCGCGCCCGCGGCTACACCATCGTGATGGTGGAGCAGAACTTCCATTTCGCCGCGCCGCTGGCCGACCGTTTCTACGTCATGGAGCACGGCCGCATCGCCATGCAGTTCGTCGCCTCGCAGCTGGAGGCGCGCATGCCGGTGCTCAACGAACTCCTCAACGTCTGACGCCCTGGCCGCTTTCCCCGCTTTCCCCGCGTTCCATTTGTTTCCCCAGAACCACCACCGGAGATTTGCCATGCAACACCGTCTCACTGCCCTGTCCCTCGTGCTCGTGGCCGCCGGCCTCGCCACCTCCGCGGCCCACGCCCAGGAAAAGGTCAAGATCGGTTTCATCACCGACCTGTCGAGCCTGTATGCCGACCTCGAAGGCAAGAACGGCATCATCGCCATCCAGATGGCCATCGAGGACTTCGGCGGCAAGGTGCTGGGCCAGCCGATCGAGCTGATGACGGCCGACCACCAGAACAAGGCCGACATCGCCGCCTCCAAGGCGCGCGAGTGGATCGACACGCAGGGCGCCACCATGATCTTCGGCGGCACCAATTCCGGCACGGCCCTGGCCACCGCCCAGGTCGCCGCCGAGAAGAAGCGGGTGTACTTCAACAACGGCGCCGGCAGCTCGGCGCTCACCAATGAACAGTGCACCCCTTACACCGTGCACTATGCCTACGACACCGTGGCGCTGGCCAAGGGCACCGGCGGCGCGGTGGTCGACCGCGGCGGCAAGAGCTGGTTCTTCCTGACGGCCGACTACGCCTTCGGCCAGGCGCTGGAGGCCGACACCACCACCGTGGTCAAGGCCAAGGGCGGCACGGTGCTGGGCTCGGTGCGGCACCCGCTCAACGCGTCGGACTTCTCGTCCTTCCTGCTGCAGGCGCAAAACTCCAAGGCCCAGGTGCTGGGCCTGGCCAACGCCGGCGGCGACACCATCAACGCCATCAAGGCGGCGCGCGAGTTCGGCATCAACAAGACCATGAAGATCGCCGGCCTGCTGGTGTTCCTCACCGACATCCACAGCCTGGGACTGAAGAACACCGAAGGCCTGCTGCACACCACCAGCTGGTACTGGGACCAGAACGACGCGAGCCGCAAGTTCGCCGCGCGTTTCTTCGAGAAGACCAAACGCATGCCCACCGACGTGCAGGCCGCCGACTATTCCGCCACCACCACCTACCTGAAGGCGGTGCAGGCGGCCAAGACCACCGACTCCGACAAGGTCATGGTCCAGCTGAAAAGCATGAAGATCGACGACTTCTACGCCAAGGGTCAGATCCGCGCCGACGGCAGCTTCATCCACGACATGTACCTGGTCGAAGCCAAGTCGCCCGCCGAATCCAAGAAGCCGTGGGACTACCTGAAGGTGCTGGCCACGCTGCCAGGCGACAAGGTGTTCACGACGAAGGCCGAGTCCAAATGTAGCCTGTGGAAGTGATCCCCCCAGGCTGCGCGCCAAGGCGCTTCGCCAACCCCCCTTTCCTGCGGAAGGGGGGCGGGCCGGCCGCTTCGGGCGGCCGTGCGCGGCGGCCCCCTGGCAATACGGCCCCTGATGCGGCCCTTTGATACTGTCCCTTTTCCACGACCTTTGAGCCGTCAATGAACGTTTCGCTTCCGGCCATGCTGAGCCAGCTCCTGTTGGGGCTGGTGAACGGCTCGTTCTACGCCATGCTTAGCCTGGGGCTGGCGGTGATTTTCGGGCTGCTCAACGTCATCAACTTCGCGCATGGCGCGCTGTTCATGATGGGGGCGATCCTGACCTGGATCGCGGCCACCTACTGGGGCATCAACTACTGGGTGATGCTGGTGCTGGCGCCGCTGGTGGTGGGGGTGTTCGGCATGCTGATCGAACGCCTGCTGCTGCGCTGGATCTACAAGCTCGACCACCTGTACGGGCTGTTGCTCACGCTGGGGCTGACGCTGCTGATCGAGGGGGCCTTCCGCTCGGTCTATGGCGTGTCGGGGCTGGGTTACGACGTGCCGGAGGCGCTCGAGGGCGCTACCAACGTGGGTTTCATGATGCTGCCGAACTACCGCGCCTGGGTGGTGCTGTGTTCGGTCGTGGTGTGCCTGGGCACCTGGTTCCTGATCGAGAAGACGCGGCTGGGGGCCTACCTGCGTGCCGGCACCGAGAACCCGCGGCTGGTGGAGGCCTTCGGTGTCAACGTGCCGCTGATGATCACGCTGACCTACGGCTTCGGTGTGGCGCTGGCCGCCTTTGCCGGCGTGCTGGCCGCGCCGGTGATCCAGATCACGCCGCTGATGGGGCAGAACCTCATCATCGTGGTGTTCGCCGTGGTGGTGATCGGCGGCATGGGCTCCATCCTGGGCTCCATCCTCACCGGCCTGGGGCTGGGGGTGATCGAGGGCCTGACCAAGGTGTTCTACCCCGAAGCGTCTTCCACCGTCGTCTTCCTCGTCATGGTCATCGTGTTGCTGGTGCGTCCCGCCGGTCTTTTCGGCAAGGAGCACTGAAATGGCCGCCATGAACGCCAGAAAAATCGCCTACGCGCTGCTGTTGCTGGCGCTGCTCGCCGCGCCCTTCGCGGGGGCCTATCCCATCTTCGTGATGAAGCTGATGTGCTTCGCGCTGTATGCGTCGGCCTTCAACCTGCTGCTGGGGTATACCGGCCTGCTGTCCTTCGGCCATGCGGCCTTCCTGGGCGGCTCGGCCTATGTGGCGGGCTACGCCATCAAGTCCTGGGGCGTCACGCCCGAGATCGGCCTGCTGCTGGGCACGCTGACCGGGGCCGGGCTCGGCTGGATCTTCGGTGTGCTGGCCATCCGGCGCCAGGGCATCTATTTCGCCATGATCACGCTGGCGCTGGCGCAGATGGTGTTCTTCGTCGCGCTGCAGGCCAAATTCACCGGTGGCGAGGACGGCCTGCAGGGGGTGCACCGCGGCAAGCTGTTCGGCCTGCTCGACCTGTCGGACGACCGGGTGATGTACTACGTGGCGCTGGCCGTGGTGGTCGCGGCCTTCCTGCTGATCGTACGCACCGTGCATTCGCCCTTCGGCCAGGTGCTCAAGGGCATCAAGGAGAACGAGCCGCGTGCCATCTCGCTGGGCTACGACACGCACCGCTACAAGCTGCTGGCCTTCGTGCTGTCGGCCGCCCTGGCCGGGCTGGCCGGTTCGCTGAAAACCCTGGTGTTGGGTTTCGCCACGCTTACCGACGTGCACTGGACCGCCTCGGGTGAGGTGATCCTGATGACCCTGGTCGGTGGCCTGGGTACCCTGTCGGGTCCGCTGGCGGGTTCGGCCATCGTGGTGGTGCTGGAGAACAAGCTCGGCGAGATCGGCGAGATGCTGGCCAACCTGACCACGGTGGAATGGTTCCGCACGCTGGGCGAATCGGTGACCATGGTCACCGGCCTGATCTTCGTCGTCTGCGTGCTGGCCTTCCGGCGCGGTGTGATGGGCGAGATCGCGGCCTTCGTGGCCAAACGCCGCCGGCCCGGCTAGAGCTTCAGAGCGTCGCCATAGCCGGTCAATTCCAGGTAACCGGTGCCGACGGCGGTGCCACCGGCATCGCGCAATGCGCTCAGGCCTTCCCAGTACACCGCGCCGGTCGAGCTGCGGCTGTCGAGTTCCTGGTCGTCCAGCAGGGCGGCGATGCGGAAACGGCCCACCGGGGTGTCCACCGTCCATTCGACCGGGTAGCGGATGCCGGTGCGCGGGCTGGTCCAGGTGCGGCCCGGGGTGAACACCACCTCGTCGGCGCCGAAAGCCTGCACCGCGCCGCCACGCGCCCGGAAGGAGCCTCCCGCCCACAGCGCACTGCCATCGCGCCGGCGCAGGCGGAACAGGGTCAGCGCGCCGCCATCGAACAGGTTCAGGCCGCTCCAGTCCCAGCCGACCGCCTCGGGATGCAGCAGTTCGTCGCTCCACTCGTGGTCCAGCCACGCCGCATTGCTGCGCACCGCCGGAGCGTCCAGCGCAAAACGCCGGCCGCGCAGCGTCACCGCTCCGGCCACGGCGAGCTGTGGCAGGCTGTAGTAGCGGCTGGTCTGCGCCGCGTCGGGCCCTTTGCGCGACAGGCCGGCATCGCCCTGCAGCAGCAGCGGCTGGGTTTCCGCGCAGTCCAGGGCCAGGGCGAAGTCTCCGGCGGCGATGCGGGCCTGGTAGCGGCCCGCGCTGCGTTTCAGCGTCCAGTCGCCCAGGGCGATATCCGTGTCGCCCACCGCGGCATGGGCCTGGCCGGCATCGTCCGGCCCCGGCGGTACGCCGGACCAGCGGGCGATACGCTGGTCGTGCAGCAGCTGCCGGCCCTGTAGGTCGGTCAACGCCGCATGGGCGAAAACCAGCTGCCTGGCCGCGAAGCGCGAGGCCAGCGCCTGGGTGGCTGCGACACGCGAGCGGAAAAACGTCACCTGGAAACCGAACGCCCGGCCCTGGCTCGTGGCGTGGCCGGTGATGTACCACCACTCGGTGCGCTGCGCGGGGTGTGCGCCCAGGTCCTGTGGAAAACGCAGCGGGTCGGCGGGCAGCGCGGCCCGGGCCTCCAGGGCCGGCGCGGCCAGCACCAGCGCGCCGGTGGCCCGCAGCCAGTGGCGGCGGGGCATATCCCTCACCAGTCCTCCTTCACCGCCAGCACCGCATCGCGGCCGGCTGCGGCGGCGCCGGCGAAACGGGCGGTGAAGGTGCCCGCGGCCACCACCGCCGCGGCCAGCAGGGCCAGCCGCAGCCAAGGCAGTTCCAGGTCCATGGTCCAGTGGAAACTCTGCGGGTTGACCACGAACACCAGCACCACCGACACGGCCAGGCCCAGCGCTACGCCGGCCATGGCGCCCACCGCCGTCCAGGCCGCGCCTTCGCCCGCCACCACCGCCAGGATCTGCCCGCGTGTCAGCCCCAGGTGGGCCAGCAGGCCGAATTCCTTGCGCCGCGCCAGCACCTGGGCGCCGAAGCTCGCCGCCACACCGAACAGCCCGATGCCGATGGCCACCGCCTGCAGCCAGTAGGTGACGGCGAAGCTGCGGTCGAAGATACGCAGCGAGTTGGCACGCAGCTCGGCCACCGACGAGAACTCCAGCGTGTCGGCGAAACCGCCAGCACCCATGGCCGGCTGTGCTGCCAGGGCCAGGATGGCCTGCCGCACCCCGGCTTCGTCTGCGCCGGGCCGCAGCCACAGCGCCAGGTCGTTGGCGCGGTGGTCACCGGTCAGGGCTTCGTAGTCCGCGCGGTCGATGGCGATGCTGCCGAACTGGCGTACGTAGTCGCGCCATACGCCAGCGACAAAAAATACGGGTCGCGTACCGGGCCCGCCCGGCACCTCCGCAGCAGCCGCGCCCAGCGCTTGCGACAGCGGTGCAAAAGCGCTGCCGGGCCGCGCGCCGTACAGGTCGACCAGGGCCTCGCTCACGTAGATGCCGATTTGCCCGGGCGGCACCGGCAGCGGTGCTTCGCGCAGCGGCAAGGCCCGCGCCGGGCCGCCCGGCACACGGGCCAGCGGCCGCGCGATCAGCGCCACGGCGGGGCGCTGCGGGTCGAGTTGCAGACGCTGCAGGCGCAGCGCCTCCAGCCGCGCCACGCCCGGCAGCGCCGCCACCGCGGCCACGAATGTGGGTGCGAGGGACAGCGCGTCCACCTGGGCTGGTGTGCTGCCGGTGCGCAGGTACAGGTCGGCCGGCAGCACCGTGTCCAGCCACTGCATGACCGAACCGCGGAAGCTTGCCACCATCACCGTGAGTGCCACCGACAGGGCCAGCGAGGCCACCACACCGCTGACCGCCACCGCGGCGGTGCCGCGCATGCGGCGCGCACGTTCCAGCGCCAGCAAGGGCAGCACCGCCCGCGTTGCCAGCGGCTGCAGCCGGTCGAGCACCAGCGCCACGCCCCAGGGCAGGGCGGCTATGCCACCGAGCAGCAGCAGGCCGACCGAACCATAGGCCGCCACCGGCACCCCCCCCAGCGGCGGTGCGAAGGCCAGCGCCACACCGGCCGCCAGCAGCACCGGCGGCACGGCGGCGGGGGCACCGCGGCCGGCCTGCATGCCCAGGCCCTTGAGGGTCAGCGCCGGCGGCAGGCGTTCGGCCGCCCGCGCCGGCCACCAGCCGCCGGCCAGCGCTGCCAGCACCCCCAGGCCGCCGTACACCAGCGCCGGCACCGGGCGGACATGCAGCGCGGGTGCCACCCCCGCGAAATAACCACCGCCCAGGTCGCCCCCAAGCAAGCGCAAGGCCAGCCACGCCAGCCCGGCCCCGAGCGCCAGCCCCAGCACACTGCCCACCACGCCCAGGACCAGCGACTCGGCCAGCACCAGGAAACGCCGCTCGCGCGGCGTCAGCCCCAGCACCCCCAGCAGCGCGAACTGCGGCGCCCGTTGGGCGACGCCGAGCGCCAGCACCGAGAAGACCAGGAAGGCGCCGGTGAACAGGGCGATCAGCGCCAGCACCGTCAGGTTGACGCGGTAGGCGCGCGACAGATTGCCCACCCGTGTCGCGGCATCGCCCGGCTGCGACACGCCGATGTCGACCGGCCAGGCCGCATCGCCCTGCAATGCCCTTGCCACCCCGTCGCGGCCGATGCCGGCCTGCAGCCGGAGGTCGATACGCGAGAGCCGCCCCAGCTTGCCGAAGACCTGCTGCGCCGCGGCAATGTCCATCACGGCCAGGGGTGTTCCGCCGGCGGCCACCGTGCCGGCCAGCCGCAATGCCAGCAGGGCGCCGCCCTGCGGGGTGCCCTGCATCCGCAGACCCGCCCCTGCGCGGATTTCGCCGGCCAGCCCCAGGGCCTGCAGCGCCGCGGCGTTGAGGAATACGGCATCGGGCGCGAACAGGGCCATGCGGTCGGCTCCGGCCAGCAGGCGCGGCGCCAGCGCGGGGGCGATCAGCGGGGTGGCCAGGGCATCGATGCCCAGCACGCGGATGGCCACGCGCGGGCCGCTACCGTCGGCGCGCTGCGCGACGGTGGAGAGTTCCAGCACCGGCGCCGTGACCGCGACACCCGGCTGGCGTGCGACCCGGGCGAACACGCGGTCGTCGAAGGTCTCGCGCCGGGCGTGCAGTTCCAGGTCCGGCTGGCCGTCGGTCGCCCGCACCGCCTGCGAGAACTCGTCGAGCGCCGAGGCGTTGATCAGGTCCACCGAAAACGCCAGCGCCACCCCCAGCATGACCGCGATGGCCGCCGCCGCATGCCGCCACGGGTGGTGGCGGACCTCCTGCCAGGAGAAGGTAAGGAGCAGGGCGCGCATCAGGGCTACCCGGCCTCCGGCGCGATGCCATCGCTGCGCAGCGCCAGCCGGCGGTCGGCACGGGCCGCCGCGGTGGGCGCATGCGTCACCAGCACCAGCATGGCACCCTGTCTCCGGGCTTCGGCGATGAGCAGGTCCATCACTTTCTCCGCGGTGGCCGGGTCCAGGTTGCCGGTGGGTTCGTCCGCCAGCAGCAGGGCGGGGCGGTGCACCAGCGCGCGGGCAATCGCCACCCGTTGCAGCTGGCCGCCGGACAGTTGTTGCGGCAGGCGGCTGTCCAGGCCTTCCAGGCCCACGGCGGACAGCATCTCCCGCGCACGTATGGTGCATTCGGCGGCCGGCCGGCCGAGCAGCATCAGCGGCAGGGCCACGTTCTGCACCACGTCCAGGTGCGGCAGCACGTGGAAGGCCTGGAAGACAAAACCCACCTGGCGGCGGCGCCACAGCGCGCGCTGCGTGTCGTCCAGCGTACCGATGGAGATCCCGCCCAGCGCGATGGTGCCGGCATCCCAGTCGTCCAGGCCCGCCAGGCAGTTGAGCAGGGTCGACTTGCCCACACCGGAAGGGCCGACGATGGCGACGAACTGACCGGGCGCTACGTCGAAGGATACGTTCTCGAACACCGGCACCGCCGCCGGCGGCAGGCCATAGTGCTTGGCGAGCCCGTGTACCGAAAGGGTGCCGTCCACGGTGCTTGCCCTGCCGGTCACCGAGGCGCTCCGGCCAGCAGGCCGTCGACCTGCCGCAGCACCTGCGCCAGTGCATCCGGCGTATCGGCGGCCACCACCCGGCGCTGCGGCATGCTGCGCAGCCAGGTGAGCTGCCGTTTGGCCAGCTGCCGGGTGGCGAACACACCGCGGTCGCGCCAGTCCGGCGCGGTGGTGCTGTTCCCGGCCGTTGGCGCATCGAGGAATTCCCAGGCCTGGCGGTAACCCACACAGCGCATGGACGGTAGTTCGGGTGACAGGTCACCGCGGGCCCGCAGGTGTTTCACCTCATCGAGGAAACCACCGGCCAGCATGGCGTCGAAGCGCTCGGCGATACGGCCGTGCAGCCAGGCGCGGTTGGCCGGCTCCAGCGACACCAGGGTGGCTGCCGAGGCCGCGGACGCAGGGGTTTTCCGCTCTTTTCCCGTCGTATGGAAAACGGACAGGGCTTGCCCCGACACGCGGTAGACCTCCAGCGCACGCTGGATACGCTGGCTGTCGTTGGGCGACAGGCGTGCCGCGGTCACCGGGTCCACCGCCGCCAGTTCGGCATGCAGGGCCGGCCAGCCGCGCGCCGCAGCCTCCGCGTCCAGGGCCGCGCGCACGACGGGGTCGGCGGCCGGCATCGTATCCAGCCCGTCGAACAGCGCCTTGAAGTACAGCATGGTGCCGCCGACCAGCAGGGGCAGGGCGCCGCGGTGGTGGATGTCTGCGACCAGCCGCTGCGTATCGGCCACGAATTCGGCGGCGCTGTAGGACTCCCGCGGGTCCCGGATGTCGATCAGGTGGTGCGGCACGGCCGCCCGTTCGGCCGCGGTCGGCTTGGCCGTGCCTATGTCCATGCCGCGGTAGACCAGCGCCGAATCCACGCTGACGATCTCCACCGGCAGGCGCGGCGCGAGGTGGGCCGCGATGGCCAGTGCCGCCGCCGTCTTGCCGGAAGCGGTGGGGCCCGCGAGGGAAATGGCGGAGGGGAACGGCGGGCCGGGCATCCGGCCGAGGGTAGCAGAGGTGCCGCGTGCCAGCCAGCCGGGCGGGGGAGTCAGGGCGAAGGGGCCACCGGCAATGCCGCGGAGGCGAGAGCGGCATTGCCTTCCCGCAGGTCCGAAGGCGGCAGGGTATTCAGGCCGAACAGGTTGTGCAGTGCGCGCCGGTACTGCTCTTCGCCCACCGCATTGGTGCTGTAGTGCGAGCCGCCATGCACCAGAACGAACTCCTTGGGCCCTTTGGCCGCGTCGTACAGCCGGCGGCCGAGCGCCGAGGGAATCAGGCTGTCATCCGAGCCGTGCACCACCAGCAACGGCGCATGGATGAGCTTGACCTTGTCGATGGACTCGAAACGCTGTGTGATCAGGCCCGACAGCGGCAGCCAGCCCCATTTGAAGCTGCTGACCACGTCGGCGATGTTGGTGAAGGTGCCTTCCACGATCACCCCGCTGGCGTCGGGAATGGTGGTCGCCAGGTCGATGGCGATGGCGCCGCCCAGCGAGTGGCCGAAGACGTAGCGCCCCCGGTCGGGAAACCGCTGGGCCAGCCAGTTCCAGGCGGCGCGGGCGTCTTCGGCGGCGGTCTGCTCGGACGGCACACCGCCGCTGCTCTTGCCGAAACCCCGGTAGTCGATGGCCAGCACCGAAAAGCCCATCTCCTGCATACGGCGGATGCGGTCGGCCGAGCCGATCACGTTCCAGCGGGCGCCGTGCAGGTACAGCAGCACCGGCGGTCCGTTGCCGTGCTGCGCAGTCGGCAGGCCCATCGGCCGGTTGGCCTGGGTGGCCGCGGGCAGCCACAGGGCGTGCAGGCGGGCGGGGCCGGCCTCCACGTCGGACTGGAAGTCCACCCACACGTCCTGCATGTCCGCCGCCGCCTGGGCGCCGCCCCAGGTGCGGTCGCTCGGCTGGAAGATCCATTCGCGCTGTTTGTAGTCGAGTGTGGAGCAGCCGGCCAGCACCGCAAGCGTCACGGCGACGGGGGCCAGTACGGAACGGGTTTTGAACATGGCTGGGTGGGACCGGCAACAAAAAGGATGGTTCCTCTCTTAACGCCTGGTTTCATAACCAGGTGTACAGCCCGGCCTCAGGGTTTACCGCATGAAACGGCTCTTCTTCCGGCTTTCCGCTCGGCCGTAGGGACTCAGCGGCCGCGCAGGAACAGGCTGTCGAGTTCGCGCACCGACAACTGCCGCCACGTCGGCCGGCCGTGGTTGCACTGGTCGGAACGTTCGGTTTCTTCCATCTGGCGCAGCAGGGCATTCATTTCTTCCAGGGTCAGCCGGCGATTGGCCCGCACCGCGCCGTGGCAGGCCATGGTGCCCAGTATTTCATCGCGCGCGCGCTGCACCACGGTGCTTGCGTCATGCTGGGCCAGTTCTGCCAGCACACTGCGTGCCAGCTCTACCGGATCGCCGTCGGCCAGCGTGGTCGGCACGGCACGCACCGCCAGCGTGCGTGCCGAGAAGGCGGTGATCTCCAGGCCCAGCGTCGGCAACACATCGACACAGGCCTCGGCCGTGGCCACTTCCTGCGGCGTGGCGGCGAAGGTCGCCGGAATCAGCAGCGGCTGGCTCGGCAGCCGCTCGCTTTCGACCTGCTGGCGCTTGAGGCGTTCGTAGACGATACGTTCGTGCGCCGCGTGCATGTCGACGATGACCAGGCCCTGCGTGTTTTCCGCCAGGATGTAGATGCCCTGCAACTGCGCCAGCGCGCGGCCCAGCGGCCAGTCGCCGGGGGGCAGGGGAGCGGTCTCGGCCGCGGGTTGCGGTGCCGTACCGGCACTGGCCGCGGCGCCATCAGGCCGCGCAGAGGGCTGCCACAGGGCACCGAGGTCGGATACCCGGATGCCATGGCCGGCACCGAAGTCCATGGCCGGCTGCCAGGGGGCGGGCAGGGAGAAGGTGGGGTTTGCCGCGGGGGCGGCGGCGGGGCCCGCAGGCAATCCCGGCACCGTGCCCGGCAGGCCGGCGACTGCCAGCGTCGCCACACCCGCGGTGGCGCCCGCGCGTGGTGCGGCCAGCGCGTTTTCCACCGCGCGGCGCACCGCCTGGTGCACCTCGCGGCTGTCGCGGAAACGCACCTCGATCTTGGTCGGGTGCACGTTCACGTCGACCCGGGTCGGGTCGATGGCCACCTGCAGCGCATACACCGGCTGGCGCTGGCCGTGCAGCACGTCCTCGTAGGCGCTGCGGGCGGCGTGGGTCAGCACCTTGTCGCGTACGTAGCGGCCGTTGACGTAGCAGAACTGCTGGTCGGCGCGGGCGCGCGAGGCGTCGGGCACGCCGGCGCGGCCACGCACCGTGACACCGCCGCCGGCATACAGCACCGCCACCGACTGGTCGAGGAAGTCCTCGCCCAGCACGTCGGCCAGGCGCCGGTCGCGGGCTTCGTCCGGGCTGCCGGTGCAGCGGCGCCACTGCTCGACCAGCTTGCCCTCGTGCCAGATGGCAAAACCCACATCGGGCCGGGCCAGGGCATGCCGGCGCACGGCTTCCACGCAGTGGGCCAGTTCGGTGGCATCGGTCTTCAGGAACTTGCGCCGGGCCGGTGTGGAAAAGAACAGTTCACGCACCTCCACTGAGGTGCCGACGGCCCGTGCCGCGGGCCGCAGTTCACCGCTGCGC
Organism: Pseudomonadota bacterium; assembly: GCA_040390235.1. GTDB lineage: Bacteria > Pseudomonadota > Gammaproteobacteria > Burkholderiales > Burkholderiaceae_C > Xylophilus. The sequence continues at coordinate 401 of JAZJYT010000001.1, read as the reverse complement.
CCGTCGAGCAGCCAGGCGCTGGGCTGCTCGGCGGTACGCGACAGCAGCGACAGCTCCGACACCGACGAGATGGCGGCCAGTGCCTCGCCCCGGAAACCCATGGTGCCGACCGACTCCAGGTCGGCCAGGCTGGAAATCTTGCTGGTGGCGTGGCGCTTGAGCGCCACCGGCAACTCCGTGTGGGGGATGCCGCCGCCATCGTCCTCGACCGCGATCAGGCGCACACCGCCGGCCAGCAGGCGCAAGGTGACCTGGGTGGCACCGGCGTCGAGTGCGTTGTCCACCAGCTCACGCACCACCGAGGCGGGGCGTTCCACCACCTCGCCGGCCGCGATCTGGCTCACCAGCTCATCGGGTAGTTCGCGGATGGGGGAACGGGGCAGGGTCGACACGAGGGCACT